>DGQA01000035.1:3631-4185 GCA_002390705.1 Actinobacteria bacterium UBA4426 | reverse complement strand
GTTATTTAGCAACCACTTCTGGGAATTGACCGCAGTATGAATTTTGTCCGAAATCGGGTTACCAGAGTACGCCCAGTGGTAGGGACTGAGGTAAAAGAGTCCTAAATCACCGCGGGAGTTTTGCACGAGTTGGGCGCTGGCCAGGAATAAGGCCAAAGTCGTGATTGTGATCAGGTTTTTGGCGGGCGTGGGGGATGAGAATGTGAACGCGTGCACGAACGCGAGGCTTGCCACGAACGCAATTGCAGTGATTATTCCCAGTAACCAGCCGGTAGCCAGATTCAGATTCGGTGCCATGAATCCGGCTGCTGTAACGACAATCACCGAGAAGATCGCTAAGACAACTTGGAGAGTGCTTTTTCCAAAGCTGATATATGCGCTCGAACCCAAAGCCAAGGCAATGAGTGCAGGGGGCCAGAGCATGGCTTGATACATGGGGGCTTCTAGGGCAATACCACCCAAGAGTGGGTTAAAAACCAGCATGAAAGCGACGCTGGTTGTGGCGGTCAGGAATCCGAGTTGGGTGGCACTGGACTCGCGCTTCATTAACCAAA
>DGQA01000035.1:0-3610 GCA_002390705.1 Actinobacteria bacterium UBA4426 | reverse complement strand
AGGAAAATGTTTTCACCACTAGAGAAGTTCGATTGGTCAATTGCCTGAGCGTCTAAATAGGCTGCAAACCAGTCCATTTTTGGGAAAATTCCTCGGCCCCACATCAAGAAAGCGGTGAAGGTCACTAGTGTCGCCAACGCTGTGGTGACGAGCGTGTAGAGCAGAGCTCGAGGAGAAGGGCGTTTTTGGTGAATGGTGATGGACAGCCAGATTGTTCCCGCGAGCAAAACCCCCGGGGGGTTCACCATTACCAACCAACCCATTGTGATTCCACTCAAGACTGCGGCGCCACGATTGGGGTTTACCGCGAGGTTGATCAGCGCCGCCGTTCCGGCCAGGACCGCCCCGGTGAGATAAGGGTTGCCCAAGTAGCTCAATGGCACCGTGCTGGAAACAATGAGTGCGGTGAGCCAGATGGCGCTGACTCGATTGGTGAACCGTTTAACAAGGTAGTAGGTACTGGCCACAATAATCAGGATGAGTAGGTAACGCCAGGCTGCAAAACCAAGCCAGGTTCCTAGCGTGGTCGTGAGGACTTGAACCGGTCCGATAACACCGAGTCGGGTCCAAAAGTAAGAAGTAATGGGTGCCCGGTCGGTGATTTGATCGCCGAAGAGGGACAAGCTCGCATAGAAGCTGGAGTCAGGGGTGTCCAAGCCGGCCCAGCGTTGGGCGACTACCGCGATTAACAGACTCAGCGCTAGGACCAATCCGCCGTCGGTGAGGCGTATTCGTCTGGTGGTCACGATCTGAATCTATTGGAGGGTGAATCTAGATGTGTGACCACACTTGCGGGAAGCCGATTATTCGTTGGGTGTCTTCCGACGAAGCCCAGATAAGGAACCTTTTGTTTTCTCCCAGCGGTCAGTGCCGGTCAGCCCGCCCATTAAGGAGTTGACGGTGACCCGTCGCAGGGTTCGCGCCGCGTGAACGGGGGATTGTTTGAACTCGGCGGGGGCTAGGCGCAACCGGTTTCGGACCATGGTGGCTCGCCGTGAGGGTGAATGGTTGGTGACCATGACTGTTTTGCCCAAAATATTTACTTGGTGTGAGTGGCCAAGGTTGTGGTGCAACTCAACGGTGTCGGTGAGAGCGATGAGGTATCCGGCCTCGCGCAGGTGTAGGCATGCGGCGGCATCGACCGCATCAATTCCAAGCTTCTCGTCGAATCCGCCGATTTGCCGCAGGGCACTCACCCGCCACAGTGCGCCACTTTGAATTACTTCCTGGGTCACTGGGACTGAGTCGACCAATTTGGTGGGGTAGGTCATGACACCGCTAGCGTCCTGCACTTGGTGTGGAGCGATCACGCCGATCGCGGGTCGTTGGATCCAGAGGGCTTCATGGCTTTGTGCTGCGGACAGAATCGCGCGCGCGTAATCACTATCAAGGTCAGAGTCTTGGTCCACGGTGAGGAGCCACTCGAATCGGTGGGACGCCGCGAGCTCAAGACCTTGATTCAGTCCACGGGCGATCCCTTGATTGTGTAAATTTCGGATCACTGTTGTGCGGGGGAGTGCGGACACTTCGCGCAAAAGTGGGTCGAAGGTAACCGGGCTGCAGTCATCGGAAACTATTGTGGTGAGTTTCAGTTTTTCGATGATACTGATCACTGAACGGGTAGGTCGAAATGTTGGGATGACGAGAAGTACTTCTTGTTTGGTGACTTGCATGCTAGCGAGTGATCCTGCGGGTTACATCTAAAGTTCCCGTCGCGATTGTCACACTTGTGCTGAACACTGTGGTGGACAGTTTGTCATTGAAAAATTTTGCGCTTCCATCGTCAGGAATTTTGAATTCGATTCCGGTGAGAAGGCTGGTTCGCTGACCGTCCGCGTTGAAAGCTGTCCATGATTTAATCTTGCTGATTTCGAAAAAGATTTTTGTTGTTTCCCATACTTGCCCGGCACCGATTGTGACGCAATCCAACACGCGGGCTCTGGTGTCAATGGTGGGGATGAGGCAGTTCACAACCTCGCGGGTTTTCGTATTGGTGAACCGGAACCCTCCCGACAGCGCATTAGCTGATCCGGTTTTGGCAACTACCGGCAGTTGGAGTCGTTGGGCAGCACTGGTGGTGAGTTCAGTGAGCGAAGCTGGGGGAATTGCAGTGAGTTCGATGCGAGCGGCATCCCACGCTGGCAAAATTCCCGGGGAGGTGGTGAGGATTAATTCTCCCGTGGCCACAATGGTGGGGGTCTGGTTGGGGCTTCGGTCTACCGCACTTACGCTCGAAATGCCCACAGCAGTCGCTGTGCTGAGTGAGATGAGCGCACAGGCCCCCATCACTGTGCGAAGTGTTCGACCAAGGGTCAACATTGAGGGCTCCAATAACCAAGGTGGCTCGGGGAAGTTACCTTGTATTACTGAAAGGATACCTCCAGGTTCAACGAGTAGCAAGGAGCGTGGAAGTGTCGGATCTAGATGAGCCGGAATTTCTCCAAGAGTTGCGTGGCGTTGTCGGAGCAGACGAGCTGCTCACTTCGAGTTCGATCATGGCCGGGTACTTGGTTGATTGGACCGGAAATTTCCATGGGTCCGCTCTGGCGGTGGCGCGGCCGTCTTCGACAGCGGAAGTAGCCGGCGTGCTGCGGTTGTGTGCCCAGCATCGGGTTGCGGTGACTCCCCAGGGTGGCAATACCGGCTTGGTGGGTGGGTCGGTACCGCGGTTATCAGGGCTAGAAGCACATTCGGAGAATCAAAATACGTCATCAATGGGATCGGACTCGGTTGACATATTGCTTTCCACTACTTATTTATGCTCCTTCGAGGACTTCGACCCGATCAGCGGTCACGTGACCGTGGGCGCGGGCGTGACGCTGGTGCAGTTGCATGAGTTTGCGCGGACTCACGATCTCGAGTTCGGGGTGGATCTGGCCGCACGAGACTCGGCAACGGTCGGTGGCATGGTGGCAACAAATGCCGGTGGGATTCACGTGGTTGCTCACGGCATGATGCGCAAGCAGGTTGTGGGGGTTGAAGCGGTGCTACCAAGCGGTGAAGTGATCTCAACCTTGCGCGGTCTGGCAAAAGACAATACGGGCTACGACTTCACGCAATTACTGTGTGGCTCCGAAGGTACTCTCGCCGTGATCACGAAAGTCCGCGTGCAGTTGCTGCGGCCAGAAGCGGTGCAACTTTTGGTGTGTGGGGTCGAATCGATTTCTGCTGCGTTGAAGATCGCGTCCGGATTCATCGGAAATATTCACGCTGCTGAGATTGTTGACCGGGCCAGTATTGATTGCGTAAAGCGGGTCACCGGGACGGCAGTTCCATTTGATTCGGTGTTTCACTTGTTGCTTGAAGTTCGTGGTGAATTAAATAGTGATTTTCTTGCCACCTGCGACAATTTGGTGATGGCAGTTGATGCAACTGACCGGGAAAAACTGTGGTCCTTACGGGAGCGGGTAACCGAGAGTTTGGCGGTTGAGTCAGCTGGCGTTGTTCACAAACTTGATGTGAGTGTGCCACAAGGCGTGTTAGGGCAGAGTTATGCCGCTTTGTGTGCACTACTCGAACGAGCTGGGGTCAGCCAAGTTGCGATTTTCGGGCACCTACTTGACGGAAATTTTCACATCTTTTTCACCACCGAATCCGAGAATTTCGACAT
>DGQA01000012.1 GCA_002390705.1 Actinobacteria bacterium UBA4426 | reverse complement strand
CGACCCACAACTTCGGGGTTGATATCGCGCCCGATCACCCTCGAGATCGAATCCATGACCTCTTGGACACTCACTCCACTTCCACGGCCAACATTGATTGCCAGATTCGCTCGGCCGGTTTCACACTTTTTAACAGCAGCAACGTGGGCCCCCGCCAGATCAACCACATGGATGTAGTCACGAATACAGGTTCCGTCTGGGGTCGGGTAGTCTGCCCCAAAAATCCTGGGTCTTCCACCGATTTCGAGGGCTTGGAAGACCATCGGGATCAAATTGTTCACACTGTTGTCACCCAGGTCGTCACTGCCAGCTCCGGCAACGTTGAAATATCGTAATGCGATCCAGTTCAGTTTATTACTGGTAGCCAGGTCTTTGGCCAGCCATTCACCGATAACTTTTGTTTCCCCGTACGGAGATTCGGGATTGAAAGCCTCACTTTCTTTCACCGGATTTGATTGGGGGGTTCCATAAACCGCCGCCGAAGATGAATACACAAAATTATCTACGCTCGAATCAACCATTGCACCGAGCACACTTTGCAGTCCGGTGACATTTTCCTTGTAGTAATGTAGGGGGAAGTGAACCGACTCACCCGCGGCCTTCTTCGCGGCAAGATGAACGACTCCGGTGACGCCAAATGTATTAAATATCCCTCGTAGCGCCGTGGCATCCGCGATATCACCTTCGACAATTGGCACATCTTCAGGAATACGTGAACGCAACCCTGCCGAAAAATCATCACACACTACGGGCTGGAAACCCGCTGAAAGTAATTCACGAACAACATGCGAGCCGATATAACCCGCACCCCCGGTGACTAGCCAGGTACTCACTCGAACTTCTCCCCGGTGATGCGCTCGTATGCCTCGACGTACTTGGTGCGGGTTTTGGCAACAATTTCGTCCGGTAAGGGAGGTGGAGCTTCGCCGGAGTTCTTATCCCACCCTGACTCTGGTGAGGATAACCAGTCGCGAACAAACTGCTTATCAAATGAAAGTTGAGGACCACCCGGATTCCACAATTCCTTCTCCCAATATCGAGATGAATCTGGTGTAAGTATCTCATCGCCCAAAATGATTTGGCCTTGATACTTTCCACCGAGGGCAACCCCGAACTCACACTTCGTGTCAGCAAGAATTAAACCTTTCCGACTTGATATTTCTGCCGCATATTCGTACACGGCCGTCGACAGCCGCTTTAATTCTTGGGCTTCCTCTTGTCCGAGCTCAACAATCACGTCGTCATAGGTGATGTTTTCATCGTGTTCACCCACTGGTGCCTTCGTGGCGGGAGTAAAAAGTGGTTTTGGTAACAATGCGCCTTCTTTCAACCCCGGCGGTAAACCATTCCCGGAAATCTTTCGAGTTGTAACGTAGTCGGCGTAGCCGCTGCCGGCAAGATAACCACGAACAACACACTCCACCGGAAACATTTCGAGTGGTTCACACACAACAGCGCGACCGATCACCGATTTGGGCACCTTGGACGTCGTGGTGTGGTTAAACACCAGACCCTGTAGTTGCGCGAACCACCATTGCGAAATCAAATTAAGAATTCGACCCTTGTCAGGGATTTCTGTTGGAAGGACCCAGTCATATGCCGAAATTCGATCACTGGTCACCATCAGTATTCGCTCTTGCGGCGTGCGGAAAAGATCCCGCACTTTGCCCGATAAAATATGCTCGTAACCGTCAGGTAGATCGTAATTGTGGGTAAGTTCCTGGGTCACAGAATGCCGCCTGGTTGGTAGCCCACGGCATCCGGGTAACGCGCGGTGAGGACTTCAACCCGGTCTGCGAGAACACGAACTTGCTGTTGCGCAGCACCAGTAAATTCAATGGGGTGGGCAAGTAGCAAATTCAATTGCTCGACGGTGAAGTCAAGACGAGGGTCCGCTGCAAGTTTTTCCAAGAGGTCGTTCTGTGCATCCGGCATTTCACGCATCGCGAGCGCTGTCGCAACCGCGTGCTCCCTGACTATCTCGTGTGCGCTTTCTCGTCCCACTCCAGACTGAACAGCTGCCATTAAAATCTTAGTTGTTGCCAGGAATGGAAGAAAACGATCAAGTTCCCGTTCAATCATTATGGGGAAAGCACCGAATCCGTCGAGCACCGTGAGAAATGTTTCCATCATTCCATCGATTGCAAAAAACGAATCTGGAAGGGCAACCCTGCGCACAACCGAACAGGTGACATCTCCTTCATTCCACTGTTGACCCGATAGATCAGCACACATGTTCATGTAGCCTCGCAGAATTACATGGAAGCCATTAATTCGTTCACATGAACGAGCATTCATCTTGTGAGGCATCGCCGAGGAACCCACTTGACCGGGAAGGAAACCTTCGGTTGCAAGTTCTTGACCAGCCATTAAACGAACAGTTGTCGCGAAATTTGATGGTCCAGATGCAAGCTGAACCAGGAGAGCGGTGACTTCAAAATCAAGTGACCGCGGATAAATCTGACCGACACTGGTGAATAGGTTGCTAAAGCCTAAATGTGCAGCCACCCGACTTTCAAGTTTTGATAGTGCTTCAGCGTTTCCATCAAGCAACGTCAGCATGTCTTGTGCGG
The DNA here is from genome assembly GCA_002390705.1 of Actinobacteria bacterium UBA4426. GTDB lineage: Bacteria > Actinomycetota > Actinomycetes > S36-B12 > S36-B12 > UBA4592. The sequence goes on along the minus strand of DGQA01000012.1, from coordinate 76,125 downwards.
TACCCACCGGACCCTTTATTCCGCGCAGTGGATACGCGTCGATTAATTCTTCGAGCCTTTCAACCGCGAAAAGTAACTCCTCGGCGAAAGTGGCCATGCGTTTACCAAGAGTCGTGATTTGGGCAGCGACATTATGTGAACGCCCCGCCATCGCAAGTTCGGAATACGCCACCGCAAGTCGACTCAACCGGTCAAGTGCCGCAATCGATTTATCCCGGATCACAATCAGACTGAGACGGATCTGTAACTGCTCAACATTTTCGGTTAAGTCCCGAGAGGTCATGCCCAGATGGAGGTGTTCGGCCCCGGCTAAGTCGTTGAACTCTTCAATGCGAGCCTTAACATCATGCTTGGAAACCCGCTCACGCTCGGCGATTGACTCCAGGTTGACGGTGTCAACCACCGCTTCGTATTTTTCAGGTACTCCCTTTGGGATCGAAATTCCTAATTCCTGCTGGGCCCGCATGACGGCAATCCACAGTTGTCGCTCCAGTCGAATTTTTGCCTCTTGCGCCCAGATTTCTCGCATTGGTTCCGATGCATAGCGTGAGGCGAGCACGCTATCAATTGAATTCATTTGGCTACCCACGCGAGTATTCTTTCACGCGCCCCATTCACGAGTCAGTGGCACAAGCCTTTTGAGCAATATCTGGGCGAAAATGGGAACCGTCAATCTCGATTTGGACCACGCCCGCATAAGCGCGCTCTCGAGCCTGGCTCAAAGTCGGGGCATGAGCGGTTACCGAGAGCACCCGGCCACCAGAAGTAACCAGTTCGCCATCAACGCGGGCTGTCCCCCCGTGAAAAACGGAAGTGTTGGGCTCCAGTTCGACATTTTCACACCCGGAAATCGCGGAACCCAGGAGCGGATTGGCCGGGTAACCCTGGGCTGCGATCACAACATTTACGGCAAATCCCGGAACCCAACGCAGTTGGGCAAAACTCTCGAGTTGCCCGGTTGCCGCTGCAAGGAGAAGTCCTCCCAAAGGGGTAGCCAACCGGGAGAGCACCACTTGGGTTTCTGGATCGCCAAAACGAGCATTAAATTCAATTACCCGGATTCCCCGTCTCGTCATCGCCAACCCGGCATACAGTACCCCGACAAATGGTGTTCCACGGCGCTTCAGCGCATCTAGCATCGGCTGCAACACCCGCTCGGTAACCTCGCCGACAACACTTTCTTCCAGCCATGGAAGTGGTGAGTAGGCACCCATTCCGCCGGTATTGGGTCCCTCATCGCCCTCGCCCACGCGTTTGAAATCTTGTGCCGGCTGCAATGGAATGACGGTCGTCCCGTCCGAGATTCCAAAGAGTGAGACTTCGGGCCCGTCTAAGAATTCTTCTATGACCACTGTTCCACCGGCGGCAAAGCAGGATTGAGCGTGCTCTAGTGCCTCACTTCGGTCCGATGTGACCACAACACCTTTTCCCGCCGCAAGCCCGTCGTCTTTCACAACGTAGGGAGCACCAAAAGCGCCAAGAGCAATCTCGGCTTCGGAAGTGTTCACGCAGACGAGAGCCATTGCGGTGGGAATACCTGCTTCGGCCATCATTTCTTTGCAGAATGCTTTGCTACCTTCAATGAGGGCTGCCTCGCGCGTTGGCCCGAAACAAGGAATCCCCCGGGCAATGAGTGCATCAGCAGCGCCGGCCATCAGTGGTACCTCTGGACCAACAACTACGAGGTCAACATCAAGTTCCGTCGCCAACTCCCCGATCGCTTGCGCGTCCGTTACATCAATTGGCACACAGTGAACCAATGAGGCAATCCCGGCATTACCCGGAGCGACTACAACAGATTCAACTTCAGGGTCACCTAGCAGTACGCTTGCAATTACATGTTCACGCGCCCCGCCGCCAATAACCAAACACTTCAAGTTCGGTCAGCCCTGGTAGTAGGAGTCAATTGCACTAAACGCCTGGTCGAGAATTTCCAGACCTTCACGCGCTTCAGCCTCAGTCACAACACAGGGTGGCACCACATGCATTCTATTAAAGTTGGCGAATGGCATGAGCCCACGCTTCTTGCATTCGGTGACCAGATCAGTCATAGCTTGTGACGTTCCTCCATATGGTGCCAATGGTTCGCGTGTTTCGCGGTTGATTACCAGATCAAGTGCCCAGAACACGCCGAGACCGCGGACTTCGCCGATCACCGGATGCTTCTCAGCTAATTCGCGCAGACCCGGTCCCAAAACATTTTCACCAATTGATGCGGCGTTTTCAATGATCTTTTCTTCCTTCATCGCGTCAATTGAACCGACAATGGAAGCTGCGGCTAACGGGTGTCCTGAATAGGTAAGTCCACCAGGAAATACTCGTTCATCAAATGTTGCCGCGATTTCGCCTGAAATGATTACGCCACCCACTGGAACGTAACCTGAGTTCGAACCCTTAGCAAAAACAACTAGATCCGGTTCAACATTCCAGTTTTGATAAGCGAACCATTTCCCAGTTCGACCAAAGCCCGACATGGTCTCGTCCAAAATCATGACAATCTCGTACTTGTCGCACAGTGCACGCACGCCTTCGAGGTAACCCGGTGGCGGAACTAAAATTCCTGCGGTTCCGATCACGCTCTCAAGCAGCACTGCACCGACAGTGCCTGGTCCTTCAAACTGAATTACGTGTTCCAGGTGTGTTAACGCGCGCTCTGATTCCTGCTCCGGAGTGGTTGCCCAGAACTCGCTGCGGTAAAGATAGGGACCAAAGAAGTGAACCTGCTGGGCTGAGTACTCATTTGGCCAGCGTCGTGGATCACCTGTTGCTTGGATCGCACTGCCAGTGTTTCCGTGATAGGAACGATAGGCGGAAAGAATTTTATGTTTGTGTGTGTGCAAGCGCGCCATACGAATTGCGTTTTCAACGCCGTCGGCTCCACCATTGGTGAAGAAAACCTTGGCAGCCTTGCCGCCCGCAAGTTCAACGATTCGCTGTGCTGCTTCTCCACGCTTGTCATTGGCGTGCTGCGGGGCAACGGTAGCCAGTTTCCCGGCTTGGTCTTGGATTGCGGCAATTACCTTGGGGTGTTGGTGCCCAATATTTACGTTCACTAGTTGTGAAGCAAAATCCAGGTACTTGTTTCCGTCGTAGTCCCAGAAGTAACTTCCTTGAGACCCGGCGACGCACATGGGCTTGAGCGCCTTCTGTGCACTCCAGGAATGAAAGACATAAGAACGGTCGAGATCAAAAACCCGGGCGCCCTCGGCAGGATCGATATTCGTCATGACAGAACTCTAGAACCAGCCAAAAGATCCGCAAGAAAAGCCCCACTTAACGGTCCACCGAGGCGGAATTTGTCAATTGCTATCCCAGGGAACCCAAAGAAACCACCTGATTCCCTTGGGCATCAAAATTTATCGGGTCCAGCCATTGTTCGAAAGCCGCCCTCATAGCGGGCCAATCGGAATCAACGATGGCGAACCACGCGGTGTCGCGATTGCGACCTTTCACCACGGCTGATTGCCGGAAGGTCCCCTCATAAGTCATGCCCAGACGCTCGGCCGCGCGCATCGAGCTTTCATTGAGCACATCGCATTTCCACTCATACCTGCGATAACCCAAATCAAATGCATTTCGCATCATGACAAACATTGCGTCGGTTGCAATTCGTGATCGTTGCAACTGTGGTGAGTAGGTGATCCAACCCACCTCAATACTTCGAGCACCTGGATCAATCCGCAGGTAACTCGCGACTCCGAGCGCCTTGCCACTCTGCTCGTCCACAATTGCGTAGTAGTACGGATCTTGACCGCCCTGTTTCGATTCAATCCACTCCCGGTAATCACTCTCGGCCAGGAACGGACCATGCGGCATATAAGTCCATAGATGATCGGCACCAACGAACACCTCCCACAGATCACAGGCGTGCTTGCCCGCATCAAGCGGCTGTAAAATTGCGTGCGAACCCCGAATCTCCCCACGTGGAGGATCAGGAGCACGATTACTGTGAACGAGTATCCCAATGGGATTTCCGTATGCGTCCAACTCAGATTGAGGTTCGTACTCAGCCGTGAGCTTCTCGCTCATGAGCCGATCAGGTCGTTTATCGCAATCGTGGCATTGCGATCTTGCCCAACTCCAATCGCGCTAATCCGAGTCCCTGACTTTTCTTCCAGGAATTCAACGTAATCTCGGGCATTCTTTGGCAGGTCCGAAATCGACTGCGCGCCTGAAATATCTTCACTCCAACCTGGAAGCATTTCGTAGATCGGCTTGGCGTGATGAAAATCTGTTTGGGTCATAGGGATTTCGTCACTTCGCTCACCCTCAATGTCGTAGGCGACACACACAGGAATCTGATCCCAACCGGTGAGGACATCGAGCTTGGTGAGGAAAGTATCCGTGAGTCCATTGATGCGGGTTGCGTACCGCGAAATGGGAACATCGAACCAGCCACATCGACGTGCTCGCCCGGTTGTTACACCGCGCTCGCCACCAATGGTGCGAAGCTTCTCCCCATCTTCGTCAAAGAGTTCGGTGGGGAACGGGCCAGAACCAACCCGAGTCGTGTACGCCTTAAGGATTCCCACAACCCGATCAATTCGGGTTGGTCCGATTCCACTTCCCGTGCAAGCACCGCCGGCAGTGGGGTTACTTGACGTCACAAAGGGATAAGTGCCGTGGTCTACGTCAAGAAGTGTTCCCTGCCCACCTTCGAGCAGAACAACCTTGCCTTCATCTAGTGCTTTATTGAGAACAAGTGAGGTGTCACGGACCATTGGGTGCAGAATCTCAGCGAATTGCAACAGGTCCGCAACCACTGCATCAATATCTATTTCACGGCGATTAAACACTTTTACCAACACTTGGTTCTTGTTGGTAAGCGCACTCTCCACTTTTTGTCGCAGAATCGATTCATCGAAAAGGTCTTGGACTCTAATGCCAACGCGCCCGATCTTGTCACTATAGGTCGGGCCGATCCCCCGGCCAGTTGTGCCAATCTGGGCTTTGCCCAGGAACCGCTCAGTCACCTTGTCCAAAGTCACGTGATAACTCGTGATCAAGTGCGCATTAGCGCTGATCAATAATTTGGAGGTATTAATACCCTGAGCATTGAGCCCGGCAATTTCCTCGAGCAGAACCGCCGGGTCAATCACGACCCCGTTGGCAATCACGGGTACTACTTCAGGGGTAAGGATCCCACTGGGCAACAGGTGGAGTGCGAATTTTTTATCGCCGATGACCACCGTATGACCGGCGTTATTGCCCCCCTGATACCGAACTACGTAATCAACGCGATCTCCAAGAAGGTCTGTTGCTTTACCTTTACCTTCGTCCCCCCATTGGGAGCCGAGAAGAACTATTGCGGGCACCGCGAAAGGGTACCGGAGTTGATCCGGTGCTATGAGGGTGACCAGAGTTTACGAGGGGGAGCACCCATTAGCAGGACTCATTTGGCCGAGGCGCTCCCACAATTGATTTCCGGATACGGAGCCGGTTGCGACTCCAGTAATGAGAAACAGTCTGGAATCTATCCTCGAAACTCAATCTTTACGGTGACTTGTGAGCTCCATGACAAGTGATAACTAATCATGGCCTCCCTACAGCGAGTTGCTGGGCCAAGCATCCAGAGGTGAAAAAATCTTGATTCTCTTTGTCATTACAATAGTGAAATCGATTAAGTAGTGAGGTTTTCTTTGAAGCGCTTGGACACTTTATTAGACATTGATCAGTTAGTTGTTGACCACTTTTCTGGTTTGCATTCCGGCGGAGGGCGAAGTTCCATTACCGGTGGGCAAAGCGCAGCAGATCAGGCATTATCTAAATTAAATATTGCGGGCTACGCAAGAAACCGATCAGAAGTCTTGCCAGTAGCGGCACGCGGAGCTACGGTCTTGTCACCATACATTCGACACAACCTCTTAACCCTCGAAAAATTATGGAGGCATGTTTCGAGAGCTCCGTTTGCAGATCGTGAGAAGTTTCGTGACGAACTCTTATGGCAAGAATATTCACGACACCTTTATGCACGTATGGGTACCCGTCTATTCCACAATCTCCGGTTCGAGCAGGTGTGGGATGCGCCTGGGGACGGCTGGCCACCCGGTATGGCATGTATTGATTTTGCAGTTGATGAACTAACCCGCGACGGTTGGCTCGTCAACCAAACCAGAATGTGGCTGGCATCACAGTGGACGGTCCGTAACAACGCAGGTTGGCTGCACGGCCAAGAACGCATGTATCGCCATCTAATTGATGGGTCGCGGGCGGCGAACCTAACTGGCTGGCAGTGGGTCGTTGGCTCTGCAAACGCAAGGCCCTACGGTCTTTCGCGCTGGCAAGTCCACAAACGGGCACCGCAGTTGTGCGGCGAATGCGCGTTGAAGCACGCGTGTCCAATCGAAAATTTCCCCGATAAAATTTCACTCAACGAAATAGCCGTTGACCCGCTCTTGAATCGTGACCCTGATCCGCAAGGGACCGCCGGGCCATCAATTGCGGTAAAGATCCGCACTCCAGAGTACGTTTTACTCACAATTGAATCATTGGGTGATAGCGATCCTGCATTGGCCGCTCACCCACACTTGCCGGTAGTCTTTGTTTTCAACGAATCAGCCTTGCGCAAATTACAGTTGTCTTCTCAGCGGATCCTTTTCTATCTCGAGACTTTAAAAGACTTAGCACAGCGACGGGAAGTGCATCTCTATTTGGGCGACCCAACCGAGTTTGCTCGCAACAATCCAGTGGCGGTAACCTACGCGCCTGTTCCCAGTTTTCAGAAATTCACAGATTTGGCCGAAATTCACCCGTACCCGTGGCTAAAAAAACCGCACGGGCAGTCGGTGAAGTCTTTTTCGGCTTGGCGCGGGAAATTGCGCTAATTTTTTCAGCAGCAGAATTGCGGTTCGACTGATCATCCGCCATCAGCGAGGGCATGCCCAAGATCGCGACCACTGAGCCAACCAGCCTCAACCCGAGGCCGGGCACTGAATTCATCGCTGGCGAGTGACACTTCACCCAGCACGAAACCCGGTGTCGATGAGGTGGTCCCTTCTATTGGCTTGGCAAAGGTCCACCGGTGTGCGTGTGACCACGTGGGTTCCTCGTCGAAGCCCAGAATTTTCTGGACACGAGCTATTGCAATGGGAATCACCTCACTGGGATCCCCAAGGTGACCGGCAGAGAGGACCGGGCTCATATGAACAACGAGTGCCGGTGCTTGGTCTCCACGTCGGGCTCCATCATTCGCGATCCAGGTAATTTGCGCATCCTGGTTGACAAAGATTCCGTCAAAATCACTCCAATGAGCGTGGTCAAATAACATCGACACCGAAATAACCGGTTCCCACACTGCTGAACTCAGATCACTCGCCGGCGGGAACACCCGAGCCGCTTGGGGTGTTGGCATGCACAGTGCTAGTCGTTCAGATGTGGGCAATTTGGTAATTTCACCTTCTTCAATCACCAGATCACGAGCTAGATACTCAACAACGCTGCGGATCCCACCCTCGGCCCGATAGCGCATGGGCCCTGTTTTCACACCGGCGATGCCTTCTGCGTCAGCAAAATGGAAAGTATCCGTCCACGGTTGCACGACACCCGCAGTTTCCAATTTGGCGACAACCGATGCGAATTCGGATTCACTCACTGTGAAGTACGAAGCGCCCGTGTCAAAAACTCGACCATCAAATGGTGTGCCCGAATCACGGACAATACGCGAAGCCATGCGGCCACCAACCCGGCGACCTTTATTAACAATTCGAAAAGGAACTCCCCGCTCACGCAATGCAATGGCGCAGGAAATCCCAGTGACTCCTGCGCCAGCGATCAGCACGTGTTTAGGCAAGTGTTGGATCACATTCCACGATGAACTCAGAGATTCGAACTTTCTCGTCGCTTTCATTGATTTCACCAGCGGCTCTACCCAAGTTTTGGAGGCAGCGCAGGAAGCCTTGATTTGGCTCATGGCTCCATGGAACCGGACCAAAACCTTTCCAGCCATTTTTACGAAGCGCATCAAGCCCACGGTGATAGCCGACTCGTGCAAACGCATAAGACCCAATGACGTCACTGTTATCCCACGCCTGGTCACTTAGCATCGCCCAAGCAAGTGAACTCGTGGGGTATTGAGCGACAACTTCACGTGGATCGCCCCCGGCAGAGAGTGCACTTTGTGCGGCATCGCCTTCAGGTAAGCGTGTGGGTCCTGGACCACCAAGTAAATTTTGTGAATCCATGGCTACTTCATCCTCGTTCCAGCAGAGCGCAAATCCTCGCAAGCAAGCTTTACGCGGTCGGCCATGCCGGCTTCTGCGGCTTTGCCATAAGCGCGTGGGTCATACATTTTCTTGTTGCCGACCTCACCATCAATTTTGAGTACTCCGTTGTAATTGACGAACATGTGATTGGCAATTGGACGGGTAAATGCGTATTGAGTGTCGGTATCGATATTCATTTTTATCACACCGTAATCCAGTGATTCACGAATTTCACTCAGCAATGAACCAGATCCACCATGGAACACCAAGTCAAATGGTTTATCCACTCCGTACTCCTTACCAACTGCATCTTGGATTTCTTTGAGGATCACAGGAGTCAACACAACGTTACCCGGTTTGTACACGCCGTGAACGTTGCCAAATGTTGCAGCGACCATGTAACGACCTCGCTCACCTACACCAAGCCGCTGCGCAGTTTCAAGTCCATCTTCAACCGTTGAGAACAGTTTCGCGTCATGTGTGGCTTCAATACCATCTTCCTCGCCACCGACAACACCTATTTCGATTTCAAGAATGATGTTTGCTTTGACGCATGCATCAAGCATTCGCTCTGAAATATCCAAGTTTTCCGCGAGAGGTACGGCGGAGCCGTCCCACATGTGTGACTGGAATAGCGGCGCAAGGCCTTTAACAACTCGCTCTTGTGAGACCGAAATAAGTGGTTCCATAAATCCTGGTAACTTGTCCAGTGGACAGTGATCTGTGTGAAGTGCAATGTTCACGTCGTATTTGGCAGCTACAACGTGAGCGAACTCAGCGAGGGCAACGGCCCCGGTAACCATATCTTTCACGCCTTGGCCCGAAGCAAATTCGGCGCCTCCCCACGAAACTTGAACGATCCCGTCGCTCTCTGCTTCGGCAAAGCCGCGGATTGCCGCGACAATTGTCTGCGATGAAGAGGTGTTGATCGCGGGGTAGGCAAATTTACCTTCCTTCGCGCGATCGAGCATTTCGCCATATACCTCTGGGGATGCAATCGGCATGTACACTCCAAATTTCTTAGCCCGCTTGAGCACGGGAACGGTTGATTGACCTCATCCTTCCATGCTTGGATTACAACGAGGTAACCGATCGCAGCCGTGTCAGCGCGCCGCGTGGGTTCGAATCCAGCCATGCATGGCAATTGCAGCCGCGGCGCCCACATTTATTGAGCGGGTGGAACCAAATTGCGAGATTTCCACGAGGGAATCGCACCCGTCACGCATGGGGTCTGACAGCCCGGTTCCTTCTTGGCCAACGACTAATACGCAGCTTTTGGGAAATGTAAATGATTCAAGTTTGACCGCTCCAGGGAAATTATCCAAGCCGATCACAGGCAGACTCTCTGACTTTGCCCACCTGAGGAAGTCACTTGCGTGTTCATGGTGGTGGACGTGCTGGTACCGATCGGTCACCATGGCGCCACGGCGGTTCCACCGCTTCTTGCCCACAATATGGACTTCGTTGACCAGGAAGGCATTCGCGCTACGGACAATTGTCCCGATGTTGAAGTCGTGGCCAAGGTTTTCAATAGCAATATGCATCGGGTGCCGCTTGGTATCCAGATCAGCAACGATCGCTTCTAGTTTCCAGTAGCGATACTGATCAACAACATTGCGCTTGTCCCCCTCGAGCAATAAATCCGGATCGTAGTGGTCTCCGCTCGGCCATTTGCCCTCCCACGGTCCGACACCAATCACGGCAAAGGGCTCGCCGGCCTGTTCTTCATCCACGGGAGTGAACTTACCCACTAGCCTGTGGCAGTGCTGAAATTCATTACCAATCTTGGTCGCGGTGCCCTCATGGGGTCAGCTGAAGTGGTTCCCGGAGTCAGCGGAGGGACCCTCGCATTGATCGTGGGGATCTACCAGATGCTTATAAATTCGATCGCCGACCTCGTGCTCAGTGTTCGCCAGCTCGTCGGGCTTGCCCCGGGGAAGGCTTCGACCAAAACCGCGGTATCGACTTTCAAGTCACTTCCATGGCGCCTACTTATCCCAGTTGCGATCGGGATGGGCGCCGCCGTGATTCTTGGAGCAAAACTCATTGAGCCATTGCTTGACGAGCAACCAATTGCTATGAAGGCTCTGTTCTTCGGGCTCGTGATTGCCGGTACCTACGTCCCCGCTCACATGGTTACTAAGGTGGGCGGTTGGTCCTCGTCATTTGTTCTACTTGGCTTGATTTCTGCAGTCTTCGTATTCTTCTTGACCGGTTTACCGCAAGGGAACGTGGCCGACCCCAGCTTGATCGTCGTTTTCTTTTGGGCCTCGATCGCAATCTGCGCCCTAGTACTGCCAGGGGTTTCGGGTTCGTTCTTGTTGCTCACAGTAGGAATGTATGACCCAACAATTGCAGCGGTCAACGATCGAAACTTCACCTATCTCATTGTGTTCGCTCTTGGAGCGATTCTCGGTCTCGCAATTTTCGTGTCACTACTTAAGTGGTTGCTGGAAAATCGTGCTCGGGTAACCCTGGTGATCATTACCGGTCTCATGCTCGGTTCCTTGCGAGCTCTGTGGCCGTGGCAAGGGCCCGAGCGAGAGCTACTCGCACCCACGGATCAAATCGGAATCGCGCTACTGCTCTTTATCGCAGGTGCCGCATTCGTCACAATTTTGCTTGCACTCGAACGCAAGTTTGGTGAAACCGAAGAGCAGAAGGATCTACTCGAGACCTAGGTCAGCAAGTGTGTATGCCGCGGTGTACTTGTAGCCGCGCTCTTCCACTGCTGCGCGAGCACCCCGATCAACAATCACGCTCACTCCTGCAATAACTGCGCCGTCAACCAAGAGTGCTTCCACAGCGGTCATTACCGATGACCCAGTGGTGGACGTGTCCTCAACCGCAAGAACTCGAATACCGTTGACGTCTGGTCCTTCAATGCGGCGTTGCAAACCATGCTGCTTTTCGCTCTTGCGAACGACAAACGAATTAAGAAGTTCACCCTCACCTGCCGCGTTATGCATCATGGCCGAGGCAACAGGATCCGCACCAAGGGTTAGCCCACCGACCGCCTGATAGTCGAAACCGCTATTGACTTGACGCATAACCGCACCAACGAGTGGGGCAGCTTCTGCGTCAAGGGTTACTCGACGTAAATCAATGTAGTAGTCCGCTTCTCGCCCGCTGGAGAGAATAACTTTCCCGCGCACAACGGCTTTGTCCAAGATTTGTTGACGTAATGCATTCCATTCGTCGCTTGTTGACATATCCACATCTTAATCAACTGCCAATAGGCTTATTCCAATGAATGAAATAACTGTTGTCCATTTGGTCAGCGCCGACACCCATCCTGCTCTCTCAGCAGAATTGGCCATCTGCAACTTCACGGATTATGTTGAAATTCAGCTTGAGACCGACCCGGCTAAAACCTGTGCGAGCATTTCGCAGAGCGCTGTGACCGCGCACCTAGTTGTCATTGCAACTGGCAAAGCCTGCGAGCAGCTCCCGGCAATTGCTCTCGCCCAAAAAGCCGGGAATAGAAAGATTTTGAGTTACCAACTGATCAGCCCGGCCCTCCCTCCCTTTACCGAAACCTGGCCAAACGCCCCCATTACCGCCTACTTTTCACCGGGTTCGATCATTCCTAGAGATGTATCACTTCGTGGCATTGAGGTAGCTAGCTTCCCCGGCGAACCCGCATTCGCCGCGTTAATTGATAATTGTTTGCCCTAGCTGACCCAGACCGATTCCCGTTCAGTGCCGACTCATAGCGCCTTGTGTCAGCGCATGGCTTACCGTTGCGGAGTGAAGTGTGGGGGAAAGCACGCGCTGATTGGGTTGATGGCTGCAGTTCTCGGGTTTTTTCCCGTGGTAAATGCCCAAGGGGTAGGCAACAGCGCCAACCCACTGTCCCCACGAGTAGTTCAGGGACTTGACGGTGAAGTTGGTCAATTCCCTTACCTTGCCGCACTGCTAAAAACCAAGGAACTACAGCAGAAGGATGCCTTCCAAGCCCAATTTTGCGCTGCAACGCTGACCACCCCAACCACATTGGTGACCGCCGCCCACTGCGTGGTTAACCAAAAGACGGGTGAAAAGAGCGCCGCTGCCGAAATCACTGCGGGCTTCACTCGGAATTTAGATTCCACAAATATTCGACTTATCGATATTGCCAGCGTGAGTGTGCACCCGAAATACGACATTGAAACCTCCGAAAACGACATTTCCGTGTTGACGCTCGCTTCGCCTGTCGATGACATTGCGTTATTGGCCCCTTTGATTCCGGGGTTGTCCACTGAATACACCTCCGCTGGCCGAGCGGCCCAAGTTGCGGGCTGGGGAAATACAGCAGGCTCGGGAAAAAAATATACTTCCGTTTTCCAGGTCGGCGATCTGATTATTTTTCCGAACAATTCCTGTGGCGGTGGGAAGCGGTATAAAATTGATGGACTCAATTTTAATGGCTTTGACGCCAGTGAATTAAATAAAAAGATTATGCTGTGTGCCGCCGGAGTCAGCTCCGACAAAAAAGTTGTCGACGCCTGTCAAGGAGATTCTGGTGGACCCTTGGTGGTTGATGCGAGCGCCGGGCCTCGACTCGTTGGAGTTGTGAGTTGGGGCGAGGACTGTGCTAGCAGTTACCCGGGTGTGTACAGTCGCGTGAGTGCGCTCAACACATACTTGCAAAGTGCCGGAGCGATACCGCTTTCGATTCCCACTCTTTCGCCGAGCGTTACCGTTATCCCGCTTCTTAACCAGCTGAAGGTTCGGATCACTGCCGGTCAAGATGGGACCACTGTGACCCAGTACGCGGTGACGGCTACCGGGCCAAGTTCGATTGATCCTAATAACACTCACACCTTCACGTGTTTTGCAGCGCCGACCAAGCGCAGTGTCACTGGAAGTTGCTTAATTTCAGGACTCCTCACGGGTGCTGAGTACACGATTACGGCAATATCTGCGACCGACCAAGGCAACTCGCCACCGTCGCAGCCGATCACTGCGATCCCTAGTGATCAACCCGTTGCAGGAAATATTAAGTCGGTCAAGTTCACCGGGGAAACCGCCAAATTTCGCGTGACCGCTTCGCTTGCAAATGGTTCACAAATCACAACAGAGCGAGTCATCTGCTCACCCGTGAGCGCCGGAGCCATTCGCTCTGCTCGAATTCTCAATAATTCAGCGGTTGTGCGTAACTTAACCAAAAGTCGCTACGACTGCGGTGTTCGAATTGCCACAGAAGCCGGTGTTGCTGACTCGGCTCCACAAACAATTCGTCGTGCTCGTTAACCAATTACTTGGCTGTGACAATTACTTTCAGCTTGAAAGTCTGGTCAACTTTACCGCTGGGCGCGGTGATTGTTACAACCACTGTCGCGACTCCGGGCTTCATTGCTTCAAGTCCCCAGTTGGTGACTCCACCGCCACCAACCATGCCGGATGAATTAGGCGTCGCGGCATAAAAGCCTTTAGAAAGTTTCACTGCTTTTTTCTTACCAGTGATTTTTGCGCTGACCGAATAACCTGTAGTGGGGTTGTTCTGCAAGCTGATCACAATAATGTCGTCAGGCAGCAACCGGATCTGGCCAGTCTGCATTTCAACAGAAAGGGTGTAGTCCCCCTTGGCTGGGTCTTTAGCTGCCTGAGCAGGCGCAGCGCCGAAAGCTGTTAATGCGAAAGCTGACGCAACAAACGCTGCGAGGAATTTCGGTAGGATTCTCATGACCTTAGTATGTCATGAGAAAACGAGTATGAACTACTTGTTCGTCACACGCGTCAATGCAGCATTTCTCGTTTCTTGCGTTTGCGCTTGAATCTGCAAAAACATTGCTTCGCGCGCCCTGCGCTCCGCGGCGTTGCCCATCAACATTGCGCCGCCTGAACTCGCAGTGATTACAGCGATAGCGCACTCGACAGCAAACTCAAGTATCTGAACGCGCAAGGAAACCAGTACCGATCTGGGAGTTTTAGGGTTGTCCGTCGCGGCGTAAGCGCGCTCACGCAGACCGTGATATTTCCTCGCCAATTCACTTGCAGCAATTATTCCTTGCTTCTGATTGCGACTGGATGCGACTTCATTGAGTTGCTCAATTGCTCCCCGCGCAACGCCCAAGGCCGCCGGATTTGGCAAGATTGTTTTCATCGAATCAGCTACCAGCCATTTATCTGCATCGATCACACTGAATACGCAGTCGCTACTAATAAACGTGTGATCAAAGGTGATCGGCCTACTGTGTGTACCTGACATTGCCAACAATTTCAATGGTTCCCCTACAACACACGAATTAAATTCTTCGGTGAAGTCTCTGAGCTGTAGATAGAAAATCACGAACTTAGATTTATCTTCTGTAGACGCTAACAGCATCAGTACGTCGGCAATATCCCAACTCGTTACCCAGTCAAGGGTCCCGGTCAGCTCCCACCCACCTTCACATTGGTGAGCGACTGGGTTTGGCGGCCCCGCACGCCGCACGTGTGCAAATGCAATCGCGGCCAAAAACTCGCCCCCCTGCAATCCAGACAACCAACGTCTCGAAAGTGCCTCACTCGCTGACTGGTTTCCACCCTCAAGCATTGTGCGTAATGGTGTCTGGTGTTGGCTCCAACAAAACCAGGTACTCGCATCTGCTCCAGCAAGGCGCTCGGTGACTTCACGTTGTTGCGCCAATGCCCGTGGGGCGCCATGGGCCCCGGCTGAGGCAAGCAATTCAATGTGGCTTCGAGGAACTCCCGTGTGATCAGAAATTTCGGCACTTTCTGCAATCACGTGCAGAGCTGATTCGATTTCACCCGTGAGTTGTGCCCCGGGCTCAATTATTCGCGTACTCACCCTCCCACCTAAGCACGGGGGCCATCATGCTGCAGGCTTAGGGTTGCCCCGTGTCAGAAAACTTCCTAGTCCAAAAAATGCGGCCCCATGCGGTCTCAATCTTCGCAGAGATGTCGCGCCTTGCGGTAGAAACTAATTCGATCAATCTTGGTCAAGGATTCCCAGACACCGATGGTCCCCAGGAAATCAAAGACGAAGCGGCCCGGTGCATTGCGAGCGGACGAGGTAATCAGTACCCACCACCCAACGGCTTCCCGGAATTGCGCTTAGCAATTGCTGCCCACCAAAAACGCTTTTATCACATCGACATTGATCCTGACACCGGCGTCGTTGCCACGACCGGAGCGAGCGAGGCGATCGCGTCCAGCCTTTTGGCACTCGTTGAAAAGGGTCATGAAGTCGTGTTCTTTGAGCCTGCATTCGACGTGTACCGGGCAATTATTGACCTCACCGGCGCGATACCTGTTGGTGTTCCCCTGCAAAAACCTGACTTTCGCCCAGATATCCAAGCCCTCGCGGAGGCAATAACTCCCGCGACCAGAGTCTTATTGCTGAACTCACCCCACAACCCGAGTGGAATAGTTTTCAATCGCGAGGAACTAAGCGCGATTGCCTCTATTGTGATCGAACACGAGTTGATCGTAATTTCCGATGAAGCCTACGAGCACCTGTGGTTCGACTCGCATATTCACATCCCAATTTCCACGCTACCGGGAATGTTTGAGCGCACGATCACGATCGGTTCGGGTGGAAAGTCTTTTTCGTTTACCGGCTGGAAGGTTGGTTGGGCCAGCGGACCGCAGTCGTTGATTTCTGCGGTTAAAGCTGTGCGGCAGCATTTGAGTTATGTTTCCGGCGGCCCATTCCAACTAGCAATCGCCTGCGGTCTGGGGCTGCCGGACCAATACTTCAATGAGATCCGGCATGGCCTAAGCGCCAAGAGGGATCAGCTGAGTGCGGGGCTTGAGCACATTGGTATGCGGGTGATCCCCACCGAAGGGACGTATTTCGTCACCACAGATATCTCCCCCATCGGCTTTACCGACGGCTTTGAGTTCGCACGAATGTTGGCTAAAAAATGTCAGGTTATTGCGATCCCACACCAAGTTTTCACCGAGTCAGGTCAAGACTTTAAAGAATATGTCCGGTGGGCATTCTGTAAAAAGCCTGAAGTTCTCGCAGAGGCCACCACTCGAATCCGCACTATTTTTTAAGGATCACATTAAATTTCATGGCCACGGGACTACCCAGTGTTGACGCCCGGCTCCCAGTCATTGTGCCTATGCCCTGCGCCTTTTTAAAATCGCCCGATCCGCTGATTACTGTGATGGAACCCCCAAAACGGGCGTCTGCTGTTCCCCCACCTTTCGCAAGGGACAAGCCTTGGCCATCAACCGCCAGTCCAAGGATTGAACCATTGTCTAAAGTCACGGTGACAAATCCACCGAAGGGGCCGCTGCCGTCTGTGTAATTCACTACACCCAGGAACTCAACTTTCCCCGGCTTACCGTCAATTTTGGTGGCGCTCGTAAGGTAGTTCCAGCCGTAGGTGTGACCCCCCGGTAAGACATTTAGTGTTGTTTCTTCACTGACAAACTTGGTAAGAAATACAACCTTCTCGCCCTTTGGTGCTGCAGTTGCCGGGGCGATAAACCCGAGGCAGAAAGTTCCGAGGAGGGCGGCAATGAGCCCGGTGCGAATCGTAAGTGTGATCATGATCGAATTTTAAGTGATTCGCCGTCGTCTGCCACCGCGATTACACAGGTGTCGCCATCTGTTAATTCACCACCTAATAGCGCCATCGCCAACTTGTCACCCACCGCGGTGTGAATGAGCCGACGCAGTGGACGTGCTCCGTAAACAGGGTCAAAGCCACGATCAACCAACCAGGTGAGCGCCGTCGCTTCCAACTCGAGGGTGATCCGGCGGTCAGAGAGCCGTTCCTGCAATTGCTCAATGTGAATTTCGGTAATTCGACGTAATTCTTCCCTGTCAAGTGGATCAAATGTGACCATCGCGTCGAGTCGATTAAGAAACTCAGGTCGGAATTTTTCGCGAACAACTTCCATAACGGCTGCCTTGCGTTCGGAGAACGGTACATCTTGGTCAATCAAGAATTGGGAACCTAAGTTAGAGGTCAAAATCAAAATAGCATTACGGAAGTCGACGGTTCTGCCTTGGCTGTCCGTCAAGCGCCCGTCGTCGAGAACTTGTAGCAAGATGTCAAATACTTCGGGGTGCGCTTTTTCGATCTCGTCGAACAAGATCACGGAGTAAGGACGTCGACGTACTGCTTCAGTGAGTTGGCCACCCTGTTCGTATCCAACATATCCGGGAGGTGCGCCAACTAAACGCGCCACCGAGTGCTTCTCAGAGTACTCGCTCATGTCAATACGGATCATGGATCGTTCGTCATCGAAGAGGAATTCTGCGAGTGCTTTGGCCAACTCGGTTTTCCCCACGCCGGTTGGCCCCAGGAACATGAAGGAACCAGTTGGTCGGTTGGGATCGGCGATCCCTGCTCGCGCACGGCGCACCGCGTCACTGACTTCACGAACGGCTTTCGGTTGGCCGATCACTCGCTCGCCAAGATGGTCGTCCATGCGTATCAGTTTCTCGGTTTCCCCCTCGAGCATTCGACCTGCCGGGATGCCGGTCCACGCTGCAACAACTTCAGCGATGTCATCTGCGGTGACTTCTTCTTTGACCATGGTTGATTCACGCGCATTGGTTTCCGCCGTGACTTTTTCAAGTTCCTCTTCAAAAGTGGGGAGTTCAGAATACAGAATCCGTGATGCTCGCTCAAAGTCTCCTTCACGCTGGGCTTTGTCAGCAACAGCACGCAAGTCATCGACGAGGACCTTGATTTCGCCAATGCGGTCTAGTCCTTGCTTTTCAGCATCCCAAAGGGTGCGAAGTTCGCGCAGTTCTATGTCTTTTTCCGCGATCTCAGTCCGAATCTTGGCCAAACGATTTTTCGAGGCATCATCTTTTTCTTTTGACACCGCGAGATCTTCCATGCGCAAGCGGTCTACTTGACGTTGAAGCACATCAATCTCAACGGGCGAGGAGTCGATTTCCATCCGCAAACGGCTTGCTGACTCATCCATTAGGTCTATTGCCTTGTCGGGTAGGAAGCGACTGGTGATGTAGCGATCGGACATAGTTGCCGCGGCGACGAGCGCCGCATCAGAAATCACGACTTTGTGATGCGCTTCATATTTTTCCTTGATACCCCTGAGAATCGCAATGGTGTCTTCAACACTGGGCTGGTCAACAAATACCTGCTGGAAACGCCGCTCAAGTGCCGCATCTTTTTCAATGTATTGACGGTACTCATCCAACGTTGTCGCACCAATCATGCGTAGCTCACCCCGGGCAAGCATTGGCTTCAACATATTGCCGGCGTCCATTGCCGAATCACCGCTACTTCCAGCGCCAACAACTGTGTGGAGCTCATCGATAAAAGTAACTATTTGACCGTCGCTACCTTTGATCTCGTCGAGGACTGCTTTCAAGCGTTCTTCAAATTCGCCGCGGTACTTTGCCCCAGCAACCATTGCGCTCATGTCGAGAGAAATGAGAGTTTTCCCAACGAGTGAAGTGGGGACATCCCCTTCGACAATACGACGCGCCAAACCTTCTACGACGGCCGTCTTTCCTACCCCTGGTTCGCCGATCAGAACCGGGTTGTTCTTGGTGCGACGAGAAAGAACTTGGATAGTTCGACGCACTTCCTCATCGCGACCGATTACTGGGTCGATCTTGCCTTCGCGGGCTAGCGCGGTGAGGTCAAGACCGTACTTGTTAAGTGCCTGGAAAGTGCCTTCTGGGTCCTGTGTGTTCACGCGTGCGCTCCCTTTTGTTTCTAATAGAGCTTGGAGCAACAACTCACCGGTCGCCCCCTTTGTTGAAAGTATTTTTTTGACTGTGGAGTCGCCGCTCTGTGCCAGAGCAATGAGGAGATGTTCGGTGCTGACGTACTTGTCACCGCGCTCTTTAGCGAGTACATCTGCTTCCTTGAGAACTGTGAGGGTAATGCGACTTAATTTCGGGGCCGCAACAGTTGACCCGGAAGCGGAGGGAAGCGCCTGCAAGTCTGCCCGCACCCTTGTCTTGAAGGTGGGCACGTCCACGCCAAGATACTCAAGTAGAGCGGTCGCGATACCGGGTCCTTGTTGTAATAGTGAGTCGAGAAGGTGAATGGGCTCAACTGCGGGGTTTCCTTGGGCAGCAGCAATTCGAACCGACGCACCGATAGAGTCCTGGCCTTTAGTTGTGAATGCAATCTCCATTATTGTCCCGGATTCCTGTATCGCGGTTGCCACACCACCAAAGCGCGTGATGTGCGTTCGCGATGAAACTCGTCGAGCTGTTCACGGAGGGCGAGGACTTGTTCTTCAAGTTCAATCACTCGTTTGATCCCTTCAATGCTCAAACCTTCGGCTGATAATTGTGAAACGTAGCGGAGTCGTTGGACGTCGCGCGCGCTGTAAAGTCGATTTCTTCCCGCGACTCGGTGTGCCGATACGAGACCGACACGGTCATATTGTCGCAAGGTCTGCGGATGCAATCCCGCGAGTTGCGCGGCGATTGAAATCGCGTACACCGGAGTATCGGAAGCAACAATTTTGTCGTCATTTGGAATGCTCATGGTTTTGCCCCAAGCGCGTATATCTCTTTGCGTGGATCTTGATCAATTGTTGCTTGGGCGAAGGCCTCTAGGGCAGTCTTTGCGTCCTCGTTTAAGTTCTGCGGGACTGCGACATCTATCACCGCAAGAACGTCGTGATTCTTGCCGTCCTTGCCGCGGACACCTTTTCCTTTGATCCGGAACGTCCGACCAGTCGTAGTTCCCGCTGGAATTCGCATATTGACAGTCCCACCGCGTGGAATTGGAATTGGAATATCAGCACCGAGTGCTGCTTCGACAAAAGTCACTGGGACCTCAACGCTTAAATTCTCGCCTTTGCGTGTGTAGAGCGGATGGGGCTTAACCGAAACTTTGACGAATAGGTCTCCACCGGGGCCTCCTCGCTTGCCGAGGCCGCCTTTACCTTTAAGCCGAACTTTTGACCCATCTTTGACTCCTGCCGGTATTCGCGCCTGGACGGTTCGATTGCTTTTGCCTCGACCGGAACCGTGACATCTGTTACACGGGTCGTCTACGAACAGACCTCGACTCTGACACGTGGGGCAGGGCTCAGCGAATGCGAATCCGCCCGCATTACGTGAAACCTGTCCATTTCCTTGACACGTGGGGCACACCTTTGGGGTGGAGCCGGCTTTCGCTCCGGTGCCGTGACACATCGAACATGGCGCATCACTCTGAAGATTTAACGGTACCGTCACTCCATCGAGGGTGTCGTTGAACGACAAAGTGAGGGCGGTCTCGATATCTTGTCCGCGTCGTGGCTGTTGCGAGCGTCCACCGCCGCCTCGATTAAATAAACCGCCAAGGAAGTCACCAAATCCACTTTGGTCGCCGCCGAATAGGTCTTCGTAATTGACGTTGTACTTCCCGCCGCCTCCCTGACCGGGACTGTAACCCCCGGAGGCGAAAAGAGCTCGACCTTCGTCGTATTCCTTCCGTTTCTTTTCATCAGATAATACATCGTAGGCCTCGGAAACCGCCTTGAATTTGTCTTCGGCTTTCTTGTTTCCCGGGTTCTTGTCGGGGTGAAGGTCGCGTGCATGTTTGCGATATGTCTTTTTCATTTCATCGGGGGTCGCATTTTTACTGACACCTAATAAGGCGTAGAAGTCTTTCTCGAGCCAATCCTTGTTCATCGCCTGTCTCGATCCATTTGGTTCCCCTTTACATTCACGTGCCAGCGACGCTGACCCGTGCCGGGCGCAGAATCCGGTCGCCCTGTCGGTAGCCCTGTTGGAATACAGCTATGACCGTTGGCTCGGCAACTCCCTCGGCTTCTATGCTTGATAGAGCTTCATGCAGGTTGGGATCGAACGGATCCTGGGCCGCGCCGAATTTCTCTAGGCCAAGTTTGTTCAAAGTCGCCTCGAGCTTCTCGCCAAATGTTTTGAATGCGCCAGTGAGTTCGTCGTGCTCTCGTGCTCGCTCGACATCGTCGAGGATCGGGAGCAGTTCTGCAAAAACCACGCCTATTGCGATCTGGTGATTTACTTCCCGGTCACGGTCGATCCGCTTGCGGTAGTTCGCGTACTCCGCATGTACCCGTTGTAAGTCTTCAGTGAGTTCACTGACTTTTTCTTCAAGCCCGCCGGCTTCCCCTTCGATAATCTCTGCTTCCACGCCCACCTCAGTGACAGGTTCGCCAGCGTCTTGCTGGCGAACCTCGAAGGTATCGGGATCGATTCGACGTTTGTCGTTCACCCTTACACCTTCTTCTTCACTCACTTGGATTCATCCTCTTCGACGATCTCTGCATCAATAACATCTTCTTCAGCTGTATCTGCCGCTGATTCGGCGTCTTCTTCAGATCCGTCTGCTTGCGCGTCCGTGTACATTGCGGCTCCGAGCGCCTGGCTTGCAGTTGCGACCTTGTCCGTCGCTGAACGCATTCCCGGGCCATCGTTTTCTTCGATTGCCTTTTTGAGCTCTTCCAGCGGACCCTCAACATTTTCTTTCGCTTCTGTGGGGACTTTATCGGCATTATCAGCCAGGAACTTTTCGGTTTGATACACCAGCGCTTCAGCGTTATTGCGGACTTCTGCTTCCTCGCGGCGTTGCTTGTCCTCTTCTGCGTGTGTTTCTGCATCACGCATCATGCGATCAATGTCTTCCTTGTTTAAGGTTGTTCCACCGGAAATTGTCATGGACTGTTCCTTGCCGGTTGCGGTGTCTCGCGCTGACACATGCACAATTCCGTTGGCATCAATGTCAAATGTGACCTCGACCTGGGGGACTCCACGCGGTGCTGGCGGTAGGCCAGTTAGATCAAACGTTCCTAGTTGCTTGTTGTAGGCAGCCATTTCACGTTCACCCTGATACACCTGGATTGACACTGACGGTTGATTGTCTTCTGCAGTTGTAAACGTTTCTGAACGCTTGGTGGGGATCGTGGTATTGCGTTCGATCAGCTTGGTCATGACTCCACCCTTGGTTTCGATTCCCAGGGATAGCGGAGTAACGTCGAGCAGCAGCACGTCTTTCACGTCTCCCCGAAGCACACCCGCTTGCAGTGCCGCTCCGATTGCAACCACCTCGTCTGGGTTAACACCCTTATTCGCGTCTTTGCCCGTCATTTCCTTGACCAATTCAGAGACTGCAGGCATTCGAGTTGATCCACCGACGAGTACTACCTGATCAATGTCGCTGATTTTGGCGCCAGCGTCTTTGACGACCGACTCAAATGGTGCCTTGGTGCGCTTGAGCAAGTCGGCTGTCAGTGACTCAAATTTGCTGCGACTCAACGTCTCTTCCAGGTGAAGGGGGCCGTCGGCACTTGCCGTGATGTACGGAAGGTTGATTGAGGTTTCGGTCGAACTCGAAAGTTCAATCTTCGCTTTCTCAGCTGCTTCACGCAGGCGTTGCATCGCCATTTTGTCTTTGGACAGGTCAACACCGTGTGCGTTCTTGAACTGCGTGACCATCCAGTCAACGACCGCGTTGTCCCAGTCGTCCCCACCGAGGTTGTTGTCACCACTTGTTGCTTTTACTTCAACCACGCCGTCACCGATTTCGAGGAGTGAAACGTCAAAGGTTCCACCACCAAGGTCGAATACGAGAATGGTTTGTTCCTGATCGCCCTTATCCAACCCGTACGCTAAGGCCGCTGAAGTTGGCTCGTTGATGATGCGCAACACATTCAAGCCGGCGATTTCGCCCGATTCTTTTGTCGCTTGGCGTTGTGCATCATTGAAATACGCGGGGACGGTGATGACAGCGTCAGAGACCGTGTCACCCAGGTATGCCTCAGCATCGCGCTTGAGTTTCATTAACGTACGCGCGCTAATTTCCTGTGAGGTGTACTTCTTGTTGTCAATGTCAACATTCCAATTTGTTCCCATGTGGCGCTTGACAGAACGGATCGTCCGGTCAACGTTTGTCACGGCTTGACGCTTGGCAACCTCGCCTACGAGGACTTCGCCATTTTTTGCGAATGCGACAACCGATGGGGTGGTGCGAGCACCTTCTGCGTTTGCAATAACGACGGGTTCGCCGCCTTCAAGTACCGAAACAACGGAGTTTGTGGTGCCAAGGTCAATTCCTACTGCTCTAGCCATTTTGTGGCTCCTCATTTCCTGTATGTGTGTCTTATTCTTTGTGCGGACTCGCAACCCAGGTGGGCTTTTGTCGAAATCCTGTGAATACTATGCCCTAAATTCTGTTGACTGTCAAATCCAACGCAAGGTACTTGAGTCGCTTGGACTCATAGCATAGGGCGCGCGTTTTTGTGGAGGAAAACGCTGAGGAATAGCCGTTCTAGGCATCAAATGCCCCAAGATTGACCGCGAATCATGCAGGATTGGGGCCGATAGTTGCTGGGTGAACGTGGTGGCGAAACGAATGCGAGTTCGGGATACACCTGACTTGACGAGTCATTTGATTGTTTTGGGTTACCTTGCCAATAATGGCGTGAATGTAAAACAAAAATGCACAACAGATGGAGAAACGCGAACTACTGATCTGATCCTGATTCCAAGGCGTTGACTTCTACGGGCGCTTCGGGGGGAGTAACGGTGGATTCCCCTACTACAACCGTAGGCGCCACTAAGGGCTCTGCGCCCTGCGCCATCAGGTCAAGCTTCGGATGTGCAAGGTAGTGAGCCAAAAAGCGATTAACAAGGTTGAGTAACACCGTCATGACCGCCGTGATCAACAAAAACTGCCCCAGCACTCCACCCAGATCAACTTTGGAGTCGAAAAACGCACTCCACAATCCGCTCGCGCTAAAAATCAAGGCAATGACCATGGCGAGTGGGATATGAGCAATCATCAGAGCTGCAGGCTACCAATCTGTTCCACTGCAGGGGAAGAGTTTGGGCGTGTAATTGCGTCTCTGTCTTCAAGACACGGCCGACCATCCATGAAAACGACCGGGATACCCACAGCAGTTAAGGCTTGAGGACTCTCGGTCTCTTCTGCGTTGACCACCGCCAGCCCGGATATATGCCCAAAGCACCGAGTCCATTGGCTAAGAGATGAAATGTCATGCGAAGCATCCACGACAGCCCACACGTGTGGGGTTTCCAGGGCTTCAATTGCCTTCACGATTCGAACCCGTTCGAGATCGTTATTCCCAATTGGGAAGGGTGCATGCACAATCACGATAGTTGGCGAATCTGATCTACGAGCCAGGTCGAAGACCTGGTCTGCCCAAGAGTGACGGAAGTGGTCTTCTGCGTCAATTTCGGGGACCGCAAGCCCCGCCGGCGTGATTGCCAGAACTTCGATTCCCCCACAATCGGCAACCTCAATGATCTCGCATGCCTGCTGATAAGCCTCGTGAGCATCCCCGATGAGCACCAGTATCTCACCTGCCGAGGTTGGTATCCCTTGGGAAATGGCCGTATTCATGTGCGTTACGGGTGCCAAATCTGGTGCCTGAAACTTTATGGCCGACGATGCCGGCCTAGTTTTCGCAATTTTCGGCACAGTATCGACAGGCTCGAAAGTCTGAGCGTGAACTGTTGGTTCGGCGTAGTCGATGGCTGTTTGGGGTGCTTCAACTGTTTGGGGTGAACGGCGATAACTCTCGGCCGAAGTTTTCGCGGGTAAGGTGCGGGCAATCGTTTCAGCCGCGGCAAAGATCTGAATTCGGCGGGCCTCCTCGGTGCCAATGGGGCCGCGACGGGAATAAAAATTTTCCACCTTGTCCCGCTGCGCCTTGATTTGGTCACCGATCTGCACTCGCCAATATGCTTCACTCTCTGGTCCGTAGATGTCACCCGACCGCGCACCCGTGACAGAACAGGGCTCCGTGCCCAAGGTATCCACTACAGGTGCACTTGTAGGTGAAGTTTTCGGAGCAACTTCCAGCGTCGGGCTGGCATTCACGTGTACTCCTGCGATTACCTCTTTCGACCCGACTTCTTTTTGGGGGTCGGGCATCGCATTTGAGGAGCCTTCACTCTGTGCGACAAGGCGGGCTGCCGGTGGCAAGTGGGAAAAATCGTCATCATTGTCTTTATCTTCATTGTCTTGAAATACCCGCGCTACATCTGCGGCTGAATAAACTACGGATGCAGGTGGCTCCTCTATGAGCGGCCCTTGGGTCAGCAGTTCCTTGAGTCGTTTTTGCTGTTCGAGGCTAGCGGGATCGGTCCTTTTTGGACCGACCTCAGCGGTGCCTCGAGGTGTCTTGTTTCTGCGAAGTTTCAGTCGGAACTTGCGACCCTTGTCGGCGCGTGAAGTGAGATTGCTCCAATTGCTCAGCTCAGGGTCCACTCTTTCGGTGGTTGTGAACGAGTCTGACCCGGAGCCGTAGGCCCTGTCAACATCGTGAGAATTTTCTGGAAGGTCGAGAGTTCGTGCTTTCTCGAGCAGGTCCCGTGCCCAATCCTGGGAGGAGGCCGCCGCCTGATCGTTTTGGCTCCGGGTTGCTAGTTCATTGAGTGACATTCCCGCAGTCTGGGGTTGCGCGGTTATCTTGGCCACTACCTGGGGATCATTTATTTCAACTGTCACTTCGTAGTGTTGTTTTGTAAAGAAACCACCTACGCCACCTGAGCGCACCTGTTCGGCTTGGATCACGTGGAAGTCACGACCGTAGTTGGCTTCGACTTCACGTAGCACACCTTTAAGGTCTGGTCCTTCAAGCAACATTCGCAGGCTCATTGCCAACCACTCCTACTGTTTGGATATCAATGGGTCCACCCAATTCTGAATAAGACAGAATGGGAAGTCGAGGGAACTCGTGGCGCAACTGTTGGTAGAGAGACGCCCGTAACTGGCTTGCACAAATTAAGACTGGTGATATCCCGGCTTCTTCGGCCTGATTTACCAACCGCCCAACGTCGGCGCTCATTCTGGTGAGGACAGTTGCATCGATCGCTAACACTTGGCCTTCTTGCCCCGCACGCGAAGCTGCTAGCAGGCCTTGTTCAAAAGTTGGATCCAATGTAATCACGTGCAGGATCCCATCCATTGCGGTTTGGGAACTGATTGCTGATCCCAACACCTCGCGGGCGGACTCAACGAGCGCTTCCGTCCCCTGATGACCAGAACGGATGGACGCCGACATGGCTTCAAAGATTCGAGACAGGTCTCGAATCGCGACCCGTTCTTTAAGCAGACCCTGAAGGACTCGTTGGATTTCTCCGAGAGAAGCCTGCGCGGGAGTGAGCTCTTCCACAACGGATGGGTGTGATTTGCGCAGTGAGTCGACGAGCATTTTGACGTCTTCCCGCGAAAGAAGTTCAGCTGCATGCTTGCGGACAGTCTCGGCGAGATGGGTAGTAATAATCGACGCCCGATCAATCACCGTGGCCCCGATAAGTTCCGCTTGACGTTGATAGGCAACGGGCACCCATCGGGCGTCAAGACCAAAGACTGGTTCCTTGGTGTCTTCACCTGGCAGGTCTTCCATGCCGTCGCCGATAACGAGGACGTGCCCTGGGGGGGCCTGTCCACGAGCAACTTCCACTCCGTGTAACCGGATTCGATAGGTGGCTAGCGGTAACTCTGTATCGTCCCGTGTGCGGACCGTGGGGAGAACTAGACCAAGCTCCATGGCGAGTTTGCGGCGAAGGGCCTTCACGCGGACCAGCAGGTCCCCGCCCACATTTGGGTCAACCAAGTCAATGATGTCGTAGCTCAGACCGAGTTCAAGTGCATCGACCTGCAGATCCATAACGATCCCCTCAGGACTGTCTGGTAAAGGGACGCCCGCTGGCAGTTCAAGTCGATCACTTACTCCCTCAATCGCCTTATCGCCGACTGCTGGCGCGGTGCGGGCAAGTCGTCTACCGATGAAAATTAGTGCACCGCCAATTATGAGAAATGGCAGAGCGGGCATGCCAGGAATAATTGCTAGAGCAGCAATACCGATGCCTCCGAATGTCAACGCACGCGGCTGGAACGAGACCTGCTTCATGAGATCAGAGGACATGTCCCCCTCTGTTGCGGCACGAGTCACCATTAGGCCGGTTGCTACTGCAAGCATCAGGGCCGGGATCTGAGCGGTGAGCCCGTCGCCCACTGTGAGGAGGCTGTACGTGTTGATTGCCTCGGTGAAGCTCAGGCCTCCCTGAACGACACCGATTGCTACGCCTCCGAAAAGATTGATGATCGTAATGAAGATTGCGGCGATTGCGTCACCTTTGACGAACTTTGAACCACCGTCCATTGCACCGTAAAAGTCAGCTTCAGCACCCACTTCGGCTCGCCTGCGCCGGGCTTCGTCGTCATCAATAAGACCGGCATTCAGGTCCGCATCAATTGCCATCTGCTTGCCAGGCATGGCATCTAGCGTGAATCGGGCGCCAACTTCGGCGACGCGCTCGGCCCCTTTCGTCACCACGATAAATTGAATAACGATCAAAATGAGGAAAATGACCAGACCAACGATGAGGGATCCGCCAATGACAAAACTCCCGAAAGCCTCAACTACCTCACCGGCGTAACCATTAACAAGGATTTGCCGAGTGACGCTCACATTTAAGCCGAGCCGGAAAAGGGTGGCAATAAGTAGGAGGGCGGGAAATGTTGAGAATTCGAGGGGTTTGCGCACATAAACTGCAACGAGAAGAATAACGAGGGCGGCAGCAATGTTGAATGAGATCAGTAGATCAAGGATGAATGGTGGTAGTGGGACGATCAACATCACGATGACAAGGACTACGGCGATTGGCACTGCGAACTGAGCCCAACGAATTTTCCGCACAGAAACCCCTGTCCTTGGAAAAACCGTCCATGGGATTACCTGCCATCCTGGCACCTGCTATATCGGCCACCTCAGGCCCCACTTGATGATTTTTTATAGAGAGATCAAGTGGTCCACTTCACGTGAACTATGCAGGCCCGCAGGTGCCCCCCGTCGCTTAAGGTTCATGACGAAGGCCAAGACCCGGGCCACGGCCGTGAAGAGTTCGGTAGGGATCTCTGAACCTACCTCACAGTTTCGGTACAAAGTTCTAGCGAGGGGAACGTCCTCCACGAGGGGTACCCGGTTTTCCGAGGCAAGTTCACGGATTCTGGTTGCAATCACTCCGGCACCTTTCGCCACTATTCGGGGGGCCCCGAGGTGTTGGGTGTATTTGATAGCCACCGCGATGTGGGTCGGGTTGACCAGAACAAGGTCCGCCGTTGCAACATCGGCCATCATTCGGTTTCGAGAGGCCTCCTGTGCTCGGCGGCGGACAAAAGCTCGAAGCAACGGGTCACCCTCTGACTGCTTGAACTCCTCTTTGACCTCTCGCATGGACATCATGAGTTCTTTGCGCACCCTTTTTTGACTGACTAGATAGTCGGCGACCGCGATCAATAGTCCAGTGGCAATCACGGCCTGCACTAACCGAATCCCTTCGGCGGCAACAATCTCCGTCAAAACGGAGAGCGGGAGCAAACCTGACCCGAAAATGATTTCTACGACTCGGCTGATAACCAGCCAGAGCACCAATCCAATTGAGGTTGTCTTGAGGATTTGCTTGGCCAATTCCCATAAGCCCTGAGTACCTAGGATCCGTTTTGCATTCTGTTGAGGGCTGATTTTTCTGGTTTTCGGTGCTATCCGCGACAGATAGGGGCGGGCACCGCCTTGGATCCAACCAGAGATTTGAGTAAAAAGGAGGATTACCAACATAAAAGGGACCAGTAGCACCGCTATCGAGATTACCGCGGGTAAAGCAATGCTGCCCAGACGCTCAGGGGTTGGCTCCTGCGCCATGTCAGGAAGCGTGAGGAGTAAGGCCCGGAGTTGCTCGGTCAACAGTTCTAGCATGAATGGGGTTAAGAGGGTAAGGGCGAGGAGCCCAGTCCAGGCTGCTAAGTCTGTTGTCCGTGCGACCTGGCCCTGTTTGACCCCTTCTTTGATTTTCTTCGGAGTCGGTTTTTCGGTCTTGGCAGCGGAATCAGCTTTTGCCATGCGTCACTTCCCGACAATTCCACGCATGGCATCGACGGATGAGTCCGTCAGACCAGCGATAACCGGGGTTAACCGGGGAATGGCAACCCCCACCAGTAGCAGGGCCACTCCGATCTTGACAGGGAAACTCAGTACGAAGATGTTGATAGTAGGAGCCACGCGCGTCAGCAGGCCAAGTCCGATATCTGCCAAGAAGAGGACGGCAATGATGGGACCGGCAATCTGCAAAACGGCAACAAAAGCCACGCTCAAGGCGCTGGTCAAAGTAGCGGCGGTCACATCAAGACTTAAGCCATTGCCAATCGGCAGAACCTCGAAGGTTTTTGCGAACCCGGCAAATAGTATGAGATATGCACCGGTAACAAGAATGAGCACTCCAGCCACAAGCTGGTACACCCGGTTTATCACCGTAGACTGTTGCTGCATCAAGGGGTCGTAGGCAGCTGACAGCGACAAGCCGCTGGCAACGTCAATAATTGAACCTGCGGACTGTACGGCTGACAGTAAAGTCAGGCATACCAATCCAAGGGCTACTCCAATGACCACCTGGAGGGCGAACTGAAGCAACAGGTTCACTGGATCAAGGGAGATCCCTCCTGAGGCAGCAATCGCGCCCGGAGTCATAGGGATGGCAAATGCCAGCCCGGCCATAATCCGCACCAGAGGTGGCAGGAAGCCGCCACCAAAGGGAGGAGTAAGCCACACCCAGGCACCAACGCGCGCAAACACCAGCAGGAAGCCCATTATTTGTTCGGTGGAAATTCCCAGTTCAAACATTCGGGATCCTTAACCGAGTAGTCCGGGAATGAGTCCGAAAGCTTCACGGGTAAACGCCAATAAGGTTTGAACCATCCATCCCGCTGCCACCACCAGCGCAACTCCAACCGCAATTATCTTGGGCACAAAGGACAGTGTCTGGTCTTGAAGGCTGGTGAGTCCCTGGAAGAGTGAAACGGCCAGGCCCACGAGTACAGCGGTGAGTAAGACCGGGGCAGCGAGTAATGCTGCGGTCCACATGAACTGCGTGGAAAGTTCCACTACAAATGTTTCATTCATTTATCCACCTACCCGTAACTTCCGACGACGGAGGAAATAATGAGAGCCCAGCCGTCCACTAGGACGAAGAGTAAAAGTTTGAAGGGCAGAGACACCAAAACAGGCGGGAGCATGATCATGCCGACCGACATCAGGCTTGAGCTCACGACCATATCAATGATTAAAAAGGGCAGAAAGATTACGAACCCAATAATGAAAGCGGCGCGAAGTTCGGACAAAATGAACGCCGGGACCAACGTGGTGAGTGAAACGTCTGCGGGTGTGGCGGGGGGTGCTTCACTTGAGACCTGGACCATGAGAGCCAATTCCTCTGGTCGGGTATTAGCGAGCATGAATTCCTCAAGAGGGACGCGACCAAGGTCGAATGCCTCACCAAAACTGATTGTCCCATCAAGATAGGGCTGAAGGGCATCTGTGTTTACCAGTGTCAGAACAGGTGACATGACGAACAGGCTCAGGAAGATTGCCAGTCCAGCAAGCACCTGATTGGGCGGCACTCCCTGAAGGCCCAAGGCATTGCGTGTGATGGACAGCACCACGATGATTTTTGTAAAACTGGTGACCATTAGTAACAATGCAGGTGCTACAGCAAGAACGGTGAGTGAAAGCAGGAGCACGATCGCGCTGGATGGACCTTCGTCGCCAACGAGGTCGGGAAGGTTTATCGAGATTGCTTGTGATGGCGCGGACAGCGCCACACCGATGACCATGAAACTGAAAAATGTTGCGGACAGACCAAGAGCGGCGCGCACCCATCGACTCATGAGCGGACTGTCTTCTCGCGCAGAGTGGCGGCGAGTTGTCGCCAAGTGTCTGCCGATAGGACAGAGCCAGCAAGTGCGCTGTCGGACTGTGAATTCTTTAGTGACGCTAGAGCGTCTTCGTCTAGGAGGTCTAGGTCAAAACCTAGGGCTTCCGAGGAGTCACCGCGTTGCACCATGAAAGAATCCAGATGGACGGGCCGTCGTTCTTCTTTAATCTCAAGGGTTTCAGGAAGCATGTCGATCACACTGAGCAATGAAATGTTGTTCTCGGTTGCACCGATCATAAGTTTTTTTCCGCCTACCTCAACGAGTAGCAGGCTGCCTTTGCGGCTTACCGGAATCTTCGACAAGACTTGTATCGTCGCTGAATTTGTAGGGCTTATGCGCTTTTTAGCGCGGGCTAGGCCCCAGATGAGTCCCACAACAATGGCGAGCGCAACAACGAGCTTGATAACGAGCGATAAAGTATCCATCAATTCACTTATTCGGCTTGAATCAATCCGTTGTTACGACTGAGGTGACCCGGAACCCGAACTGATCGTCCACGACAACAATCTCACCGTGGGCCAGCAGGGTGCCGTTAATAAACATGTCGAGGGGGGAACCCACTTCGCGGTCAAGTTCCACGATCTGGCCAGGTTGTAACTGCAGTAGTTGGCCAATCGGCAGTGAGGTGCGGCCCACTTCTATCGTGATCTCCATCTGCACTCCCGCTAGTGCATCCATTTGTTTCATCGTGCCCATGGCACTGAATGCGGCCGGAGCAGCGGCCGGAGCAGCGGCAGCAGCAGGCTCCTCAACAGAATCATCGACAGGGGCAAGGAATAGCAGTACCGCGCCCACGAGCGCACCGTCTACAAGCAGCGGCACACTCACGTCGGCACCGATTGTAGGTGCACCTGAGGCCGGTGCCGGAGTTCCAATTTCTGAATCCATCACCTGAGACATGGCGTCCACTGCCTCACCGAGTTCTTCGACTAGGCCCTCGGACGTAGTGATATCTGGGCTCGCGCCCTCGAGTAGCGCGACCATCAGATTACCGTTGATCGCCCCCTCCACTGAGACAACCGCCAGCGAACTAGTGGGGGTGATTTCAATATCCAATGGGTCCATCGATGGGTCGCCCGCAGACACGACCGATGTCACGGAAAGGGCATCACACAATCCTGACATGGACATGTGCATCTGTTCCATTATGAGTGCCATTCGGCTCTCGTTGTTACCAACGGTCATATCAACTCCTTATTTGTTTAAATAACTCGGAATGCTGCTTGAGTGCCTTCTCCACCAGGGAGTGCGTGCGCAAACACGACACCGTGGCTGGTGACTTCCCAAGCTGAGTCAGGTGAATGGCCTAGCCGGAACACATCTCCCACTGAGATGTTGGCGAAGTCGGCGAAACGTCCCTGGATGGGCCGTAAGCGCACGGACACTGTCACGGGTGCGGTCCGAATACGCGCCTCGAGGTCAGTGGCGAAGTCACGGCTTTTCGAGCCACTCTGTTCTGCCAGTCGAGCAGCAAGTGTCGCGTCCAAAGCCGGTAAAATTGGTGTGAGCGGCAACGCGAGGATTGTGT
Organism: Actinobacteria bacterium UBA4426; assembly: GCA_002390705.1. Lineage (GTDB taxonomy): Bacteria > Actinomycetota > Actinomycetes > S36-B12 > S36-B12 > UBA4592. The sequence goes on along the minus strand of DGQA01000012.1, from coordinate 43,744 downwards.
TAAAAACTTCTTCTTGAATTTCCAGTCGGAGGGTCGCGACGAGTACTTGGTCACCGGGAGAGGCTGCGTGGGCAAGCTCAGGTGAGGAGTATTGGCCTGTGAGGACGGGAAACCAAGTGATAATTCCGTCGAAACTAAATCGCAGAGCGCCAGCAATACTGCTCCCCAGATCACCCACAAGCACGTTTTCGATTTCCGTCAGACCACGTGATGGTTGGTCATTTTCTCCGGAGCCACCCAGGGGTAAGTCAATCGACAGCATGGCAAAATCCAAAGGCAGGTGGATCAGAGCGGTTGAATTGATTGGGTTAAGGGATGCGGCAAGAAGCAGCGTTTCTTCGGGAAGCGAATTTATAAAGGCTGAATACGTCGTTTGTTGCAAGGACTCTAACTCGTGGGAGCAGGACGCCCGCAGCTTCGCGGTGATCACCGAGGCGGTTTGGTCTGCGTACGCCCTTAACGCTGTCTCCATTATTCGCTGGTGTTCCCGGGTGAATGTGGAGGGATTTCGAAAATCATAAGATTCGGCACCGCTCGCCCCAGGGATGCTCCCTGATGAGCGAGTGCGAGCAGAAGTTTTTGATACCACGAAAGACTCATCGTCTGCTCAGAGCCCTAACTGAGCCTTTAATCGCAAAAAATTCAGAATGTTCGGGCGGTAGGGGCCGGTTCCTTCCAGCCTTTGAGCCCTCGAGCGCTGCTAGCCAGCTGCCCGATATCAAGAGTCGCGTTTCATCCATGGCGACCGGGTCACTACTACTGCATAACAAACTCCGTAAAATAGATATCGATTACTTGGGCGCCGTATTTTTCGGTCACCAGCGTGAGTAATGCCTCTTTGAGCTGGGCACGGCCAGTCTCAGTCACTACTTGGTCGATATCTTTATTGCTAAAGACCTCGATGGCAGCATCGAGTGCTATCGACCCATCGAGCTCGGCGTCATCCCCGGTGAGAGTTGTTTGCAGTGCTAGCCCGACCTTGAGGAAACGATCGTTCTTAAGATTAATGAAAATAGGCTCGAGTTTGATGACCTCGCCTTTATCTATTGCCGCAACGGCAACAGGTTGGACGCTTGCGGGCGCCTCTGAGGACCCATTTCCGAGATACATATACACGCCGGCCCCGATCAGCAGGACAGCCAGCACAACAACAACTATCCGCAGCCGTGAGCCCTTGTCGCCATCTTCTGAGTCAGACTTCTTTTTCGCCATAATTTTCCTCCATACGTCTCATCGGCTTTGCGGACCAAATCTTGAGCGAACTGGGTCTTATTTGCGTCACTGCAATGTGTTCTGATCGGCCATCTCACTGGCGACCCTCGCGCCAGCAAGGAGGGAGCGTTGTTCCTCCGTTAAGCCACTCGCCACTACGATCGCCACTCGTCGGTTGAGGCGAAGGTGATCCGGGTTGGACTCGGGGACCAATGGCGAAGTGTCCCCGTAGCCGGCAACATGCATTCTCGGCCGAGGAACTCCCCCTTCAGAGTTGAGAAACCGGGCAACTGCGCCCGCTCTCGCACTGGACAGTTCCCAGTCGCTGGGGAAATTAATCGGCTGCACAGGAGCCGTGTTGGTGTGACCTTCAACGATCAGTCTGGTTCCGGAATCCTGGAGCGCCGGAAGGAGTGCCCGAATCGCATCAGAACCGCCGGACTGAAGCGTGGCGCTGTGCGGAGGAAAGATCACATCGTCAACGAGGAGGGTCACAATCAGCCCTCGCTCCTCTCGGCTGAGAACTACCTTTCCGGAAAGGCCCGCGGAACTCACGGCGCTGGCGAGCGCTTGTTCTGCCTTGTTCAGGTTGGCCTGATCAGCAGCCTCGGCCGCCACCGCTGACTGAACAGCAAGGCTCGCCTTGATGCCATCAACGCTTCCTTGAGTGGACATGAGATTCGACACTTGGTCGCGAATTTTGGGCATGACATCAGGTATCACAATTGCGGGTGCATCGACCGGCGGGAGCGAGCTCAAAGTTACGTTGTCTCCAGCCAGGGGCAGAACGCTGTTATTGCCATCAGAAATGTTCACGGCCGTACCAAAAGCAGTGGCTAGGGAGGTGGAGAGTTCTTCATACTTTTCGTTATTGACTTGGCTGATGGCGAACAAGAGCACAAACAGAGCGAACAACAGGGTCACCATGTCGGCATAGGAGATTAGCCACCTTTCGTGGTTCTCCTTTTCCTCTTCGACATGGCGACGGTTAGTCAAGTTCAGCCTGCCTTTTCAAGATCCCGGAGGATATCAGCGGGAAGCAGTGCCCGAAGCCTGCGTTCCACCATGCGTGGGTTTGCACCGGCTTGAATGGCCAGGATTCCCTCGATGATTACCTCGCCCTGCGTGGTGCGCAGGTCATTGAGCAATTTCATTTTAGTTCCGATGGGTAGCCAGAAGACGTTCGCCGAGAGTACGCCCCACATGGCTGCGACGAAGGCCGCGGCAATAAGCCCACCCAGCTCGTCGGGGTTAGAAAGGTTTCCCAGAACGGTGACCAAGCCAAGAATTGTCCCGATAATGCCAATGGTTGGTGCGTAGCCACCCATATCCATGAAAAGTTTTGCTTGGCGGGTGCCGTACACCGTTTCACTGTGCAGTTCTGCCTCGAGAATGCGCCCGAGATCCCCGGGGTCTGTGCCGTCGATCGCCAACTCAAGTCCGCGACGTAGCAGCGCGTCTTCGATTTCGCTTACCGTGGCTTCTAAGGAGAGTAATCCATCCCTTCGCGCGATATTGGCGCATTCCACGAGAGTTTCCAGCAGACTTTCATATTTTGGGGTCCCGGATATGAGTGCTGTGCCGGCCGCTTTAAGCGACGCCAAGAATAACTTGCCTGACATCCCGGCAGCGCCAACGGCAAATGTCCCACCGAAAACCAGAATCAATGGGGCAAGGAGTAAAATAGAGGTAGGCGAGCCGCCTTCAATTATCAGGACGACCATGACAATGATGAAAGCGAGAACTACGCCAATAAGCGTTATTGGATCCACGATTATCCGCGCGGATTCATTGAAATGACGTTTGCACTAGCTGAACCTGAGGGGTCATCGATGGAATTAGCCACGTCTTGAGCAATTGCTAGGACGGTGGCACGGTCCAATCGAATTGAGTCAATAATGTCAGAGAGTCTCTCAGTCACCATAATGTGTTTGCCGTCCACGAGGGTCAACACGGTGTCCGGTGACTCCTCGATCCGTTCTATCAGATCACTATTCAGCGCGAACTTCTCGCCGTTGAGCCTCGTTAACTTAATCACGGTGCCAGCTCCTTCCTTAGAGTATTTTCGCTTCGCACAGTATAATCGGCAGGAATAGCAACGACTTAAGGTAGTCACGGGCGAGAAGGCCCACAACTGTCAATGCATCCTGCGCTGAAGCTATTGTGAGTTCAGGGAGATAATGAATTCTGTTTGGGCAGACACCCATGTGGCCTACCCAAACAGAATTGCACATTAACGCTTGATACTCATGAGTTCCTGTAGCATTTCGTCTGCAGCCGTCATTGTCCTAGAGTTTGCCGCAAAGCCCCGCTGGGCCACGATTAAGTTGGTGAACTCAGAAGCCAGGTCCACGTTGGACATTTCTAGGGATCCCCCCTGTATTGACCCGCGCCCACCAACGGTCGCAGAGCCAATTAACGCCACACCGGAGTTAACTGAGGTCCGGTAGTTGCTGTCGCCCACTTTTTCCAAACCATCAGGGTTATTGAAAATAGCGACCGCTAGCTGTGCCAGGGCTTGTTTTTTACCATTACTGTAAATACCGATGAGTTGGCCATCACTGGTCGTGGAGAAGGTGGTGAGCGCACCGACGGCTGCACCATTTTGTTCGGTGATACCAAATGAACTCGAAGCCGCATACTGGGTAAGTCCGGTGATATCCACTTCGAAGTCGGCTACCGGCACCGCCACAACAACTGGGGGACCAACCGCCGCAGCGACTGCAGGCCGATTCAGCGCTGCAATTGGAGAGGCAGTAGTGAGGACACCATTTCCGTCAAAGGTGATCGCGACCGCAGCCCCGGCGGCTCCGTCTTCACCAGTTAACTGAACGTTCCAACCCGGAGCAGTCTTGGTGAACGTGGCCGTAGTCGCACTCGCCGCCCCCAGGACATCGTAAGTGGTGATTGAACTCGTCACAGTGGTTCCATTGGCAACATCAGCCTTAAGGTTACCCCCCATACTCATGGTGGTGCTGGATACGGCCGGCAACAACTGTGCCACCGGCAAAGTGATGTCTGTTGTGGCGGCATTGGGGTTAATAACACCGGCGGCATTGGCCATGTAACCCTGCACGATGTTGCCGTCGGGTGCGGTCAACTTGCCGGCGGCATCCATCGTGAAGGAACCAGCCCGCGTGAATTGATTTTCTATCCCATTGTTGGTGACAAAGAATCCTCCACCTTGAAGAGCGAAATCGGTGGATACCCCTGTTAGTTGGGAAGAACCCTGACCGAAGTTAGTTGACACGCCGCCCAGTTTGACACCGAGTCCGATCTGGACTCCATTCACGCCACCTCGAGCAGCAGCATTGGCAGCACCGGCAACGGGGGCACCGGGTGCCTTTACTGCCTGAGAGATCGCTGACTCGAAGACAGCCGTTGATGCCTTATATCCAGCCGAGTTCACGTTTGCGATGTTGTTGCCTGTTACGTCCATCATTTGTTGGTGGGCGCGCAGACCTGTAATTCCTGAGAATAATGAGCGAAGCATTTTTTACCTCCGGTTGTTGTTGAGTTGAACCGTTCGGCTCAACTGCTTCTTGTTCAACGCCATCCGTGGCCTCGCAATCAAAGGTTTCGCAATCCCTAGCAGCACCTTTTTTGTTACCTAGTTACTCAAACGCGGTAGGCCTATGCCTCGTGCGTTTGCCAAGAAATGTGTTCTCACCCCTCTTCCACACTGGAGACAGTTGTCTCACTGTCTCCTGAAGAAGAAGCGACAGTCGGGTTCGGGATCGACGGGCTCACAACTGGCGTGCCGGATTGGGTCAGCCCCAAGCTTTGTAGCGCCTTAACTAATTCGGGTGCGAGATTGGCCGACAACGACGGCCCAAGATCCGTCAACGCTTGCGCAACCTGTGAATCATTGGGCCCACCAATAACTCCTGTGACCGCGTCTAGCTCGACCGACTTCCCATCGATTACCAGCATTTGGCCGTCATCGGTAAAGGATGCGGATTCCACCGTTCCTTCAGTTTTTTCACCGGAGGTACTCACGTAGGTGACCTGTTTACCCACCAGTTGAGCGGCCTGTGTTTCTTGCTGGCTGCGAGCCGTCTCTTCACCCTGCGTGACCATGGTTGTGAGTTTTTCGACCATGGTGAATTGGGCGGTTTGGGCCAAAAATTCGGCGCCATCGGCAGGGTTGAGGGGATCCTGATATTTCAACTGGGCAACCAAGAGCTTCAGAAATGCTTCACTGCCCAGCTCTCCAGCAGGATCGGAAGCTTTTGCTGGCTTTGGTCCCATTAACTCGGCAATGGGAGTACCGGTCGATCCGATAGGGGTGATAGTCATCGGATGTCCTTTCTTTTCAGATGGGGTGGGAGTTGGTTGAGTTCAGACGCGCACATCGACGCGAGCTCCCTCGGTTCGTTCACTATTTGTGAGGGCATCGATGGTGTCGCCAGCGATCTCACTATTTTGTTGGTTCACCGGGCTGTCGGGATTACTTGAATCCACCATGCGGCCGTTAGCTGATTCCTGCTCTTCGCTGAGGAAGGAAGATCCTTGATCGACCTGACTATCGACAAGGTCAAGACCAGATTGAAGAAGGTTTTGGCGCAGATCTGGCATGGCTTCGCGAAGTGCTTGAACCGCCACTTCACTGGCCCCAAAGGCGTGGATAGATACGGTGCCTCCGTTAACCTGAATCCGAACCGACACCTGACCCAATTCCTCAGGATAAAGACGCAAGGTTGTTTCGTAGGTGCCATTGGCGAGACCCTTAAATGCACTCAAGTGAGCGGACATCTGGGCAGCCACCGGCGTCGGCGCTTTTGGTTCGGCTGACAGGATTGGAGAACCAGGATCAAGTGTTGCCTGTGAGGGCCCGGACGCTGCCACCTGGTTTATCATTACGGGAGAAACTGGCATGTCTACGCCTGCTCGAGCCGCACTACTTTGGGATCTATCAATTATCTCACTTTCAAATTGACCAGTCCGGACAACGCCTGCGGCTGACTCGCCCGGGGTCCCAAATCTCCTATCGTTCTGGCTGCCATCGTCACTCGCACCGTCCGAAGGTGGACCTGATTCATTAGACGTTGTCACACTGGATTCGGAGACGGTGTTGGATTCACCGGGAACTTCACCGGCTTCACCCTCAACGGTTAAAGATCCGCTCGTTGTCTCTGTTGGAGAATCAGTTGCAAGGGCGTCCACCGGGGCACCGCTGTTGGTTGGTGATTTCGCGCTCCTGCTATTTGGCACAGGCGCTGTCCCAGCGTCCGGTGCGGTGCCAGCGTTGGGGCTGGCCCCCGACATTGCCTCGTCCGCCACTGAATCGGCGGAGCCAGTACCGAGCACACTGTTCACAGTTTCTTCATTCCCGACCTGGGTGTGTGTGGCATTTCCGGTGACAACTGCAGGCTTCATCGTGTTATTTGTGGGTAACTCATCTGGCATTGTTCCGTTGGTAGTGGAAAGGGAACCTGCACCTGACTTAAACGTGGCAGAGGTTATTCCTTCCTGAGATTCAGACGAAGTTTCGAGTTCTGCGTCCATGGAATTTGGGTCAACAACCCCAAGGCCAACTAATTCGGGATCTAGTGATTCCCTACCAACGGGAGCGGCGACGGTAAGTCCGATTGGGGTCAACCCAAGGTCGTCTTTGCCCTCGGAATCGGTGAGCTCGGCTACCAAGTTTTGCGTTGCGCTCTGATCAATATCGGGCTTCGCCGTGCGGATTCGTGGGCCATTGTCAGATTCGCTTTCCTCAGATCGCCTTGCGGTCGCATGCTGTTGACCATCGTGGCGTTCGCGCACCTGTTGCGTAGTCTTGCTCAACTCTGTTGCAAACCGACCCGACGAGTCAGCTGATCGAGCCGAGCCACTGAGTACTGCCGGTTCCGCGGCCGCATTGGCCGCGATTGTCGCCACGGTAGTCATGAGTCTTTTCCCTTCTTTGTTGATCCTTGCTTGCGGTAGAAAATCATGCTTCTGGCCCGTTCGTCCGAGTTCAGCCGTTCGGCCCTGTCACTGGCAAGTTCGGCAGCGTCTTGCTCGCGATCGAGTAGTCGCTGGCTGATCTCCCGATCTTGGTCAGTAGCCAGCCACGCCAGACGCGCGTTCTCAGCGCGTAGTTGCGCCAGCATTAATGAGTCGTTGATTTGTCTGATGAAAGCAACTGAACTTGAGCGTTGTGCCGCAATGAATTTCATGTCTTCAACCCGGCGCCGACCGTCCAGTAGCAGTTCAGCGAGGTTTGAAGATGCTTCCTCGAGTTCACAAGATAGACCGGCAACGGCCACTCGTTCGACTCCTAAAGCAGCAAGCGCTTGACTTTGCTTTGCTTTTCGAACTTTCAGCAAGACATCAAGGTTCCGATTATTCACTGGGTGCCTACCAATCCGAGAAGTTGCTGTTGTGATGCGTCAAGACCGGGGACTTCGTGGGTGGGCTGTTGAAGGAACGCATTGATGCGTGGCATGAGTGAAATGGCCCGGTCCACGTCGGCGTTGGACCCATTCACATAAGCGCCGACTTCCACCAAGACGCGAGCTTCCCGGTAGGCCGCTAATAGTTTTTTCAACTCGGCACCACTCGACTGAACTTCACTGCTGGTCACATATGGTGCAACTCGAGAGACGGAACCGAGTACGTCAATGGCCGGGTAGTGATTTGCGGTGGCTAACTCCCTGTCTAAAACAATGTGTCCATCAAGGATCGATCGGGCACTGTCGGCCACGGGATCTTGGAGGTCGTCGCCCTCAATGAGAACTGTGTAAATACCCGTAATGGTGCCAACGCTCGAGGCACCGGCCCGTTCGAGTAAGCGAGGCAACATCGCAAATGCAGATGGGGGATATGCGCGGGCCGCGGGTGGCTCACCAGCGGACAGGCCGACCTCTCGTTGCGCGGTCATGGTCCGTGTGATGCTGTCAATGAACAACAAGACGTGTAGTCCTTGATCTCGAAAGTGCTCAGCCACGCGAGTAGCCGTCGAAGCCGCCTGAAGACGCACCATGGGTGGCATATCTGAGGTCGCAACAACGACTACTGATTTAGCCAGGCCTTCTGAACCGAGGTCATTCTCGATGAATTCCAGTACTTCACGGCCACGTTCGCCAACCAGTCCCACGACCACTACGTCGGCTGAAGTATTTCTCGCCATCATGGACATCAGGGTTGATTTTCCCACACCTGAACCGGCGAAGATCCCGATTCGTTGCCCGCGCCCAATTGGGATCAAAGTGTCAATTATTCGAACTCCCACGTGTAATTGCTGTGTGATTCGTTGGCGCGAAAGTGGAGACGGAGCCTGATTGGTCGTGGATAACAATGGCATGGTGGGTAGGGGACCCTTGTCGTCTATCGGGTTTCCGAGGGCATCAATAACGCGCCCCAATAATTTATCACCAATAGGAACCCGCACCGGTGCATTTGTGGCTCGTGCGGTAACACCGGGTGCAACGCCAGACATTTCTCCCAAGGGCATGCACGCCAGCCGATCCCCAGAAATTCCGACCACTTGAGCTGGAAGGCTCTGCCCTTGAACGTCTAGGTCGAGTACGTCACCGATTGCTGAGCGGACGCCTTCGAGCCAGATCGTCAATCCGTTGACGCCGACGACCTCACCGCTCACAGGAAGGCGAACAGCATCGCGACCATGATTTAAAGTCTGTTGAAGGTTCACGGGGAAATCGCCTCCTTTAATCGTGCGATCCGTTGGCTGATTTGGGAATCGACCCGAGTGCAGCCACTTGTCACAGTTGCTCCGTGGACTTCAATTGAGTCATCGGCCAACAGGCGCACGGGACGCTGAAGGGTCTCTTCAAAATCGATACCCAAGCCGTGAACTAATTCAAGATCGTCCGGGTGTAATGCCACGCGCACTTGCGAGTGGCCGGGGATTTCGGCAGCGGCGGCGCTGATCGAATTGACGACGTGGGCCTTGTCGGTAGACAGTTCTGCCCCGAGGATTTCTTCTACAAGTTCAACGACTACACCGCCCAGATTCACACCAACCTCGGTGTACACCGGGATAGTGGCCGACTCCAATGAGGACATACCACTTGCCAAGACGTTTAAAGCGATTTCGAGTTTGGCTCTCAATTCAGAGTGTTCCAACATGATAGCCGTGTGCTCGGTGAGGAGTTCCGCGCGAACATCGGCAGCCATCTGCTCGCGACCTTCGCTGACACCCGTCGTAAACCCAACTTCATGTCCACTCTTATGGCCGGCTTCAAAACCAGCGTCGAAACCCGCATCAAACCCGCGGGTCATCACACTCGACTCAGATTCGACGGCCAAATCTAGTGTGGTTGGCTCAGCAGAAAGAACTACTTCCTGGGGATTGACTTCCGGGGAAAGATCAATTTCCAGTTGACGCAACACGCTGTCAAACCGAGTTGCTGTCAGTGTGCTTGCTTCAGCCGGTGTTACGGGAGAGGCGTTAAACAACGAAGTCATCTTCACCACCACCAGCGCTGATTTCAATATCGCCTTTTTCATCAAGGCGCCGGATTACAGCTACGATTTTTCCTTGGGCTTCCTCTACACCGCTGCGGCGCACCCGGCCCATAAGTTCCAATTCCTCTTCGAGCATTTCTGCTGCCCGATTGGAAAGATTTCGCAAAACTTTCTCGTGAAGTTCCGTGCTCACGCCCTTTAATGACATGGCAAGGTCTTGCGGATTGACCTCACGGAGAATCAACTGCAGCGACCTGTCGTCAACATTCTTGACGTCTTCGAATAGGAATAGTTGTGAGCGAATAGTCTCTGCGAGTTTGGGGTCTTGTTCCTCAATGCTTTCAAGAAGGACTTTCTCGGTCTGTCGATCGGTGCGTTGAATAATCCCGATCAAGGGATCAATACCACCGATATATGAAGATTCCGTTGTCACGAGCACATTGGACATCTTGCGTTTCAGGACAGTTTCGACCAAGCGAACTGAGTCCGGATTAACCCGCCCCATGAGGCCAATTCGACCGGCAACTTCGCCCTGCGTCTCGTCTTGCAGTGAACAAAGAACAGATGAAGCAAGGTCTGATGGCAAATATGCGAGAACGACAGCAATGATCTGCGGGTGTTCATCTTTGATGAAGGACAAGATTTGTGAGTGTTCCATTTTGCGCATGAAATGAAATGGTGGTTCTGCGATGGAGCTCACCATTTTCTCGAACATTTCGTCTGCTTCGGCCTGGTCAAAGATCATGTCAAGTAAATCTCGAGCCACGTCCAGGCCGCCACTGCCTGCCATTCGAGTGCCCGCAGCGTAAGTGATGAACTCGCGGATAATCTCCAGTGCAAGCATCGGATCTACTTCTTTAAGCCGGGCGACCTCGCCCGTGATGGCCTGAATTTCCTCATTGGGCAATTGCGCAAACACGGGTCGGGCTGCGGCAGTACCCAATTGGGCCACTATCACGGCAGCTTTATAAGCGGGTGTGATCTCTTCCGGGCGAATAGGTGCCATGGGCGCGACCTACTTCGCAATCCAGGTACGCAGGACCTTAGCGACCTGCTCTGGTTCTTCGGTGGCAAAGTCCCGGAGAGTGTCATAGGTTGCAGATCCGGCGTTCTTAATGTAGCTCGGGATGAATTCTTCTTCTCCCTCAACTGGGGGAACTCCACCCGCTCCTACCAACACGGGAACAGCAGTTTCTTCAATTTGCTGACCATCTTCATCGAGACTCTCCAGCACGACGGGGCCTCCGAATCCTTGGGCTTCAAGCGTTCCCATGTCGATCATCGTTCGGCGCTGGCGACGAAGTGAAAGTATGCCCAAAATTAGGACCGCTAGAACTAAGACTACTATACCGATTTGGCGTATGAGGTCGAAAGTTGCGGCACCTGCCTCCGCTGCCAGAATTTCAGCAGCAGCTTCTTCGGCAGCGTCAGCCGCGGAGGTGTCGAATACCACCTGGGAAACCTGAATTGCGTCTCCACGCTCCGCATTGAGTCCGACCGCGTTGGCCACGATCGCCTCAACCTCACCAAATGAGGCTGCTGGGACTGCGGCATCGACCAAAACTGCAACGGTGAGCCTGCGAATGTCTCCGGGTGCACCTATTCGTTCCGTGATGGTGCTGTTAATTGGATTTGTTTGAGTTGTCGATGTTTTTTCATAGTCGTTCTCAGAATCGGTAGTAGTGCCTTCACCGATCACAGCGGGCGGGTCGCCTACGACGGGGCCTTCGATTGCGCTGTTGTCAGTTGCCGTGTAGGTCTCGGTGTTTGTTTGCCCCGTGAGCGGGGGTAATTCTTCGGGGTAAGCGTACTCTTGAGTGGTTGTAGACCTTTGGTCAAATTCAAGATCGGCGTTAACTGTGACAGTGGAAACACCAGGGCCCAAAACTTTGTCCAGCATCGTTTGTGCAGATTCAATGAGGCCTTTCTCGATTCGGGCACCCTGGGACACGGATGCCGCGCCTGAAACCCCGCCACCGGAGAGCAACACTCCAGAAGAGTCCGAGACGCTGACTTTTTCTGGGGCCAATCCAGGTACGGCGGAGGCCACCAAATTGGTGATTGCTTGGACCTGTTCGCCATCGATAACTTGACTTCCACCCATGGAAATGAGTACGGACGCCGTCGGCTTATCTGATGCCTGGGTAAACACAGTTTCCGCTGGAATTGCAAGGAGGACAGTTGCCGACCGTACGCCATCAATTCCTTCGATGGTTGAGGACAGTTCGCCTTCGAGTGCGCGTTGGAAAGTAACGTTTTGCATGAATTGAGAAGTAGTCATGCCTTGCTCATCGAGTAAGGAGTAACCGCTACCGGCGTCGGCAGGGAGTCCGGCCGCACTCATGGTCAATCGGGTTGCAGAGACGTCTTCTGGGGCAACAAGGATCTGGGTACCGCCTGCATTCAGCTCATATGCTGTGCCCTGAATATCAAGTTCTTCAGTGATCGCGACCGCGTCTTCACTGGACAGGTTTGAGTAGAGCGGTGTAAGCGGGGAGGCAGTCACCCGCAACAAGACCATTGCGCCTACGAGCAAAGCGAGAATCCCGATGACAATGGCGGTGATTTGTCCGGGGCTAAATAGGCGAAGGGCTGTGATTGCCCTCGTGCCGAAAATTTTTAAGGTCTCGATCACAGTTGCATCCTCATGATTTCACTAAAAGCTTCGAGTGCCTTATTTCGCACAGCGACAGCGGTCTGGGTGGCAATTGATGCTTCCTGTGCCGCCATGAGGTATTCATGTGGATTCTTTAATTCACCCGTGGCCACTTTGGTGGCAAGGGCGTCAGAGTTTTGTTGGAGTGCGCCCAATTGATCCATTGCGCTTGCCAAGCTAGATCCAAAGTCCAATCCGGTGCCTGCGCCGGTGACCGCACCACCAACCCCGGCTCCCTCAGACGGAATCGCCCCCGGGCTGATACTTGGGCTGGGGGGTGTGGGAGGAAGCGGAGGTAACGCTGTAGAGAGTGAGACTCCGGGAATACTGAAGGTCATGGGTTATCTGCCTAACTGAAGTGCGGCTTGGTAAGCCTCGGTCGCGCGTTGAACTACCGCTAGGTTTGCCTGATAGCCGCGCTGAGCAATAATCATGTCGGCCATCTCGGTCGTCAAGTCAATGTCAGGGCGGCGAACGTACCCATCTGCGTTAGCAAGTACATTTTCCGGATCGTAAGTGACCAGCCCCACTGCTGAAGAGGATTGAACCACTTTAAAGGAAACTCCGCCTCCCACGGTGCCGCCGGTCCCGATCATGTTTGGTACAGGCGATGTGTCTGCAGTTCCGACCACCGATTGGCGACGCACGGCACCTTCATCCATGGTCCGGACCGTGTTTACGTTGGCCACATTGTGGGCAATCGCATCTAGGGAGTTTTTATAAAAATTAATGCCGGTACTTGAAATATTAAAAATCGACAGCATGATCAGCTACCGCCCAAGACATTTTTCATGGCCGTAAATCTTCCCTCGGCGGCGCGCAAAGCGAGCTCTAGCCGCAGGTTAGTTTCCGTGCCTAACAGGGTTTGTTCTTCGAGGCTGACGTTGTTGCCATCCTGCGTTCGGGGAGCTTCCGACGCAATGACGCTCACAAAACTTTGCGTCGTGGCTGAGCCAGAACCGGGCATGTCAAGGGCTGCACTCAATGCGCCCTCAAACTCGATGTTGGTTGCCGTGTAGTTGGGCGTAGACAGATTCGCTACGTTATTCGCAATTGCTTCTTGACGCATCATTAATCCGTCAAGAGCGATGCGTACCGCCGGGTTTACCAAGCCAAAGTCCATGTGAGATCCCGTTCACCAATGAAGGTAATTGGGCCAAATCCTTGGCGAGTGAGGCGAGCTTCCTGCTCAGAGATTTTATCGGCCAGCTAGTGGGGCATCTGAGACTTTTCCCGCAGACAAACCAAATTCTTTTCGAGGCCGAAGGTTTAACCATTAAATGGGCCGGCGAGGCGCCGGATCCCGACAAGTTTTTCAACACTTACGTCGCTGATTCGAGTGCCCGCGCTCGGATTGGCGGCTTCGACCATGCGGCCGTCGCCCAGATAGAGGCCAACATGGTTAACCTTGAGGGGGGAAGGATCCCGGTTGTGCCCAGAAGGTTCGTGAAAGAAGACCAGGTCACCAGCTCGAGCTTGCTCAAGTGAGGCCACTGGTTCACCAATTTTGATCTGCTGCCAAGACACGGGTGGAATTGAGAGCCCGTGTTGCTGGGCGATCCATTCGGTAAAAGCCGCACAATCCCAACCTGTTGTGGGGTTATTCCCACCAGCCACATAAGGCACCCCCACGAAGTTCACAGCATATTGAGACATTCGTGCGCCAAGTTGCGCATCCGAGGACAGCATTCCATTGCCAGGAGGCTGAGACAATGGATTCATTTGACTTTGCGAACCCGGGAAACTGGGGACCATTCCCGTCATTGTGGCGAGGGTGGACTGAAAATCCCCCGCGGTCGGGCCGGGAAATTGCGAGTTGGCTGCGATCGCATTCGACCCAGTCATGGGCAGTGCAGATCCAGTTTGTAACGGGGGAAGTTCCAGCCGGGAGCGGATCGCTCCGATCCGCGCCATGACATCGTTGATACTCACGTTGACTCCCGATTAGGCGCATCGCATCGCGCTTTATTAACCTAGCCATCGGCTCCAGTGAACAAATATTGAGGAATTATGCCCACCGATTCCTAGCGCTTCGGGGCTGTCGCCTCAACTCCATCTACCTTAGAGAAGTGGGCAGCGTTAGCGAGGATGGCTGGGACGCCATCGCGCAGCGATAGGGCGAAGGATTTACTCGGGACAGGTTCCTTGTTCATCAGCCTTTCAAAGATCGCCTCCAGCTGCACAGCCTCCCGCCACAAGCAATAGGTTTGAAACCACGGTAGGGGTGCGGTATCTAGGTGCGTTGCTATTCGGAACACATTGACGAGCTCGTTTCGAGAGAGAAATCCATCTTCGTCGCGAGTGACGGGTGCGGTGTCCAGCGGAGTTGGTGGGAGGTCGCGGGCAGAATAGGTGGCCGTGAAGTACCCCAGATCCATCAGGGGGTCACATGCGGTGGCACGTTCCCAGCCGAAAACCCCAGAAATAGTCGGAGGGGGCTGAGTCATAAACAACAGATTTTGCATTCCGTAGCGGCCGTGGCTAAGGACCGCGGGTCGGCTTTCGGGGCAATTTTCTAACAAGTAGTCCCCGAGGATCTCGAATCCGGGCAGACGGCGCATTTTGAGTTTACGGGCGAGACGTTTGGATTCCAAAACGAGTTTGCGCAAATCGCTGCCTCCATGATCGAGACCTTCAACTTGCTTTGGGCTGATCTCCACTTGAATCCGGGCCAGGTCATCGATGGCGCGACGGGACATCCCCACCTTGTCTTCAACATTGTTCAGGGCATCTGGAATTGAATTAACAACCCGAGCTCCGGGTAGGAAAGCACTGAGATAGAAGGGCGCACCAATTATGCTGGTGTCGTTGCACACGTGTAATATTTCGGGCGAATGAAGATTGTTCTCCCGAAGAATCCTTAACAGAGAGATCTCGTCTTCCAAGCTCATGACATCGCTGGGCTGGGGGCCATCGAGGCGTCGCTTGAGCACAAATTGAACGTTTTCATCGCGTGCGAGGTGGAAACTACCTGAAGACCGCTGCATCCCGAGCCGGCCCCACAGCAGTTCACCCGTACCAAATCCCATTTCATCCAAATAGGCCTGTAGCGATTCAAGAATGAGGAGCGGAGGAGCTTTCTTTCGCTCGGCCAGCCGCTCAGCCTTTTCAACTGAGGCAACGACGGTCACGCCATCAGGTACACGCGATAGCGTCATCAATGGCATTACTTTCCTCCTGTCAAATCTGAACGAGAAACGTCCGCTTTAGTAGTATCGGCCGATATTCGGTGAAGTTTGGCTTTTCCCCAAGATTATCAGTGCTGAGTAATGGCAGGTAGATTTTTTGGGTCGGAAGACCTGACAGGGGCGAGTAGCGACGGGAGCGGGCATGGCACGGAAATCTGGAATGGGCGCCGGAATGGATCCGGTGACAAAGGTGTTCATGATTTTGGCCTTCATTGGTAGCTTTGTATATATTGCAAGTATGCTCAATGATTCCGTCAATGAACTGGTAAGTGACACGATTGGTGTCAATATTCAGGGCCCATAATTTAAACGGGATAGCCATAAACGATATAAAGGTATAACATTGCCTCATGGAGATTTGGATTTTCTTCTTGGTGTTCATTGTGGCTGGTTTGGGTCTCCTCGCCATGTTGGGCTACGTGAAAAACGAAACGGATCGCTTGGAATTGAAGCATTTTATGGCGACGGCGGAGTTCAAACGCGAAATGGTAGAAGTGCAAGCTCAACATGCCATCAAGATTGAACAAGATCGCGAGACTATTGAGGGACTAAATCTTCGAATTACCGAATTAAATATTCAAATCGACGAAGAAGCCTCGAATAACCGCAAATTGCAGTCAAGCTTGGACAAGTTACGTGAGGATATGGCTGAAAAAGATCCCGCTAGTGACGACGTCTTAGCCCTTTAGTTTTGTCGCGTTAACCTCGATCGTCTTGTGACGTGTTGTTCATGGCGATGTTTCGCTGGTCGGTGTTGCATTCCCAAATAAATTCGAGTACCTCTGCCATGATTTCGCGAGCTTGTTGCTCCGCGGCACCGACGCGCACTTCCAATGTCTTGTTGAGTATCAAGCCCAAAACTGTGTGCTCTGCGAGCAGCATCACCTGTTCATTATCTCGAGCAATGATTTCGATTAGAAAATGTCCTCTTTGTCGCGGCCGCAGTCGCTTAATTAAATACAGCTTTTCCGCTCCCTGAATTTTCACGCGCAACTGATTACTGGCAAATAGGGGATCGTGATCTAACACGGCCCTGTTGATTCCTAACGTACCGCGTGGGTGTGTTTGCACCATTCGGTACACCGCAAGGATCAACCAGTTCACGTGGATCAACGAGTCGTAAGGAAGTTCCTTAGTTTTGATGGGGTCGACCGCAGAAAGTAATGACGTAGCCCCATCGACCGAATAGTCATAAGCGAAGGAAACCGCGCCGACACCTGAGTTTTCCCTCATGGGAGGGTAGACGACAGTGGATCGGGTGCCATCGGTGAGCCAGTGCCGACCGCGAGAATCCAGGGCAATCATGAGAGGCAAATGATTGCCAGGATCAATCCCCACGTAGTGGACTACCGGATTTCCACTCACATGTCCGCAACTCACTCCACTCACACACGCCATCCTTTCATGCGTCAGGACCACCACGCGGGAACTGCAGGTTCCACGAGATACATATTCACGCGTAAAAAAATACTGGCCGTAAAGACGGGCCACCTGAAAGTTAACCCATGGTCTACGATAGTGGCATGGATCCTAGCTTCGATAAAAGTGCCGATCAAGGCCCAAGCAAGGGTTCACTCGATGGGGTGATCCTCGAACAGGGCCGTGCCTCGGGTCGCGCGATTCTAGTCACGGTGGGCATCTGGTTCTCCGTTATTTTTGTCGTGGGTGTGATCACATTGATTCAGATAAATGCATCCATTGCGCTTTTACTGACTCTGCTACTGCTGTTATTCCCGTTACTGAGCTTTCTGAATTGGGTGATGTTTCGTATAACGATCGATTCAGAGAAGATCCAGTTGGTGCGGACGTTTATCTTTCGGAACAAAGAGTCCCTTGAGTTCAACAAAATTGAAGGTGTAGATATCGCGCAAGGGCCATTCGGTCGAGCCTTCAATTACGGGAGACTAACGATTTCCGGGGTGGGGATTAAGCAGCTACGAACCGAACCCATTAATCGTCCGGACAACGTGGCTCAACAGATCCGTGCGCTCATTGCCCAGCGCTAAATCGGCCATTTATAGCCGTAACTGCTGGATAAATGGTGACAAGTAACTGGATCACTCGGGGTCTTCAATTTTTGGCAGAAGCGGAAGGTCCTTAATCGCTGAAGCAAACTCAGACATAGCCTCAAGAGTTGGCGCAACAGCCTCCTTGTTCGCTGCCTCAATCGCCTCGAATACTTCACTGCGGTGCACTTTTACACTTTTCGGTGCATCTATTCCTACCCTGATCAGATCGCCGCGAATCTCAAGGATGGTTACGACCACGTCATCGCCGATCACAATGCTTTCGCCAACCTTGCGACTCAGTACCAGCATCTGCTACCTACGCAGCCATTAGCGGAGTGCGTACAGACAAATCAGTATTTTCCACAATTATCTGTTCTGCAATTTGGGCGTTGGGATCAAGAAGAAGGGGAGCCATCATGTTCACTGTGGAATCTTTGAAAGATTCACCCAATGTCACAACAAGAAGCAATAACACTTCTGGGCCGCTTTCGAGGTCGAACCGCCTCGCCACTTCATCGTCGACGAGAGGCGCGTAATTAGGAAAGAATGACGCTGCCGGGACGACCACAAAATTGATGGCAGCATCTTCAAGTGATTGGAGTCGGTATACCAATCCTTCATCGTTTAATTTGATTAGGGAGAACTGGGTGAATTCAGGAAACCCCAAAAGCCCGCCCCGTACTTCCACCACAGGGACGTCGTTCTGCACACCATTTGGCGTGATGTCTGACATGTGCTCTCCCTCTCCAGCTTGTGAATTCATGTGAATTATCGTTCTCTTAAACACAGTTATCTTAAGAAATCCATCAACGATGGTTGCATAATACTGGCCGTGGCGTACAGGGCTGCTTCGTAGCTTGTCTGCTGCATGGTTAATTCCATCACAGATTTTGTGAGGTCGGTGTCTTCAACAGCGGCCAAAGCCCCCGTGACATTCAAAATCCGGTCCGCAGTTACGTCGTGAAGTTCATTGAGTTGATTGATTCGAGAGCCGATGGTTGCTTGGGCGCCGCGAGCCGTGGCAATCACTGAGTCCAGTGACACTAGGTTGGCTGGGAGGTTGCCCGGGGTGTTTCGCAAACTGTCTGCGATGGCGGTGAGCACGGCAAAGGCATTCGCTCCCCCAACACCGAGAACTTCGGGGCCATTTAATTCAATTCTGACCGTAGAGCCAGAGTCATCAACCCGCGTGGTGACCTGATTGGTGTCTCCGATGTAATCGCCTCCAGCGTTGTAGGCGGTGGCTGCCGATGTTGCACCATTGAAAAGGGCTCGTCCAGCGAAGTCAAAATTTGCTGCTATTAGCAGACTGGAAGCAATGACATCAATTTGGGCAGCGAGTGTGGCTCGGGTGCCCGCAGTCGAATTGGAGGCCTGCCCTTGAAGCACAAGCTCACGGGCTTTGAGAAGTTGTTCGTTGATTGAGTCCACTTGGGTGCGCGTCGCATTGAGTCTGAGTACACCATTGTCGATGTTTTGCGCGTACTGCGACATGCGGGTTTGCTCCGCCCGCAGCGCCATAACTGACCTGGTGCCGCTCGGGTCTTCACTGGCACGTTGGATTGCCTTGCCGGAGGAGATCTGCTCCTGAAGTTGGGCCATGCGCTTGCTCATTGAGCTCACTGAGTCCATATTTTGCAGGCTTTGCGAACCAGTTGCAAAGCGCGTAATTGAGGTCATGGATAGTTCCTATCGTCCGACAAGGCCGGTGCGGTTGATGAGGGTATCGAGTGCGTCGTCAATTGCGGTAAGGACGCGGGCGGCCGCTTCATAGCCTCGCTGGTAGGTGAGCAAATTCGCCATCTCTTCATCTATGTTGACGGCGGACTGTGAATCAATTTGGCTGGTGATGCTCGCCATGAAAGCCTGCACCGTCTCTGACGTTTGCTGGGCACCTTGAGCGGCGAAACCTAGGGATACGACCAGATCTTGATACAGCTCGTCAGCTCCATTGGCCGTTCTTCCCAGTGCCGACATCGCGTCCGCATTAGATCCGTTGAGTGAGGCAACTCCCCCAGCGGGTGCAACCGACGAGGCAGCAATTTTTGAGCCGGCGGTTAATGCGACGCTGATGGTAGCTGCTGTGGTACCTGTAAAAAGGTCTGTGCCTGCGGTTCCCGCAGAATCAAACCCGGCAGCCTGAGCATTATTCACCGTAGTTGCGAGGGCGCTGGCAACAGCATTAAGTGATGTCGTCCAGGCTGGGATTGTGGTGGCGATCGCAGTGAGGTAACCGTTGGCATTTCCACTTGAAATGGCAGCTGCTGAGTCGTTTCTCGACCACTGCACCGATGTTGTTCCGCCTGCTGTGGCAACTTGCAGTGTTGAGTGATTCGCTGGACCAACGAAGGTCGCTCCGCCGAGGGACACACTCATGTTGTTACTGCTGTCGATCAGGTAGGTGCCACCCACGGCTTCGGCAAGTTGAGATGCCGCATAGGAACGCTGGTCCATCAAGGCATTTATTGCGGTTGTTCCCTCTGGGGTCTGACTGATTGAAATGTTGAGCTCGGCAATCTGTTTGGCGTAGGAGTTTGCTGAGGTCACCAAATTCGTCAAGTTTTTTGTGTGGCTGGCTGAAATATTTGTTAATTGCTGGGCTGCATCGTTAAGTGTGTCTGTGAGCACGTTGGCTTGTGCGATTACTTGTATTCGGGCGGCTGCATTGCTTGTGTCTCTCGCGATATCCGCGAATCCCGTCCACAGTGCATCTAGCTTTGCCTGAAGGCCGGATGTACTCGGCTCCGGTAGGACTTGTTCGATTTGGTTCAATACGGTGCTTGTCACCGTGAGGTCACCCAGTCGTGCTCCTTCGGTGCGTGCCCGATCTCCGAGTATTCCACTGTGGAGCCGTTGGATTGAAGAAACGTCCACCCCGATTGCACCAGCTGTCATGTCAACCCGTTGTCGTGAGTATCCAGGGGTGCTGACATTGGCGATGTTTTGTCCGGCAACGTCCATGGCAACGCGTTGTGCCTGCAATGACGACAGTGCCGTGGAAATTCCTGAGAAGGTCGCCACGTCAGAGCCCCTCGTCGACAAATACGGACTTGCGGTCGACTTTTTCCGCAGCACCGGTCTGCGCATATAAATGTAAGACGGGATCCGAATCCCCTTGGATTCCGGCGAGAATTGCTTCGGTGGCTACTTGGGCCGCTGAAGCGAGCTCACGGTTGAGTGAGGTAATTTTTTGAATCTGCGCTGCTATCTCTAAAAAGGCTTCGTAATGCTCGGTCAGAAGGCTTTTCCATGGTTCTTCGGCCGATTCGGCGATTGCCGACAGGCTTGGAGCCGTTGTCGAATCAAGATCCTCAGCTATTCGTTCGAATCGGACGGCCCTCTCAAGCTCAATGATTCGTACCTGCTCTAAGGCGGTCTCAATTTCACGGCTGGCCCGTACCAACCAGCCAGATCGCCCGCTCATGAGTAGAAGCTGCTGGACATCGAGTTTAAACAGGAGATTGTCGAGAATATCCCGTTCGCGCCATAGCAGGGAGGAAAGCCCGGACATGTCCATGCTTGCCTCCTCAAGGTCGGTGTGTGGGAACGGCTTTTGAGCCCATTCCCTGACTACCTTACTCATCGGCCGATCATTAAGAATCTTGAGAATAACGGATTACCAAGAAAAAAGGGAACTGTGTGTATGGAATCCTTATCGGAGTAAACGTCGAATACCTGAGGTGAAAAAAAACCACCTCTCTCATGAGGGGTTCACAGATGATGCTGGGATTAGCTACTTGGCCTGTTCCCTAGGCCAGTGAAACCAGCCCTGGTCAGTGAGATCCTCAGGATTCTCGTCTGGAGCCTTTTTCTGGGACACAAAAAACACCCTTCATCGGTGTTGTCTTTGCTCAGAGCCGACCCACTACCTCAGCAGCGTGAGTACACTGCTGGGCATTTGCATTGCTTGGGCAAGCATCGCTGTAGCCGCCGCGGTCAAAATGTTTGCTGAGGTCAAGTTCATCATCTCTGTAGCAATATCGGTGTCCTGGACTTCACCGATACCGACCAACTCAGTCGCGGCAACTGAGTTGAGTACCTGCAGAGTGTTCTGCAACGAAGCAAGGTTGCCTGCATTCGTTGACCGAAGATCCAACGTGCCATTCAAAAAGGTGGTGTAAGCGGAGCTAGTGTTGGCGGACGGAGGTGTTGCAGCAGCCGGTGTGACCGTCGTGGAACCGACACCCACTTTGGGGGATAGGGCGGTGCCCAATACAGCTACCCCATTGAACTGCGTATTTGTGTTGATCGAAGCGATCCCCGCTGTCAGCGTGACCAATTGGGCGGTAATCGCCGAAGTGTCAACTCCGGCGTCACCGAGTGTATTGGCCAGTGCCAACCCTGTGTTGCCAAGAGCGATCATTTCACCGTAGGCACTGTCGGCAGTCTGTAGCGTGTTGATTGCGGCTTGGACCAGGCCGATGTTGCTTTGGGTAGCCGCCATACTGGCACTCAAAGTGGTGGCGGCTCCCGCACTGGCGACATCACCACCGCCAGCAGCCTTGAGGCCACTAGAAATCCGGGCAAGTGAATCAGCGGCCTTCGCCTGGTGCACCCCAAGATTGTTGTAGACATTTAGTGCTGGGTAATTGGCACCAATTTGAAAAGGCACAACTCCCCCTCATTCGTGAAACTTTCGTGCAAGTAGCCCTTGCGTGGGCTGACACACGGTCTCTACCGCAAATAGGAACCCAATATTACAACTTCTCGGGCGTCTCGGCAATCTTCAGCTCTACTTGAGGGAAAAGAAAGGGGAAAAACGATATTTATGCTCAATCAGGCACAGCTCTCGATGAAGTCAGCGCCTCATTAAGAGTTGTGCCGTCTTCCAAGAAACAAAACGGTGGCCACAGCGCACAATTTGCGCTGTGGCCACCGGCCAATGGAACTGCTGAGGTTACTGGAGCAGCTTAAGCACGCTGTTGGGCATTTGCATTGCCTGGGCGAGCATCGCTGTTGCAGCTTCGGTCATGATGTTTGCTGAAGTCAAGCTCATCATTTCAGTAGCAATATCGGTGTCCTGGACTTGACCGAGACCGGCCAACTCATTTGCTGACACGGCATTGAGTGCCTGCAGAGCATTCTGCAGCGCCGCAATGTTGCCACCATTTGTGGCCCGCAGGTCCGCAATCGCGGCCGCAGCAGCCACGTAACCGGCAGTGTTGTCAGTAGCAACGGCAGCAACAGTAGCTGGTGTGACGGTCAAGGCGCCAACACCAATGTTCGGTGCGGCGGCGGTGACAAGTGCGCGGGATCCGTTGTATTGGACGTTGGTGCTCAGCGAAGCCACAGCCGCAGTTATGGCCACGAGTTGAGCGGTAACGGCCGACGTGTCAGCACCAGCATTGCCCGCTGTTGCTGCTACCGCAATTCCTTGTGAGACCAGAGCCATCGCTTCACCGTAGACCGCATCAGCGACCTGAAGCTGGTTGATCGCATTTTGCACCAGGCTGATGTTGCTCATGGTGGCCTGCCGGTTCTGCGTGATCACAGCGGCGGTTCCCGCACTGGATACATCACCAGCACCCGCAGACTTGAGACCACTAGAAATCCGGGCAAGTGAATCAGCGGCCTTCGTCTGATGCACCCCAAGATTGTTGTATACGTTTAATGCTGCGACATTGGAATTAACTTGAAACGCCATGATCTTCCTCCTTGAAGACTCATTAACTGAGGTCCGTCCTTGGAACTCAGGGGAAGTAACGGTCATTTCCGTTGGCAATTAAGGGATTTCGCGAAAAATCTATAAAGTTAGGTGAATCTATGACTGAGTGTCAATAAATAGTGGGCCGCTGGTCATCCCTTTTGCGGCGTTCGCGTCAAGGTACTGGAGGTGTCGCCTAATTTTTCGTCGGCTCGACTCCAGTTGCAGTAGCAGTTCCCCTTGCTGTTCAAGTAGACGCCGCACTCTGTCCGCCACTTCAGCTGGCATGGGGGGTAAATCAGCCGGTGGGTCCCAGATTTCTAGCGGACCGGCCAACGGATCGTGCGCTGCTGAAAGAGCAAGTTGAAGATCTAACTCGATTCGGTCCAGGGCGCATTCCCACTCCGCAATAACTTGCGCGCGATCAGGCATCAACGACTCGAACCGGCCGGGCAGATGAAAGTTCACCGGCCTGCCTTTCGGCCTGGGTCCATGCATCTTTAAGCCCCACAATGATGACCAAGCTGTCTTTGATTAAGGCTGGGTTCTTTTCAATATTCGCGGTGATCAGACTTTGGTGAACGGAGAGGTAGATCGTGCTGAGGCGGTGAGCGTGCTCCCATGCATTGGTATCTACACCAGAGAGCAAGGCCATCAACAGTTCTTGAGCATGAATTAGATGAGTGTGGGGGTGTTCACCATTTTCAAGGGCCACCAATGCTCGCTCGAGGTCAAGGGTGAGCCGTTCAAAAGCTAAGACCACAATTCGTGCAGGTGATGCGGTCGTTACGGCATGGTCACGGTAGTTGGCGGCGGCCTGATACGGATTTTTTTGCATTCAGATCAACTTTTGGTCAGTGCTTTAACGAAAACATCTAGTGAAGTCTGCAAGTAGCTTTGTTGGGATTGGAGTGACGAAATTTTAGCGTTGAGTTCTGAGTAAAACACGGTGAGTGAATTCTCACGCTGCGTGAGAGCAGTGTTCATGTCGAGGATCTGTTGGGTCAAATCAGATACACGGGATTGGCCAGAAGAAACCTCGCGGGACAACGAGCCCGTGATAGATGTTGCCGCTGTCGCAACCGCGTCAACACGGGCCGCAAAGGCCGCAACCTGCCCAATAGTGTCCAGAGAAGCAGGAGTTGATGCTCTGTTGTCATAAGCCGTGCTCAAAACAGATGAGTCAAAGGTAAATGATCCATACCTGGTCAAATTAATCCCGGTATCTGCCAAAGAGGCAAGCGTGTTTGAGTCAAATGCGGTGGTGAGCAGGTTTTGCGACACCTCCTTAGTGGTGTAGCTCGTTTCCAAAACCCCATCTGCCGCGGTCTGCACTTTGATTAAATTAAGCGTGGTGTTCAAAGCCGTCACCAGGTTCTGGGCGGCAGTTGTCATTACGGTCGAAGTCGATGAAGTAGTCGCGCTGGGAGTTACAGTGGCCGTCCCTGCAGTCACCCCCGACACCGTGATCGTCAATCCTGGGAAGTCTGCCAGTCCTGAAAACGTGTTCGAGCTTGATGTTTGCGTCACTGTCGCACTATTTTTGGTGTACGAGATAGTCGCGGTTGTAGACCCGCCACCCACAATCGAAGTGACGGAGAATGGGTACGGGGAAGCCCCTGAAACAGCCCCCGCGCTCGAATACGCCGACACTTTGCCAGCGTCGCCAGAGTCAGAAAAAGCGACCGCGGTGGTAGGTGGGACCCATCTCGCCGCACTGGTAATGGCTTGAGCGGCCGTCCCTACCGCCGCCATACTGGTGTTGAGCTCTTGTAAAGCAACTATTTGCGCACTTTGAGTGGACTTTTGCGCCGCGAGTCGGTCGCCCCGCAAAGACTCAACAGCCATGATGTTAGACACGATGGCTTGTACATCGATCAAGTTCATTGACGTTATGGCGACCACAACACACCTCCATTCATCTTATCGGCACCGCTTAGCGTTTTAGCAGGCGATTTGATAATCGGATTTACAGGAGTTTAAACACCGCATCAGACATTTGCATGGCCTGAGCTTGCAGGGCGGCGGCAGGGTCTGCACCGATACTGGCCGAAGTCAGGTTCATCATCTCTTTCACAACACCCACATCAAGAGCCTGACCGATCGCCGCTTGCTGATTGACCACAGTGGACTCGAGAACCTGAAGCGAGTTTTGCATCGAGTTCAGATTCCCCGCATTTACCGACTGAGAATTAGTGATGGCTACGGCGGCCGCTTGGAACTCGGCAATGCTGCCAGGCTGGACCGGGGTCCCGGAGTTGACCGGTCCAATGGAAGCAGGGGTCACCGTGATGCTGGCGCCGTTAGAGCCCACCGCGGCAGTCACCGAATTTCCGAGAACTGGAACCCCGCCAAACGTGGTGTTGGCACCAATAGAGTCGATTCCGGCTTGAACAGCCAAAAGCTGGCTGTCAATGGCCGCCGCTGAGTCACCGCTTGCAGCCAGCCGATCTGTAGCTAAAGCCACGCCTTGCTGGGCAAGGGCGACTCCATTGGTGTACGCCGAGTCCGCCGTCTGCAGGACATTTACGGCGTTTTGAGTGCTCGTAATTGCGGTTTGAGTGGCAGCCAACGAAGAAACCAGACCCACTGGCGGGTTAGTCGGGGCAACCGGGGCTGCCTGGGCTGCCTTCACCTCTCCCGAGATCTTTGCCAGCGCATTTGTGGCATTGGCTTGCAACAGGGCAATATCCGGCCGGGTGTTTACCCCGTTTGCACCGATTGCGGCAATTTCAAATGACATGACATACCTCTCTTACGTGGATACTAACAGTGTTCATGAGGCCATTCCGGCCGTACTTGGTTGAAGTGGTCGCTCGGCAGCCGCTTTCTTTTCTTCGGTCAGCCGTTGATCCAAGCCCATCAACTGGTTTTCGGCAACGGCCGCGAAGTAGGCGGACCTTCGTCGGTCCACAGCCCCACCAGGCCTCGTTGACACCGGGACCTCTTCGGGAGCAAGATGCGTATTCATGCCGTCGCGCAACAGCACAAGCGCCTCAGCGCGCAACTGGGACACTCTGGACTCGGTCACCCCAAGGTCCTCAGCAATATCTGCCATGGCGTGGCCCTGAAGAAAGTAGCGCGTGATGACGACACCGAGACGGTCGGGAAGCGCTGTAACCGCCGCCCTCAGATACGTCTGGAACTCGCTTTCCAAGATATGTTCTTCAGGACCGCCGGACTCCGAATCCACGACTTCCTTTGAGGAGAAGCCCCCAGACGCAGCGTCCGCATCGAGGGAAAGCACGCTGCCACGGGAGAGGGACGCCTCCAAGCTGCAGAGCTCCTCGATGCTCACACCCATATATTCGGCGATTTCTGCCTTTTTTGGGGCGGAACCCAAAGTTGCAATCAGGTGGTCCACAGCTTGCTCGCGCACACGACCGGCCTGGCGAACGGAGCGGGACGCCCAATCATTTCGTCGAAGATCGTCCATGATTGCGCCTCTAATCCGAAGGGCTGCGAAGTGGCGAAACGGCACCCCACGGTCCTCAGCGAAAGAATGAGCCGCTTGCACGAGGCCTTCAAGCCCCGCCGACCTTAATTCGTCTCGATCAATATGCGTGGGAAGTTTCATGGCGAGGCCGCTGACTACATACCCTACGAGAGCAAGATTGCTGGTCACCAGCAACTGCTTCTCCGACGAGAGAGTCTGCTTTCCTCCTGAGGAAGTTGAGTTTTGCATTTCGGCTCCTTTAGACCCCAGCACCGAAGTACTGAAGCGAAAATTAAATGAGCTTCCATGCCCGTAGCCACCAAGTGGCGGCCACTCAACAGTTTAATCGAAATCCTTTTCGACCCTAATTACTGCTAGCACCAAACCTAACGGCCCCCATCGGTAGCATGTCAATATGGCAAATAGAAATTCTAGATAATACAATCGGTTTTTACTACATAATTGAGTCTTTTTCGAGGGGCCCAGAAAAAATGTCCTAAGGAACTGCAAGCGGGGGCCTACCGAAAACTTCATCCGGCCGCCATACCGTGATCATTTCATCCCGGAAAGTGGAGACATTGGTCACATGTGACCTACACGCTCGCGCGTGCACAAACCTAAAACCGCACAATTGAAAAACCGAATTTAGGAGAATTATGGTGCAAGGATTCCAAGTGCGCGTGCTGGTAGTAGACAATGACCCCTTCACCCTCACTCTCGTGACCGAGGCATTGGCCGCAGCCAACTTTGCCGTAAGTGGGGTACCGACGGTGCCCGATGCAATCTCCACAATCGAATCATTTTCACCCAACGTATTAGTGACTGACTTAAATTTTGGTCATGGAGCTCCCACCGGTGCCGACCTCCTCACTCACCTAGATGAGCACCACCCCTGGATCGGAAAAGTCGTTCTCACCTCGCACCTATCACCTTTACTGGCATTACCCATCGGACACCAACTCACCGACGGCCTCACCTACTTGATAAAAAGCCAAGTCAGTTCAATCTCCGAACTTGTCACCGCAGTCAAAGACTCAATCACCACGCACTCCCCGTCGACGGTGCCACAAAAACACACAGGGGAACAACTGTGTATCAGCAAAGCACAAGGTGAAATTCTTTTCCTCATCGCCGAGGGCTACACAAACGCCGCCATAGCCAAAAAACGAGGCGCCTCTGTCCGCTCGACCGAGGCTTTGGTCCAGCGAACCTTCACAGCGCTGGGCCTTGGAAATGATCCTGATTTCAATCCCCGAACGAAGGCAGTAAGAGCATGGCAGCAGGGGAAAATTTTTGTCAAGTAACGGTCCATGACAACCTGTCACCCCCGGATAATCATCTCTTAATTGTCAACTCCACCATTTTGCGCATCAGTTTGGTGTCAACTTTCCAATCGACAGGCACCTTGAAAGTCTTTTTGTTCACAACGTAGGGAGACAGATCTGATGCTAGTTCGGTAAGGACTTCGGTTCTCGTGGGTCCCAGCAGGATGTGGTTCTGGTGCACTGAGACCCCCATGATGTACCGGTCACTGATCTGGGCGAATGGGTGATTCCACGCAATGAAAACATCCATTTTCTTGTACTTACCCGTCATAGCCTTAAAAATTGAGCGCACGGTTTCGCACTTGACATCGTCAAACTGCCTCAAGTAGTCATCCACGCTCACGTATTTGCGTGAAGTGGTGGAGCCACGGGAATACAGGACCAAAGCATTCGCATGGGCTTGGCTAAACCCGTAATTCTCCCGAAGATACGCGATCTGCTCGGGATATTTCCGATCTGAGATTTCCTTCATTTGATCAAACCAATGTGTCATGGGCTGCTCGTATTTCTTCTCAATTGCGGGGAAATACGAAGCCCGATCCGGATTCGCCGCCATTATCTGATCGTACTGCCCCCGCTTTTCACATATGGACAAATCCGCCCTACCTCCAAATAGCCGCGGGTAATGAGTGGCATTCCCATAATGTGAGTAGATTTACCCAATGGATCAGATGCTCATTCGTGGACTCGTCGGCACAGTGCTTGCTCTAGTACTTATCGCCTTTGCGGCTAAACGAGGCCTGTTCCTGTTTTCACTTGCCCGTACCGGTAGACAGTCGGTTGGCCGATTCACCGACCCCACAATTCGAGTAGAAGCGGAAGCAACTGAAGTCTTAGGTCAAAAGAAACTTCTGAAGTGGATAGTTCCCGGCATTGCCCACGTATTCGCATTCTGGGGGTTCCTCGTTCTGGGCCTCACTATCATCGAAGCTTTCGGCGCCCTTTACGTCGCTGACTTCGCGGTACCGATCATCGGAACTTGGGCGATCGTTGGTTTCGCGGAAGACCTCTTCGCGATTCTTGTCCTTGTTGGTATCGCAATTTTTGCACTCATTCGTTTAACAAATGACCCTCGCAAAGATGGCCGCGCATCCCGATTCTTCGGTTCGCACACTGCCGGTGCTTGGCTGATTCTGTTCATGATCTTCAACGTTATTTGGACGCTGTTCCTTTACCGCGCCGCTCAGGTGAACACAGGTGTGTTCCCATTCCCTGACGGTGCATTTGCGTCCGAATACTTCGCGACTTGGATTAACGGCCTCAGCATTCACACAAACGAATGGATTGAAACCGTTGGCTTATGGCTCAACATCGGCGTAATTCTCGTACTGCTGCTAATCGTTCTCAACAGCAAGCATCTTCATATCTTCACCGCACCGGTCAACGTGTACACATCACGTCGCCCCAACGCTCTAGGTCCATTACAGCCCATCATGTATGACGGCAAGCCCCTTGACTTTGAAGATCCACCAGAAGATGCCCTTTTTGGTAAAGGCCACATCTCTGAATTTACGTGGAAAAATTACGTCGACTTCATGGCCTGCACCGAATGCGGGCGATGTCAGGACCAATGCCCCGCGTGGAACACCGAAAAACCACTAAGTCCAAAACTTCTCATCATGGATCTTCGAGACAACCTGTTCGCTTCCTCGGAGTACTTACTTGCAGCAAAAGGAACCACGCTTGGGGCTGGTGAATTGGACGAAGCGGCGCTCGCCACTCTCACACCAGAACAGCAGGAACTATTGCAACGTCCATTCATTGGTGACCGAATGGACACCGAGCACGCGGAAACAGATGGTTACACATACGACGGCCACCGAGACTTCTCACTTGAGCTCCCAGTCATTGGAAACGACGTCTTGTGGTCATGCACCATGTGCGGCGCCTGCGTCAATCAATGCCCGGTGGACATTGAGCACGTTGACCACATCGCTGACATGCGCCGGAATCAGGTCATGATTGCTTCAGACTTCCCCACTGAACTCAACGGCATGTTCAAAAACGTTGAAACAAAGGGCAATCCATGGGGCATGAACGCAGCAGACCGCAATTCCTGGATCACCGAAGTTGACTTTGAGATTCGGGTGTTCGGCCGCGATGGTGAAGACACAATTCCAGCCGATATTGAGTACCTCTTCTGGGTTGGTTGCGCGGGTGCATTCGAAGACCGTGCAAAGAAGACCACAAAAGCAGTAGCAGAACTACTCCACACCGCAGGCGTAAACTTCATGGTCCTCGGCGACGGCGAGACGTGCACAGGTGACCCAGCGCGTCGTGCGGGAAATGAATTCCTTTATCAAATGCAAGCAATGCAAAACGTTGAAATGCTCAACGAGATCAAGGCAACCAAGATTGTCGTGACCTGCCCACACTGCTTAAATACCCTAAAGCGCGAATATCCCCAAATTGGTGGCGACTACGACGTCGTTCACCACACCGAGCTCCTGCGTGAATTGGTTAATTACAATCGACTCACACCGGTCACCGAGCCTAGTGAAAGCGTCACCTACCACGATCCTTGTTACCTCGGTCGTCACAACAATATTTACCTGCCACCTCGCGAATTACTTGAAGCAACCGGGGCAAAGAAAATTGAGATGGAACGCTCCGGCGACAAATCCTTCTGCTGCGGTGCCGGCGGTGCCCGCATGTGGATGGAAGAAAAAATTGGAACCCAAGTGAACAAGAACCGCGGTGACGAAGCAATCGCAACAGGAGCCAAGACAATCGCTGTTGCCTGTCCATTCTGTTCCGTAATGCTCAACGACGCTGTTACTTCGCGCCAACAAGAAGGCCAAGCCGAGGGTGTTGTTGTATCTGATGTTGCAACTCTGCTCCTAGAAGCAACCAGGAAAAAGGTCGTGAACTAACAACTAACAGGGTGCCTCTAAATTTTGGTACGGTGAAAATTCGCAAATGACCGACTAGGTGTTGGGCCACGCTGCCCCTGGTAACGGGATCCATATTTTTCTGACCCGTACGGGTGATCTGCCGGACTCGACAGCCGGAACAAGCACAACTGCCCAATTTTCATTCCCGGGAACAGCTTGATCGGCAGGGTGGCAACATTAGAAAGTTCCAGCGTCACGTGACCCGAAAACCCGGGGTCAATAAAACCGGCCGTTGAGTGGGTAAGTAACCCGAGCCGACCAAGGGAGGACTTACCTTCTAAACGCCCCGCGATGTCATCGGGTAAGGACACAACCTCAAGGGTTGACCCCAGGACAAATTCGCCCGGATGCAAAATGAACGGGTCGTCGCCCTCAGGCTCAATCAGTCGGGTGAGGTCGGCCTGCTCAATACTGGGATCAATATGCGGATAACGGTGGTTCTCAAACACTCGGAACATCCGGTCCAGCCGAATGTCAATGCTCGAAGGCTGAACCATTTCCACATCAAACGGCTCAATGGCCACACGTTGATTGTCGATCTCAGTCAATAGATCCCGGTCTGATAGCAGCACGTGGGAAGGTTACCGGTTTTGACTCGCCCGCGCGCCGATAGGCGCCGGGAGTCAGGCCTAAAACTTTGCGAAATTGTCGGGTAAACGAGCTCTGGTCGTAAAACCCGCATTCAGCGGCAATATTCCCCATAGACATTGACGTTTGCGTAATCAGCATCACCGCATGCTCCAGGCGAAGCCGCTGCAAAAGTTGCTGCGGAGGCAGACCCAATGTCCGCCTGGCCAGCCTCTCAAGCGATGGCGAGGAGACCCCTGCGATCTCGGCCATCTGTGCGACTCGCCACCGCAGCTCGATTCGCGCCCGGATCGCCGCGATCACTCGGGCAAGCCCAGCGTGGGCGCTATTTACCTGCGAGTGCAGGTCAACCGACAACACTGCGATTCCAATCGGTTCACCCAGTGTCGAGACAATCACTGATTTGCTCGTTACATACCAACCCAGTTGGCCGTCAGCTCGCACAATCAACTCCAAATGATTCTGCAGAGGTTTTCCCGTTTTTAGTACCAATTCATCTTGCTGCAAATAGGAATCTGCGAGTTCGTCACCAAAAAGCTCGCGGACGGTGTGTCCCAGAACATCACCCGATCTGAGCCCCAATCGAGCACAAAACCCCACATTGACATAGAAATGCCGATCGTTAAGATCCTTGATCGAGCCCATGACCTGGGGCACCCCATCAACTAATTGCCGGAACAAAAACACCGACTGATTTTGTACTAATTCGACATCCACGTGCACACCTTTACACAAGACAGACCCCCCTGGCCAGTACTTGGATAGCAACATGACATCTGTGAGTGACATGCCCCACGACGACGAGTTAATTGACTTGGCCTACACCCGGGCCCTGGCCTTGCTCGAGGCCTCGCTCGCAGACACCTCTCGCAAGGAGGCCGCTTCTGCCACCCGCCTCTCAACCCTGCTCGCTGACGACCAAGGTCGCGACCTGCTCCTTGACCTCACCGACCAAGTCCTGCGAATTCGAAAAGCAAAACGTTCGGCGCGCAGGTTGCACGATCTCACCGCCGAAGGCGTGCCCGTATCCCTAGGCAGATTCGATCGCTTCGGATTAGCCACACTGGGAAAGATCGCGCCACTGATTCCTCGAATCACCGAAAAAGCCGTCAGCTGGCGAATATCCAAGGACACCGCCGGTGTGATCCTGCCATCCGAAGATCCAGCATTTAGTAAATATGTGAAGAATCGAAAATCAGACGGGTTTAATCTCAACATCAATGTGTTGGGTGAAGCGATTTTGGGAGATGACGAAGCAACCAAGCGCACCGAATCAGTTCGTAATCAAATTCTGCGTCCCGACGTCAACTACGTGTCCGTAAAAATCTCAGCCGTGTGCGCGAACCTGGATGCACTTGCGAAAACTGCGTCCCTACAACGGATTGAAGAACGACTCCACGACCTTTATCGTGCGGCAGCGTCCACAGCACCACACACTTTTGTGAACCTCGACATGGAAGAGTTCCGCGATCTTGAACTCTCCGTTGGTGCCTTCATGCACGTACTGTCCACGCCAGAGTTCACTCAAATGCAGGCCGGGATTGTTTTGCAGGCATATATCCCTGACAGCCACGACGCCCTCTTGACGTTAATCGACTGGGCCAACGAGCGCTACCGCAATGGCGGTGCACCCATAAAAATTCGCCTAGTCAAAGGGGCGAACCTCGCGATGGAAGTCGTGGAAGCCGAATTACACGACTGGCCCCAAGCACCGTACCCGACCAAACATGATGTTGATGCTTCATACAAAGCGATGCTGGAAACCGCACTCACCAAAGCGGACCGAGGGGCAGTGCGTTTGGGTGTTGCCAGCCACAACTTGTTTGAAGTTGCTTGGGCGTTGACCTTGCGAGACCAACTACACGCCCACGACATTATGGAAATTGAAATGCTCGAGGGAATGGCACCACCACAATCCCGTGCGGTCCGAAATGACGCAGGGGAACTTCTTTTATACTCACCCGTCGTTGCGAAAGAAGATCGCGATGCGTCAATTGCCTACCTCTCACGTCGGCTAGACGAAAACTCCGCACCTGAGAATTTCCTGCGCGCCCTGTTTGACATCACTCCGGGATCTGCTGAATGGGAGCGCCAATCACAGTGGTTCCGCGATTCCGTCCGTGATCGTCACACCGTTAGCCGTGCGTCGCGCCGAATCCAGAACCGCAGCAACGAAACAATCCGCTACCCCGTTGACGGCAGCTTCCTCCCAAGCCCCGATACGGACTTCACCCTCCCCGCGAGCCGAGAGTGGGTCACTAAAAAATTCGCAGACACTACAGTCCCTCAACCAGAGATCATTGACTCAGTCCAAGCAGTCGACCAAATCGTCGAACGCGCGCACGCCGCCCAACAGGAATGGTCCACCACCTCCTGGGCTGCGCGCCGAGTAGTGCTTGCGCAAGTCGCAGAGGTCATGGAGGCCCATCGTGGCGAAACCTTGGCAATCATGGCTAAGACTGTGGGTAAAACCCCCCGTGAGGCAGACCCAGAAATCTCTGAAGCAATCGATTTCGCCAACTACGCTGCTCACACAACGCTCGCGCACGAGCAATACATCGCATCAGGTCTCACCTGGGAACCCTTCCGCCTAGTACTCGTAGCTGGGCCATGGAACTTCCCAGCTGCAATTCCTCACAACGGTCTCGTTACAGCAATTGCCGCTGGCAGCGCTGCAATCCTCAAACCGGCACCGGAAGCCCGCGCCGTTGCTGCAGCACTCGTCGACCAATTGCACACAGCCGGTGTCCCACGCGATCTTGTGCAACTTGTGTGCACCCCCGACAACGAAGTGGGATCTCACCTGGTCACTCACCCAGGTGTCGACATGGTCATGCTCACCGGTTCCATTGATACCGCCCAAATGTTCCACAGCTGGAAGCCATCAATGCACCTCAACGCTGAGACCAGCGGGAAAAATGCCATCGTGATTACGGCTTCGGCAGATATTGATCAAGCCATCAAGGAATTGGTCAAATCCGCTTTTGGTCACGCGGGGCAAAAATGCTCTGCTGCAAGTTTGGCAATCATTGAGGCTTCCGTCTACGACGACCCAACTTTCCATGTGCGTCTGGCCGATGCCGTTCGCTCACTCCCCGTCGGCGCCGCAACTGACTTCACCAATATGGTCGGTCCAGTAATCAGCCCACCAACCGGAAACTTGCTGCGCGCACTGACCTCACTTGAACAAAATGAAACTTGGCTCGTTGAGCCAAGGGAGATCGATGACACCACGTTTACCCCTGGTGTACGCAAGGAGGTGAAACCAAATTCCTGGTTTCACCTCACTGAGTGCTTCGGCCCGGTCTTGGGTCTCATGCGAGCACAAGACTTGACCCATGCACTGCAACTTCAAAATGCAACCGATTACGGCCTCACCGGAGGGCTTCAGTCCCTTGACCCCAAGGAAATTGCTTATTGGCTTGCCAACGTGCAGGTCGGTAATGCTTATGTCAACCGTCATATCACCGGAGCAATTGTGCAGCGACAGCCATTTGGTGGATGGAAAAAGTCGAGTATTGGATCAGGACTCAAACCCGGAGGGCCCAATCACCTTTCCGGGTACGGGAATTGGACGGATCAGAACCTCAACGTTGGTGCAGCCATCATCGATTACGCAAGTGAGTGGAACAACTACTTCACCCACGAACACGACCCGACAAATCTCAAGAGTGAAGCCAATATTTTACGGTACATCCCCATTGAAAAAGTATTTGTTCGCTGCAGCGATCCAACAGCGCCAGAAATTGATCTGATGCGAGCAGCATCAGCACTGACCGGTGTCCCTCTAGAAATCTCCGTCCACAGTGATGAATCTGAAGCTGCCCTGGGAAATCGGATGTCACGCTCACAAGGGGAAATGCGGTTGCGGTTACTTGCACCGGCAACAGATGAATTGTTCGAACTCGCACACAAAGCCAGCATCACGGTGGACCCGGCTCCAGTAACCGGATGCGGCCGCATTGAACTTACCCACTGGATCAAGGAGCAAGCAATCTCCCGCACCATGCACAGATACGGTCGACTACTCGACCAATCCTGAAATATCTGGCGGAATATCTGCCGCGCACTCAACGAGTGCGGCAAGTGGGACCGAATCAAGTGCTGCCTCATTGGTTGCTGCCAGCAAGACCGGACCTTTTACACCTGCTTCATACGACTGCAACCAACGTCCAGCACACACACCCCAGCGATCCCCTGGTACTAATCCTGGGAACCCATATTGCGGCATGGGTGTGATCAAGTCATTACCTACTGACCGCTGGTGCTCTAGGAAATCGGCACTCACAACCGCGCAGACCGTATGCGAACCAAAATCGTCAGGACTTGTGTTTGTGTAGCCGTCGCGGAAAAAGCCTGTCAAAGGCTCAATACTGCACACCTCTAGTGGGTCACCATGGACATTGCGTTGTTGCGGTACCTGTTCCATGACTACAACGTACCCAGTCAAGGTGTTGAGCGCACGCGATCAGCCCCTACTAGACTCCGAGGTCCCGGTTAACACATCAACTTGCGGGTGTAGCTCAGTGGTAGAGCGCTAGCTTCCCAAGCTAGATATGCGGGTTCGATTCCCGTCACCCGCTCCACGAGATTTTTGCGAAAACAACGCAGTGCCCACCGCGCGGGTCTGCTATTTTTCCAGGATCACTTCACTGAAGATTCGGTGTTGAGGTTCTTTTTGACCTTGAACGATTGAGTGCCTACTCACGCAGGAGCGACGCCATGGGCTCGGGCGGGTGCACATAGATTCAACCGTGACTCGACAACAACGCTCAACTATTCCTCTACTTGCTCCAAGCTGGCATCTCGCGTTCCGCTCAGCCGGGAGGTGGCAGCCTTGTGCTCATCACCAACAGAATCCTGATATCGCGAGAGGCGACGACTGACCAAAATCATGGTCGCAACGGCCGGTGCAGACAAAGTGGCACCTACAACTCCAGCCAACGTGGCACCAATAATCGTGGACCCCAGATTAACGATCGGGTGAATAGCAAGCTTGTCACTTGTTATCTTCGTCAACATCAAAGTTTGCAATACATTTTGCGCAACGATGACAACGACCAAAATGATAATGGCTTCTCGAACCCCCGCCGCTCCCAGAGCAACAAGGACCGCGAACGCCCCGCTCACGATTGCCCCTAGATACGGGATGAACGACGTCACGAAGGTGACGAGCATCACGGTGAACGCGAGCGGAATATCGAGAATCAACATCGCCACACCAATCAGAAAAGCCACAGGTGCTGCAGTTATTGCCAGTCCCGCAAAATAGGAGCGGATCGACCGTGTGGCATCGTTAATGATGCCTGCACCTACATCGGCTGGGATCAGTCCCATATGGCGCGCAACCCAGTCCCTAATCACGTGCCAGTCTTTAAGCACATAGAACAATAGAAACAATCCAATAAGGAGCCCCAGTGTGAAGGCAAAGACACTCGAAAGGCCAGCTTGGATGGCTCCGCTAGCACCACTTGAAATCCCCGTATTAACTGTCTGGAACACCTGATCAATGTTGTCCAGTGATATTCCTCTTTCACCGAGCCACACCTGGATCATTTCCCAGCCGCGGGAGAACTGCTCGACAATCAGATCGCGCTGATCGTAGATGCCTTTTACGGCTAGGAAAATAGACAACGCCGTGATCGCGACAAGTCCGATCAGCACTAGTGAGGCTGCCACAAAGGGCGCCAGTCCTGCACGCGTAAGTCGATCAACGACCGGCGAGAACAGCATGCCGATCACAACCGCCACGACGAGCGGAATCAACAAACTGGTGAGTTGAGACAGGCCCAGATAGATGATAACCAACACTGCAGCGATCCCGAGAATCAACCACGAAGATACTCCCCATCGCACCAAGCGCAGTGGCACACGATACAACCATTTGCCTTCGCTGGATGCAGTCTCTTCCACGTTTATCGGCATGACCGCATCTTAATGTCAAGTGAACCAATTTTCGGTGACCCAACAATTTAGATGATTTGGTGCGCCAGAGCCTTAACGCATTCGCGTAGTTCTTGACTTACACAGTCCGTGCATATTGACCCTCACAACAGTACCCGCAGCGAGCGGCTACTTCACAACTTCTGCCACAGTTCCGTACCAATTGAATCTCGCGGTAACAATCGAGTCAGATTTGGGGCCTTTTTGTCGCACACAAGCACGCTCACCCCGTGCTGTCACTGCCAAACCCTGACTACGACCTGGTCTTTCTTGAGATCAGATGCTGTGCACGAGTACGCTTAGCCCCATGAGCAAATGGGCTGAAGGCCGCGTACTGAGTAAAAAGTGTTGGTCATTATTGGGGAAAAATAAGTATTTTCTGTGGTTCCCAGTTCTCGGCCTGGTGCTTTCCCTGATCCCGATCGTGATTTTTGGAATTGCAGCAATTGGATTACTCGCCAATGACTCCGAGGTCCTGGCAATCATCGTTGCAGCAATTGGCCTCGTTTTTGTCAATTATTCTTTTACGCTCTCCGGTGCCGCCTTGGTCAGTGCTGCTGATGCCGAGCTTGCCGGTAAAGATGTTTCTGTGGGTTATGGCTTTGGCAAAGCATTCGGTAAATTGATGCCGCTTTTTGCTTGGTCATTGATTCGCGCTGCAGTTGGAGCATTATTTGCGGCGATGCGTGACAATGGCAGTGGTGCCGCTGGAATTGCCGGTAATATTTTTGCTGCGCTCGGAGCTGCAGCTTGGTCGATTGTTACCTTTTTTGTCACCCCGTACATCATGTTCCATGACTCAAATGCGTTAGCAGCAATAAAGGAATCGGCTAAGTTGGTAAAAGAAAAGTGGGGGACGCAAGTTACCGGTGGAATTCGGATTGGTGTCAGTGTCCTCTTAATAATTATTCCATCTGTGTTATTGATTGTGTTCGGCGTGATTCTATTTGTCGGTGACGGCGCTGCCGTCGTACTAGGTGCTGGACTTTTTTCCCTCGGTGCGGTGCTCCTGATAATTGGATTGTTGATCGGTAGCACCTTGCAGTCGATCTTCTCGGTCGCTCTGTATCGGTTTGCTACAGATGCTGGTGATACCTCACCATTTACTGCCGAAGAGTTGCAAGGAGTTCTGCATGTCAAGGCGTGATGAGGGGTTGGCGCTTTCGGGAAAAATTGCGCTCGTTACGGGTGGTGCGCGTGGAATGGGGGCGGCCCATTGCGCAGCACTAGCGGCAGCAGGTGCATCCGTTGTTATCTGTGACGTATTGGATACAGAAGGCGCTGCGATTGCACAAAAGGTTGGTGGGATCTATCTGCATCTCGACGTTACAAGTGAAAGCGACTGGGTTAGTGCCGTCGCAACTACGGAGAAAGAACTTGGTCCGATTGATATTTTGATCAACAACGCTGGGGTCGTTGGGCTCGGTCGGGTTGACACCACTGACCTCGATGAATGGAACAGGATCATTGGGATCAACCTGACCGGAACTTTCTTGGGAATTCGACATTGCGTGGAATCCATGAAAAAGACTGACTCCGGTGTGATCGTGAACATCTCTTCAACTGCAGGACTAGTCGGTTACTGTGACATGT
Organism: Actinobacteria bacterium UBA4426; assembly: GCA_002390705.1. Classification (GTDB taxonomy): domain Bacteria; phylum Actinomycetota; class Actinomycetes; order S36-B12; family S36-B12; genus UBA4592. Next base: position 4,841 of record DGQA01000012.1, on the reverse strand, counting down.
CGGCGTATGTTGCCAGTAAATGGGGTGTTCGCGGTTTAACTAAATCGGCAGCGCTTGACCTTGGTCGTTTCAATATTCGGGTAGTGTCCATTCATCCCGGGATTATTGAGACCGAAATGGCAGCGGATCTCTCTATTAGTTTTAAGCGCCAAGCAATCCCTCGAATTGGTCAAAGCGAAGAGGTCGCACAGCTGATGCTCTACTTGGTGAGCGAAGCGAGTTACTCCACCGGTTCAGAGTTTGTTGTCGACGGTGGTCAAACACTGGGACAAGTGTACGACTTGACTTAGTTGGGCACTTTTTTTAGTTCGGGAGTTTGCGAAAAATCGGCTTAGGCAGCGCCTTGAGGCCAGCCATGACAAAGCGCAATGGCCCGGGTGCGTAGACAGCACTTTTCCCTTTTTTGAGCGCGGTCACAATTATCTTGGCAACATCCTCCGGGTTCGTGGTCATGGGCGCTTCCGGCAGGTGGCTGGTCATGCGGGTGCGAACAAAACCCGGACGCACGATTAGCACGTGAGCCCCGGTTCCCGCAAGTGCCGCGTCAAGGCCCTGGGCAAATGCGTCAAGGCCGGCCTTGGTGGAGCCGTACACAAAATTAGTTCTTCTTGCCCGATCACCAGCAACACTTGAGAGAACAACCAGTGCACCATGGCCTTGCTTTTTCAATCTGCGGGCAACGTGCAATCCTGCACTTACCGATCCGGTGTAATTCACGGTCGCAATTTCGACTGCGTGAGTGGGGTCTGCTTCCGCGGTCATTTGGTCACCGAGAAGACCAAACGCAAGGATCACAATGTCAATATCTGAGCCGTCAAATGCGGCGTCGATGATCCCGCCATGTGTTTCTGTGTTTTTAGCGTCGAACTCGATTGCTTCAACACCGGAAATATTGAGAGCTTGTAATTGCGCAACTGCTAAATCCAGTGACTCAGATGACCGACCCGCAAGCAAGACTCGGCGTAGTCGATTTCGTGGCATCTCTTTGATTGTTGCGAGTGCAATCTCACTTGTTCCACCAAGAACGAGAACGGACTGGGGGTCACCGAGAGCATCAAGCATGTGGTTGGCCTTTCAGATTTCAAGTCGACGGGATAGATCTGATGCAAAAACGCGCTTGGGGTCCATGGTGTCACGAATTTCACGCCATTCATCGAGGCGCGGGTATGTTCTTGCGAAATTTGTTGGCGACTGACGGGAATCTTTTGCCAAATACAACCGGCCGCCCTCTGCACTAATCAACGCATCAAGTTGGTCCAAGGCCCGGCCAAGACCAGGGATACCCGCCGGTAAGTCGGCCGCAAGAGTCCAACCCGATTGCGGGAAGGACAATGGAGCGCGGTTTCCCGGGCCGAACCGCTTGAGCACGGTCAGGAAGCTGGGTGCACCGATTTCACGTAACTTGCTCAGTGCCATGCCAACGAGATAACCGGCGGCATCGGGCACTTGGAATTGGTATTGCAGGAAACCACTCGGTCCATAAATCCTGTTCCACTCTTGTACCCCGTCGAGTGGGTGAAAGAAAGCACTGATTCGTTGGATTTCGCCGATCCGCTCCTTGGGGTGCTTGCGGTACCAGCCTTCGTTGAATGCGCGAACCGTCCACTTATTCAGTGCGCCCGAGGGGACAAGGGCTGGAGCGGTTGCGATGTTTTTGGGATCGTAGGCTTCTGGGTCTTTAATCCCGTCGAGGTTGCATTGCTCAATCGTTGCGTGATCTCCGCGGGTAATCACCCCGCGGCCCGAGGAAGAAACCGAGTCAATCCAAGCAACTGTGTAGCGGTACTCGTGATCACGGGCAAACATTCGTGACATTACATCGTCGAGATCATTGCCGCGTTCGGTATCGACTGCGATGTAGGAACTCGCAATGGGAATCACTGTAAATGTGGCACTTGTAATGACTCCGGTTAAGCCCATGCCACCCACCGTGGCCCAAAACTTGAGATCCTTCGGTGTCAGCGTGTGTTGTGCACCCAGACCATCAATCACAGTCAATTCAGTGACATGCGCACCAAAACTACCGTCACGGTGATGGTTCTTACCGTGAATATCCGCTGCGATTGCACCACCGACAGTAATTATGCGGGTTCCCGCGGAGACTGGAACGAAGAATCCCCGGGGAACAATCTCGCGCAGAATGTCGTCGATGCTTGCGCCAGCATTAGCGGTGACGCTCATATTTTCGGGGTTGAGGGTGAAGTCATTCATCGTGGTCATATCGATCACGGTTGCGCCGCCGGATTGCGCCGCATCGCCATAGGAGCGCCCGAGGCCACGGGCAAGTACGCCTCGGGAGTTTGCGTGCTGAACGAGTTCAGATATTTGACCGGATGAATTCGCTTCGACGAGCTGCGCGACAGTGGGCATAGTGCGACCCCAACCAGACAACTGTGTTGCTACGGCCTCACTCATACCCCTAAAGCTCCCATGGCGAAAAGGATCAACCACGCGGCACCGAGAAATAGTAACGCTTTGTCTGCGGTCACCGCGTCCTCCGGTGCTTCGGCATCACCCCGATCAATGACAATCCCGTACCTCAAAATTGCTAACACAAAAGGTAAAACACTCCACTCTGCCCAAGCTAGAGACGACGGAGTTTGGGCAACGTCAAATGCCCATAGTGCGTATCCCATGATGGTGACCGCAGCGGCCGTTCCCCAGACAAACTGCAGGTAACTCAAGGAATAGCCCTCTAAAGACTTACGTCGGTTCTTTGATGGGGAACCTGCGATCTCCTCGCGCTTAAGTTCGCTGAAACGCTTTCCTGCCGCCATAAACAGTGAACCAAACCCAGCGACGATTAGGAACCACTGCGAGATCGGTAAATCTGATGCAGCGCCACCTGCAACCGCGCGCAAGAGGAATCCCATCGAGATCAGTGCAAGTTCAATAACCGGTTCGTGCTTAAACAGCATCGAGTAACTCACGGTAAATACTGCGTAAGCCAGCACAACTGCCGCGAGCGCGGGAGCTATAGAATAGGAGACAACCAAGGCGATTGCCGCGAGCACCAATGCAAGTGAAATTGCGAGCGGAACAGAAAGTTCACCTGCAGCAATCGGTCTCTTGCACTTGCTGGGGTGTTCGCGGTCGCTTTCGCGGTCTTTAATGTCATTGATTAAATAGGTGGCGCTGGAAATGACACAGAACATAGCAAAAGCACCGACGCTGGCCCAGAAAACATCTACTTCAAAAAGTTGCCCGGCAGCGAGTGGCGCAGCAAATACTAAGACGTTTTTTGCCCACTGGCGCGGGCGCATGGCAGCAATCATTGCCACGGGAAGTGACCTGCTCTTCACGTTCACTTGGTTCACAGCAGTGGCCTTTCGATCCGCGCATTTGGTTCGGTGTCACCAATGATGCGGGCAATTTGCGGGACAACCAGTCCCCAGGTAATGCCGTGCATGATTGCCAAGATAATTGCGGTGGAAACTAATGTTGCCGTGATAAACGGGGTTGCAATTGACACGGCGGCAATGAGGGTGCCTACCCAAAACACAATTCGTTGGGCATGGGAAATACCACGGAGTAGTAGTGCGGCCATCGCTCCTATTTGAGCGGCTGCGATCGGCACAAGGAGAACGGCGAACCAAAACACATGGATAGTTGCTCCCTCGAGTACAACAACCATGGGGACCCCAAAGGCTCGAGCGATCGCGAAAACGATGAGCGACAATAAACCTGACCACACGCCGGTAACCAGTGCCGCATAGGACAAGAACCTGGGTTTGGGGTCAAGTGCCTTCGGTGGCGCAATCGGGGTCTTCGACGATACCCACTGACCCGCATTTGGTGAGGTTCGGGCAACGGACATGGTGCCTATTCTGGCCTCTTGGCCTTGTTCGCAGGACCCCGACCCGAATTTTTCACCTAGTCTCGAAGCATCCGGCGCAGGATCTTGCCCGAGGCACTCTTGGGGACTTCATCAATAAAGACGATGTCACGGATCACCTTGTAGGACGCGACGTGTCCATCCATAAAGGCGGTGACGTCGGGGGGGCTTAACTCGTGCCCCTGCTTTACCACGATAAAGGCCCGCGGGATCTCGCCCGCTTCGGTATCTGGGACTCCAATTACCGCGGCATCAGCGATTGCTGGATGGGTCAACAACAAAGCTTCCAGTTCGGCCGGGGCGACTTGGAAGCCCTTATATTTAATCAATTCCTTGAGTCGGTCGACAATTGACACGAATCCCTCTGAATCAATAAAGCCGATGTCTCCGGTTTTGAGCCAACCTTCTGGGTCAATCGTGATTTCGGTAGCACTTGGGTTATTGAGATAACCCTTCATGACCTGCGGTCCACGGATCCACAGTTCACCGATGCCATCAAAGTCTTGATCCTCACCCGTTTCTGGGTCCACGATTCGAATTTCGGTATTGGGTGCGGTCAGTCCCACTGTTCCTGGTTTTGACCTGCCTTCCAGTGAGATGTGGCTCACCGGTGAAAGCTCGGTCATGCCGAACCCTTGAACGACACTGCAATTAATTCGTGCCGCTGCTTCTTCTTCCAGTTCAGCGCCGAGCGGTGCAGCGCCTGAGAAAACCTGCTTCAAACTACTGAGGTCGTACTGATCAATCATCGGATGCTTAGCGAGCGCCAGAACGATTGGAGGAACAACAAAGAACCGAGTGATTTTTCGTTCTTGAATAATGCTTAATGTTTGCTCGAGGTCAAAACGAGGCACCGTGACAATCGTTGACCCGCGGGAAAGAAATTCATTCATGAGTACTTGCATTCCGTAAATATGGAAAAAGGGAAGAACCGCAAGCACTATTTCGCCGTCTTCCACTTCGAGTGCTTCTTCAACCTGCATCAAGTTTGACACTAAGTTGTGAT
>DGQA01000051.1 GCA_002390705.1 Actinobacteria bacterium UBA4426 | reverse complement strand
AGCAATCCTGTCGCCCCGACCAAATACTCATGGAGCGACGGCGGGTCGCCCCAGCTACAAAGAAGAGCTCTTCTCGGCAACGAGAAGGGTTTCTTTGTGCTGTTAAGGGCGGATATTCATTTGGACGACTTCGTGCCATGGTAACACTTTTACTTCTGATCGCTGTCCCGTCCAGCTACCCCCATAGCAAAGCATTGGTTGAGTGCTGTTGGCGGCAAGCGAACACCACTTGTTTAGATTATTCAGCCAAGACGCGGTAAATGTTTCGCCTAACTTGATTTCTATAGGTTGTAGCTGGTTGCCATTCTCGAGAATTAGATCGATTTCAAGTCCAGCACTGTCTCTCCAAAAAAACATGGAAGGGTCGATTCCTTGATTTAATCTTGTTTTGAGCAGATCGGTGACGACCATATTCTCGAATAAACTGCCACGTAGAGGATGCGTGTTTATTTGGCTCTCCTCCTGTATTCCGAGGAGCCGGCAGGCAAGTCCAACGTCGTAGAAGTAGAGCTTTGGCGTCTTAACGATTCGTTTTCTGAAGTTGCTGGAATGTGGTTGGAGTGTGAAGCAAATGTAGGAGGCTTGCAGCACGCTTAGCCATGACTTTGCCGTGGGCACAGTGATGGAGCAATCAGTTGGTTGGATACGCTCAAGATCATTACACAACTGCCGATTTGGATTCGCTCTCTTCCAGTCTCTTACGCTTTACGCCGATTGTGGAATCACAAGTAGGCCTGCCGATCTTGATCGGTTCAAATTTGCACCTTTCGATTGGTGCGACAGAGATCGACAACATTCGCGTCTCTGCATCTACAGTGGAGATCGACCTCAGCGATGGCGGCGCGCAAGAGGGCAGTCTGACGTTCTACAGCAAGCAGGCCCTCAAAGCTGCAGGCTCTGAAAACTGTGAGATCGTCTCGGTCAAAGACCTCGGCGACGACATTTGGCAGGTCAACCTCACTGGTCGCCAGTGGGGCACCGCACAGTCGCTTGCGCTAACAATTCAATAGTCTGACACTGCTCGCAGTTTTCTCTGCGTAGCAAATCTAGATTCTTTCAGCCACTACCCTGCATATGGAGGGTAGTGGCTCCATTGTAGTTTGCTATGATGCGTCGTATGAAATTTAGCCATACGCTCTTTGCTCTGATCGCCTTGTGTATCTCCTTCGGAGTGAGTCCTTGTTTGGCTAAGAGCAGTCAGGTAAACGCGACTGAACTCTCTGAGGTTGCGACGCACCCCGCGAAGATGGATTGGTGGTTGGATGATAAGTTTGGGCTCTTCATTCACTGGGGCCCTTCGAGTGTTGCCAGCGTCGAAATCGGCTGGGCGCGTGCGTCGCATCCCTTTGATCATCAGGGCAAGCTCGAGTTGATGCCGGATGCCGAGTATGACGCCCTCTACAAGCAATTTAATCCGGTCGATTTCGATGCCGATCAGTTGGTGCGCACCGCCAAAGCGGCAGGCATGAAATACCTCGTCTTCACGGCCAAGCATCATGACGGATTTTCCAATTGGGCGACAGAGCTCTCGGATTATAATAGTATGAACGCGCCTTACGGTCGCGATATCTGTAAAGAACTGGCCGATGCGGTGCACAAGCACGGGCTCAAGCTCGGTTGGTATTACTCCACGCGTGACTGGTCGCATCCAGATTATCTGGTGGGCGATAACAGTCAATACAACGACTACTACCACGGTCAGATTCGCGAGTTGCTGACGAATTATGGTCAAGTCGACGTGCTCTGGTTTGACCATGTTGCCGGCAAGTGGTCGGACTATCGTTTCGAAGAGTTGTTTGAAATGATCTATGAGCTGCAGCCACAGATTTTGGTAAATAATCGTGCCGCCAAGTTTGTGTTTCGGCACAAGGCGGGCACGCCGACCCCAGAGCTGTTCGCATTGACCAAGGGCGACTACGAAACGCCCGAAGGTAAGATCGGGAACTTTCGAGTGGATTACCCATGGGAGACTTGCATGCCGATGTCGAAGGGCCCGGATGGGCACGGTGGCTGGTCGTATCGCCCGGAGGCTGTGACTGCGAGTTTTGAGAAGTGTGCGCAGATGTTGGCAGCGTGCGTGACGGGGGGTGGGAACATGCTGCTGAATGTGGGCCCGATGCCCAGCGGCGAACTGCGCTCGGAGGAGCTTGCTAACTTGAAAGCGTTGAAGCCATGGATGCAGACCTATGGTGAGAGTATTTATGGCACACGCGCAGGGCCCTATGTGAGTGGGCAGTGGGGGGGCGCATGCCACAAGGGAAATGTTATTTACCTACACGTGTTTGAATGGGCCGATGGCCAGCTCTCGCTTCCCACGCTACCACGGAAAGTGTTGCACTGTGAGGCGCTCGGCGGTGAGTCCGTGAGTTTTACCCAGAATGCAGATGCACTGACCATTCGATTGCACGAGTCAAAGATGCGATCACTACGACGCACGTTTAAACCCACAGAGCGCAGCTTGCACCGGGTGCTCAAGCTCACGCTGGAGCCGGGTGCTGATATGGCATTGATCCCAGTGGAGGGCCATGTCGCAAAGCAACAGCATGGCACATTGGTGAACCCGATGTGTGAATGAGCGGGGCGGGGCTTATTTTTTGGAGGGCAATGCTCCGTCATTGCCGTGCGTTGGTTTTGGCCTCGGTTCGGCGGCAATGACGGAGCATTGCCCTCCAGAATGGGTGACTAAATTAAAAATATAATGAAGGTTAACAAAAAAAATAGTCTAGGGTCTGCGCTACTTAGTGCCGCTGTATTGTTTTGTGTGTCAGGCTGTGCGAAACTAGGTCCGGAACCGGAATCAAAGGTCACTTCCGAACAGGGGCAGCGATTCCTTGCCGTGCTACAGGCGTCGAACTGGGTGGTTGAAGATGTTCAAGGGCAGGTCATTGCACCCGATCAAATTCAGGTCGAGCGCGTTTGGGACGGCACACGTTGCCGCGCCTCGGTGACGAATATGGGGGACACTCCCTTACGACTGAAAAGTGTCGTTTTGTTTGAAGTGGCTGAGCACGGGTTTTCGCCGGACACGCCGATCTACGGTGAGGGGTTTCAGATGCTGTATCAAAATGGCGGCACTTTGGGGCAGCGCGAAGACATCGGTAATAACTCTGACGTAAAGCACTACAAGATTCCTGACTTTAGGGGGCTGCCGACTGCCTATGGCGTGTTGAACCTCAATCTTACGGATACAGATAATCTTTTGCTAGGCTTCGCGGCGTGCGAGCGTTTTATCGGTCGAATCAGTTTTGATGCGCAGCAACTGTTGATCTCGATGGATACCGAAGGACTGGTGTTGCAGCCGGGGGAGCGTTGGTCGCTCGAAGAGTTTGTTGTGCTGAGCGGTGAGCGCCAGGGCGACTTGTTTAATGAACTGGCCCAGCGGATCAATCGCAATCATCCGCCACGTAAGGTGAGTCCGGTGGCGACGGGGTGGTGCTCTTGGTATTGCTACCGTATGGATGTGACGGATGAAATTATCCGCGACAATTTGGATATTTTTAAGGAGCAGGTGCCCGAGTTGAAATTCATTCAGTTGGATGATGGGTATCAGCCCTTTTTCGGCGATTGGTTTGACCCGAATCCAGAGTATGGCGACGTCAAGCAGACCATTGCCGATATTCGCGCAAAAGGGTTTGAGCCTGCGATTTGGGTGGCGCCCTTTATCGCGCAGAAGGATTCGCGTGTGTTGCGCGAGCATCCGGATTGGTTTGTGAAGAATGCCCACGGCGAGCCGCTCGATTCCAGCACGGTCTCGTTTGGCGGTTGGCGCTATGGCCCGTGGTATGCCTTGGACGGCACGCACCCGGAAGTGCAGCAGCATTTTGAAAACATCTTTCGCACGATGCGCGAAGAGTGGGGGGTGAACTATTTTAAACTGGATGCCAACTATTGGGGCGCGCTCCAAGGCGGTCGCCATTATCAGCCGAATGCCTCGCGTATCGAAGCGTATCGGCAGGGCATGGCAGCCGTGCTGCGCGGTTGTGATGACGAGACGGTCGTGCTGGGCTGTAATGCGCCGATATGGCCTTCCTTTGGACTAGTGACTGCAATGCGCACCAGTGGTGATATTCGCCGTGCATGGTGGTCGTTTAAATCACTGGCGCGTCAAAATCTGAGTCGTTGCTGGCAAAACGGAACGCTGTGGGACTCGGACCCGGATTGTATCGTCCTGACCACCGATAGCCCATGGAATATCAAAGGCGATGTCACGGACAACGAGTGGCTGTTTCACGCCACCTCGATCCACGCAGTGGGTGGGTTCATCTTGAGCGGGGACAAGGCCGAGCATTTGCATGCGAAGGAACTCGGGATTCTTAAAAAATTACTCAATCCCACGGGGCAGGGTGCACGGTTTACCAATACCAAATTGGAAACCGGTATCACTGACCTTGGCGACACTCAGTATTATTACTTCTTCAATTGGAGTGATACCGAAACCGTCGATCTTTCGGTCTCGCTAGTCCAGCTAGCCGAGTTGACTGACTTCTGGACGGATGAAACGCTCGGTCGCCATGAGACCTCTTATACTGTCCAGCAATTGTCTCCACGCTCCGCCCGTTTGATTGTGGCTCGGCCGGTGGAAGATTAGTGGAGGGAAACGTGCCATCTGGTGTAGCGGAATCCGCGAAGCGGTTTCGATCTATGCAGTGGCCGAGGTTGTGTGGTCGAAATGACACGTCGCCAGTCCGCTACGAGTGAGGGGGTGGTTCTGATAGTGTAGCGGAATCCGCGAAGCGGTTTCGATCTGTGCTATCGATTCGGCTTGAAGAGCCCTAGGCGGTGGGCGCGGTCGACGGCGGCTGGTGCGTTGGGGACTTCGAGTTTCTCGTAAATGTGTTGCACGTGGTAGGCCACCGTGGTTACGCTAATCTTTAGTTCGCTCGCAATTTCTTTTTTAGCCAAGCCTTGGCCGATGAGTTCGAGGACTTCCATTTCGCGCTCGGACAGTGTTTTCTCCGGGGGAGTCGGCTTGGGCTGGCTCCGTAAGGTATTGATGATAAAACGGGCCACCTCGGGGTCGAGTGTCGCACCGCCTTCCATCACGGTTTCGATGCCTTCAGTGATTTCCTTAAACGTGGCGGACTTGAGCAAATAACCTGCCGCGCCTTCGGAGATCGCCCGGGTGACGTCGGCGGCGTTGTCGGATTGTGTTAGTATAATGACCTCGGAGTTCGGGGCATAACCTTTAATCCACGGAAGTGCTTCGAGCCCTGACATGCCGGGGAGGTTGAGATCGAGCAGAATGACATCCGGC
>DGQA01000005.1:24267-247521 GCA_002390705.1 Actinobacteria bacterium UBA4426 | reverse complement strand
AAAGAAAATGCTCACTCAGGAATTTGCTCGGCGCTAGACACGTATGGTTGCTCCTTTGGGAAGGATCTTGATGCCATCCGTGCGTAGTGACTGACACTGCCCACAGCCCGTGTGCCCTTGGGGTTCCCTACATTTCCCCAGTTGGCATTTACTTTCTGTTGAGCGAAGACGAGCCAGAGATAGTTGAGCAAGTCTTGTTTCTCAATCGTCGCCTTTGTTCAATGACTTTTCGAGCGTGGCGATGGCATCTTGCTGTTGAGCGCTGAGAGCTTTAATTGCGTGCAGCTGGCTACGAATGTCTGACAACTCGTCTTGTGGCTTCTGCTTTTTCTTTGGGGACAGGAAAAAATTTGCAAGATAGCCCGTCAATGTGCCAAAGATTCCCACTCCGGTCAGGATGATGAATGCACCGAGAAGGCGACCTTCCGTTGTCACCGGATACTGATCGCCGTAACCGACCGTTGATAGCGTGACGACCAGATACCACAGTGCATCTTGGGCGGTGGTGATGTTCGCATCAGGGGATTGGGGCTCAATGGCGAGCATCCCCATGCTGCCGAATTCGAGCATGAGAATCGTGACAAAAATCAAGATGAAAAGCGCTGTGTCTGCTCTGTCCTTAACGATTGCGTCTAGGATCTTTCGAACCCCAAACTCCTTTAGAAGTCGGTAGACCTTGATCAGGCGAAAAAGGCGAAAAATATTTGTTTGGGAGAATGGTAAACACGACAGAAGGTCAGCCCAGCCGTATTGGCGAAGAAGGTACTCTGATTTTGACGGCGACTTGATGAGTCGAATCACAAAGTCCATTCCGAAGAAAAAGAGAAGAACAAAATTGGTAAGAATGAGAATCGCGCTAAGGATTGATTCTCCGATAATGATTAGCAAGATCAAGTTGAAAATGGAAAGCAAGGACAACAGCGCCAGAAAGATCTCGTAGCCAGCGCTGAACATTGCTGTCGAATTCGAGCGCGTTTTCCCTTTTTCTCTTACCACTACCGTAGTTTCCCAAGACCAATGGCGGGCGAAAAGTTCCCACGCCGCAGGAGTAGTGAATTCCCACGTCCAAGGCAGCCTTCGCCACAGAGAAAGGGGTGTTATTGGGTTGTCTGTTTTGTGGGCTGATGGATTCCTATTGGATTTCGCTCTGATACCCCATGTTGGCTGACTAACTCCACACAACAAGGCACGTACACACCAAATGGATCCGGAGAAAAGACTTGATGGCCCCGGCAGGATTCAAACCTGCGACGCACGGTGTAAAAACCCATGTCATCCATGAGGAAGATGAGGATGAAGAAAAATTATGACGATATCTCGACTTGCATCGCTGCCATCGTCTTTGGTGAAAATGATTTCTAGGTTCCTGTGGCTTTGGGCTTGATTCGATTCGATTAATTCACGTAAATGATTTTCATCATTGAATGCTGGAACAACAACCGAAACGGGTGCTTGCGTGCTAGGTGCTGCTCCTACCTGCTCAGTATTCCTTGGTATGGTCATGTCTCATGAGCCCTCCCACATTCGAGAAGCTTGCAGTAGGGCCACGCACGCTGATCATTGGCGTTCTTGGGGGAGTCACATCGGCTTTGGCGCTCGTCATTATTTTCATGGTGATTCTTAGCGCCACAGACTCCGCCAATACGGAGGCCGCTGGGTATTTACCGCTGGCTTATTCAGCGTTTGCAGTAGTTTTGGCAGCTGTGATTGTGGGGGCATTTGTCCGCCGCGTTCGGGTTCACGTTTCGGCTGGGTTTACTTGGATTGTTGGGGCGGTTTCCTTTACGGTCAGCTTTGTTCCTTGGTGGGGATTGGTTGGCGGGAACCCTGACCTAGGGGTGCTCATTTATCGCGGCCTCAAAGTCCCACAGGGAATCATCCAGTTCTGGGATCTCTCACTCGTCATGAAAAGTGTTGATTGCGCTCGTTGGGGTTTTGATATTTATGCTGAGAATAATGGGTGCCTGGCCGAACCTTCGATCTACGCGCCAGGTATGGTCTGGCTTCGCTTCGTTCCATTTGACGTGTTCTCGGAAGCAAATGTTGCTGTTCTTGGTGTGATCATGATTGTGATCTCCTCACTCATGTTGCTGTCCTTGGCGAGGTTCTCCCGTGGAATTGGTCAAATTGTTTTGCTGATCGCGGCGGTGGGTGGCCCGTGGTTGCTCTTACTCGAGCGGGGAAATATTGACGCGGTGATTTTGTGGGCAGCCGTTGTGTCTGTGCTTTTGATTTCTAAGACGGGGTTAAAAGACGGTTCGGGACGGTGGGCACTGTGGCCGTGGGTTGTTGGTGCAATGTTGATTTGGATTGTGGGCACATGGAAGTACTACCCATTCGCTTTGGGCCTAATGCTCTTGCCAGCCTTACGCATTAAACGCGGGTGGATTGTTGTGGTTGGATTCGCGGTCGCATCAGCCGGGTACGTGATTTTGACTTGGACAAATTTTCAATTTAGTGCGCGAACAAACTCCAGTATGGTTGATTACGGGGACTTTGTAGTACTCGGTCGGATCCCAGTTTCGGCACGCATGCTCGAATACGGCGACGTGCTATTTTTCACACTTGCAGTAATTGCGTTTACTTGGGGAATTTTTGTCAGTCGAAGTGTAATACGGTTAGGTAGATTCTCGTACAAAAAAATGTCCTGTGCCATGCTTGCCGCAGGTGGATCGGCGTTGTATTTAGCGAGTGTGCTGATCTCTGGTTTTGGATACGGCTACAAAGCAGCGTTTTTGCTCTTAGCAATTCCACTATTGTCTCTGTGGGTGGGTTCGTCAACGCGTTCGATTGCTGCATCGAGTCTTTTGGTCATTATTTTCGTTGCAATCGAAAGTTTTGTGGTGTGGAATACAGTGCTCGCTACCACCGTCGGGGTTGTAGCTGCATCATTTTCTTTAGGAGCAGCGGGGCCATTGTTATTTGAGAAACGTGCGAGGAGTGCGATCGCGTGATTTCGGAGCCTTACATGTGAATTCGTGGAATTCATACTGGTCAAATTCTTTATGTACTCCGCGAGGTAGAGACACTTTCGTTACCCTCAATCCGCGCATCGATTTCCGTGAGTCCAAATCGAACGTCTCTTCCCCTCCGAAGCCTAAGGCTGGGAACAGGTGAGCAAATGCGTGCAATAAATACGGGCCATTCGTTTACTTTCTCGCTTCACCACGGGTGTCCCCTGCGGTGAAGCGAGGGCTTTCATGGTTGGTGGCATTGAAACAGCAACACACACTACGAATCTTGAAATCAGTCACGGAAATCAACGGGCACTTGGTAACGGGCACACCCAAGAATGGTGAAAGCAGCCCCCCGATCTTGCCAGAAATAACGCTGAACAGAACCAAGGCTCTCTTGATCGGGAATAAGAGCAAAGATTTATTGTTCACTGGTCGTCCCCGAGGTAAAGCGATTAGGCAAGCTAACGTCCGACACAAGTCCGCACAAATGAACTTGGACCGCTACGCAAGACTGTTTGAAAGCGACGAGGTCGATCTTGCACGTCGCATGGATCAGGTGATGGCAGAACCTGCGTGCCACGAAAATGCCACGAAGACCCCTCGGATAATTTTGGGTCAAGTGATACCAAAGCCAAAACCCCCTGCGAAGAAAGGGAAAGACTTGGTGGCCCCGGCAGGATTCGAACCTGCGACGCACGGTTTAGGAAACCGACGCTCTATCCCCTGAGCTACGGGGCCATGGGGTGTGTGCAAAACCTAATGCATAACCGTGTGCATAACCGCAGGGCGTTACTGCCGAGCAAGCTCTCCCGAGTGTGATGAGATTTTCTGGCAAGAGAACCTAGGTGAAACGATGAAATACAAGAAAACTTTTAGCCGGATGGCTCAAAAAGAGCCCAGTATTTATGTCCAGGCATGCCAGTAAAACTTGTGGCTGTGAATTTGGGAGTGTCGTTGATCGGCACGAATCAAATGCAACACTTTTCTCGGCGTATTTTGATAAGCCTGAATTCAGGGAAAACATGGTCGGGTGGCTGACGGAAGTGCTTTACAAAGAACTTCGCCCGGAACAACAGGGCGTCTTTCGACGCTGACTAGCCACGCGCGTATCTCGCGGAAGACGTGACCGTCTGATTCTGCGGACCGCTTGGTCTAAAATAGCTTCGGGAAAGTAACAAGGATACTCGACGCGCCGATGAAGATGACAGCTGCTGTGCCGATCAGAATCCATCCACTGAGCGTGCGTCTGACCCGTCCTGACACCGCCCCGAAAAACAAGACTGTAGCGAAGAGGATTGTTAACACGGTGTAGTTGTCGCTATGTTTATTGCTTTCAAGCGCCTTTTCGGTTTTTATTTGGGCGAGGGAAACTGCCTCAACTGCTTGTCCTCGGCTCAATTGTACGTATTCTGGCATCTCAAATGGAGTCTTTGGCGCACTCAGATTTGTGAGCGGTTCAAGTTCTAGCCATGCACTCATCGCTGAGGCGAGCGGTTCGGGAAAATTAGCCCGCATGTAATCCGCAAGCTTCGTGTCTCCGCTTGATTGTGCTTGAACCCAGCCAATGTAAAGCGAAACCTGAATGGTGCCTTGTCGATTCGCTTCTCCTTCGTAGCGACCGGCGTCAACACGCGCCGCTGAGGCCTGGTTAAAGGAAATGGACATATCTCCGCTCCATTTGCTAGCCTGAAAGGCAGTCCACGCGGTCAACACTGTAGTCACAGACATGAGAATCACTGCTACGAGTTCACGCCAATCCCCTGAAGAATCTGGGAGCGCACGAGACAAACTGGATTCTGACATAGAAGAAACCTTGCTACTTGGGTGCGGATTGCCGGTTATTGGACAGCGCCGCGCGGCGGCACTCTTCAACGAACCTTGAGTCTATTCATTCGTGATTCACGGTGCACATTGCCTACCCGGGAATCGCACTCGCACCTACACCCACAACCTTGTACACCGAAGTGCAGCGCATCGGTTCGTGTATCGGTTTCTTGGTGCTCATTACCGGTGAAACAAATTTGGGTTTTTGCAATATCCCTTACTGCACCCAGCACCGAAAATTTCAAAGCCACCCACCCCGACAACACCGGGCTGGTGTGTTAGTTGCCGTACGTGCTGCTGTGTGCGCTGTGCGGCATTCCTGGTGCTGTTGTGCGAGGTGGTGGTTAGGGGGTGAGCAGGTGGGCCGCTGGTAGGTGTGCCCCAAGTTCACCCCGGCTGCACATATATATAAGTAGCTTTCTAGAGATTGAAATGCACCAGCTTTGTCTGGCTTGCTGGTGGTCAGCCTGCTTGAACAGGGCAGGCAGCGTGCTGTTTGTGAGGGGCTAGACCACTGTGGGGATGACACGGAAGAGTTATCCATAGGTTATCCCGACGCTCACGCCCCGCACACCGCTGCACTGGTCTCCCCCACTCTCGCCGCCGTGCCTCTACTCTTCGGTTATGGGTAAACACAGGTGACATTGGTGACGCCTTCGGTCAAGCCATCTAATGTCACCAAATAATCAAAACTGAGTGGAGGAAACACCATGTCGAACGGCCCTGTCTGCTTCAACCGACACGACAGGCGATGTGGCAACGTCGAATACCTAATCCGCGAAGTTGGCGAATGCGCAACTAGTGTCCGACGGTGAAAATAGAGTGAAACTGCTGTCCCACATCGGCCGGGTGTCCCAGAATACCCCTCAACATCGCGACCGGGTTGTCGACGCGGTGCGAGGGCTCAGCCTCGTGATCGTGGTGTTCGGCCATCTATTCCTCGCTGTCGTTTACTGGCCCGACGGCGACCCTCCCCGGTTGGGGAGCTTGATGTTGGCCTACCCCTGGACGCAACTACTGACCTGGGTTCTGCAAGTAATGCCGCTTTTCTTCGCCTTCGGGGGTGCGGCCAACGCCCGCGGCTGGTTGCGGGCCCGGGAAACCGACACCGCCTATTCGACGTGGATGTGGGGTCGGATCCAACGGCTACTGCGGCCAGTAATCATCTACCTACTCATCTGTGCTACCGCGGCTTGGATGACATCGTTGATCTGGGGCGACCTGGTGGCGCCACTGCTGGGTCAACTCGGTGTCCAGCTGTGGTTTCTTGGCGTCTATATCGTCACCACCGCTCTACTGCCCGCGATGCTCGCGTGGCACCGGCGCTCCCCTGCATCCCCGTTTGTGGCTTTGGTACCGGTCGTCGTTGTGATCAACATCGGCACCACGATCGGTGGGTGGCCGCTGCCATTGGGTGTCATCAACGTCATCGTGGTGTGGCTGCTGCTTCAGCAGCTCGGGTTTTTCTGGAGATCCAATCCGGCTGATGCCAACGCGCAGCGTTGGGCTCTGATCGGGCTTGGCTCTCTTGGTCTTGGGATATTTCTCGTGGCGTGGGGTCCGTGGCCGATGAGCCTCATCGGCATTCCCGGTGATCGTCTCGTCTTCGATTCACTCTCGGTGTTCGGATCGACAATCACAGTCCCGGGGTACGAAGGCGACTACTCGAATATGTTCCCTCCGAGCATCGTCCTGCTCCTGCAGGGCGTATCCATAGTCTCAGCGATTTTCGTTTTTCAACGGCCCCTGAATCAATTCCTGCATCGCACCCGGATTTGGTGGGCGGTCACTGGTATCAATATGACAGCCATGAGCACCTACTTGTGGCACGTGCCCGCAATTATGTTCGCATTTGTGATTCTCCACGCCTTGGGTCTGGAACCGCCCACCGAAATCGGCGACGCGGGCTATCCCGTGCCGATCTCGGCTGGGCCCTACTTCGTGTGGTTCGTCGGGTTGCTCGCAGTTTTCGTTGCGCTACTCATCGTATTTGTCAGTGTGCTTTGGAGCACCGAATACCGAACCCTTCCCTGGTGGGACGGTCGCGTTCGCTTCAGCCTCTACGAGGTCGGGTCAGTCCGTCGCACCATCGTTCTCGCGAGCGGCGTGGTGATTTTGTGGGCCGCCTTCATCATTCTGGCGATCGTCGGCCTTCGCGGATTCCCCACTGAGACGCGCTACTGGTCCAGCATTCCCGTTAATGCACTGTGGGGGATCGCGGGAGTATTTATTGGATCTGCGATCGTCCGCCTCACATCACGTCAAGCGGATTTTCCGTGATGACGCAGGCGCCATCGGCGCGAACCTGCGCAACATGGGCTCGCCTAAATTGTCAACGGCGCACTCAGTCCCACCGCGAGCGACAAAAGATTGTGCTTCTGACAACGAGATTGTGCCATTGACGATTGCGAGGACCATCTTTATGACAATGGACACGGGGGTGGAAATAGATCACGTCAAACTGAAGGATGCGAGCGCACGCCGGAATTATGATGAAAAGTTTTTCATTTTTGGCCCAAAAGTTTTCACTTCCCGGGCTTGGTGACCCAAAACGAGGCTTTGATTCCCTCACGAAAAATGGTTATGCAGGGGCCCCCGGGGCCATGGGGTGTGTGCAAAATCTAATGCATAACCTCAGGGCGTTGCTTGCTGCATTCAGTATCAGCATTTAGTTTCAGCTTTTGTTAGTCGATGAGTTGAAAATGCCTGAAAAGTGAATACTTTTGACGCCAATCGGCGCCTATTCTTGATCCTCCTCACGATCCAAACGCACTCGTAACGCCTGAGTGCATGCGTAATGAGGGATTGCTGGAATGCGAGTAAGGATTAGCCGTTAAGCGCTTCATCACTGTACTTATAGGCATCGTCGACAATCTCAATGTCACCAAAATTTTCAAAAATGTATTTGATGTCCGATTGATCCGGATCGAACCGTTCAACATAGGAGCAATCATGAAATATACTTCCGTCAAGAACTTCGGCCTGGGTGACAACGCCGCGCTCAACCATCAAGTGCAGCGCCGCGGCCTGGAAGTATGCGTTAGCAAAGAGTTCACCCGGCTCTGTTTGATAGTCAAAGTAGGCCTTTTCGAGAATTCGTTGAACATAGTCGTCACGGCCATCAACTTTTGCTGCCATGTAGTTTCCAAAATACTCGGCGGTTCCCTCTGCGAACCAGCGAATGGAATCGTAATTTTCTTCAGGCTTCCCTTCCAGCTTGGCACACCATGCCCCAAGATAGTTGGAAAGCCCATGGTAACTCTCGTGGAAGAATACTTCTTTGGCAGTGGTGACTGAATTTTGCTCTGGCCAAGCGTAAATTGCCGATCGCGCCTCAAAGCAAGGGTCTGGCGCTGTTGCAACATCTGCCCCACCACGGATCCAGCTTTCGACCGGGGAATCCGAATTGGCTATTTCTTTCATCTGTCGTTCAGACTCACACTGAAGATTTGTTTCCCACTGCACGAAAGTGTCAACTACCGCATCCACCTCCGCAGCCGAAAGAACCTGTGTGTGTTCTCTAAACATGGCACCATCAAAGATCTCAGGGTCTGGCTCTTCATCGAGTTCGGCACCGATGGGCCAAATTAATCCTAAGAAGCTTGTGGGTGGTTCGCTCATTTCAGCGATAGCCGCTTCGACCCAAGAAAGAACTTCAGAATCTGAGATTCCCTCGGCGTAACTCGCGCCTTCATATCCCGTTGGAACACCCTTGGAGGCGACTGACTCAGGCTTTTCGAGATCGGTCGGCTCGTTGCTGTCCCTCCCGGTGACGGACTCCTGTGGAACCACCGAAGTCTCTGACGTTGAGCACGCAGACATGAAAACGAGGAGCAAAGCAGCCGCCACAAAAGCGCATCTGCCGCTGGTGAAAAATTTTTTTTGTCTCGGCCTAGTCATGATTAAAGATATCATTTCCTGACTATCTGCCCCTTTAGTGGCTAATGCGCTATTTCCAGTAACGCTAGACGGTGAATGGCGATGGCAAACTTATACGCCTAGTTCAGTGAAAAAAAGGCATCAACTCTTTTGCTCCCGCATGAAACTAGGCAAAAAAATTATGAGTCGAGTTCTTGCTGCCACTTAAGGAGAATGTTAAGTGCTTTTTCAAAGCTGTCCACAACTTCGCCGACGTCCTCGACGCACCCGCGCACAAAGAGATTGATGCCTTTACCGTCAACCATATTGCGATCGCGGATCACGCGCGTATCGGTAACCAGGCCGATAATGCCCTTCTTTGTCTTGTCATGGCGCATCTCGGACCAGAATATTCCGATCTCAGTTGCGGTGCCATCGTCGACGCTGGGGCCATCAAGGAGGGCAAGGACAACATTGGCGCCCAGAATTGCCTCAGCGTCTGTATCAAAAATAAACTTTGTGGTGATGGGATCTGGCAAGGGAATCTCATGAGGAACAAAGACTTCCATGCCCGCTTGGCGCATCCGCTCTGCACACTGATCAATATAGGAACGCTCGTAAGGTGTGAAGAGAGGACCGGCGAAGTAAATTTTCATGGCTAATACATGCTTGTCTTGGTGAGATGATGGGGCCAATGAGTTGCGTGATAACTCTTCCAGAACCTGAAATCAACCTGCGGTTGCAAGAGTGGTTCCATGCCCGGGCGACGCTTGTTGATCTCATCTGTCAATCGTGCGATTGCGTAAATTGAACCCGCTCGTAGTTCCACCTCAGCCTGGCTTTCACGAGGAACTTCAACGAGGGAATTGATCTGCTTCTCAAGCTCGGGAGCGTATTCAAAGATTCCCGTTACGCGCAGTCCGACAGGGACGATGTAGTCAGCAAAAGCAGTGAGCATGTGAGCATCTTCTAGCTCCCATGCTTTTTGGGGCGAGAGCGCGAGATGCATTCCCCAAATTCCGAGTTGAGCCAACTTGTAGATGAACACTTCAGCACCGTCGTAAATGCTGACATCGCGAAAGCGAGAAAATTCAGAGGTTAGTCGCTCGAGAAGTCCGTCCCCCCCTGCGTAAAGGCGGGGAGCACATGAGCGCACGAAATTGGAATACCGTCCTTCATAATTCTCAACGAGCACGCTACCAACTTCATTGAAAAGCGTCACTCGTTCATCGAGCATCGGCATTTCGATCGTTCCAGCGAAGACATTTTCGAGATCATTTCGCGTGACCTTAGCGAGGTAATCACCGCTGAAGAAGGGGATTCCGGCGGCGATAGCGCGGTGAAGACAGGCAATTACTGCCTCAGAATCCGACCAGCGCTTACCCATGTAGTCGGTTTCAAATTTCACCCCGGTCGCGAAATCGGTAAAAGCGAAGTTCATCGTATTGATGACCAAAGTGAAATCCATCAACACATCCGGATCGTTGCCAAAATCAAACAGCAATGCTCCGTCAGGCTTTGCAAACTCCTCGTATGCCATCCAATCGGCAACGCAAATCAACTTCTCTTCGTTGATTCGAACAAGAGAAGCGCCCTCCACGACAGGGACTACGCTTTGTAGGACAACACTGTCCCAGAACGGTGAACGCATTTGCGGACCTCTTCGCCTTTTCGGATTCTCGTTAGGGGGCACCCGACACTGCGGATGGTCGCATATTTTGGTCTACCAAATCGTTAGCGATTACGATGAACGGAACGATACCCTTTTGGAGTACATTTTGTCTAGAGATTTTTTGTTTCTACTCGGCGCTAGGAGTTTTTGATGTCGGTGCACGAACATGTTGTAGTTGTAGGCAGCACGATGATGGACATGGTTGCCTACACAAGTAAAATTCCTCAGGCAGGTGAAACAGTAAGTGGTGATTCCTTCGCCCTCGGGTTTGGAGGAAAGGGGGCAAACCAAGCGGTGATGGCTAGGCGTTTAGGTGCAACTGTCTCGATGATTAACACTCTCGGTGACGATCTATTTGGAGACAGCACCCTCGCAAACTTCCAAGAGGAAGGAATAGATACATCCGGCATTTCTCGAGCTCACGGCGCTAGTGGTGTTGCTCCAATTTGGGTTGAACCCGATGGCTCAAACCGTATTATCTGTGTCGCGGGAGCTAATGACGCAATGACTCCCGCCGGCGCTATATCTGCGCTTGAGCATCTAGAGAATTATCAAATTGTCATCGGTCAACTGGAGATCCCCCAAGAAGTAACCATTGCCGCATTTAAAAAGGCCAAGGATTTTGGTGCAATCACCATCCTAAATCCAGCTCCGTTTGCTCTAATTTCTCCTGATCTCATTTCAGTGAGCGACTGGATTATACCGAATGAAAGTGAGTTTGCGGAAATGCATTCTCAAGGTTTGGGGCCAACGAGTGATAAAAACATTCTTGAGATTTCGGCAACGCTGAAGGCTCGTTTTGTAGTGACTCTGGGCGAAAAAGGCGCAGCATTTACGACACGCGATGGTGAGATCCGAAGAGTGGCCGCACCGCAGGTTAAAGCCATCGATACAACCGGAGCGGGGGACGCGTTTGTGGGAGCTTTTGCAGTGGGATTGGCTGCTCATCTTTCGGACGAAAAGGCAATCGCCTTAGGCTGTGCGTGCGCGTCCGAGAGTGTAACGAGAAAAGGTACCCAATCATCCTACTCAACTCCAGCCCAGGCACAAGAAATCCTTCGGTCGATCGACTAATCGCTGAGGCACGTGACGAGAGCGAGTTCGGTCATTTCTTCCAAGACCGCACGATCGGACATTGAGTTTTGCAGGTGGGTATCGGGCCGGTGAGTTCTATTCACCTCACGTTCCGGCGAACTCAAAAGTTACAATGCTTTGATCGCCCAAAACCCACGCTTCGTGACTGGAACTAACGGCATAAGCGTCCCCGGCGAAGTACCGACCCGTCGTGGCATCTTCGCGCTCGGTAATCACCACACCAAAGATCACCACACGGACGTGTGCGGCCTGACATGAATCAGGGCCAACTATTGGAGCAATGTCTTTTGTCTACCTCCAGCCGGGTGCAAGGCTGCTCCTTGGCACTTGGCACTTGGCACGATCTCTTGTAACGGGTCACATCACCCGGACCGAATCGTGGGGTCCTGTTTTCATATACACACTTGTTATGACTTGCCCTAAGAAACGGAGACACATAGCAATAACATGTGTATCATTATCCTTGTTTATTATTGAGAGACAAGCATGGGCGTGTGAATGAGTAAAGGAAGAAGACCTTCAACACAACTTAGTGCGAAGTCCGCCTCTTAATTGCCAAAAGTAGGCCCGCATTTGATGAAGGAGAGAACATTGCTACTCAAAAACAAGGTCGCGCTCGTTACAGCTGGAGCATCTGGCATGGGGCGAGCGGCCGCCGAGCTTTTTGCGGAAAATGGGGCCCATGTAATAGTCGTGGATATGGACCAATTGCAGGCGCAGGAAACAGTCGACGCAATAGTTAAAAAAGGTGGAAGCGCAGAAGCTGAAGTCCTCGATGTCCGCGATTTAAAGGCGCTAGAAAAACTAGCCGAGCGTGTGACAAATTCGCACGGCGTCCTTCACGTGCTTTACAACAATGTGGGCATACCAGGAGCTGCTGGAATGGATATCACTCCTGAAGAATGGGATGTGTCGATGGAAATAAACGCTCGTGCCAGCTTCTTCCTGAGTGGCTACCTGACACCGGCGCTCAAGGCAGCAAATGGCGCATCAGTCATCTTCACAAGCTCCATCTCTGGGATGGTTGGCTCCCCCTTTAGTCCGCTTTATTCGTTTACTAAAGGCGGTGTGATCGCCCTGGTGCGTTCAATGGCCTTGGCACTGGCGGCGGATAAAGTTCGTGTGAACGCGGTGGCTCCAGGATCTGTCGACACC
The DNA here is from genome assembly GCA_002390705.1 of Actinobacteria bacterium UBA4426. Lineage (GTDB taxonomy): Bacteria > Actinomycetota > Actinomycetes > S36-B12 > S36-B12 > UBA4592. Next base: position 234,960 of record DGQA01000005.1, on the reverse strand, counting down.
CCAGGCCTGAAGGGCTTCTTTCGCACAGATGATGAGGCCGAAATTCTAGCGAGAAAAACGGCGTATCAAGCGCAGATCCCATTGGGACGGGTGTCACAGGCTGAGGAAATCGCTAATGTCGTGCTCTTCCTCGCCAGCGACATGGCCAGCTACGTTACCGGTGTGACAATCCCAGTAGACGGTGGTCTAACCGCCAAATAATTTCTTCTAGTGTGGAAATAAATTAAGTCACAGGCGAGTCATCGCTTAGATGGGCGGCGAGGCTAGGAAATCCAATCGCGAATCCAAGACGTGTCCCCATCGACGCGGAGAGCATCGGGCCAGTCACCGGGCGCAGGCTCACCGTAAACCCGGACCGGAGTGTCTGAAATGAACGCTTCAGCGTAGTCGGTAACGGGCAGGTAATACATATAGGACATAATCCGATCCGCGAACTGCCACCCTTTGGTGGTGCGCACGTATTTATCTTTGTATCGAAGCGCCGCCAGCATGGCTGTCCCATGGCGATTCACCTCTGCGTGCCCCATGACAAAGCCAAAAGCATGATTCGAATCCTTCTGGTCAAACCGGACGACGCTGCCATGTGTGAAGTGGTTCGTCGCACCTAGCACGTCAAAGCGGCCCTTATAGGTCTCGCGAATATTTTCGAGACCTTCTGCCGCAAAGACTCCATCTGCGGAACGTAAGGTGGCATTGATCGTGAAAAGCCGATCAATTCCATCGAAGTCACGTTCATCCATGATCACGCCATACATGATCACCAGTTCCTTGATCTCCTCACGATCCTCAAGCCTTTGCAGACGCGACTCAATTGATGCACTCATAATTTCTTTCCTTTCTACAACATTTTTGGTGTGAATCAGCTGGCTAGTTTTTCACGGGCAACGTCAAGGGAGGCGCCCTCGGTAAGCAATATTCGTGCCTGCATGACCAAGGGCACCATGGCAACACCAATTGCCCCAACGAATCTATTTTCACGTTCCATAATTGCTAAAAATTTTCCATCAGACAATGCACCCTTCACAATGTGTACTTCGTCGGTTGGATCTCCGAATCCTATGGCCTGGATCTTTTTGCCAAACTGGTCGGACCACATGTACGGTACGGGGTCGTACGGCAGCGCGTTACCACCTTCACCATTTAGATCTAGAAGGAGCGTGTGTGCCGCGTTCACAGCTTGGTCTTGGGCGTTCGTCCAATGCTCACTGCGAACCAAACAGTTTTGAGAACGGGAAAACCAGCGAGCTACATCGCCGGCCGCGACGACACTTTTGACTGCTAAGCCATCTGCCGTCATCACCCGACAATTCTCGTCACACACGACACCGTTACTTAAGTGGACATTGGACCCAGATAGCCAATCGGTTGTTGGTGTTGCGCCTATCCCTACCAATATGACATCGGGTGTGTGAGTAGTTCCGTCGGAGAGTTCTATGCTTGTGCGTTCACCATCGTCATGGACATGCGCAATTTCGGTGTTGCACCGGACATCGATCCCCTTTTCGCGATGCAGATTGGTCACTGCGCTGCCCACTTCCTCGCCCAAACCACGGTACATGAGAGTTTGCTGGGGCTCAACAATGCACACTCGTATACCTAGCCCATGAGCTGTCGCGGCCACCTCAGAGCCAATGAAGCCCCCACCCACAATTAATAGGGATTTTGCGTCACTCAGCGCCTGGCGGAGTGCGAGGGCTTCCGTCAGGGTTCGAAGGGTGAACACCCGTGGCCGTCCTTCCAGGGCTGGCAATTGTCGATTCTCTGCCCCAGTTGCAATTACTAATCCATCAAAATCAATTGCGGTCCCTTGACTGAGTTGGACGGAGCGTTGTTGAAGATCAAGCCCAACTACTTTTAGGCCTTTAAGAAATTCCAGTTCAAGGGAATGAAATTCCGCCGGCAGGCGCAAGCGCACTCGGTCTTCCTCCCACTCGCCGGCGAGGAACTGCTTGGACAGGGGTGGACGGTTATAAGGCAAATGTGACTCGGCCCCTACCAAGGTGATTTTACCTTGGAAGTTTTTCTCGCGGAGAACCTCGGCAGCTCGAAGTCCAGCGAGGCCGGAACCTAACACGACAATCGAAGTCAATGGAGACTACCGAGTCGAGATGGCTGCAATATTATTGAGCTTAGGGCCGAGACGTTTCCCAGGCATGAAACTGATTGGTATGGACTTAAATCCAGTATTTGTTCCTTGGTGTGGGTAAGGAACAATATTGTCAAGGTCTACAACATATCCCGGCATGCGCGTGAGGATTTGGCTCAGCATTTCCTTCACCATTGCCCGCCCCAAATGCGATCCGGCGCAACGATGGACGCCGACACCGAAAGCCATGTGCCGGTTAGGCCAACGTTCAATGTCAATTTCGTCTGCCTCTGGGAACGCTTTCTCATCTCTATTTGCTGATGCCCAAGCCAAAAGCACCCTGTCTTCTTTCTGCATCGGACATCCGTGAAATTCGACGTCTTCCGTTACAGTTCGAGCGAGGCCCTGAGTCGGACTGAAAAAGCGAAGGAACTCCTCGATGGCCTTATCCAACTTTTCTGGATTGTTGGTCAGATCCTGCCGAACCTCTTGATTTTGGTAAAGCCAAACGACGGTTTGACTGACAAGGGAGGATGTAGTTCCAGTGCCCCCGGCAAGCAATAATTCCACAATAGAAAACACATCTTCAAGATCAATCAATTCACCGTCAATTTCTTGCTGAACGAGAGCACTAATTGCGTCATCCTGAGGATCTCGGCGTCGATCAGCAATGATTAGGCGCATTTCTTGGGAGATTTCAGGCATGACTACCTCCATGGCTCTCTTGTAGTCATCACTTCCCGGAACGCCTGTGAGCGCTTGGTGGTGAACAAACGCGTACTTGTGCCAGCCTTCAACGGGGAGTCCAAGCCAATCCACTGTGACGAGAGCGGGAACGCCAATTGTTGTGGAGATGTCCCCTTCCCCGAGTTCAATAATTTCGTCAACAAACCACGTGACGTATTTTTTAATCATGTTTTCCATGTTTGCCGTGGCAGCCGGAGCCGTGATTGGGTTGATAATCTTGCGATATTTACGAAATTCGGGTGGGTCCAACTCGATAGGAATGTGCATATGCATAGGGGTTTTAGGGATCACTACAGCTAAGCCTTCACCGCCGGAAGGAGTGCGCTGGCTGGTGAAGGTGCCATCATCCCGGGCCGCGTCGAACACACTCTGATAGTCCGACAGAATCCAGTAGCCTTCATGCGCTTCTGACCACGCGACTGGAGTTGACTCTCGTAGTTGGCGGTACGAATCTGCTGGATTCGCTGAATGCTCTTGTGAGTTGTGGTCAAAGTGAACTACCGGGCACCTGTTAGCGGCGTTATTATCTGACATGATCTCCCCTTCTCTTTCCCAAAGCAACTGACACAAGTGACAAAAGCCTATCAAAATCATATCAAACTTCTTGATAATCGTTATACTAGATTCAGAAAAAAAATAAAATGGAGGGACCATGAAAGTAAGTGTTGACCCAGATATTTGCCAAGGGCATGGTGTGTGTCGGATGAGCGCACCAGAACTGTTCCACCTTCGCGAGGAGGACGGACAAGCCTATGTCAAGTCGGAGGACGTACCGGCAGGTGCGGAAGAAGCTGCGCGACTAGGAGCAGCTTCGTGTCCAGAAAGAGCAATTACTGTCAGGGACACCTAGAGATCCCCCCTCGTGATAGGGCACCCACGAGCCTTGGTTGACGCCGAAGGCGATTGGCTTGTTCATTCGTTAACTGATGTCGGAGTGTACGAGATGGTCGAGTCGGGCGCGTTGGAGAGTTACACTCCTATCGACTTCGGTCCGGGCTCTTGGGCCGCGCACAGCCGGCCATTCTTTACCCAAATGAGTTGATCCAGCAGGGAATACCTAGTTGGCAAAAACGACTCCCAGTAAGTTCCTAATCCTTTAACCAAACAGATGAAATGAGATATTCATGATTGGATCCAGACTTGCCGAAAAGATTGTTGTGGTGACTGGTGGTGCATCGGGGTTGGGCTACGTATCGTGTCAGCACTTCTCTGAGGAAGGCGCAACAGTTATTTGTGTCGATTTAGAAGAAACGGTTGCACGCGATGCGGCAAATTCTTTTCCAGGAGAGGCGGTCGGGCTCGCCGCTGACGTGACTGACGAAAAATCAATGAATCGCGTCGCGCAGAGTGTCTTAGAGAGATTTGGACGAATAGACGCCCTTTTTGCAAATGCAGGTGTCGCGGGGGAAGGATCTGCGCACAGTATTTCTTTTGACGCATGGCGGAAAGTTCTTTCAGTAAATCTTGACGGAGTTTTTCTCACTGCGCGTGCTTTCCTTCCTATGATGATCGCTCAACAGTATGGTTCCATAATTTTGCAGTCGAGCATGGCGGGCCTCAAAGGTATGGAAAACTTGGCTTCTTATTCGGCAGCAAAGGCTGGAGTCATCGGGCTAACGAGACAGATTGCCATTGAATACGCCGAAGACAACATACGCTGCAACGCAATTTGCCCTGGAACGATCGTGACCCCGCTGGTCCGGCAGGCATACAGAGAGCGACACGGTGAGAAAGAAGCTGAAGCAGCTCTGTCGCGCCGATCCCAGCAGTATCCTATGAAGCGTCTGGGAGATCCTCGAGATGTCTCGTCTTACGCTGTCTACCTAGCTAGTGACGAATCGAACTGGGTGACAGGCACTTCGCTGGCTATAGACGGCGGCCTTAACGCTCGGATGTGATTCCATTTCGATTGAACTCAAAGTTGAAGTGCCGGCTCCCCCGAACGCTGGACGCCGGGACGCAGTATCAATGCCGCAAAGCTCATGGCGATCACTCCATTGATGACAAAGGCTGTGGGTAAACCTGCAATGCTAATGAGTATCCCTACCCACAGACCGCCAAGAGGTATAAACCCTCCCCACGTCATCGTGAAAAGACTCATGACGCGACCGCGATGAGTGTCACTCACCACCTGCTGAATTACTCGATTGCAGGTAGTCATGATTCCGAATTGTAAGCCACCAGCTATCGCCACCAGAACCATTTCAATTGCCAACGATGGCCCGTGGCCAAGCATGGTTACTACGGCACCCATAACCAAAAGCATTACTGCTGCGGAAGTTGTACTTGGCTTGCCGAGACTTCGTGTTGCAACCAGAATTACGCTGATGAGCGCACCAAAGCCTCCCGCCGAAGTGAGAAACATAAATGCAGCTGTTGAGTCACTTGAATTGGCTGCGAGTACCGGTAGTTGGGCAAGATATGAAGCTCCAAATAGCGAACTAACTCCGACGATTAATAGTGCGAGTGCAGATGGGGGGCTTTCCCTCGCGTGGCGCATGCCTTCTCGCGCTTGGAGTAAAAATGAACTCGCGTGCGCAGCGATATGCGGTGCTTGCAAACGCGGAACTGTCACTATTATTAGGAGCCCGATTACGCCCATCGCTGCATATGACAAAAGAGACCCTGCTGTCCCACCAAAAAAAATTATTGCACCCGCAAACGCGGGGCCGAGCATGCGAGCCATATTCATGCCGATGACTTGAAGCGGAACGGCACTAGACAGATCTTTCGCTGGCACAGAGTTCGCTACCAATGCCGCGCTGGACGGGATGGCAATACTGTGAACGGCACCGACCGCAAACGCGCAAGTCATGACTACCCATACCTCGGTTTCACCACGCCACAACAAGATCGCCATAGTCAGACCGATAGTGACTGTTGCAAGTTGGCAAGAAGCAAGGATATTGCGACGGTCGATGCGATCTGCCAAAACACCGGCTGGAATTGAAAGTAACAAAATGGGTACAAGCATGAAGAAATAGAGCACCCCTAATGCGATCGGATCATTTCCCGTTTCTTGGGCAATAAGCCATTGGAATGCAATGCTGCAAAACCAATAGCCAAAATGAGGCAACGTTGCTACCGCCCATATTTTTCTAAATTGGGGGTTTCTAGTCGCACGCAGCCAAGGTGGAAGCCTGAACCTTGCGGGATGTGAAGAGGGATACTCGGGTCTTGATTCCACCACTTAGCTCTCCGTTAAGGCTGTTAAAATTCCCGCGTTGATCAGGATCATGCCCTAACGCAAGGTACCAGATTGGTCAGAACGTTCGCTTTGAGGGCAAACACGGTAGAGCTGCGGTTTTGGCCGGCACAAGAGTGCAAGGTTATTTTGGCTCAGCCCCACGTGCGACAACTGCGTGTGGCTTGTGATCATCAAAATTGGGCCCGCGACGTGCGGATCGTGTAGGTAAAAGTAACAGATTGACAACTATGCGCATAGAATTTGTCCAATACCTAGACAGGGTCGCTTTTTCTGCATATAGTAAATTTGTAATTGATGCGGATCATTGACCTAATTGGAAGGAACAGGATGTATAGAAGCAAAAAGCATCGCCTGGGAGTAGCGGCGGTGGGACTTTCAGCAGTCCTGACGCTGGCTGCGTGTTCAAGCGGTGACAGCGAAGATACAGCGGCCACAGCAGAAGCAACCGAAGAAGTTGTGGTTGAAGAATCAGCCACGGAAGACACAACACAGGAAGAAGCCGAGGCGGCCGAAGAAACTTGCGTATTGCCTCCGGGTGACATCAAAGTCGTGTCGATTGACTCCATGACGGGACCAGCCGCTTTTGCAGGGATTCTTGCAGAAAAGGGCGCCGACTTGGCTCTCAAGGAGATCAACGCCAGTGGCGTTTTGGGTGACGGAGTAACGATGTCCATCGAGCTACTCGACGATGCGACTTCACCCGATGAGGCTGCCGCGCAGTTCTCAAAGGCTGCTAAAGACCCTGACGTGCCCGTTATTATGGGTGGAGTAATCAGTAGTGGCGCAGTCGTCACATCCCCGATAGCAGAAAAAGAGAAGGTTGCTGTTGTCTACACACAGGCTGGTAGCCCGGGCGTCGTCATCGGCGACTACACCTTCCGCTACACACCACCCATGGACTCCTACTGGGGTGGCGTGGGCTCTTACATCGAAGAAAAGGGCATCAAGACGATGAGCGTCTTGTACGCCAACGACAACCCTACTTTGATCGCCACAGCTGAAACCGCGTTGCCAGCATTGGCTGCCGACCTCGGCTTCGAGATCCTGAGTAGCACCGGTTTGCCGAACTCAACTCAGGATTTCAAGGCTCCGATCAGCAAGATCCTCAAGGAAGATCCGGATGCGGTTGCTGTCCTGATGGTCGGCGCTCAGAATGCAACTGTGGTTTCACAGATGCGTGAGTCCGGCTGGGAAGCGCCAAAGGAGCTACTTGGCTTTGCCGGTATCGAAAATAACTTCGCAGATATCGGTGAAGCAGCAAAGGGCGTCACGTGGGCTTCGATCTTCCACGTTGATTCCCCGGCTCAATCGACACAGGCGTTCGTGGACGCAGTTGCTGCCGAGTACGACGGCGAAGAGGCCTCGAACTACACAGCTGAGCGCTATGACGCAACGTACCTGGTTGCCAATAGCATCTTGGCTGCCTGTTCAACTGACCGTCAAGCTGTACGCGATGCCATGGCGGACCTTACAAACGGCTCTATAACTGGTGCCCTAGGTGATGTCACCTTTGAAAACCAGGATGCCCGTGTTGCAGGGTTTGTTGTTCAATGGGATGGCGAGAAAATGGTCGTCCTTAAGTAAAAGAGAAATATAGATGGTTGGCCTGAACTGACACCACGGTGCAGTTCAGGCCAACCACTTCTTTCGCGCGAACCCACATCGAAAAATTTATTTTTTAAGGAGGCAAAATGGTACAGGACTTACTCAACGCCACGACTCTGGCTTCGATCTACGTCCTCTTTGCCCTCGGAATGTCCCTCGTCTGGGGCACGATTGGTATTTTGAACTTCGCCCATGGCTCAATATTTATGTTTTCCGCCTTTATCGCGTACCTCGTGGTGCAGCAAATCCCACTTGGAATGCCCGCGGTCATAGCCATAGCAATGGTCTCGGGCGCCTTGATCGCGGTGGCGATGCAGTATCTGGTTTTCCAGCCAATAATGAAAAAGGCAAAAAATCCACACGCAGGTGAATTGCAATTGGTAATTGGCGGCATTGGCCTTTCGGCTATCCCCATTTCATTTGCTCAGCGTTCGACCCTCAGTAATCCCTTTGGATTTTCTGCAGGAACTTTTGAAACGCAGGCGTATACAATAGGTGGAGTCATTATCACCAACGTCATGATTATTATCCTGATCGTGGGTCTGGGCCTCGGGGTAGGCACTGCTCTATGGATCCGAAACTCGAAGAAGGGGCTCGCACTTCGAGCCCTAGGAGTCGATCCCGAAGTCTCGGCCATGATGGGAATCGACCGCCCAAAGCTGGCCCTTGCCACAATGCTTTATTCAGGCGCGCTTGCGGGGCTGGCAGGGGCACTTCTTACTTACTACTTTAACTCCATCACTTCCGAGTCAGGCGACACGCTGCTCCTGAAGGCTTTCGCGATAATCATTCTCGGTGGCGTGGGGAGCATTTTCGGCGTTATCTTAGGCTCGTTCATCCTGGCCTTCGCTGAGTTTGCCGTCCTTCTCTATACGAATGGTTCGTGGGTAACGGCGGTTTCGTTCGGTTTATTGTTCCTCATTCTCCTCATACGACCTCAAGGCATCTTAGGTAAAAAGGAGGTGCGCCGAACATGATGGGTTGGATAGACCAAAACGAGTTCTTGATCGGCAGCACATTAACTGTCTTCCTGTTAGCGATCAGTATCCAAATACCGCTGCGCCTTGGAGTGATTTCGTTTGCTTCCATCGGCTATTACGCGATCGGCGGTTATGGGACTGCCATCTTGATGACCCAATATGACGTGTCCACATGGACCTCGGTGGTTGTGGCCAGTATGGCTGCAGCAGTTGTAGCAACACTGCTTGGACTCATAATTTCTCGCCTTAATGGCTTGTACTTAGCCATGGCGACAGTGTCTTTCTCACTTCTTTTGTCCGCGATTGCGGTCAATGGTGGCTCAGTTACTGGTGGGGCCGTTGGATTATTCGGAGTAATTGGTGACATCACCATCTGGCACACCGCCGGAATCGCCGTTGTCATTATTTTCTTGGTGTCTTTCACCGAAAGAGGCAAACTTTCCCGACGGATCGATGCTACCCGGGAAGACTCGCAATTAGCGTCAGCCATGGGGATCAATGTAACTGCGTATCGACGACTTTCCTTCCCCATAAGTGGACTTATCGGGGGACTTGCCGGTGCGCTGGCGGTGAACCTCAAAACGGCGATTAACCCGGAAAGCGTCAACTTCACCCTCGTTGTTCTTGCTTTGACGATCATCATCATTGGCGGACAAGCGTCGTGGATCGGGGCGCTAGCCGGTTCGTTGTTCTTTGTCTGGCTGCCCGAGATTCTTGTATTCGTAGGTGAGTGGGAGGAAGTGGTTTACGGAACCTTGGTGGTTTTTGCGGCAGTACTGGTTCCCGGGGGAGTGGTAGGAGTATTCAACGACTGGCGCCACCGACGCTCAGTCGCTCGTGAAAGGCCCAAAGTCGCACTCCTTGAGGCCGCTGCAGGAGAGTCAGATGCAGAGCTCACTCAGTCTCGGTCAGGAAAGGACGGTTAGCCGTGGAAACAAGTGAAGCAACTAAGGCGCCGACGTACGACTACGAGCCCGTGGCGGAAGCCCGGGGCGTGGCCGTTCATTATGGTGGCATTAAAGCTGTGGATGGGGTCTCGCTGGGTCTGCGTCCAGGAAATATTTCCGGGATCCTGGGTCCAAATGGATCCGGGAAGACAACCTTGCTTGGGGCACTGACACGCATGGTCCAACTCACGCGTGGGTCAGTCTGGTGCCAAGGCCAGAATTACTCTCAAGTCAAATCCGATCGCGTCATTACGTTGGGAATCTCGCGCACATTCCAAACCGTGCGTCTTTTACCCGAACGAACCGTCTGGGACAACATCATTTTGTCCACGGATGTTGTTTTTAAGCGGCAGGGTGACAAGGTGGAAGGGCTAGTCAAGGAAGCCATCGCTCGCACGGGACTTGAAGGTCTAGAAAAAGCAAGACCTGATGAACTTTCCTACGGAATGCAGAGGCGGGTAGAGATCGCGCGCGCTATCGCTGTGCAGCCGCGGCTTCTTTTTCTCGACGAGCCGACCGCCGGAATGAGCCGAAAAGAACGCACTGATATCAGCGCTTTAATGCGGAGTTTGCGGTCGGAAGGCTTGACGCAATTAATTGTTGAGCATGATGTGGGCATGATGGTAGAGACGTGCGATTATTTGTACGCAATGAACTTTGGCTCACTTATTGCAGAGGGCACGCCACCAGTTGTCGTGCGAGACGCCGCCGTTCAAGAAGCGTATCTGGGTAAGCATGGGAGGCATGATGCTTGAAGTTACAGATCTCGTGGTGCGCTATGGACCAGTTCAGGCTGTGAGCGACATGCGGCTGACAGCGACCCCAGGGCAAATTACTCTCGTTCTGGGAGCGAATGGCGCGGGAAAAACGACAACACTGCGCACAATTTGTGGCCTGCAGCGCGCGGTGAGCGGATCAGTCACGTTAAACGGGCAAAACATATTGGGGCTGTCTCCCAGCCGGATTGTGCGACTGGGAGTCGCAATGGTTCCAGAGGGACGCCGCGTCTTTGCTCCACTCACAGTTGAGGACAATCTCCGTCTTGGTGGTTACACGGCCTCTCGACAAGACAACGATCGGACAATGGCGGAAGTCTACGAAATGTTTCCGATTTTACACGAACGCAGATCGGGTGTTTCAGGGTTGTTGAGTGGTGGTGAGCAACAGATGCTGGCATTTGGTCGGGCACTGATGTCACAAGCGGAGACAATTCTGATGGACGAGCCTTCAATGGGTTTGGCCCCAGCCATCGTGGACAGCGTTCTAGAGAGTGCCCGAGGCATCGCCGATTCAGGAAAAGCAGTACTGATGGTTGAACAGAATGCCGAAGCTGGGCTGGAGATTGCTAACGATGTAGTAGTGGTCTCGCGTGGTGAGGTTGTCTACCAAGGTTCCGCCGAAGGTGCTCGTAAGAATCCCGAGCTCGTCCGTGCTTTTCTGGGGGATGCGGCACTCACTGACGATTAGAATCAGGTGTTGATGTTGGAAAAACGTCAGCACGCAACAGCGCCACTACCGCGGGATAGGCCGCCCCCACCGACTTGGGTAATAGTGTTAATGATGGCCGTCATCGGCCTCAATCTGCGAGCAACACTTGGCGCCATCCCACCGTTGTTGAACGAAATATCAGCAGACCTAAATCTTAACGCAACGATGGAGGGGCTTCTCACTTCGATCGCAGTTATTTGTATGGGTATCTGCGCACCCATCGGGCAACGTGTGGCCGCTCGAAGGGGGGCTGAACTCACAACCGTGTTTATTTTGGCCACTCTGGCGCTGGGTGGGTTAATGCGTCTGGCAGCCACGAGTACGGCTCTTATGGTTACGTCTATTGTGGTAACCGGTGCTGCGATGGGGGCTGGTTCAGCTTTGGTTCCTGGACTTATTCGGCATCACGCACCGAAAATTAGGGGGACAACAACAGGGATCTACTCCGCCAGTTTGGCTATTGGAGTCGCGCTCGCCGCGGGTCTCGCGGTGCCGTCGAGTGACCTGCTCGGCGGTTGGAGACCGGCGCTGGCCGTGTGGGGGGCGTTTGCGGCTCTTACCGCAGTTGCCTGGGCAGTCATGAGAACGCGCCTTCTTAGGGAGTTACAAAATGCAAATAACGAAGTCGAGCCGGCGAGCCTAGAAAACTTACCGTGGAAATCCCGGACGGCTTGGTGGGTAGTCCTTTTTTACACGGGAGTAAGTATTGTGGGATTCAGTGGCCTTGCTTGGATCATTCCACTTTATGTGGAAATTGGTGAAACCCCCGAAAAAGCCGCTTCTTTGTTCATTATCTTCCAAATCGCGCACCTTGGCGCCATGCTTACCTTGCCGGTGATCACTGACTTCACGGCAGATCGGAGGCCAATGTTGGGGATTTCTATTGGTGCTGAGTGTCTCGGGATCGCCGGATTGGTCGTTGCGCCACAGCAATTAGCGGTGGTTTCGCTTGTGCTCTTTGGCGTTGGACTGGGCGGTGGATTTGCCCTAGGGCTAGTCCTGATGGTTGATTACACGACATCTCAACGCGAGGCCGCTCGACTTGGAGCTATGACGATGCTCGTGGCATACACCTTCGGTGCGTCAGGTCCGTTGATTTTGGGGTTACTCTTCGACGTGACTAATGGGTTTACGGCCGGCTACTTGGTCGTACTACTCGTTGGGATCGCAACTTTAGCAATTGTTCCTGTGTTTAGACCGGGCCGAAAACTCTCGCCAACTAATGTCACCGGTACAGAAGATAGGAAACTGAATCAGCAAAATTAAACATTATCCGAAAGTGCGCCAAGGAACCACTTCACTTAACACATTCGGAAATTTCTTTGTCACGTAATCTTCGTATGCACTCATGTGCGACTGCATGCGTGACCGAGCCGCATCCGCATCCTTTGCCGCAAACGCTTCAAAGATTTCCTGATGGGCATTGGCGATAGCCTCGCGCCTGTGCGGTGGGTAGTCGATACCGACGATGGTGCCGTCCATTATGCCAAGCAAAGAATCAACTAAGTAACCGAAGAGGACGTTGCCCGAGGACCACGCAATAATGTCATGAAATTGCTTGTTCGCCTCGAGAAACACTTCTTGACTTTCGATATTGTCTCGCATCTGAATAATTGAATCTTCTAGATAACCTAATTGAGTATCGGTCATAACCTCTGCGGCCAGCATGCTGATCATTGGTTCAATAGCAGAGCGCACTTGAACGATTTCCTTGAACGGGGCTTGATTCATTTGCATGAGAAGAACCAGCGTGCTTGACAGATTTCCCGCATCGGGCTTGAGTAATATCGGCCCACCGCCGGGACCAGGCTTGAGAGTAAGGACACCTTGAAATTCAAGAAAACGGAGCGCCTCGCGGAGAGTTCCTCTGCCAGTCTGATATCGCTCTAACATTGATTTCTCTGGGGGTAGGCGGTCCCCCACCTTCATGTGTGTTGCGGTGATCTCTCTCACGATGGTTTGCGCTATGAGCATGGCTGCTTTGGGTGCTCGGGGGGCAGCGGACGGTAAAGACGCCCATCGCTCCTCAAATGCTGTCACATCAACTCTTTCTCGAAAACTCGGTCAAACTCTCTAATAGCTAATTGCTAGCAATGAATACTACCATTTTTGATGGTTGATATTGCTACTTTGTGTTGTTGCAATCTGCACCATTTCGCCGTCGGGGTTCGGCGCGCGGGGTGCGGATGGGCAAAAATCATTCTCTGTGGAACCTCGTACCTACCTGAGACTCGACTGCGGTAGCCTCTGGGAATTGATAAGCGTAGCGGAGATTTAATCACGCTGCTGTGTGTGAGTATGTTCAGGCGGCATCTGTGCGAGATCACTTGCGCGAGGAAGGCACATACCCGATGACCAAATGTAACCACTGCAAATCGTGAAGGAGCTTCAGATGGATGTTATCGTCACAGAACGAAAATCTGCCACTTGGATACGATTAAATCGTCCTGAGCGTCGGAATGCATTTGACCCAGAAATGGCATTGGAAATTGTAAACGCAATTGACGGAGCTACGGCCTCACGCGCTGTCGTCATCACGGGATCGTCTGGTAGTTTTTGCGCGGGAGGGTCCCTCACCTCTCTCGCACATCCGACCGAACGCGAAATGCGTTACATGTACGAGGGATCCCTGCGACTATTTGACGCCATCCGACGATGCCCTCGCCCGGTTATTGCAGCGGTTAATGGTGCTGCCGCTGGCGGTGGAAACGAACTGATAGTGGCATGCGATTTAGCCATTGCGTCAAAGTCGGCGACCTTCGGGCAAACGGGACCTAGGGTGGGAAGCGCACCTGTTACTGGTGCGACCAACGTCATGGGTATTCAAATCGGCGAGAAAAAAGCAAAAGAATTGTCCATGCTCTGTCGTCGCTACAGTGCCCAACAAGCATTGGACATGGGCCTAGTTAATGCTGTCGTAGACGACGATGCACTTGACGACACAGTAGATGAATGGGTGCAAGAACTTTCACAATTGAGCGCCCGCTATTTGGAAATCACGAAGGTAAGTTCCAATTTGTGGTGGAACGCCGCGCGTGACTCTTTTAGCTCGGGACTAGGGATGCTCATTCAAGCCGTCGGCAGCCCGGACATGGTTGAAGGGGCAAACGCTTTTTTGGATAAGCGCAAGCCGTCTTTCCCGGACCCACAGTGATGTAGCCAGAGCCATCATTTTCCTTGCCACACAGGAACGCGCTTCTGTGTAAAAGCTTGTGCACCCTCCTTAGCATCGTCAGATTCCCGTACAGGTTCGCTTATCTCTCGCTGGCGCTGGAAACTCTCTTCTAAGGTCCAATCTTGGGATTGCACAATAATTTTTTTAGTTGCTCGCACCGCCATCGGTCCATTAGCCACAATGCGCGTAGCAATTTCTAGTGCCTTGTCGAGCGCAGCTCCTGGGTTGGTCAAGTGTGTAACTAGCGAGGCGCGGTACGCCTCTTCGGCGTCAATCAGGCCACCGGTTAATGCCCACTCCATTGCTAAGTGGTAGGGCACTCGTTGGGGGAGGCGCATCAGGCCTCCCCCGGCAGCAACCAAGCCGCGGGTGACTTCCGGAAGGCCGAACTTGGCCTCTCGAGAAGCGACGATGACGTCGCAAGCAAGCGCTATTTCGAAGCCTCCGGCCAACGCGTACCCTTCAACGGCAGCTATCAGCGGTTTCTCACTGGGCTTTTCGACTATGCCCGCAAAACCACGGACCGGGATAGAGGGCTTCTCGCCGGCTAAAAAAGCTTTTAAATCCATTCCTGCACAAAAGAAGCCCCCAGCACCAGTGATAATGCCTGCGGTGAGTTCGGCGTTATTGTCAAGTTCGTCTAAAGCGAGGCCGATGGCCTCCGCCGTGGCTGTGTTGATGGAGTTTCTCGCCTGTGGGCGGTTAATGGTGATGATCAGAATCCCGTCGACTGATTCCGTTAACACAGTCTCACCTCTGTTGGTCACTTTGCACCCATCCTGATCGCGCCGTCGAGGCGGATGGTTTCACCGTTCAACATGGGATTATCTAAAATGTGGAGTGCCAGGGACGCGTACTCATCTGGATGTCCCAGGCGTGAGGGGTGAGGGATCTGGGCGGCAAGTCCGGAACGAATCTCGTCAGAGTAGCGAGCGAGAATAGGGGTGTCGAAGACTCCGGGTGCGATAGTGCAAACGCGAATGAGTCGCCGGGCCAAATCTCGCGCTGCAACGATCGTCATTCCCACGACTCCTGCTTTCGCAGAAGCGTAAGGAATCTGTCCGATCTGACCTTCCCAAGCGGCCACCGAAGCGGTCAAAATGCAAACGCCCCGCTCTTCTCCCACGGGCTCTTGTTCCGCCATTCGTGCAGCGCTGAGACTAAGAACGTTAAAGGTTCCGACCAAATTTAATCGCACCAGAGATTCGTAAGTCTCGAGAGATCCAGGACTTCCGTCTCGCTCAACGACCCGAACAGTGCCCCCTTTACCGGCGCAATGCACCAGCGCCCTGATTGGTCCTAGCGCTTGGGCGTTGTCCAGAGCCGCTCCCACAGATATTGGATCTGTCACGTCCCCTTGAGAAAAATGAGCTAACGGCCCCAATTCTTCACATTTCTCAGCACCGCTGGACCCGTCAAGGTCAAGCATCACAACATTGACTCCTCGGTCTACGAGCGCTCGAACCGTCGCGAGCCCCAGACCTGAGGCGCCGCCGGTAACTAGAGCTGATGTGCCTGTGATATCCATTCTTCGTCCTATCGCTTAATCGAGGCGCTCAATTATCATGGCGTTGGCCATCCCACCTGCTTCGCACATGGTTTGCAATCCGTACCTGCCACCTGTTTCCTCAAGATGGTGCAGCAAAGTGGTGGCAATTCGTGCTCCGGATGCTCCTAGGGGGTGCCCTAACGCGATTGCTCCACCCAGTGGGTTGAGTTTAGCCACATCAACGGGAAATTCAGATAGCCAAGCCAGCGGAACCGAGGCAAAAGCTTCATTGACTTCGATGGCGTCCATCTGCTCGATTGTCAAACCGGATTTGGCAAGTACGCGTCGGGTGGCAGGAATTGGTCCCGTGAGCATGAGGATTGGGTCATCGCCGACTACTGCGGTTGCGACGATGCGCGCACGAGGGCGCAATCCATATTTTGCAGCGCTTTTTTCAGACATCACGAGAAGGGCCGCAGCTCCATCAGTGATTTGAGAAGAATTCCCTGCGGTCACTTTCCACTGAATCTCAGGCCAGCGTTGTCGACTCTGTTCCGTAGAAAAAGCAGGCTCAAGTGTGGCGAGTTTATTCTCCGTTGTTCCGCGTCGGATCGACTCGTCACTTTTTGCCGAACCGTGAACTGTCGTGATCGGTATAATTTCGGCATCGAATAGGCCTTTATCAGCAGCACTTCCCGCCCGCTGTTGTGATTGAGCAGAATACTCATCAAGTGCTTTGCGAGAAATATTCCATTTGTGAGCGACTAGCTCTGCAGCGACTCCCTGGGAGCTCAAGTTGGGATAGCGCCCCCGAACCGTGGGACCTTGCGGATCCATATCAAGTCGGTTGCTTCCCATGGGAATCCGACTCATGGACTCCAGGCCCCCAGCGATAGCTACTTCGTATGCCCCAGCCATAACTCCTTGGACGGCAAAATCTAGTGCTTGTTGGCCACTGCCGCACTTACGTTCAATGGTCACACTCGGTACATGTTCTGGGAAGCCGGCGGCGAGCCACGCTTGTCGCCCAGGAGTTCCGGATTGTTCACCTACCTGCGACACGCAGCCAATCAGGACGTCATCGACGGAGCCGGGATCAATACCAGTTTTTTCAATAACTCCAGCAATCACCGAAGACAGCAGATCAACCGCATGGACCTCAGAGAGGACTCCACCAGGTTTTCCTTTACCCATGGGGCTACGGGCGGCTGAGACTATTACGGCGGATTCCGTCACTGTTTCTCCTGTTGTGGGTACTTGAACGAATAATTTTGGTGTAATTTTGCGGTTTAACATGTGTGAATCTATACCTACCAATATCATAGATTAAAAGCAGGGAGAGGAATACATAATGGGTAAACTTGGGATCGATGACGTCGACGACCTTTCCGGCGTGACCTTGTTGGCAAAAGATCGAGAGGTCTTATTCGCTCAACAGTCAGAATGCACCTTTATCTTTAATCGATCAGGTGGGTGGCCATCTGGGGTAGTGATGAGCTTTGTGTACCACGAGGAATGCCTCTGGATCGCTTCAATTGTGAATCGACCCCAAGTTGCATGCCTTGCCGAAGATCCTCGAGTGACGGTTGTCGTGAGTAACGCTGGCACACAGACACCTGCGCGGCAAATGATTGCCGTGCGGGGGGTCGCGGTGATTCACGAGCCAGGTTCAGAAACATTTGAAAACATGTTGCACACAATTGGGGCGCGATTACAGCCGGCTGACCCGATGGCTTTCGTGAGGCTACTTGACACGCCGAAGCGTCGAATCTTGCAGGTAATCCCAGCGGGGATTTCGTCCAGTCATGATTCACGCCGCATGCCGGGTGATGGGCGTGGCGGACCAGCCAAGATAGCTGCGGAGAAGAACGAATGAAAAATGAGTGACCATATTTCGCCGCCGGTTATCGATGAATCCGAGTGGCGCACGTGCGATGTTTCCCTAGTGGTTCGTGCTTCTCATTTGTATGCCGTGTACGCATGGGCAATTGACAATGGCGATTTTCATTTACTGCAGTCACTCCTCGGACCCAAAATTGGCATCTCAATAAACGGTACTGAACATGAGGGCCTAGACGCTTTTCTTCAGGTTTATCAAAATAATTGGGCTGCCGATTGGAGCGCAGCCAAGCACTACATTTCAAATGTAATCGCGAGCGAAGACGCTGCTGGCAATATTCAATCGCGCGCCTATTTCCAAGCCGTCTTCATGCGCTCGAATACGACACACATGCTGGTTGGGCGCTACGACGATACATTGGTTGTAATTGATGGGGATCTCCGGATTCAACAAAAACGACTCTTCATTGAAGGCTCAATCGACTTGCCCGAGACATCTCGTGAAATTTCACGGTTTTCCCCATTTGCCCGAGTCAAGTAGTCGCTACCGACAAGAGCCAACGCAGATTGGGGCAGTTATCGCAAGACACAGTAGACTTTGTATTCTAGGATCATCATTGTTATGAATTTGCTGTTTGTGGGTCAAGGAGGTAAGCCAGCAGGCAAAAGTCACTTCAACTCCACTGCACGCCAGTGGATCCCGAGAATTGGCATTAGCTAGCCGTAATGAGTCCGATAAAGGGTCCACTCGTAACAAGATGATTTATCTAAATCTCAATTCTCAAATGCACGGAAGGAATTAATAATGGTCGCCATGGGATTGCTTCTTAGTGATGTTCCAGCCTCAGTCTCACCCGCCCAACAATTTCGGGATGTAGTCAGAATTACCCACGAGGCACAGGACAGTGGGTTCACCTACATCGTTATCGGCCAGCACTTTCTCTATGGCGATCTTCGTTGGCTGCAGCCCGTGCCGCTGCTGGCACGATTAGCGGCCGAGGTAAATTCAGACGTTCGACTTGCGACTCAAATAATGATTGCCCCTCTCTATCATCCCGTAATGCTGGCTGAAGAATTAGCAACCCTAGACGTTGTGACAGAGGGACGTTTAGTTGCCGGATTAGGCTTGGGCTACCGCGCTGAGGAGTTTGGCTATTTGGGAATCCCGTTCAAAGAACGAGCGGGAAGAATGAATGAAATCCTTGAGCTCCTGCGTATGCTCTGGACCCAAGACGAGGTTACCTATCATGGAAAGTACTTCACGCTGGAAAATGTTCGTCCTCATCTAAAACCAGTACAGGAACATCTGCCCATTTGGGTGGGAGCCCATTCGCTACCAGGCGCAATCCGCGCAGGTAAATATGGTGATGGTTACGCATGTCCACCAGAAACCCCCGTCCCAGAGGTACGTGAGCGGTTTACCGTTGTTGCAGAAGGTTTCGCCGAACGAGGGAAACCCTTCACAGCTCAACCTTTGCGGCGCAACATTATGGTTGCTGACACCAAGGACGAGGCTCTATTGGAATTTGCTCGCGTTGCCCAAGGGCGCTACCTCACTTATCTAGAAAAGGGTCTTGACGTCATGGCCAACGCTGACCTTAAGAATGAATTCGCGAAGGCAGTGGAGGACCATGCTGTCGTGGGAACCCCGGACCAAGTGACGGAACAGTTGGTCAAATTGGTTACCGAACTTCCGGTAGACCCTCTACTTGTTCGCCCTCAATGGCCAACAATGAATGTGGATGAAACCGTTGCGGCGATCCGGCGCATCGGGCGCGAGATTGTGCCAACTATCACAGCCATCCCTCCGCGCAACAAAATCTAAGTGGGGTCGCAGTAAGTGAATTTATATGAAGTCGGGTCCAAATGACGCGCACATATACAGATCTAGTCCCCACCTTCCCAGATCGAACGGACTGGACACTAGCCCACGTTTTGGAGAGTCGTTCAAAACAGACTCCCGACGAAGTGTTTCTTATCGCCCCTGAAGAAGGTCTGCGGGTGACATACGGCGAAATCCGCAGGGAAGCGCAATCCATAGCGGCAGGTATCTACGAACGCGGGGCGCTCTCAGGGGATCGGGTGCTGATCATGGCAGCCAATTCTTCTGCTTTTGTCCGCACGTGGCTGGGAACCGCGATATCAGGACTGGTTCAAGTCCCGATCAATACCGCGTATGAAGGTGAGTTTCTCCGGCATCAAGTACATGTCACGAACCCTAAATTCGCCGTGATTGACGACCATCTCGCTCACCGTTTTGTACAACTGAGAACTGAGTTCCCCAGTATTGAGCACTTTTGGGTGATTGACAAAGGGCAGGCGCAGGAATCTATCCAGCAATTGCAGGAGACAGGATGGAGCGCAAGTGAATGGCAAAATCTACTTGATGTGGCTCCCGAGTCGTTTCCCATCCCAGCCGCACAGGACTTAGCGTCCATATTTTTCACTTCGGGCACGACTGGGCCGTCGAAGGGGGTCGCTATGCCTCATGCCCAGATGTATTTTTTTGCTGACGAAGTTGTTTCTCTCACTCGATTGACTCACAAAGACACCTACATGACGGTGACGCCACTTTTTCACGGAAATGCACAATTTATGGCGGCCTACCCCGCCCTTGTAGCCGGGGCAAAACTTGTGATTCGCTCCAAGTTTAGTGCGAGTCGTTGGGTTGACCAGATTCGCGAAGAAGGTGTGACGGTCACGAATTTGATTGGTGTGATGATGGACTTCATCTGGAAACAGGATTCGCGAGCAACGGATTCGGATAACCCCTTGCGTTGTGTGTTTGCTGCGCCGACTGCCAGTAGCATCTTGTCAGAGTTTAAGGACCGCTATGACGTAGAGGCGTTCGTGGAAGTGTTCGGACTTACCGAAACGTCTGCCCCTATTCTTTCACCATATGGTGAAGATCGACCACCAGGCGCCGCGGGGCTCCTCGCGAGAGATTTTTTTGAGATTAGGCTGGTAAACCCGGACACAGATGAAGAAGTACCTGTGGGTGAAATTGGTGAACTTGTGATCCGTCCAAAATTTCCCTGGACATGTAGCCTCGGTTATTACGGCATGGACGATCGCACCGCGGAGGCTTGGCGGAATCTTTGGTTCCATACGGGTGATGCGCTGAAGCGCGATACCGATGGTTGGTACTACTTTGTTGATCGCTACAAGGACGCTCTGCGCCGAAGGGGTGAAAATATTAGTTCTTACGAGGTTGAGCAGGCTGTTTTGTCTCATGCCACGGTAACTGAATGTGCAGTCATTGCAGTTGCTGCAGAATCTGAAGCTGGTGAGGATGAAGTCATGGCGGTAGTCGTCACGAATGGGGATGTGGATCCCAAGGAAATCTGGGGCTTCTGCAAGGGTCGAATACCAGAGTTCGCAATACCGCGATTCATGCGATTTGTGGACGCGTTACCACGGACACCTTCAGAGAAAATTCAAAAATCAGTATTGCGCGAGGAAGGAATAACACCAAATACGCATGACAGAACCACGGTGTAATTCGAGTCAACAACCCGAGTAGGGATCAAGGAGAAGCAAGTGGACTTCACAGAGTTAGCGGAGTATGAAGAGATTAGGCAATCTGTTCGTCAGATGTGTTCCAAGTTCGACGACACATACTGGCAGGAGCATGACGAAAACAAGGAATTTCCGTGGGAGTTCTATAAGGCCGTTGCAGATGCCGGCTGGCTGGGGTTGACCATCCCCGAAGAATTTGGGGGAGGGGGCGCCGGCGTTCAAGAGGTGTGCATTGTTGAGCAGGAAATTGCGGCTTCTGGTGCGGGAATGAACGGCTGCAGTGCGGTCCATATTGGCATGTTCGGTTTCGAGTCTATGGTCCGCTACGGAACCCAAGCGATGAAGGAAAAATACTTTCCTAGGGTAGTGACAGGTGAGTTACACGTCTCATTTGCGGTAACTGAGCCGGATGCGGGAACCGATACCTTGAACATGACAACGTTCGCTCGAAAGGTTGAAGGCGGATTTCTCCTGAGCGGGAAGAAGACGTGGATTACCAAAGCCCAAGAAGCTGAGCGCATGTTTATCCTCGCTCGCACACAACCCCTCAATGAGGTATCAAAAAGGACAGATGGCCTCACAATGTTTTTTGCCCCTATGGATCGTAAGAGCATTGAAATTCGCCCGATCAAGAAAATGGGTCGCAATGCAATCGACACGAATGAGCTGTTTATTGACGACTTGTTTGTCTCCGACGAAGACGTAATCGGGGAGGTCGGTAGGGGATTCCGCGCTATTATGGTGGGACTCAACGCCGAGCGGGTTGTTGCAGCAAATGCGGCACTGGGAATTGGTAAAGCATCAATTCGCCTAGCAACACAGTATGCGAACGACCGAGTGGTTTTTGGTCGCCCGATCGGGCAGAACCAAGCAATCTCCCATCAAATCGCCTTAGCACAAATCAGAATAGATGCGGCTGAAGCCATTTGTCAGAAAACCGCCTGGATGGTGGATCAGGATATTCCCTGCGGCAAGGAAGCCAACGAAGCCAAATACTTAGCTTCAGAAGCGGGCTTCAATGCGGCCGACATGGCAATCAATGTCCTCGGTGGGTATGGGTATGCCAAGGAATACAATGCCGAGCGATATTTCCGTGAGTCTCGCTTGAATCGAATCGCGCCGATTAGCCAGGAAATGGTCCTCAACTATATTGCTGAGCATTCGTTGGGTCTGCCGAGAAGTTACTAAACCAAAATTCAGAGACAGTTCACTACAGGGAAAGGTGTTAGTCATGAATACGCAACACAGCGCGAGTACTCCGGGACGAGAATGGATACCGACTGCACGTGATCTCCTGATTGGTGGGGCGTTTGTTGCCGGGGAGGGCGAGTCAATTGAGGTCGTGAATCCCTCCACCGAAGAGGTGCTCACTAATGTCCGTGGAGCATCCGTTGATCAGGTAGATCAGGCAGTTGAAGCTGCTCAACGGGCCTTTGACCCTTGGTCGCGATCCTCTCGCGAGGAGCGGTCACGTGTCCTACATCGCTTCTGCGATGTCTTAGAGGCGCATATCCCTGAATTGCTCGCCTCAATTGTAAACGAAGTCGGAACACCCGTGGCGCTTGCCGAATTTATGCAGGTAAAATTGGGACTTGTACATCTGCGTTGGCAGGCAGAGGCGGCGCTCAAGGATCGAACAATTGATCTTGGGCCGTGGAACGATCCTGTACCCACTCACAGCCACGTCAATTATTTGCCTGTGGGAGTTGTCGCGTGTATTACTGGATACAACTATCCGCTTAATTTGGCGATTTTCAAGTTTGGTGCCGCCATGGCAGCTGGGTGCACTGTGGTACTCCTGCCGTCTTCGCGTACCCCACTTACTACGTTGTTCCTAGGGGAACTCGCCAAAGAAGCGGGCATCCCTGATGGTGTCTTCAACGTTGTCATCGGTGGTCCGGAAGTGGGCATGCGACTTACAACGAACAACGGAGTAGACAAGGTTTCCTTTACCGGCTCGGACATGGTTGGCGAGAAAATCATGCAACAGGCGGCCTTGGGAATTAGGGACGTGACGTTGGAACTAGGTGGTAAATCACCGAACATTGTTCTTGAAGGATCCGATGTCGAATCATTCGCCGTGGAAATGCATTTGCGATGGTCGCGCAACGGAGGGCAAGGGTGCGCTGCTCTTGCTCGAATCATGGTTCACGAAAGCCTCATGGATAGGTTTTTAGCCGCGGGCGCCAAAGCCTTTGACCAGATGAAGGTGGGTGACCCATGGGATCCCACCACAAACATCGGGCCCATGATTCGCCCTGATCACCGGGCACGAGTGCGGTCCTTTATTGACGGCGCCCCCGCCGAAGGTGGTCGAGTGCTCTTTGGGGTGGACACTCCGCTTCCTGAAAAAGGCTATTTTGTGAATCCAGTGCTCCTCGGTGACCTGCCGTACACGGCAACGGCGTGTCAGGAAGAAATATTTGGTCCCGTTGCCGTCATTCTTCCCTTCAAAAATGACGAAGAAGCAATCATGATTGCAAACTCCACCAACTACGGCCTTGCCGCTAATATCTATGCGCCCAATGTGGATCACGCTCGCGAGATGGCTACGCGGATTCGGTCAGGCACCGTCTGGATTAACGGTGGCGGCAACATGCGACCTGATGCGCCATTCGGCGGCTTCAAGCGATCAGGAATCGGCCGAGAGATTGGTGAGTGGGGGATCTCAGAATACCTTGAACCCCAACACCTACAGTGGAGAACCTGATGGAAAATGATGCCAAAGGTCCACTCCATGGAGTTACTGTTCTTGAGCTAAGTTCCATGTACGCGGCGCCGACATGTGGGCGGATGATGCGGGACTTCGGTGCAACGGTTATTAAAGTGGAAGACCCCGTGGCAGGCGATTTTGCGCGTCAATGGTCCCCCTTTAAAAATGGCTTGTCGCTCGGGTTTTCTCGGTTGAATTCAGGCAAACGCTCGCTCGGTATTGATCTGAGATCCGAAGACGGGAGAGAAATTGTGCATGACCTTGTACCACACGTGGATGTCGTTCTCGAATCGTTTCGACCCGGGCGCATGGAGGCTTGGGGGCTGGGTTACGACATTTTGAGTTCACTAAATCCTGGGGTAGTCATGACGAGAGTCTCGGGATTCGGCCAGACCGGTCCGTATAGTGAACGTCCCGGCTTTGGAACGGTGGCGGAAACTTCCAGCGGGTACGCCTACATCAATGGGTGGCCCTCGACGCCACCCACCTCGCCCCCGTTTGGATTTGCTGATTCCATAGCCGGGATTTCGGCCGCATTCGGAACCGCCATGGCTCTGTTTAATCGCGGCCGCACAGGGGTCGGAGATGTCGTGGATGTCGCGCTGTATGAACCCCTAATGTTTATAATTGGCGACATCATCTTGCAGTGGACGGGTAACGGAGCGATCCAAGAAAGAGTGGGAAATGGGACCGGCTCTGCCTCTCCGCGAGGAATTTTTCAAGCGAAGGACGGGAAGTGGCTTTCGATTGCCGCGTCATCTCAGACAATTGCGGTGCGACTTTTTGAGGCAATGGACCGTCCGGACATTATTAAGGACCCGCGATACGCCACCAATGCTGCCCGTATGGAACATAACGAGGACATGCAAAAAATTGTGTCAGAGTGGGTTCAGACCCAGCCTCGCAAGGAGATTCTTGCAATTTTGGAAAGCCACAACGTCGTCGCGGCGGGAGTAAACGATGCCCGTGACGTCACCGAAGACCCCCACTTTTCCGAGCGAACTCTGGTTGATTTGACCGGGAGTGACCTCCTTGGCAAGGTCAAAATGCCCGGCCCGATCTTGCATGTGTCCTCGTATTCGGGTCCCGAGTACGACGGAGTTCCGGAAATTGGCCAGCACACTAAAGAAGTGTTACGGGATTTCCTTGGATTTGACGAGGACCGAATACAGTTCTTGGCGCAGAGCGGTGTGATCAGCAGATAGTTTTTTGCCTATGGCTGGCCGCCGTCGACCGTCAAAAGTGATCCGGTTGTGTAACTTGACGCCTCGCTAGCCAAGTAAAGGGCCGATCCTAAGATTTCGTCAGGTTGTCCCCCACGTTCCAATGCGAAACCACGTGCTCGCTGTGCAAACATGTCGGGGTCCCAAGCAGAGCTCACATCAGTCATAAAGGTACCCGCCATGATTGCATTTACCCGAACTGTCGGGCCAAAGGCATGGGCAAGGCCGACGGTAATGGCGTTGAGGCCGGCCTTTGCTGCGGCGTATGGCAAAGTTGAGGGGCGCGGATGGATCGCTCCGACGCTGGAAATATTGATAATACTGCCTCCATTGAGGGCCGCCATCCGTGTCCCAACGAGAGCGGCTAATCGAAACGGCCCCTTGAGATTGACGTCGAGCACCTTGTCAAAAAGTTCCTCGGTTACCGAATCAACCGTGTCGTATATAGGCGACATGCCCGCGTTGTTCACTAAAATATCGATTGACCCGAATTCCTGGTAGCAAGTCTCAACTAATTGGTCAAGTTCAGGCCATCGCCCTACGTGCGCTCCAACCCCTATAGCGCGGCGTCCAGTGGACTGGCGAATGCTGGAGGCCACTTCTTCGCACGCTTCTAATTTGCGACTGGCAATCACCACATCTGCCCCATGATGGGCAAATCCTTCGGCCATGACCCTACCGAGTCCTCGACTGCCCCCCGTGACGAGAGCCACTTTGCCACGTAAATCAAACAGCTTTTCCACGTCGCTCCTCAAAGTATTTCGATCAATAACCTAACCCTAGTGGCAGCCTTGATAATTCCTTGCTATGGTGATCATAGATTATTTATTAAGGAGATAACGTGAGTGAAAGTGCATCACTAACTCCTGAGCAAACGGCGCTTCGAGCTGTTGCCCGGGAAGTGGCCAACGATGTGTATGCCCCACTAGCCGACGAGTGGGATGCCACAAGAACCTTATTTCCGGATGCGGAGATAAAGCGACTGGCTGAACTGGGTTTTCTGGGTATCTGCCTGCCCGAGGAGTATGGGGGTTCTGATGCCCCACTGATGGATGCGCTGATTGTCATTGAAGAATTGGCTAAAGTGTGCCGCCCAGCGGCTTTTGAGGTCTTTGAGGCAAACGTTGGACCGGTGCGGGTCCTCCAGTTTTACGGCACGCCCGCCCAGTGTGAAGCGATTATACCTAAAGTTGTGTCAGGTCAGACAAGTGTGGGAATTGGCATCTCAGAGCCAGACGCGGGTTCCGGAGCGACCGACATGCGCACTTCCGCTCGACTTGACGGGGATGAATACGTAATTAATGGCACGAAACGCTGGATCTCCGGGGGTGGCCATGCGGGAAACTATCTTCTTTATTGTCGGTTAAACGATTCACCGGGTTCCAAAGCGATTGGCGCCATTCTTGTCTCGGCGGACACCCCGGGACTGAGTTTCGGGGCCCCGGAAAAGCTGATGGGTTTCCGTGGCATCGCTTCGGCGGATCTCATCTTCGAAGATGCGCGGGTGCCAAAAGAAAACCTCG
This sequence comes from Actinobacteria bacterium UBA4426, assembly GCA_002390705.1. Taxonomy (GTDB): domain Bacteria; phylum Actinomycetota; class Actinomycetes; order S36-B12; family S36-B12; genus UBA4592. The sequence goes on along the minus strand of DGQA01000005.1, from coordinate 208,418 downwards.
TGATCTCGGCAGGCGGGTTCAAGAAATTATTTGGCGTATTCTCAATTGAACGAATGGGAAATGCAACAATGAGTCTGGCCCTAGGACAGGCTGCTTTGGAAAAAACAATTGCCTACACGCAGGAGCGGGAACAGTTTGGTCGACCAATTTACGAGTTCCAAAATGTTCAACAAAGCGTGGCCGACATGGCAATAGATGTCGAAGCAGCGAGACTTTTGATCAAGAGAGCTGCACTGACCGCGGGAAATGGATTACCTGATACCTATGAAGTTTCTTTAGCCAAGGTCTATTCCAACGAGATGGCAAAGAGGGTCACGGACATGGCGATGCAACTTCATGGTGGCAATGGCTATACGGAAGAATACGGGATTGAAAGACTACATCGCGATTCGCACGGGTGGGCCATTGCCGGCGGCACACCTGCAATGCAACGAATCCGCATCGCATCCGAAATTTACGGCAAAACAATTAATCAACGATCCTCATAGTGATACAGGAGTCTCGCGGTGACTGAACAACTCTTTGAACTCCCCGAAAGTTACTTGGCAATTATTGAGGAGGCGAAAAAGGTTGCTCAACAGGTCGCGCCGTATGCGCATCACGCAGACGAAGCCGATCATTTTGATCCCAATGTCCGGCAGATCTTGGCAGAAAGTGGGCTGTGCAGCCTGACTGTCCCAAAAAAATTTGGGGGAAGGTTCGAAGAAGTTGACTCTCTTGCAGTCACTGTTGTCAGAGAGCAGTTGGCCTACGAATCAGCGCACGTGGACTCGATGTTTTGTATGCAAGGGATCGGCTCTTATGCGCTAGCTCAAGCCGGTAGCCCCGCATTGCAAGAAGCATGGTTGCCGGCAGTTGGGCGACTGGAATCCATCGCAGCTTTGGGCCTCACCGAACCTGATGTGGGCTCTGATCTGCGAGCTATCACGACCACAATTGAGGTCGAAGGAGATCTCCTTCGCATCAATGGGCACAAGTCTTTTATAACGAATGCGGGTGATGCAGACTTTTACACGATGTTGGGAAAGGAGACTGTGGGTGGTGAGATCGCCTATTCGTTAGTCCTGATTCCAGCGAGTACCCCAGGGCTTTCAGTCAGCCACCCACACCAAATCATTGCGCCTCACGTTCTGGGAGACGTAATCATGAAAGATGTAATGGTCCCCAGCAGTCATCGGATTGGGGAGCCCGGCAAGGGTTTTAACCTTGTTCTTGCGACATTGTCTACATTTCGCGTTTCGGTAGCTGGAGCCGCCATTGGTATCGCGCAAGCGGCATTAGATGAAGCAACCAAGCATGCTGCCGGTCGTGAACAATTTGGCGTTCCTCTGGCACGACTGGGTGGAATTCCTGCACAGTTGGCTAACTCGTGGGCTGAGATTGAAATGGCTCGAGCGTTAACGTACCGAGCCGCCGCCGCCTCGGCGAGAGATGCGCGCGCCAACCTTTACCTTTCCTCTTTGGCAAAAGCCGGAGCAACAGAGATGTCCGGCCGGGTCGTCGACCGCGCCGTTCAAATAATGGGTCGTTTTGGCATTGTTCGCGGATCAAAAATAGAGCGTTTGTATCGGGAAGCCAGACCGCTGCGCATATATGAAGGTGCAACAGAAGTTATTTACGATTCCTTGGCGAAACAACTCGTCAAGCGAGTAACCGGTTGATAATTGACAGCCACTGCCATGTGTGGCCTGACGAAATCGCACCGAAAGTCCTGAGCGCAAAGATAGCCGGCCTTGAACCTATGGGAGATGGAACAGTTGGTTCTCTCCTGGCAAAGATGGACGAAGCCGGAATCGACTATGGGTGTTGCCTCGGGGTAGCCACAGCAGCCAAGAATCTCGAGAAGACGAACGAGTTCATTGGGAGCCTTGATCGCTCCAGGCTGGTGCCGTTTGGAACAATACATCCAGATCGAACAGTGGCGGATAACATACGTTCACTTCGAGAGAATGAAATCGTCGGCGTGAAATTGCACCCAAACTTTCAGAACCTGGACCTAGCCGATCCGCGTGTGATTGAAATCTGTCACGCGATAGCTCAAGATGGCATTGTCGTAATAACTCATGCAGGGGAAGGTAGCGATGCGGCTGCCACAGACAGGGGTAGTCCTGAAAAAGTGCTTGCACTCGCCCAGTCGGTACCCAATCTCACTCTGATGGCGTGTCATTACGGGGCCTATCACCAACTAGAGCTGGCTGAAAAGATCGTTGTCGGTTCACGTGTAATTCTTGAGACATCGTGGCCACCGACAATGGCTATTCTGGATCCTGACCGGATCCGCGGCATCATAAAGCGCCACGGCGCGGACCAAGTGGTTTTTGGTTCAGACTGGCCCATGGCAGACCCGGGCGCAGAAATCGCCGGAATTCGGGCGCTAGGACTGCCCAAAGATGACGAAAAGAAAATACTTGGCGGAAATCTTGCCCGAATACTAGGGCTCGAGAAGTGACTCGAGAAACTTGCGACACACAGTGGCCAGGGAAAGCACACAGATGAACAATCGGGACGTCTTGTCAGATTCAATTGTCGTGGTCTCGGGCGCCCGGACGCCAATCGGTGGGTATATGGGTGGTTTATCTTCGACACCCACCTACCGCCTAGGAAGCCTTGCTGTGCAGGCGGCAATTTGGAGAGCGGGAGTCGACCCCGAGGACGTTGATGAAGTGATCATGGGTTGTATTGGGCAAGTCGGCCCCGAGGCGTACAACGCACGCCGGGTGCTTATCGATGCTGGAATACCACTGTCAGCCGCAGCGTACAACGTAAATCGCCTGTGCGGAAGTGGCCTTCAAGCGATCTTGTCAGGTGCGATGCAACTCCAGCTCGGACAGTCAAACGTAGTGGTTGCCGGTGGAAATGAGAATATGAGCGGGCAGCCTTTTCTCGAACCACAGGCGAGATCAGGGGCTAAATTAGGGAATCGAGTGTTGGTTGATGGGACACTTTCGTTAGTGACAGATCCGTGGGGCGACTACCTCATGGGACATACAGCTGAAAATGTTGCCCGGGCATATAACGTAAATCGTGCCGAACAGGATCAGTGGGCTGCACGAAGTCAACAGCGAGCAGCAGACGCCATCTCACGCGGCGCATTCACATCTGAAATTATCTCGGTGGAAGTGGAAAAAGCGAAGGGTCAGGCCGAAAGCGTTGGTGCCGACGAGCATCCTCGCCCAAATACTACTTTTGAGGGTCTTTCTCGACTGCGTCCTTCATTTTCTGCAGAAGGCACAGTTACCGCGGGTAACTCTTCCGGCATCAATGATGCAGGAGCGGCCACGGTGTTAATGCGTGAAGTTGATGCACGAGAACGTGGGATGATTCCACTGGGCCGTTTGGTTGGCTGGGCGAGTCACGGTTGCGACCCTGCAATGATGGGTTATGCCCCGGTAGGCGCCATCAGAATATTGCTGGATCGGTTAGGTATGTCGGTTAAGGATTTAGATGTTGTTGAATTAAATGAAGCCTTTGCCGCTCAAGTCATTGCTGTTGTTCGTGATTCTGGGTTGGACCCAGAGCGCACTAATCCCAATGGTGGAGCTATTGCCTTAGGTCATCCGGTGGGAGCAACGGGAACGATTTTAACGATCAAAATGCTGCATGACCTTCAAAGTCGAGATCTGGAACGAGGCCTTGTCACCATGTGCATTGGTGGAGGGCAGGCTTTGGCCGCGGTGTTCGAACGCGTGTAAATGTGGACTAGGTGAGTTCTTATTCTCCGAATGCTGGCCCATCTTTTGGCTTCACGAGCATCAACCCGACTCTCTCGCAGCGACAAATGAGAACTTGATCTTGGTTGTAGCCACGGTGCTCAAACCACACTATGCCGGAGTCATCTCTACTGGACGAGGCTCTTTTTTTTAAAATAGTGGTCTCTCCGCGTAGCGTATCGCCGTGAAACACGGGGTGTGGGAATTCGATCTTGTCGTAACCTAAATTTCCCAGAGTTGTTCCCATGGTCAATTCAGGAACATGAAAGGCGCCAATGAGTGCCACGGTGAAAAGGCTATTCACTACCCGGCGGCCGTGAATTGTTGTCTTGGAAAACTCTTCATCTAAATGTAGAGGCTGAACATTCATAGTAAGCGAGGTGAACATCACATTGTCCATTTCTGTGACCGTGCGAGTTAACGCATGCTTATATATTTTGCCTTCCTCAAATTCCTCAAAATACAAGCCCCTCATTTTTACCTACTTCCTGTTTCGTAATTGGTGGGCGCGCTCAAGCCATTGAACAGCCTTGTCGTAGTGCGCCTTGTCAATATGAAGCCCCTGGTAACGCAGTGCACCGTCACCAGCCGCCACTGCTTTTTCATATGCGGATACTTGTCCTTGGTAAAAGCCCACTTCGGTGTCTGAGGGGGTAAAAGCCGTGTTCACCACGGGAACATGGGACGGGTGAATGACCACCATGCCTCGATACCCCAATGACCTCCCAGATCGGGCGAATTCGTCAAGGCCAACAAGGTCGTCAACTTTTTCCCAAAGGCCCGTGAGGGCATGTACGCCCGCCTCCCTGATCGCCAGCAATACTCGACTTCGTAGGTACAGCGTTTCCAGGCCACCAGGCGTCCACTCGAAACCTACTTCGCGAGCAATATCAGCGTGCTCAGCCGTAGGCCCAATGACGGCTCCAACTCGAGATGAGCCGTGCGCGATTTCGCGGACATTCCAAATAGCAGGTACGGTTTCAATGGGAACGACATATTCAATTCCTGCCACTTCATTGCGTCGCTCAAAGTGGTCAACGAGGGCATCCACTTTGGCTAGGTCCATTGCGGTTTCAATCTTTGGGACAAAGAGACCCTTTAATCCTGGAATGAGGCAAGTTTCTAGATCGGCACCGGTATTTCCCGTAGAAAGACCGTTTACTCGAACTAGAAATTCGATATCAGGGTGCTCAGCTGAGGCTCGGCTGATTGATTCGGCGACAGTCTCCCGGGCTCGCACTTTGAGGTCTTCTGGCACGGAGTCTTCCAGGTCAAGGACGATTGCATCTGGGTGGACTGCAGCGGCCTTGTCAATCCAAGCAGGTTTGTGTCCAGGCACAAACAAAAGTGATCTATACGGGACCATTAGTTAACCTTTCGCATTTGTTCGGTTGCTTCCGACGCTTAGGCCAGTATGGGTCACAACTGCACACAGTTATTGCCCGACCACCGTGTTTCTATCCTTGATAATAATACACATCAATCCAGTAAAATGCCACACATGCCCCCATATTGGGCGGCTCCACACACCGCTGATTCGCTCAAGCGATGCTGCCCCCGGCGAAAACTTTCAATAGTTGCGTAATCAAGTAAAAACTAAATGCGTGAAAATCAGCCTAAAAAAGCGAATTCAAAAAGCACGAATGTGGCCTGCACAAAACTGACGGGTTCGCAGGTGTCCCACGCGGACATCAAAGATACGCGCCTAGTGGGCCAGCATTAGCCATCTGCGAGAGCCGTAGACCACGTAAATTGTGAGCAACACACAGACCACACTGGCAAAGATCAGCACAGCGCTTATGGATATCAAGCCAATGAGTGGCCCGGCGATGAGTGCGGCCACCACAATTGTGATGTATGCGATTAGCAGGAATGCAGAATAGATTTCAGCGCTGCGCCCAAGGGGGGAAATCATCCCAACCAATGCCGCTGCGCCCATGAGGCACAACCCTGCGCCCCCGCCTGTTGTTATGGCGCCCACCAGCATGAGCGGTGAGATGGCCGTCATGGCAGCCACACTGGTCATTGCCCATCCGATAACGCTCAGCACGATTCCTGCAAACATTGAAATTTTGGGTGGAACATTTCGGCTAAACGGCTGAACAACGGCAAACATGACAAGCACTAGTGAGACGAGTAATCCACTCAACACTTCCGTGGTCCATCCAACCGATGCGGCGATATTTGACCCGAAAGATCCGTAAATCGCTATGCACAAGTTTGTTCCAATAAGTGCGGCAGAGGCAACTGAGAACGCAGCCCAAATGTGGCGTGGTACTCGAATCGCTTGCAAAAGACGGGCGGCTCGCTGCTTGGGCGCGGAGTCTGTGGCACGAATCAGGAGCAGTAACGGTACCGGGATAAATGCTCCAATAATGAGATAGGGAACCACCAACGGATATGAGCTGCCGGCAGCGAAAGAGCCTGCCATGACGGGTCCTACCGCCGCGCCTATCGCAACCGAAAACGTATTGACTAACGCGCCACGCGCCAAACCACCCGGATGCGACTCCATGAGCGTTGCGGCTGCAGCTCCGGTGGCTAAGGCAGCGCTGACTCCCTGAACGAACCTGCCTAGTAACAGTAATGGAAAAGTCGTCGCACATGCAAGGATTATCAACGCCGCACCCAGTGTCAACGTTGCAATCAGCAAAGTATTGCGCCGTCCATACCGGTCGGACATTCCGCCAAGAAATAGCAACGCCATGACAACACTTGCAGCGTAAACCGAAAACGCCAACCCGATCTGACTATCACTCAAACCCCATTGTTCTTGGTATAGCGGGTACAGTGGCGTAGGGGCATAACTCGCCACCATCATCAAAAAAAGCAAAGATGAGGCTCCCAAAAGAAGTGGCCATGGCGGGGTGAAAATTCGAAGTTGCATCTGTTTGTGAGTCTATACGTCGGGGTTGGTCAGCGCGTTTCATCAGCATAAAAATGACCGTGAGTATTCCGTCGTTTCGTGGCAAATCTGAGGCACGCTTTAAAGGTTCTCCCTGCAACTGCCCTGCGTCTGAGTTACATTTTTTAGGATCTGTTGAGTGATCACGCCGCTTGTCCCTATTGTAAAAACACGATCTTGATTCGTGCCAGAAAAACTTGAAAGAGCGGTACGTCGAAGTGTCGAGATTGCACCAGGGGCACCACGACCCGGGCCTAACGACCGCCTGCTCTCGTGTTCCCAGCAGCGAGTGTTCGAGTGCCGACGAACGCGGGTGATGAGTGATCAGATCCCACGCCATGGCCGAGGCAAAATTGACTAAATTGCAGAAGTAAGGGCGACGTTGACCCTTATGCACCACCACCCTGTTGATGAGGGTGTGTCGCCGCACTGTGCGCGGCTTTCGCAATGGGCGATTGGCACATACCATGATCGTATGAGCTTTATTGCCGGTGCCCACGCCGTGGTCGGACCCTACGGGTATTCGCAGGAAGAGATCATCGAGGCGTTCACCGCCGTGGTGTCTCCCGAAGGGGCACATCAACAAATCGTCGAACGTATTCATATCGCTACCGGGGTCAAGAATCGAAACCTAGCGATCCCATTAAAGGATTACGCCACCCTCGCAGGCTTCGGTGCAGCTAACGACCAGTTCATCCGGGTTGGACTTGATCTGGGTGCTTCCGCTATTGCAGGAGCACTGGCCGTCGCGAACTTGGAGGCAACTGACGTGGACATGATCATGTCCACATCGGTTACGGGCATTGCTGCGCCATCCCTTGAAGCAAGACTTATTCCAAGACTCGGGCTGCGTGAAGATGTAAAGCGGGTCCCGATATTTGGTCTTGGCTGCGTGGCAGGCGCTGCTGGCATTGCACGGCTGCACGACTACCTCATGGGTCATCCTGATGACGTAGCAGTTTTATTGTCAGTTGAGTTGTGTTCACTGACTGTGCAACGCGATGACGTGTCAATGTCCAATATCGTGGCAAGTGGCTTGTTCGGTGACGGTTCCGCAGCCGTTGTCATGGTTGGGGCACACCGGGCGGCCCGCATGGGGATTACCGGACCCAGAGTTGTGGCTTCTCGCAGTCGGTTGTACCCCGACACGGAGCGAACCATGGGCTGGGACATTGGCGGGAGTGGTTTTCGCATTGTGCTTTCGGCCGGTGTAGCCGACATTATTAATCAATACCTCGGAGACGACGTCAGCGACTTTCTCGGTGACCACGACCTGAAGATCGCCGATATCAAGCATTGGGTGTGTCACCCGGGTGGACCTCGAGTGCTGGAAGCAATGGAGTCGGCGCTTGACCTGCACGACGGTCAGCTCGACGTTACTTGGCGCTCACTTGCAGCGATCGGAAACCTGTCCTCTGCTTCGGTTCTGCATGTTTTGTGCGACACTCTTTATGGCTCGGGTGGGTTGGTCCCCGAACCAGAAACCCCCGGAATGCTGACTGCTATGGGCCCAGGTTTCTGCGCTGAATTAGTTTTACTGCAATGGTGACTCGATGACAGTAATGGTGACCCGATGACAGCAATGATCCTTTTCACGATCCTGATTGCACTCGTGGCAGTGGAGCGAGTCATCGAACTTGTCGTATCAAAACGAAACCTTCGTTGGAGCGCGGAACATGGAGGTATTGAATTTGGCAGGTCCCATTACCCATACATGGTGGCCCTGCATGTCTTTTTGCTTGTTGGTGCACTTGTTGAAGTGTGGGTGTGGCAAAAACCCATCAATCCTGCTTTCGCGTGGACCATGTGTGCATTGGTTCTGGGTTCGCAAGCACTTCGATGGTGGTGCATTACAACTCTGGGTCGGCGGTGGAACACGCTCGTCGTGATTGTTCCGGGACTTCCACGTGCTGTGGGAGGCCCCTACCGTTGGTTAAGCCACCCAAACTACGTCGCCGTTGTGATCGAGGGAATCGCGTTGCCCATGGTCGGCTTCGCATGGGTCACCGCGATCGTGTTTACCGCATTAAATCTGCCACTGCTGGCCGTGCGAATTCGGGTTGAAAACGCGGCACTTGGGACACTTCCCAAATGATTGACCTAGTTGTTGCAGGAGGTGGACCGGTCGGCCTGATGACTGCTGTCCGCGCGCGCCTCAGTGGGCTTGAAGTTGCTGTGGTTGAACAGCGCCCTGGACCGATCGATAAAGCGTGCGGGGAGGGTTTAATGCCCGATGCGCTGTCGCGGCTACGCGCAGTTGGCGTCGATCCGATCGGTCAAGACTTTCATGGAATCCGTTACATCTCCAAAGGAAGGGTTGCCCAGGCACGGTTCCGTTCGGGGCCAGGTCGAGGAGTGCGGCGCCTTGCCCTACACGCCGCGTTACAAGAGCGAGCACTGGAGCTTGGAGTCGAAATAGTCACCGGTCGAGTGAGTGCGATCTGTCAAGGGAATGGCTGGATAGAAGCGGGAGGGATTCGGGCCCGTTACCTCGTCGGTGCTGACGGATTGCACTCCAATGTGCGAAGGCTCCTTGGGCTCGGAGAAGTTACATCGGGTGCGCAACGTTTCGGTATTCGCCAACACTTTGGTGTCAGGCCGTGGAGCGATTTAGTTGAGGTGTACTGGCTGGAAGATTCTGAAATCTATGTCACACCGATCAGTGCCGATACGGTTGGCGTTGCCGTTCTTGGTCGATCTGTCCTTAACCTTGATGATTCGATTGCACGAGTTCCCGAGCTCGCTGCGCGACTCGACTCCGTACCGAGAGTGAGTGATCTGCGCGGAGCCGGCCCACTGCTTCAGCGGGTGAGCGCGCGTTCGGCCGATCGGGCACTGTTGGTCGGTGATGCGTCCGGTTACATCGATGCACTGACCGGTGAAGGTTTGCGGTTGGGTTTTGCCGAAGCCGAAGCAGCAGTGAACGCTGTTCTCACTGACGAACCAGAGCGCTATGAGCACGAGTGGCAGAAAGTGACAAGGTCCTACCGTTTAATGACCGGCGGATTACTGTGGGCGTCCTCTCGTCGTGGACTGCGCCCCATGATCGTTCCCGCGGCGCGGGCAATGCCACGAGTCTTCAACCGGATAGTGGACTCCTTAGCCGCCTAGCCGATTGCGGTGACAAATACCAATGCGGCAACGTCAACGCCCACCATTGCGATCAGTGCATGAAACATTCCGGCTCGGTGGTTCCCACGCGAGCCTAGGATCACAGCTGAGACGAATGCACCGGCAATGAGAAGAGGCAGCCATGTACTCGCGAAGAAGCTGACGACAACCAAGACCCCGCTGCCAAGTGCGAGTAGGAGCCAACACAAAAGCACGGATCTACGGTTCCCTAAACGAACCACGATTCCACCCACCCCTGCTCCAGCATCAGAGTCGGCATCTGGCAATGCGTTTGCCAGGTGGGCGCTCACTCCGATGATTGCGAATACGGCTACAGCCCAAACGGTCGGGGGTTCATCATTCAATCCAAAAGAAAGGAAGGCTGGCATTGCGCCGAAAGCCAATGCGTACGGGAGCCAGGACCACACGGTGCGGGAGAGGCGAATGTTATAGAGCCAAGCCATCAGGATCGCGAATACGTGGAATGAACCACCCAACCAACCCGCGACCGCCCAACTGAGCAGGATTGCAATGATCAGTGCGGAAACTGCGGCGATCCATAGTGCGCCGGCTGACACGGTTAGCGCCACCGTAGGTTTACTCGCGCGCCCCACGCGGGCATCTAAAGATGCGTCGAAGGCGTCGTTGCTCCAACCAACCGATAACTGGCCAATGAGAATCGCTGCGAATACGGTGACCAGTAGCCAGCCGGTCCAACCAAGACTCCACGCAAATGCGGTGATGACCAGCGAAACGGCGATTGTGGGCAGCGGATGTGCAGCCCTAACGAAACTCTGAAGTAATCGCATACCCTGACCGTAGGCGGTCGATTACTTGGTGTCGTAATCAGGTGCGAGCGAAACGAGATAGATACTTGACTCGACGTCGGTGAGTGAACGCTCACGTGTTTTTGATCACGCTATATTAAGGAAACTCGGCTCGTTACTTGCGCGCTAACCCGCGGGTTGATCATGAGAGACAAGGAATTGCGATGGCTGTGCGCTTTGAAGAGATCGACTGGCAGGACACGCCTCGAGGAGAGATCTCCCTCCGACGCCGAGTAGACCCGACGCTGGGAGTCAACGTCTATGAGGTGAAGCTGGGGGAGGAGTTCCTCATGTCCAGCCTGTTCACCGTTGCTGAGATCGAGCTTGCCCGAATTGGACTTGCACAAGTAACTGGCGATCGCATTGAAGTGCTGGTGGGTGGTCTGGGATTGGGATACACCGCTGTCGCTGCATTGGCCGATCCTCGAGTCCAGAGCCTGACCGTCGTTGAGGCGATTGCTCCGGTGATCAACTGGCATCAGCGCGAGCTCTTGCCCGATACGGCAGGGCTCGCAACTGATTCGCGAACCCACCTGCTCGAGGGTGACTTCTTCGCACTTATTGATGGACCGGTGGGTTTCGGTGCGGGCCGACCAGATCAGTACGACGCTATCCTGTTGGACATAGATCACACCCCGCGACACGTGCTGCACCAAAGCCACTCGTCGTTCTATTTAAGGGAGGGTCTGCAGTCCATGCGGCGTCACTTGAAGCCGAACGGTGTATTCGCGCTCTGGTCGGACGACCCGCCGGATCAGGAGTTTCTTGGGGTCTTGTCCGGCGCCTTTACTGAAGCATCGACGCATGTTGTGAGTTTCCCCAATCCACTCACCGGCGGGGAATCAGCCAACTCCGTGTACGTGGCCAGCCGCTGAATTCTTGCTCCACAACTACCGTCGTTGATCATGGCGGGCGGTCAGTATGGGGTGCAGCGAGTCTTAGACATCCTGTCTAAAGAGATCAAGACCACACTGCAACTCATGGGCGTCACCAGCATTGATCAACTCGACGGTTCAATGGTTCGACTGCGCCCCTACTGGGTGGATCTGGGCCCTCCTAGCGTTGGAATGCTGCGGCCACCCCGGAGTCCACGGGTACGATCAGGCCTGTGGTGCGCGAGAACTCATCTGAGGCGAGCGTGCTCACGACGGCAGCAACATCTGCTGGCAAGACTTCACGCTTCAATAAAGTGCGTCGTGCATCGAAAACGCCGAGGTCTTTTTCTTCCACTCCGTAGCCTGCCGCCCGATCTGCTCCCCATTCTCCTGCGAATATTGCGGACCCTTGAACAACGCCGTCTGGGGCAACGCCGTTGACGCGGACGCCGTACTCGCCTAACTCGACAGCGAGCAGTCGCACCTGATGCGGCTGATTCGCTTTTTCTGCGCTGTAGGCGATGTTTGTCGGGCCTGCAAGGACAGCGTTCTTACTTGAGATGTAGATAATGTCACCACCCATTTTCTGGGCGATCATCACTCGCCCACACTCGCGTGAGACGAGGAATGATCCTCGAGCCATAACATCGTGTTGCAGGTCCCCGTCATGGAGCGTGGTCTCGAGCAGAGGCTGACTAATGGAAAGGCCTGCGTTGTTCACGACCAGATCAACGCCACCAAATGCCAAAGCAGCAGCGGCGACCATGGAGTGCACTGCGACTTCATCTGTCACATCGGTCTCCACCGCAACCGCAACGTCAGGACCACCGAGTTGCTCAGCGACGGCGAGCGCGGCCTCTATATCGCGATCGGCGATGATAACAACTGCTCCATCGCGGACAAGTGTTTCGGCGGTCGCTTTTCCAATCCCGCTGCCCCCACCGGTGACAAGTGCAACGCGACCAGCATGTCGCTTGGGTGCGGGCATCCGTTGTAGTTTTGCCTCCTCCAAAGCCCAGTACTCGATGCGGAACTTCTCCTGTTCGGAGATGGGATCGTAGGTGGAAAGCGCTTCAGCACCGTGCATCACGTTGATGGCGTTGAGGTAGAACTCTCCCGCGACTCGGGCAGTTTGTTTGTTTGCGCCGAAGGAAAACATGCCGACTCCAGGGACAAGAACGATGGCAGGATCTGCACCGCGCATGGGCGGGCTCTGCGGTGTAGCCCACCGCGTGTAGTAGGCCGCATACTCAGTCCGATACTCCTCGTGCAGTTCGTGCAGTCGAGCTTCAATCTCCGCTACGGGTGATGATGGTGGGAGATCGAGCACCATAGGTCGCACCTTCGTGCGCAGGAAATGATCAGGACACGAAGTACCCAGAGCGGCAAGTTCACGGTGACGTTCGCGTGACAGGAAGTCAAGAACGACATTGCTGTCCGTCAAGTGTCCGACCATACGTCGATCGCGCGAAGCCATACCGCGGATGACGGGTGCTAGTTGGGCTGCAAGTGCGTAGCGCTCCTCCTCGGGCAGGGGCTCGTATCCTGGTAGCACAGCACCAAAAGGGTCGGGGCGGCCATTTTCGTTGATAAATCGCTCAGCGGTGCCGATGATGCGCTCAGAGTTTGCCTCGCACTCCTTGGATGTGCTGCCCCAAGCAGTGATGCCATGTCCGCCCAAAACGCAGCCGATCGCCTGCGGGTTGCTGCGTTGAATTTCGGCAATATCTAGTGCGAGCGCAAAGCCCGGTCGGCGCCAAGGCACCCAGACGACGGTCTCACCGAAACACCGTCGAGTGAGTTCGGGGCCATCAGCGGCAGTGGCAAGAGCGATACCAGAGTCGGGGTGGAGGTGATCCACATGGGCGAGACCGATCAGTCCGTGCATTGCCGTGTCGATAGATGGGGTGGCCCCACCAGTGCCATGCAGGCAGTAGCTAAAGGCCGCGACCATTTCGTCGTCGTGCTCCTCGCCTCGGAATACGTCAACTAGTCCTCGCATTCGATCAAGGCGCAGGACGGAAAGTCCGGCTTCGGTGAGTGTTCCAAGGTCGCCGCCGGAGCCTTTAACCCACATGACCTCAATCGGTTTACCCGTGACGGGGTCGACGACCTCACCGCAGGCTGAGGTGTTACCACCAGCGTAGTTGGTGTTGCGCGGATCGGAGCCGAGTCGGTTCGATCTGCCGAGTAGGTCGGCGATGGTGGACGACTTCACAATAACTCCCGATTTAGTGGCCATGTAATAAGATGAGAGATTAACAAGGTATAACAATGGTGGCCAACAGGAGACCCATGATTATCGAAGGATCTCTTTCCGCCGAAGAGCGTCAGGAACGACCGTCGTGGACGCTGCGCGAGGAGAATCGTGTGGGTATTGAGGACGCGGCCAAGCGGCTCGGCGTGCACCCGATGACCATCTGCTGTGCTCTAAAGGCCCTCGAACGATCTGGACGTGCACGACTTGTGCGCGGTTGCGGTTTACTCGACCGGTAAAACCTGGCGACAAGGATCGGTGAAAGTACCCGAGGCACAGATCCCAGGAACCACTGGTGCAGGGGACGCGTTTGCCTCCGTATTCGGGTATGAATTATACGAATACTGGGGCGTTCAGGACTGCATTAGGCTTGGCGTAGCGACAGATGCGCAAAATTTTCAATCGCACTCCACTTCAGTTGGAGTCGAACGCTTCGATGACACGCTGACGGAAGCTGAGGCATTCGGTTACAGGTGACGCGAGTATTTGTTGTTGAGACCGGGGTCAGGCCTCGGGAGGGCGGCACAAAATTCCAGCGCAGCCATTGATCTGAAAACTGCCGGCAGAGTGGGGTATCACGACGGCATCACCGATAGCCACCGATAGTTGATCGTAGTTATGAAAATTAAGTTTTCCTGTGCCTGACAAGCACATGAAAATCCCAAATCCTGCAGGTGTTTCTTCGCCGTTTCCGGTGAGATAGTCAGCCCGAAAAAATGGGTCCGCGATCGACTGGAAAATTGAATGTGTTGAATCGGCCGCCGTGTCAAACTTACTAATGACTAGCGAGCTTTCCTTTTCGCTGAGCGGTGAGAGCCGTAACGCATCAAGAGCACTGTCAAACCCGAGGTTGAGGTGACCATCTTTATCACCGTCAACCGCGAAGCCATCCCACTCCAAGAGAATTGAAAGGTCCGTTGGTTCTTGAAGTTCAAGAACAAATATCCCGGATTCAATGGCGTGGGGAATTCCGGCAGGCACAAACACCGCGTCACCTGCAGTTACCTCCGTGAAGACCAAGGAATCAAGCAGTCCCTCGGAGTCATGTGCTGCCACGAGTGCGGCGACTTCAGATTTCTCCATCTGGCGGTTAAATCCCAATCCCACCCTGGCCTTTGGGGGAGCTTCAAGAATTATCCATGCCTCGGTCTTGCCGTGATTAACGTGCAATTTTTCAGCAGAAAATTTTTGATCTGGATGGTAGTGAACAGGTAGCCGTTGATCAGGATCTAGTAACTTGACCAAGATCTCCGTAGACGTCCCAAACTTGTCAAGATGCTTCTGCCCCAACCAGGGGACCGGATTGACGTCAATGGCATCTTTTAACAAAGTTCCATCTGCCAACTTGGATAGCCCGGTTGAGTCCTCCCCAAATCTAGTTGTGGTTGACCCAATCCATTCCTCGGGTCGCATGGGTCCACCCGGACCATTGCGCAGCTTTCCAATTCGATATCCACCTTTATAAAAGTGGTCAAATTGATTAGAAGGTAATTTTGTGGGGACAGGTTCTGTAGACACGATCCCCCTAGTTTAGGGATTTCCAAGTTTCGCATGCGACAAGTAGGCAAGACTAAATTTCATTGGGTCCGGAGAGTCCTAGTTTTTTGTTGGGAGCACGGATTCCCAGTCGCCCTTCATGGCGCCCTTGCCAAGGATTCTGGGTGCGGTCGCCGTTGGAGACCCATAGAAGTCGGGTGTGTTACGAATTTTCACACCGCACCGTGTTTACTCAGTGATTGAGGCTGGCGCAGGCGCAGATTCCGCTCGCTCGACAATATGTTTGGCCATGGGTGGAAACACGAAGGCATGAAATGGTGCAACCGACCACCAGTATGCGTGACCGCTCAGACCCTTGGGCCAGTAAACAGCTCGCTGGGTGAGTCGAGACCCACCATTTTCGCCAGCACTCACGACAAATTCCAGCCAGGCTCTTCCAGGCATCTTCATTTCCGCCCGTAGCCGAAGCAAGGCGGGAGTTTCCCGCTCTTCAACGCGCCAAAAATCAACGGTGTCACCCACCTTCAAAGAGTTCGGGTCTCGGCGGCCGCGTCTTAATCCGACCCCACCCACGGCCCGGTCAATGAAGCCGCGCACTTCCCACAATAACTTTGCTGAATACCAACCGTTATGTCCGCCGATACAATCAACTGCCACCCACAATTCTTCTGGTGTCGCGCTTGAGTCAAGGACCCGAACATCTTCATAAAGTGTTCCGCCGGCCCAATGCGGATCACTGGGCAGCGGCTCGCTGGGAGCGCCCGGTGTGCTCGCGCTTGACCACCGGGTGGCCACTTCGGCGTCTCGAATACGGGTTAGCGCTAGGGCGACGGCTTGGTCGAAAGGGAAGAGTCCATCCGGTGGGTCAGGAATAAATTTCTTGATATCCGACTCCAGACATACTGAAGGATGTGTCAAGGACTGAACGAGCGGCCTGGCGATGGCACGTGGTACGGGCGTCACCATCCCCACCCAATGGCTTGACAGCTGAGGTGACAACAAGTTGATGGGCAAAATTAATCGGCGGGGCAGTCCGGCGACTTTGGCATAGCGTTGCATCATGGACTGGTAAGCCAAAACGTCAGGCCCTCCGATGTCAAAAGTCCTACTCACTTCCGGTGGTAGGTCGGCGGCCAAGACCAGATAACGCAGGACATCTCGCACTGCAATCGGCTGTGTTTTAGTTCGGACCCATCTCGGGGTAATCATGGCCGGGAGTCGCTCGGTGAGGTAGCGCAGCATTTCGAAGGAAGCCGAACCAGATCCAATAATGACCGCGGCGCGAAACTCGATCGTTGGTACGCCAGAGTCGTGCAGGATTTGCCCGACCTCAACCCGGGATCGCATGTGAGGGGACATTTTTTTTGCGGGCACGTCGGGCGCGAGTCCACCCAAGTACACGATCCGTGACAAATCGGCCTTTGCAGCGCATTGAGCAAAATTTTCGGCGATGCGGCGTTCCTCACGTTCGAGGTTGTGGCCTTCTTGGAGCGAGTGGAGTAAGTAGTAGGCAACGCTTACCCCCTGCATTGCCTGGCTCAGAGATTCAGGATCACCGGCATCCCCAGCTGCAATTTCGATCTGATCCGCCCACGGGAAATCGCGGAGCCGCTCGGGGTGTCGGGCGAGTGCACGAACTCGTACGCCACGTTCGACTAACTCTCTGACGAGGCGACCCCCAACATAGCCCGTTGCTCCGGTGACTAAAAAAATTGGACGGCGATCTGGGTCTACGCCCACAGTGGTCATGCCTCTATTGTTACGGGTGAAACAAGATCGCGCCACTTTGCTGTGCGGGGCTCCCTGTGGTCATGAGGAGCGACTATTTAATTGTTGTCACAGGAGTGAAAGAATCCACCTGAGTTACGTGACTTCGCTCAGCTCGAATTCGGTTATCAAAACGCGTCACGAACCACATGTGCGGCACGGTCAGGCCCCACACAAGAGCGAGTGCGATCCATAAAACAGTTCCTGTGAACGCCTCCGACCCAAAAAATACTGTGACTCCAGTGAGTATTACAATGAAGCCGACGAGGGATGGCATACCCACTTTCGTCACGCGGGCGAGCGAACGAATTGAGACGGTCCCGGAAGTTACTAAAGCCAATCGAGCGGTGTGTCGCGCGGCATGCCAAACACTAAAGTAGATGGCAAATGCAATCAGAGGCGACAGGACAAGTCCCAGGATCGCCAACGTGAAAAGCTCGAAAGCCCCACGAAGATCACCCCGATCAATCAGCGCCACCACTGTGCCGACAATTAACGTCAGAACTATGGCTCGAGTGATGGTTGTAACCTGGCTGGAGTAAATCGCCGCTAGTCGCGGCTCAAGTGAAACGACGGTGCTCAATGCAGCCGGAGAAGTAAGCGGAAGTAGCACGGGGGCACTCCCCAGAGCTAGTGCGTAGAGGACTCGAAACTTACCTGCAATGGGTGCTCGGCCTTGGAGTTCCTGAGTTGCTTCAACATCGCCCGTGCCGAAATGCCACACGGTCATGGCGAGAACGAGAATAAAACCAATTGTCGGTACCGCGATTATTAAAAACGCGGCAGCACCGGCAATCGATAGATAGGTCACGGCAAGACGAACCCATCCCTGCCAGTTCAGTGAGTGCACCATGGTCAGGTTGTCCGCAGCACCGTGCGGGATGCCAATAGCCAAAGCGACGAGAGCGAGGAGAGCGGGAAGGGGTCCGATATTTATTGAAGATGCTGTTACCTGAGTCAACAGGCTCGCAACTACTGTGCACCACACAAAGATTGGTCCCATGTTGAGAATAATGAGCCGAGGGTTCAGCGAGAGTCCCGGTAGTCGTCGGAGATGAGTGTGCGCAACCGCCATGGGAGAAGTGTGGCCCCTGGACAGCCAGTGCACCACGCGAACACGGATGTTGGCCCATTTAGCGCTGGAGGGAAGCCAATTAAGGAACCCGAAGTGCGGGGACAGTGCAATCACAAGGGGAGGGGTATTCTTTTCTTGTGGTTCGTAAAGCACAGAAAAAAAACGGATTTTCACCCAAAATATGTGTTATCTGCGGGTTGCCATTCGAATGGCGTAAGAAGTGGGCCCGTGATTGGGATCACGTAAAACATTGCTCCGAGAGGTGTCGTCGCTCGTGATTTCAGGAATCATTTGTGAATGCGAGAATGATCCTGTGGCACGGCGACCTGATTTTGATGGTGAATTTTTAGCTGGCTCGCGACCGCTGGGAAGATAGTGTGACTGCATGACTAAAAGCCGCATCACTTCATTAATTGTCCACGCGCTTGCCTGGATCGGTACTATTTTTTGGGGATCAGTTCTTATCGCATCTGTCCTTGGAAATTTTTCTGGTCATGTTGTGCTGGTGGTAATTGTGGCCTTCGCATTGGGCAGTGCACATGCTTTGATCTCGATCACCACGAACCGAGGCTCCAGCATTAATGTGTGGCTGGCGGTATTTGTTTTGGTCTCGGACTCCCTGTTGGGGCTGTTCGTTGACCCCAAGGCCTTTGTCCTTGTCGGCTTGGCAGTCGTGCTTTTCGCCGCAGCCCTACTCTCATACCTAGAACCCGACTCCGACACGATTCCTGCATAGATGAGCGAATTAGGAGCGAATGCGGTGAAGGTCGCGAGCAGCTCAATTTTGAAGGCACGAGTATGCTCCCACCCCCTCAATCGGAGGGCACTCCCGGTAGTGTGGCGGACTGATCCCGACTGTGCTTCGCGTCCGACCTTAATAAGGAGAAAAAATGAAATTTAGAAAACTTGCAACAGGCTTTGTGACGCTTGCCTTAGTTTCCGCGGTGGCGAGTGGGCCGGCGATCGCTCAACAACCAGTCGCGGCTCCGGTAACAAAGAAGTACACCACCTTGGTTCTTAATCAAGGAGTCCCCAAGATCGATGTGCTGACCACGATGGTGGGGCAGGACATCGAATCTATAGTCATTTTTAGCGCACCGCTGACGACAAAGGCAGGCAAATCTGCGGGCAACGTTGCTGGATTCTTGACTGATCTTGAGATTGGCGCAACCGGCTCTGAAATCCGGTTTCGTAATATCTCCTTCATGCTTAAGGGTGGACAGATCATCGCTAATGGAACCGGGGAATACGAATCCACGGACAGGGAATTGCCAGTCCAAAGACCGTCAAAAATCGCAATTATTGGTGGAACCGGTAAGTACATCGGAGCAAGCGGTGAAGTGATAACGCGAAAGAACGCGGATGGAACCTTTAGACACGTGTTTAGGCTATTGAAATAGTGGGAGCTGCGTGGCGTGGCAGGGAGACCTCGCTACCGTCGAGGAAGTCTCCGAAGATAAAAGTATCCGGATAGATATCCCCTGTAACGGGTTGTACGCCTTCATCGACTAAATGTACGAGCAGGGATACCACGGAACTTAGGTTCACATCCGGTGAGAGCGAGGCGCAGTTGTGACACGAGAATCCCATGCGATGGAGATTCTTTCTCAGGCACGTGTCCTCAACCTATGGCAAGGTTAAGGTGTGAACAAGCGTGGAAGAGTGTCCGTATTTGCAGCCTTGCTGGTCGCTGGGGCGTTGATGGCGCCTGCGGTCAATGCCCACCAAGGTGTCAACCTGAACGAACGGGACCGCACTCCGGCGCGAGGGCCTTTATTGGTCGATGGCACAGTTTCCTTTGCCGTACGAGCGGACCTGTCACGGGGTGACCGACGCGGATTTCGGTTCCAACTCGATGACGGTGACACCCTTGCCGTCCAGCTGCTGATTGTTGACGAAGCACCGGCAAACCGGTTACGTTCATCGGCGCTGCCACGAGTGACCGTTACTGATCCCTCGGGCAAAGTGACCCGGATGGTCATTGGTGAACGGACAGAATTCTATGAGCCTTATGGCGGCACCAACTACCTTTATTTGTCACGAATTAAAAAGCGTGCCGTCGCGGGCACATACAAAGTGCGCATGACCGGTCGTGACTTAAATTCAGTGGAAACTGTTGTGTCCGTGGGTTACCGCGAGGTACGTGGCGAGGTTCGGGAATAAACTACATCGAACTCGGTATGTAACGGGTCTTCAATACACACGCTTGGGGTTGCAGATCAGGATTCTCAGCGAACTTTTGCGCGCTACTTCTTTTTTGCTGCTTGCACGTTAATCAAGTAGTTCGCAGAACTAGCTGCTAAAGACCCGCCATTACCAAGTGACGTTGCAGCGATAACGCACGTGCCTGGTCCCAAGACGGTCACGACCCCAGCACTAATCACGCATGGCCCATCGGTACTCAAAGGGACAGGGTTTCCCGATAGGGCAGCAGGAGTCAGAGCTACGGAATTTCCCGCAGTAAGAGTGCCCACTACGCCAGGCCCCCAGGCGCTCGCGCCTGCAGGCGTAATTGTGATTCTATCGGGAGTTGGGGCAGGCTGGACATTGAAAATTTGGCGATTGGTGCCGTTGATCGCGAAGTTTGCTGATGCATATTGAACAATGACAGTTTGGGGACCAATCTGGGTGGGCGTCCAGGTGGTCGATCCCACACCATTACTGATCCCACGTGAGCCACCCATCGGAAAGAAAGGAAATCCGTCGATTTCTAAACTAAAAGCCACGCTGCCCCCCAGTGGGCTTTGAAAGGTTGGCTGGATAACCGCTTCGATTGTTTCGGTGACGCCAAGATAAGAAACCTGTGGAAGTCGAAGGGAGACCGCCACACCACCGGTTACGGTTGGGGTTGCAATGGGCGAGGTGGATGTGCCGAACGAATTAGTGTCTGGGGTGTAGGTGGCGGTAAGAATTGCCGAACCCGGACTAGGTGTCCAGGCAATATTGGCGGAAGCGAGCCCCGGAGTGGTTGTGGACGACAGGGTCCCGGAGGCGACGATCGCGTTGGATTGATTGCGGACAGCAATTGTTCCGCTGGGCGTGATCTCGCCACCGACAGCGCGAACCTGAGCAACCAAAGTGGCCGCCTGAAGCGCTCGAACTTGAATTGCAGAGAGGAGTCTCGTCGTAGTGGGCATAGCTGCAACCACGATCGAAGCAGTTCCGACCGCTGATCCGCCAACCTTGGCCGAAATATCCCATGCACCGGGCGCGCCAGGTTGCCAAGGAAGGTAGGCAAAACCTTGGGAGTTGACCGCGGCTTGGCCCGCATTGGTGCCGGCGGACGTGTTTTGGAAGGTCACGACAGCCATCGCACCGGCTTGGCCTGATGCCCGCACAATCACCATTTGTTGCACGCCGACTAGTCCATTAGGAGTGGCAACCCAATCCCGACCAGAGATGGGGGCGGAATGACTAGCCGGGGCAAAAACCCCAGTCATGGTCAAGACGAGAGCGGCACTGGCCGCCAAAAGTCGTGATGTACGCATATGTGAGACCTCCTAGGAAGTTTTAGGCTACTGGAAAATCAGGTCAATGTCATGTAGTTCGGGGGGGACTCTCCCTCTAAGCAACAATTGTGTTTTCGCTCACTATGAGTCGAACGCGACTACTCACGTGATCGAGTGAATCTTGGGCGGTGGCCTTACCAATCTCAGTCGCATAGGCCGCATCAAAGTCTTCGCGAGTGTCAAACCAGAGTTCAGCAACACCGTCGACGCCCGCCTCGTCAAAGCCATCAGCGACTTCGTTAAAAACTACTTTGCGAATTTTGGGGAGAGCGGCAGCCATCGAGTCATGACCTTGCAGCCACCATTGAGCAAACTCTGCGTGGGTCATGTCTTCGCGTCGGGTCAGCACGATCATTGCCTTAAACATTAATTGCTCCAATTCTCATGAGTCATTTCCTTTTCGTACGTGCGTATCAGGACGTTGGCTTTTGCACCCTTGCATGGGGCCGCCCGCCAATACTGAGTGCGAGCGAGATCATGATTTCATCGGGGCGTGGTGCATCTGGCAGTGACACATCAATCGAGTCCATGTCGTCGAAGACCCATCGATCGTCTTTGTTTCCAATCGGCACGGTGATGTGCGCTCCGGGACCCCCCACTTTTTTCGTTCCGGGAATGATGTCGGTACCACCGCCGATTGCCGCGCGCACGGGTGCTCCAAATCGTGGGTGAAGCACCGCTGCTGTGTGTTCGCGATCCCCATCAACTCCGACGATCGCTCCCTTGCCGTAACCGCGGACCTGCGTAGCTGAGATGCCGACACAAGCCAGAGAAGCTGTGGCCATGTCGATGAGAAGTGCTGCCGCTTCGTTACCAAGCTGTTCCAATGAAGACAAGTCCTGAACCAAACCTTGCCCGGCGAGCGGATTGTTCACTACAACAGTTGCCGTCACGACTGTGGTCGGTGGCGATACCGAGGCCCCTGCCTCGCGGTGTGTTTGCGTGAGGGTGGTCGATGTAGTTCGAACGTCCATGGAAACTCCTTAGTGTCGCAGTAGTTGTAGCGTACGCGCAGGCGGTGCAGTCGCGGCAGCCCACCTAGATGGCACAGTGCGCAAAGCTCCCTAAAAGTTTTTATGCGACCGCGACCGCTGAATAGAGCGTCATAATTTTCAGGGGAAGCCGGTCGTCGAATTTTCCAAATACAGATTATGACTAGCAGGGCGACATGTGTAATGACGCCGAATATGGCTGCGAGGTGAGCCCATTATTGAGTGTGTAGGCACGATTGTAAAAAGTACGGGATGAAATATTCGTTTTTCCAGACACCTCTTGTATTTTGTGAGAGCATCCTCGTGAAAGTTCCATACGTGGGAATACATGCAGGCCTTTGACGTGTTCGGGGAGCAGGCAGGTTTTGCTCTATGGCGACATATCCTTTGGTGCCAAAAAAAGGGAAAGGCAATTAGCTTTTCGAAGGAAGCTGCTGACACAGGATGCAATTGAATGGAGGACAAGATGACTATTTTCATGATTACCGGGTCGTACTCGGCTGAGGGAGTAAAGGGACTTACTGAGGAAGGGGCCGTATCCAGGCGCAATATTATTGACGGATTGACTCAGCATCTGGGTGGATCGCTGGTATCCGCATATTGGGCGGCCGGAGGAGAAGACCACTTCTTTGTCACCGTTGATGTGCCAAATAGCGACAATCTGGCTGCCCTTTGGATGGCGGTGGACTCCTCAGGTGCGGCGCGTGTGAATTCTATAACTCAGTTATGGACGGCGGAACAGCTTGATGAAGCACGTGCCAAGGTTCCGGGCTACCGCGCACCTGGCGCGTAATATTCGAAAATTTACGAAATCAACCCCTTGACCGCGTTTACGCTGTAGGTGTCGCTTAAAGAAAGCCGAGATTGCGCGGCAAATCACTTGATCAAAAGAGTCAGCTTGATGCGTCTCGAAGATGGAATATCCTGAGACTCGGTGAGAGATTGATGCGGCGTAATCTTGTGACAAATTCCCTGAATACAAGCTTTACAGCCCAGAGGCACTAGATTAAGGATGAGTAATTCATTGGAGGAATTCTCATGAAAGGGTTGATGAAATATGACGAATGAATTCTCAGTTGGTTGGGCTAAAGTTCGGGACCGAGATGTCCTTGGCGGATTCGTGATTTTTGTTTTCGCGAATCTCCTGCTATTGGGACTCGTGGTCATTGGGAGTGACGTATTAGGCCACGATGGTTCGCACGATGCAAAAGTAGCATTCGGAATCATCACAGTCGCTCTGAATCTCATGCTCTGGCTATGGAATGATGGAGCCATTGCGGACGCGGAGGCAGGCACTAAAGATATCTCGGGAGCCGATAGCGAAACAGAAATCGCAAAACAGTTCCTGAAGGCTCCCTGGAAAATGTACCGGGGCCTGATCTTGATTATTTCAATTGCTGTCACGGCGAGTCTTTTGTACTCCGTTTACTGGTAAAAAATTCTTGCTCATTGTAATGAACACGTTTGGATCTGGGGAAATCCTCAGATCCAAACGTGTCATATTTATCGCCGGATGCGTGTTGAGCGACAACAGTCACACCTAGTTACCAGCTCTGTTCAGCACTGACGGCCTCGTAATCGCAAACAAGTGTCGCGGCGCCTTCTCGATGCATGAATGTTTCTTTCCATTCCCTCGGCCGAGATAAATCGCGTTCATAGCGATCAGTGCGAAAGAGGGATAATTCTTACATGATGCTGTGCAGGGGTACTGTCTTCGCAGGCGATCATTACCGGATCTGTCGAAAAGATTAGCCCCATCGCGCAACGTCCACCCTGACAAGTCAACTGGGCTAGTGCGGGATTGTCGGACCTGCACCTAGTCGTCATTCATGCTGCCGCTCACTAAGGCACGAGCCGTGCGTCAAACCACGTTATGCCATGGCCCATACCAAATCCAGATCAAATTCACGACTGTTGGGGTTCTGGGCGAGGACAACTCGCTGCGACCTACCTCTTCCTTGCGAATTCTGGTCTTTACAAAAAGGCGAACGTTCGCTTTTGGGGAGCATCTCGTTAAGAAAATCCATCACCTTCCACCCGCCGCACCAGCCACTGTGCAAAACTGTGATTGCCTTGATGAGTCTGCATAGATCTCGCTAATTAACGAGAAAAAAATCCATGGTTCGCCTAACGGCTGTGCGGCATCTGGCAGACTAGGGGAGTGATTAGTAAGAGGTTCCGTGACGCCAGTGCCTGGCAAAGTATCGCGGGATACTCAAGAGCCAGCCGTATCGGACAACATATTGCAGTGAGTGGAACTACGGCAGATCTTGACTCGCTCTCACCGGAAAGTGCTGACAGCACATACGCTCAAACCCTCAACTGCCTCGGCCGTGGGATTGATGCTGTTATTGATTTGGGTGGGAGCATTGAAGGAATATTGCGGACTCGCATGTTCTTAGCCCCCGGGTCTGATCCTGCCGAGGCTTCGCGAGCGCATGCGGAGCTGTTGGGAGAAGCGGCACCGGCCAACACGACGCTGTTCGTGCATTCGTTAGTAGGGAGCGAGTTTCTTGTAGAAATCGAAATTGAGGCACTGGTTGTCGAGGAAGTGAGTAAATGAAGTTTTCAATACGTGTCAATAACGACCTCACTCCCGAAGAAATCGTCGGGTTGGCTTGTGCGTCGGAGCAAGCTGGGTTTGATCAGTTTTGGTTTTCTAACGACCTTTTTCTCAGGTCAGCTCCTTATATTGCAGGAATGGTGAACTCGGCCACTAGTCGAATTCAATTCGGAATTGGGATTATGAATCCCTACTCAATTCACCCGTCTGAATTGGCCATGCTGGCCGCGACTGCGTCTGAAGCTTCGGGAGGTAGATTTGCTCTCGGGCTGGGTGCCGGTGCGGACTCATTTTTGTCATGGGCGGGCATTTCTCGTGAGAAGCCGCTGGGTACTACTCGTTCGGCTCTTTTGGCAATTAAATCCCTGCTTGAGGGAAAGAAACCACGTGACTTCTCCGATGACTGGGCGAGCGAAGGCTATTTGCGTTTCCCAGCAGATGCACCTATTTATCTTGGTGCGATGAGCCCAAAAATGACCCGAATGATTGGCGAGATTGCTGATGGCGGTTTACCCCTTCTGTATCCGCCCGAGAATTTCGCTGACGTACTAAAAATCGTACAAGATGGTGCACATAATGCTGGTCGGTCAATGGACAACATTGATCTACCGGCATGTTTCTGGGTTTCAGTCGGAACAGATTTGGATCTTGCCCGACGCGCCATGGCCGAAAAAATTGCCTACTACGGCGGCGCATTTGCACCAGCTCTGGTGGCAAAAGCTGGAGTTGACCCGGCTGAACTCGCGTACGTGACCCAACTCGTTGAAGACGAAGGGCTCGATTCCGCGGTCACGCGTGTAACGGATGCCATGCTGAGTCTGGGAATAGTTGGTACCTCCGAAGAAATTGTTCAGCGGTGCAAAGGACTAGTTGCAATGGGAGCAAAACATTTATCCTTTGGCCCTCCCCTTGGCCCCAGTCCGCTGGAGGCAATCGACATTCTGGGCAGACAAGTGTTGCCTCATTTACGTTGATCAACGACGCAGTAGCGGAAGCACTCGCTCGCCAATTAGTCGCACTCCACGTTCGGTGTTGATTCCTTGCGGAGTACCCAATTCCACGCGGCTTGCACCAGCATCAATCAAGCTTTGCACCTGTTGCCCAACATGCTCGGGTGAGCCCGAAAATGCAAATAGATCAAGAACGTTGTCGGGGATAAGGACGCCCGCGCCCGCCCTGTCTCCCGCGTCAACCCTTGCCCGCACCTGGTCAACTAAATCAGGGTCGAGGGAAATTGTTGAATCGAGATCCGCAACAACCGCCAGATACATGGCTACCTCTTTACGTGCAAGTGCGCGTGCGGCCTCGTGGTCTTCGTCGACCACCGTAACTGCTCCGACTACAACCCCTACTTCGCTTGGGTCTCTTCCCACGCTGCGTGCACCCTCGTCGAGGTAGGCCCTCATGACCGGGATCATTAGTGGATTTGCCGTCCCACCAATTTTCACTTCGTCGGCGACTTGTCCGGCTAGGTGCGCGGTTTGCTTCCCCCAGGTTCCAATCAGAGTGGGAATACTTGAGCGCTGTGGCGTGAACTCAAATCCGATACCCGGTGCTAATCGGTAAATCTCGCCTTCCCAACCTGTGTGATCGCCAGCGAGTAGTCGGCGGATTACTTCGAGAGCTTCACGCAGGACCAGGACAGCCCGTTCTTGAGAGATACCCACTCCACTTAACCAGGTCCCGCGGGCTAGACCCAGATAACTGCGTCCCTTTGAGACAAGATCCAGATAGGCAATTTGACCAGCAATTTCATGGGGAGCTGTGGCAAATGGGTTAAGGCAGGCAGGCCCTAAAATTACTGATTTGGTGACTCCAGCCATTTCGACTAATGGTGGGATGGGTGGCTGAAACATAAGATCCCCGAACATCGTGATGTAGTCGATACCGAGTTCGTCAGCGGTGAACGCAATGTCTTTGTATTGCGCAGGAGATAAGTTTCCCTGAAGGCCAATTCCAATTGACGTTGTGGTCACGTTAGGTCATTAGCATTGAGTTGAACACGTTCGGTGCGCACAATGCGCATTATGAGTTGTTCTTCCGGATCGGGACATGCAACAAGACTGTCGCTTTCCAACCAGTCATTTTCCGGCATCACCCTTTGTTTGGCAGGCAATAAAGGCAACACAGATGCAATGGCGTACATGCAGAAATGTTTTCCCTCAGGAATGCGTACTTCCGCACTGTTTGTAACCTCGAACCAGTCTCCGGGCTCCATTCCGCAAACAGATCTTCCATTTATCGTTTCAACCACGACGCGCAGGTTGTACAACTCCATTGGCCGGCTGGGATCAGAGTCTGAGTTGCGCGAATTCATGTGTTGATAATAGGGCGCGTATGGCGCGTACATCAAGTAGGCTTCCGACGATCCAAGTGGGGGATGTGTCAACGAATGAGTACAATTGGGGATTAACGGTGTTGTAACTGGGCTGGTGTTGGCTCGTGGTGCATCCGGAATTTCAATGGTTTTGGGGTCCTCCGACTCGCAAACTTTGCGGCAGGGGATTTCTTAATAATCAATTCTTTTGTCGCCAAACAAGTGTGAAGGGAAACCCGAAGACCATGAACGAATTACGTGAGCCCAAGTTTGCGGAAGAAGGCGGCAGCGATTATGAAGTCTATATTCGCACTGACGAATTACTGGCTTTGCAACCCGAGCCTGATACGTGGAAGCACCGTGACGAATTACTTTTTACCGTTGTTCATCAATCGTCGGAACTTTGGCTTAAGTTAGCTGTTGCTGAAATTGATCATGCCTTAATAAAGATTTCTCAGGAGAAGATTCAGGCTGCATGCCGGTACCTCGTTCGAGCAAGGGACTGTATTCATTACACAACTTCGCAATTACCCATGTTGGAGAAAATGACACCGTGGGACTATCAACATGTGCGAACAGCATTGGGTCACGGTTCAGGTTTTGATTCGCCTGGCTTTCGAAAATTGCGAATTAGTCTCAAGAATCTGGTCGAAAGCGTGCGAGGTGCTTTAGCTGGAGCAAATCTAACTTTAGAAGAGCTTTATTTGAGCGTTGAAGAGAATGAGGCTTTGTATGCCTTGGCAGAATTGCTCGTAGATCTGGACGAAGAATTAATGATCTGGCGCAGTGTCCATGTGAAAGTGATTGAACGTACGATTGGTGGAACTGTGAGCGGGACACAAGGAACACCCGTTGAAGTAGTGCGAAATTTACGCGATCGATCCATCATGGACGAATTGTGGGAGGTGCGGGTCGACTTAACGGGCAGAGCGGACAGAGAATTAGCAAGCGACGAATGAAGTGGATGTCTGCATCCTAGAGGCGCTCGTGTGACTTGATTGTCACGGCGCGTCCAGTGGCCGCGTGTTATTTGAACCTCAAGAAGTCGGGTAAAACTAAGTGACAAGCACGGGAACCGGCGGTTTCCGGAGACTGCATTCGGTTCTGAGGAGATTACAGACGAGATAGTGTTTAGGTTCTTAATCGACCACAAGCTCAGTAATCAGTTTCTCAACCTTGATTCGAATTGCGTCTCGGATCGGTCGAACGGACTCGACGCCTTGACCAGCTGGGTCGTCAAGCTCCCAATCCTCGTATCGCTTACCCGGATAATATTTGCAGGTATCCCCGCAACCCATTGTGATCACGACATCTGCTGACTGAACTGTATCGTCTGTCAGAATTTTGGGTTGCTCACCGCTGATATCAATACCCTCTTCCCACATGACTTGGATTGCCATCGGGTTGATTGAATCTGCTGGAGTTGATCCGGCCGAAAGGATTTCGATGCGGTTACCGGCGAGATGTGTGAGGTATCCGGCGGCCATTTGCGAACGCCCAGCATTATGAACGCACACAAATAGTACGGTCGATTTGCTTGTCATTATCTGTTACTCCAGGTCCATTTGTTGCGCAGCCAAAGTGAGACGTACACAAGTGCAACTAGGGCTGGCACTTCAATGAGTGGGCCAATAACTCCGGTCAACGCTTGCCCAGAGTTAACTCCCCACACGCCTATACTGACTGCAATTGCGAGCTCAAAATTATTCCCTGCTGACGTGAACGCCACAGTCGCAGAGCGCGCGTACGGCAAGCCGATTACATGCGCAGCGCCCATTGCGGTAAACCACATAATAGCGAAATAAATGATCAACGGAATGGCAATGAGTACGACGCTCAAGGGGTCTGAAGTAATTGCTTCTCCTTGCAGCGCGAAGAGCACAATAATGGTGAATAGGAGCCCGCAAAGCGCGATCGGTGCAATTCGTGGTGCGAACTTGTTGTCGTACCAGTCGCGACCCTTTCGGGCCACTCCCACCTGTCGGGTGAAGATTCCCAGGGCGAGTGGAATCCCGAGGAAAATCAGGACAGCTTTGGTAATCTCCCACGTGGAAAAGGCGATGTCTTGGGTGTCTAGCCCAAGCCAGCCGGGGAGAATCGCTAGATAAAACGTACCCAGAAGTGCATAGGCAAGAATTTGAAAAATTGAGTTGATGGCTACGAGCAGGGCTCCGGCCTCGCGGTCCCCACAGGCTAAGTCATTCCACATCAGCACCATAGCGATACATCTGGCTAAACCAATGACAATCAACCCGGTTCGAAACGCTGGCTGGTCGGCAAGGAAAATCCACGCCAGTGCAAACATGAATAGCGGACCAACTACCCAATTAAGAACGAGTGAAAGCCATAGCATCTTGCGATCACCGGTGAGGTGACCCATTTCTTCGTATTTGACTCTGGCCAGTACTGGATACATCATGGCGAAGAGCCCAATAGCGATTAACAAGCTGGTGCCATCAATTTTGACGGAGTCAAGGGTGTTTTGCAAACCTGGGATCGTACGGCCGAGGATCAAGCCAAGCGCCATGGCGATTGCAATCCACAATGGCAGATAGCGGTCTAATGTGGTGATTTTGCCAAATGCTTCTTGCTCGGACCTATTTTCATGCAAGTTGATGTTCATCGAGAAGCACTCTGACACGCGAGATAGATGTGCGTCAATGTGGTTGTGGTCAAATTGAAAAAACTTATGATGAACAGGTTGTGAACAACGCAATCAGTAAAAGTCCTGTGCGAGCGGATAGTGCGCGCAGTGTCGCGGTGCCCGCACCGAAGGGGTTGGCGCAAGCCAACCCACTGTGAACCAACCCACTGTGAACCAACACCTGCAAAACTTGATTGACGCAGAGATTCTGAACGGACAAAAAGACAGTTAATGGAGTTTGTGCTCGCTGAATATCGGCGAGTGGGCAAGTGATATCAAAGGTACCCATGCACAAAAGGTTCACATGCGCATCGGTATGGCAAATCCGAGCCGGTATGGGGGGAGGAGGACCCTTGTTGGGGGGCGGTGCACAAGCGCGCGAGGGGGGAGAGGACATTTACACCAGTGGTGGAGATCGGTTTTCTCACCGGTTAAGCCCACTGTACGAAGGGCACGTTGCCCCTCGTGTTTTACGTTAGGGAGAAATAGCAACATGGCAACAGGTACAGTAAAATGGTTCAACTCGGAAAAAGGTTTCGGTTTCATCGAGCAAGCTGATGGCGGACCGGACGTGTTCGTTCACTACTCAGCAATTGATTCAAGTGGATACCGTTCACTAGATGAAAATCAAGCTGTCGAATTCGACATCACCCAGGGCCCTAAGGGACCTCAGGCTGACAAGGTTCGCATCGTCTAATTACAGACTTCTTAAGGTGGCCCCCGGCGTTACGCTGGGGGCCGTACTTATTTCCGCTGTGAGACCTTAGCTTTTGGGGTAGGCGCTTTGAGGCCTGCAATGAATTCATTCGGATTAGCCCGAGTGATCCTGGTTGCTATTTGGTGAGCATCGTCAAGGGGCATCCAAGATTTTACGGTGGTGGAACCGCAGGCACGCCTATTTGCGGTACGAAAAGTGAGCGACCCCACCTGAATTGACTCGATCCGATCCACCGAAATTGACTTTGTCGTGGCAGGCGGGAAGTTGTAGTGCCTGCGCCGAAGGTTTGTTTGCTCAACAGTGACCTGCGGATCGCAGTAATTCATTTGATCACTTTCACCTCAGCTACCTTCAGCGAAAACGTTGCAGAAAACCGCAAAATCTGAGAAAAAACGTGCATTAATGCTCACATACTGCTACATTAACTCCATTATGGCTGAAATACGGATCTCTGATGCCGCCTCTATGCTCGGGGTCTCGGACGACACGGTCCGTCGGTGGATTGAAATTGGCAAACTGAGTTCAGGCACGCGGGGTAATGGCCCTAGAACCGTAAGCGCAGAAAGCCTCGCCCTCTACATGTCGGCCGCATCGAGACTGGAAGAGACAGTCGTGCACGCCTCAGCTCGAAATAGGTTCCCTGGAATCGTTACTCGGGTTGAAAAAGATGGCGTGATGGCGTTGATTGAAATCCAAGCTGGCCCGCATCGGGTCACGTCATTATTAAGTCGTGAGTCCGCGGATGAACTCGGATTGGCACCGGGGGTACGCGCTACGGGGGTTGTTAAATCAACCAATGTGGTTATCGAGTTGGAGCAGAATTCATGACCAAAATGTTGCACGGATTTGTGGCAATTGCTTTTGTAGTTGGGTTAGGTGCATTCTTCCCTAGTGCATCTGGGGCGGCTCCAAAACCAAGTGGAACTCTGACGGTTTCAGCGGCGGCGTCACTGACTGATGTTTTCCCGGTGATAGCCGACGCTTTTGAGAAACGGTACCCCGATACCGAAATAAAGCTCAACTTTGCGGGTAGCTCGACACTCATGAATCAAGTAATTGCTGGTGCCCCGGTTGACGTGATCGCCACCGCGTCGAAGTCGACAATTCAAATTGGCATTGATTCAGAATTGGTTGCGCGACCACTTCGCTTTACCAAGAATTTTTTGACTATCGCTGTGCCCTTAGGAAATCCAGCCAATATCTCAAAGATATCCGATTTACAACGGGACGGATTGCTTCTTGGGGTGTGTGACACAGCAGTCCCGTGTGGGAGCGCGGCAGTGGAACTATTCACCAAAAATACACTCGACGTTACTGCTGTCACGCGTGAACTAGATGTCCGATCCGTTCTGGCTAAAGTTATTTCCGGTGACCTTGACGCTGGGATTGTGTATGTCACCGACGTCAAGTCAGCCGAGAACAGGGTTGAGTTCGTGCAGATTCCATTTCGCGATAATGTCGTAGCGACCTACCATATTTCTATGGTCGCTGACACCAGAGAACAACAGTTGGCGCAAAGATTCGTTAATTTTGTTCGCTTTAGCACCACCTCGCAAGGAATCATGCGTGCATTTGGTTTCGCTAAGCCCTGGTAGCTGAAGTGAGGAATCAACGCGCACCCCTGTTTCTTTTGATGCCCGGTTTAGTCGCATTACTGTTCTTGGTAATTCCACTCATTGCGTTGATTGTCCAGACTCCATGGGAAGCATTTCCTAAAATTATTTCATCTCCGGAGGCTCTGGAAGCATTGAGGCTTTCACTCGTAACTTCACTGGTCGCGACCGCATTTGCTGCACTTTTCGGGATACCGATGGCTTGGTTGTTGGCTCGCGAAATTCTGCCATTTACTGGGTTGTTGCGGGCTTTGGTGATTGTTCCCCTGTTGTTGCCCCCCGTTGTCTCCGGTGTTGCACTGCTGGAAGCGCTTGGCCGTCGTGGACTGGTTGGCGCGTTCCTTTATGACACCCTTGGAATTACCTTTCCATTTACGACTGTGGGAGTTGTAATTGCGACGACTTTCGTGGCGATGCCTTTTTTGGTAATCACGATGGAAGGTGGTTTCCGCTCGTTACACCAACGCTATGAGGATGCCGCAGCAACATTGGGCGCCGGCTCGCGGCGAGTTTTCTTGCGAATTACCATGCCCATGGTTGCGCCTGCCGCAATTGCCGGACTCGTTCTGTGCTGGGCTCGGGCTCTGGGTGAATTTGGCGCCAC
Source organism: Actinobacteria bacterium UBA4426 (assembly GCA_002390705.1). Classification (GTDB taxonomy): domain Bacteria; phylum Actinomycetota; class Actinomycetes; order S36-B12; family S36-B12; genus UBA4592. The sequence goes on along the minus strand of DGQA01000005.1, from coordinate 175,434 downwards.
AATTACATTTGCGGGAAATTTTCCCGGTGTTACTCAAACTATGCCACTGGCCGTGTACACCGCACTTGAGTCTGATCGCTCAGTAGCCATCGCGCTCTCCATGGTGCTACTTGTTGTCAGCGTTGGTGTACTGGTAGCCCTGCGAGGTAAGTATCTACAGACGAGGGCCTCATGAAAATCACTGCAAACTTTTCTGCTATCCGGAATAGCTTCAGACTTAGTATTGACACGATCTTTTCGGCAGGGACTGTTACCGCCGTTCTTGGACCGAATGGATCCGGTAAGTCGACGCTACTTCGTGTTCTCGCCGGGTTACAAGGTATTGACTCGGGAGCAATTGTCTTTGGTAACCAAGTCGTCAACAAAACTCCATCAGTTCATGTTGCGCCACAAGGGCGATCCGTGGGTGTGGTTTTTCAAGACTACGCACTTTTTCCCCACCTCAGTGTGATGGAAAATATTGCTTTTGGCCCTCGGTCTTTAGGCTCATCGAAGAAGGTCTCCCAAGTGCGAGCACAATCGCAGTTGGAGTCTTTGGGGATCACTGAATTGGGGCATCGAAAGCCAAATCAAATTTCGGGTGGTCAAGCCCAGCGGGTGGCTTTGGCTCGAGCATTGGCTATCGAACCCAGTGTTCTATTGCTTGATGAACCACTTGCAGCACTCGATGCCCAAACAAAGGAAAGCGTGCGAACCGAACTGGAAAAGCAAATTGACGGATTTGATGGATGCGTAATTTTCGTCACGCACGATCCACTCGATGCGATGTTGCTGGCCGACCGGGTTGTTGTTTTAGAAGACGGGTCCATTACCCAGGAAGGAACTCCCAGTGAACTGGCGGCGAGGCCCGAAACTGATTATGTAGCTACTTTGATGGGTGTGAATCTGATTCGTGGGGTAGCGAACCAGGGCGTATTGCAAGTGGAAGGCGGGGGCGTACTGAGCGTGCCACAGGTGGATCTGCGTGGAGAAGCCCTTGCCGTTCTCAGGCCCGAAGCCGTCACCCTTCACTTGTTGAGGCCCGAAGGCAGCGCCCGGAACGTGTGGCAAGGAAGTGTTCGCGCACTCACGCCAATGCACGACCGAATCCGGGTCAGTATTGATGCTTCCCCGCCTGTCATTGCCACAATCACTCACTTGGCATTGGCAGATTTACAGCTCAGCGTGGGAACACCCATTTGGGTCAGTGCAAAGACATTGACGATTGAGGCTTTCGCGAAGTAGGAGCCGGGAGAGACTTCGTGTAGTGAAGTCACTCACCGCTGAAATTTCCGTCACGCCTTTCTAGGAAACTTTGGATCCCTTCAGCGGCATCCTTGCTGGCCAAAATTCCAGGAAGGGTTTTGCGCAGGTGTTCTATTGCCGCTTCCTCGCCCTGTTCACGTGAAACTCTGGCATTTGCGAGCGTGGCATACACACCGAGGGGTGCTTGTGCGGCGATGACTTCAGCTAATTCAATGGCGCGCTCTGTGTCCTGACCCACCGGGGTAATTTCCTGAATCAGCCCGATTCGTAAGGCTTCATCGGCTCCGAATTCTTCACCTGTGAGCAAAAATTTCATGGCGTTACCCCAACCTAATTGTTCAGTGGCCCGGATCGTGGCTCCACCAAATGCCATGATCCCACGGGCAATTTCAAGTTGCCGAAAACGCACGTTTTCTGCGGCAATCACAATGTCGCTGGCGAGCGCGAGTTCGATACTCAAAGTGAATGCAATTCCGTGGAGGGCCATGACAATTGGTTTACTCACTTTCTGAGCCCAAAGTCCATAGGGGTCAATGTTGGTGGTTCCTGAGAGAGCTCCGGGACCACGTGTGGCTACTTCCGGCCCCACTTCGGCAAGGTCTAGTCCGGCGCTGAAATGGTCGCCGTGGGCATGAACAACCCCAACGCGCAGATGGGGAGTGTCCTCGAGGCGCTGATACGCCTGGGCTAGTTGCTCAATTGCAACCAGATTCATAGCGTTGTACTTATCCGGGCGATTAAGACCAATGAGGAGAATATGCCCCCGTTCTAGGACAGTGATCGGGGTTTCTGTTATCTCGGGCATTCCTGAATTCTAATGGTTGGTGATAGATTTTGATCAGAGAAAAGGAGCCTATGAATACTTATTCGATTGAGCCAGCCGGTAAATCCTGGACAGTAACCAAGATCGTAGCTCTGATTGTCGCCATCGCATCGAGCCTCTACATGCTGCCTTGGGCAATTGCCACATTTCGTGATGTCAAACATTGGGGAGTGTTTTGGGTTAACCTACTGGCTGGCTGGACCATCATCGGTTGGATTATTGCCCTCGTCATGGCGCTGAGATCCCAAGATTATGTCGTTCTGGTGGCTAAGGATCGGCTAAATACGACATGATGAGCCTATGTATCTAGGACTGAGTGAACGCGGTAGCAAACTCCTGGATCAAGTAAATGCGTTTATGCACAACGAGGTCTTCCCGGGCGAAGAAATGTATTGGAATCAGCGGGCCGAACTCATCGCATCTGGGCAGTTGCACACGGTCCCACCCGTAGTCGAGGAGTTAAAGGTTAAAGCGCAGGCCTTGGGTCTGTGGAATCTTTTCCTTCCTGAACTGTCAGAGGGGTTGGGGGCCGTCGACTACGCCTATCTGGCAGAAAGCATGGGTTGGTCGATTGACATTGCTCCGGAAAGCATGAACTGTGCTGCGCCGGATACCGGTAATATGGAGATCCTTTCAATGTTCGGTACTCCGGAGCAAAAACGCACCTGGTTGGAACCGTTAACCCAAGGAAAAATTCGGTCCTCTTTCGCTATGACAGAGCCAGACGTGGGTTCATCTGATGCGACCAACATCCAGCTGTCAATTGAGCGGGATGGAAGTGACTACGTAATCAACGGTCGCAAGTGGTGGTCATCGGGAATTATGGATCCGCGTTGCCAAATAATGATCGTTATGGGAAAAACCGACCCGGGTGCCCCACGTCACCAGCAGCAGTCCATGGTTTTGGTCCCCGTTAAATCCCCTGGTGTAACAATTGTGCGCGATCTCAGTGTCTTCGGTTATCACGATCAACATGGGCACGGTGAAGTTGCTTTCGACAATGTTCGAGTTCCGGCAACGAATTTACTCGGTGAAGAAGGGGGCGGTTTCGCAATTGCCCAGGCGCGCCTCGGCCCTGGCCGGATTCACCATTGCATGCGTACGCTCGGAATTGCTGAGCGAGCCTTGGCCATGATGGTAGAACGTGCGGAAAAACGTGAAGTTTTTGGTGGGCCACTGATTAACCAGGGTGTAATTCAAGAGTGGATCGCCGAGTCACGCATTGCAATTGATCAGGCAAGACTTTTGACGCTTAAAGCTGCGTGGGTAATTGAAAAATCTGGGGCAAAAAATGCCCGGACTGAAATTGCTGCGATTAAAGTGGTGGCCCCTCGCGCTGCACTTCAAGTTATTGACCGGGCAATGCAAACATTTGGTGGTGCGGGAATTGGTCCCGACACGGTGCTGCCACGGATGTATGCCGGGGTCCGAGCGCTGCGGTTCGCTGATGGCCCTGATGAAGTGCATCTACGTGATCTTGCTCGCCTTGAGGTGAAGAGACAAGACCTGGCTAACGGTGCTCTTGGTGGATAAGGCCATACCGGATCGAGGCTCAGAAGTCCGAAGTGAAGACACGCTTGACCTGGATGCACTACTGGAGTGGGCAACTGAGGAAGGGCTGGGACTCACCGGCCCCCTAGGCTTATTGCAGTTTCAAGGTGGTGCGAGCAATCTGACCTACTTGGTCACCGATGCGACGGGTCTCTCCTTGGTTTTACGTAAGCCGCCACATGGCGTGAAAGCAGCAAGTGCCCACGACATGGGTCGGGAAGCACGAGTACTCAGTGCACTTGGTCCCGTTCTTGCCCCCGCCCCCAATGTCATTGCGTACTGTGAAAACAGCACAGTGCTGGGGGCTCCGTTCTACCTTATGGAGTACATTCCGGGCCATATTCTGAGCACTTCTATTCCCGAGGATTTGGCGCGGAGCGATACCGACATTCGAGCGCTATGTGAATCTATGGTTGACGCTCTAGTTCAGGTTCACCAGGTGAATGTCACCGAGGTGGGATTAGCCGACCTGGATCGAGGTGGGGGGTACGTATCGCGACAGGTGTCAGGGTGGTCGAAGCGTTATCGTGATTCGCGAACCCGTGATGTACCCGATGCCGAAGAGCTAATGGCTTGGCTAGAGCTCAACCAACCACCCGATGTCCCCCACACACTCATTCACGGTGATTGGCGCTTTGACAATCTAGTCCTGAACTCATCCGGTGAATTGATCGGAATTCTCGATTGGGAGATGTCAACGATCGGCGATCCATGCATGGATTTGGGGGCAGCCTTGGCATATTGGGTACAAGCCGATGACGATCCTGACTATCGAAATGTGCGGATGCAGCCAACAGATGCGCACGGGATGCTCACGCGAGCACAAGTGGTTGAGCGGTACGGACAATTAATGGGTGGCCAAGTGCGGCAGTCTCTGGAGCAGAATTGGCAATTTTATGAAATCTATGGACTATTTCGGCTCGCAGTAATCATTCAACAAATCTGGGCAAGATATCAATCCGGGGCGACAACCAATCCACGATTCGCAACCTTTGGAGCAGTGGTCAACATGTTGATTGCGCGTGCGCAAACCGGCAGGAGTTAACGGACCTGGATGTGCCCAGATCTGAGAAACTACAACAATTTCGCAGGTCTGGACTTCACGCTATGAAGCTAATGTCCCCGCGAAGATCTGCCAGGCCAGAATACTTTTGGCGATCAAGCTAAGGAAAATGTAGGCGCGCTCGCCGTAACGGTAGTCGGCCCATTTGCCTACCTGCTTGTATTGAAGGTATTGGACTAAAGCAAATGAGTTGAAGAAGAGGAAGAGCGACACAATTATTCCGTAGACAAAGATTGGTGTTTCCGCACCAGATGTTGATCCTGGGGCTATTACATAAACCGCTACTACAATCCACGGCACGATTCCAGTAATACAACCGAACACAAAAGGCAGTAAGCCGCCGCTCCCAGGCTGCTCGTACTTCTCTTGGAGCCAACCGAAAAGAATCATCGATGAATTGACACCAAAGATGGCGATGAGGGCTGCAACGTCCGCGATACCGGTGATTTGCGCAATCAACACGATCATGACCGAAGAACTAATGGAGTACTCAACCCATCGGAAGTAGTTGCGTTGCAGGTTCAATCCGGCAATATATTTTGTGAAGTACAGAGGGCTTGCAACCAAGAAGTGGAAGAAAGCTGAGAGTGCGAAGAATAAAGCGACTCCCCACGCGATTGGGGAATCAAAGAGGGTGATCGTGTCACTGGGTGTGGTTCCAGGAGGGCCTTCAAGGTAGGTCGCGGTTATAGGGAGAGTGAAGTCGTTGGCCAAAATAAGAATGATTACTAGCTGAACTGTGTGAGCAAGTCCAGCAATCACATTCCAGCGGCGCAAGCTGTGATCGGTGATGTTCATGAGTCCTTCTTTCGGGTGGATTACATTTCTTGTTCGGATTCGATCCCCACTTCGGGTTCTTCGTTGGGTATTTCATGTCGCAGTTGTCGGACTTCGATCAGGCTAATGGCCATTGCGACAACCGGAACGGCGATCAGGGCTCCAGCGACTCCGAACAGGCTAGCGCCAAGCATAACCGATGCGAATGCCACTGCCGGGTGCACATTGACCGCACGGGCGCTGATTTTTGGCTCAATCGTGAGGTTTTCCACCTGTTGATAAAGAACTGCCCAAATTAGTGCGATGACCCCAATCCAAGGATTCCCGCTGAGTAGGCCCACAAGAACGGGCAAAACGATTGCAATATAGGTGCCGATTGTGGGAACGAATTGGGCTACGAGTCCAGTCCAAATGCCCAGTGCCAGCCAAGATGGCATACCGATGGCGTAAAAAACTATGGCGCTAGTCCCACCATTAATAAACGCCAGAAGCAGGCGCGCTGCAACATAGTTCCCGGTTTTATCAGCCGTGATTCCCCACACTTGCTCGGCAAGAGGCTGAAACTTTGGAGTGAATAGCGAACGGATATAGCGACGAAACCTGAGGGCGTCTGCGGAAAGATAAAAAGTAAAAAGACCAAATGTGAATAGGCCAAAGAATCCGAGCGCAACTGAGCCAAGTAGACCTAGAACACCCTGTAAAACGGTGGCTGCATATTGAGCTGAGTCTGAAGGAGTGATGTTGAATTGTTCCCAAAGATCATTGATTTCATAACTAGAATTAGTACGTTCGTTAAACCAAACAAGTGCGCTATCGAGTAGTCCGGGAAGGCTGCGCAGCAAGTCCGCAATTTGGTTGAAGAGCAGATTACCAAAAGTCGCGCCAAAGACAATAAAGAAAATAAGGATTGAAAGCATTACAAGGGCTGTTGCCAACCCACGCTTCATGTGTCGCGCAAGACGACCGACGGCAGGCTCTATTGCTATAGAAGCAAACCAAGCCATTAGGACAATAAAAATTACGCTGCCGCCGTCTTCGAGGAGAAATTTTAGGAGCAGGGCAATCGCGACTACGGCGAGAACTATGAAACTGGTTCGCCACACGTTGCGTGAATCAAAGACAACTGTTTTAGGGCCACTCATGGCTTTAGGCTACTCACGAAAGTGCCAGATCCATACGATCTAGTCCCTAAACCAGATGTGAGGCCAGTAAATGGTCGAGACGCCAAATATTACGATTCCAATCAGCGTCTCGCTCAACTACTGTTCGGCCATGTTGGGCCATATTTTTAGTGACTTCGGGGAAATTCATTGCCTCAAGAAGCGTGATTTCGAGATTGAAAGAATCACCGAGTACAAATAGCCTTCCCGTTGGCTCTGGATTGTTTTTTAACCATGCGACATTCCCAGGGCTATCGGAAACGACCACAGGTACTTCCATCGCCATGGCCTGTAATAATGTGACCGAAGTGCCATCTGTCTCGGCGGCAGAAACGTAGAATCCATGTTTGCCAAAAAGTGCGGGTAGTTCATTTTCTGGGATGTGGCCTATGAATTCCACATGATGAAGGCCAAGGTCGTCCACTTGGCGCTTTAACGTATCGGTCAGAGTTCCCTCATTCCCCACGGTCAAAGAACATGGAATTCCTTTCTCTTGTAGGTGACTCACCGCTCCCAAAATCGTGTCAACTCGATAAATCGGCTCATGTGCTCGTAGGCTCAGAATTGACAGGTCAATTTTTTCACCTCGAGGGATCGGAATAAATTGATTGAGGTCGATACCCCAGGGGATCATGGCAATTGCATCTGGATTAGCCCCCAAGGAAATCGCAATTTCCATTGTGGGACCAGAGTCAACAATGAGTCCGGAAAGCCTGCTCAGCCACGCCGCAGATTGGCGGATCTCGGACGCATGCAAATCCCATCCCCACGACAAGCCAATAATGGGATTAGAGCAATTGGCTAAGGATTTCACACGTGTTGTGGTGATTGGGCCGGCAATGACCGGGGTGTGGGAATCGGTTACGGCGAGTGAGACATCCCAACCCATAAGTGCGAGTGCTGAGCGCCAACGCTGGTCATGAATCCCGTTGCTATCACTGAGGTATACACATTTTTTTCCCATTGACGTTTAGCCGAGATCTTCCCAAGTAATGATATCGCCCGCCAGGATGTTTCGTGTAGTCACTTTGCCGGGTACTTGCGTCACAACGTGTGCAGGAATTGCCTCGCGGGGTGCGGGGCGAAGCACAACAAGATCTGATCGCGTGATGGTAGTTCCCTGAGGAAGGTCACGCTGTGCACGCACGCACCTGCGTTGAAGGACAACCGTATGCAATTCATTGTCTTCAATCCCTTTAACGCCGGAACCCAGTGCAGCCTCGAGTTTGCGTGTGTCCTCGACCATGGCGCGCCAAGTCACCGGGTCCATTGAGAAGCCATGATCGGGTCCGGGCAAGCTTGAGTCATCAGTGAAATGCTTCTCAACAACCCGGGCGCCTAGGGCAACGGCTCCCAGCACTGTGAGATGACCGGGGGTGTGATCGGAAAGTCCGAGAGTAACGGTGGGGAATTCTTGGGCGTATTGCTGAAGAACGCGGAGATTAACGTGGTGAATATTTTCTAAGTTACCTTCATAATTCGTATTACATTGCATAAGGACAAGCGGAAGTCCTGTCGGTAAAAGCATCTCCATGGTCCGTTGGACATCTTCCAAGGTTGCCGCACCGGTTGCAACAATTATTGGCTTGCCTAAACCCGCAACAACTTCCAATTCCTCCAACCAATTTATATCGCCGGAACCAATCTTGTACGCGTTGACAAAAGGATCAAGATGCGCCACCGCCTCAAAGTCGTACGGGGCGGACATGAACTCGATGTCGATTTCCTTTGCGTGGGCCGCCAGGGGAGCGGTCCATTCCCAAGGAAGGCTTGCCGCTTGGTACACCTCAAAGACTGACTTATCCCAAGTAGCTTGATGCGATTGCGCTTGGCCAAGGGCTTTGAAACCGAAATCACTCACAATGTGTTCAGCCCGGAAATGTTGGAACTTGGCGCAGTCCGCTCCGGCGTCCTTAGCCAAAGTCATGAGCGATTTCGCGCGATCCAGGGAACCGTCATGGTTCGCCGCAACATCCGCGATGAAATAGGTGGGTTGGTCAGGACCCACGAGTCTGGTGCCAATGGCAAAATTACTCACAGTAGGACATTACCGGGTGTCTGAGTTGTACAGATGCACATCCATGCTTAGGCTACCTAGGTGCCAAGATTCATTGCAATAGTTTGTGCCTTTTTGATCCTTGGGCTTCTTCCCGCTGCACCCTCAGTTGCGTCAGCCTCAACTAACGGCTCCGCAGCAACGCAAGCCCGAGCTCAGGAAGCCAAAAAGAACCGCAAGGGCAAAGCGTGCCCCACGAAGAATTTTTGGCTTGGAGCAGGATGGGGAGTTGACCGAGGTAGCCGCTCTCACAAGGGTGTGGATCTGGGTGGGAAGCGAGGCACCCCGATCTTTGCAGTAGAAGCAGGCCGGATCAACCGCACTAAGCGTCAATCAAATGGGGCATTGCAAATAGTATTGCGTGGGAAAAGCGGTTCAATGTTTTACTACGGCCACATGGACAAGGTCTTGATTAAAAATGGGCAAAGGGTAAAGAAGGGCCAAGTGATTGGGAAAATGGGAGACTCAGGATCGCGCGGTCAGGTGCACTTGCATTTTGAATATTGGAAGAGTGGCAGGGAATCTGATGCAATTAATCCCATAAAGTTCTTAAAGAGAGCGTGTAAAAGTATTTAATTCCAGGCTCGGGGATCCAGTAATTCGGCATCGAAAGAAACACATGAGTGAAAGTCGAGATCAGGTAGGTGCGAGTTTGCCGCAATAAGAATCTGATCAAATTCGTCAAGACTCGTGGGCGCGATGATCACGGAGTTAAGCCATGACTGTTCTTTGATGAATTGCAGACTGAGAGTGAGTGGATTCACACCTAATGATTGTGAAAATTTGTGGAACCTGATGACATCGACATGGTCGGGATTCGAAGCGAGCAAGAGTCCTTGTAAGAAAATTGACCGTGCCTGGAATGCAATTCCTGGGAAAAGTTCATACGCATTGACAAACCTTTGATCCAGAGCATTAATCGGGATTTGAGCAGTGTCCCAAACTATGAGTTTGTCCCTCGCGCGATCTAGGTCCGAAAGGTTGTAGGCGGAAATCCCAACATGATGGGTTAAGCCCTCATTCATCGATAGTTCAAAAAACTGGCTTACTGAATCAATCTCATTTTGATCCAAAGCGAACCAGTCATGAATCAAAAGTGAGTTGACTGATTCTGTCTTGAGTTCAGTGAGACTGTCGTGCAGTTGGGCCCGCAACTCTTCGCAGGTGCGATTCTTGGCCGACAATTTTGTCTGGATGTGAATCCCCGTTGTATCGAGATTGCCGATCCGAGATTGAGCGTCTCCATAACTTGCTGCTGTATCAAGGTGGACGATTGCATTGGCACGCATGGAGTCCAAGAGGGTGGAGATGACTGCGTCCCCAAGCCTCCCACTTTTATTGGTGACACCGTAATTTAATCCCCACTGGGCGGTGCCAATCGCTAGTTTGCTGCTGTAGTCCACCAGGCAAGCCTAGTAAATAAATCTGGATGACTAGCCCGTTACATGCGTGAAGACCAGGATCAACGCGGTTGCGAGCAGCAGAATCCCAGACGCGGTAAGAATTGATCGATAGGTTCGCACATTCATTCGGTGCCGAGTTGCTGCCAAGGCCAAGACAATGGCGACTTTCGCTCCCACCAAGGTGAGGTAGAAGGCTATGAGAAAGAGAATCGCTTGGTTCGGGCTTTCGCGCCAAAACCCAATCAAGATTGTGGATCCAGCGGTAATCCAAAAGATCCAGGGAGCAGGATTAAGAAAGTTTATCAATGCGCCTTGTGCTGCAGGTGGCAGTCGCTGCAATTTTGACGTTTCCTTGATTGCCATATCAACTTCGTTGTTTCGCATCCTTCGGGCTGACAAAAGTACCTCAGCGCCGAACGCTGCAACAACAATCGCTCCAACAATCCCCAGCACCGTGATTGCGGTTTCAGGCAATTGAGACACAAGGGTAAGCGACAGAAAAATTATTATTGAGTCTGAAATGAGCGGGGCAATCGCGATGTAAAGTCCCGGCCGAAGCCCGCTGCGAAGCGTTGTTGATATCGCCAGCCCGGTCAAAGGCCCAGGGGCTACTCCGGACCCAAGCCCGATGCTGAGTCCGGTAAACAAGGCGGTCAGCACATGAGCTCTTTTGCAAGTTCCATCACTTGCGCCAAATGTGTGACTTCATATGTGGGTGCGACATCAAGTTCTTCTGGAGCGTGCGAATTACGGTTTATCCAGCAAGTGGTGAACCCAAACCAGGTTGCTCCGATTGCATCCCACTGATTTGCAGATACAAATAACACTTCGCGTTCGGCTTCCACTTGATAGTTTTGTGCCCACGAAAATGCCAGTTCGTATAAGCGCGGCGACACTTTGAAATCGTGTGCCTGGTCAGAGGTGATGAGGGCTTCGTTACTCACTTCGATGCCGGCCCCTCGTAAAATGGGCGAAATAAAATCACGATCCCCATTGGTAACAATTGCCCACGGAGTTGGCAGGTCCTCAAGTAGGGCAAGAGTGTCCGGATATACCCTGGATTTCATGTACTGATCCATGATCTCGCGGATAGATCCCGGTTCGATTTCGAGGTTAAGTGAAGCAAGGCTGGCCCTGAGCGCGTCCTGCGTAATTTCGCCAAAAGGCTTGTAGCGATTCCCTAACGAACGGAGGCGCGAGTAATCAATTTGTTTTGTGCGCCAAGCCAAGCTGAGATTAGATCCGTTCCCAGGGAAGCGCTGCTCAAGGAATGTGTCAATCGAAGAAATGTCGATGAGAGTGCCGAAAGCATCAAAGCACATCGCCTGAATTTTTGAGAGTGGGAGTCTATCCATTCGTGCATTATTGCGGGGTTAGCCCATAGATGTGTCCCTGAGGTGACAATCCAATTGATATTTGCAGATTGATAGATGACTCATTACTCGACTAGATCCAGGTGGGCATCCACATGCGCAACCTCCATTGGTCATAGGGGATCACTTCCCCTACCCAAATTGGGTAGAACCACCAGGCCGCTGCGACAACGGCGAGTAGGTATAACCCGACCAGTGCCGTCACTACTCGTTGCTGTTGGGGCGTTTTTTTCTGTAGCAGTTTCATGATGGTCAGAGCCACTGCCATTACGACAAAAGGAACGTAAATTACTGTGTAGAAAGTAAAAATGGGGCGGTCGAGGTAAAGCATCCACGGCAGCCAACCTGCAGCTATGCCGGCAAGCAAGGCACCGCTGCGCCAGTCACGAGTGGTAATCCAATTCCACAGCTGATAGGGGATCGCAAGCAAGGCGGCCCACCAAATAATCGGATTGCCCAGTGCCAGCACTTCTTGGGCGCAATGATCACTTGCACAACCCAGACTGTTGTCTTTGATGCTTTCGTAGTGAAAACTTGTTGGGCGGATCATGAGTGGCCAGGAAAGCGGGTTGCTTTGGTAACTGTGTTCGCTATCTAGGTCGACATGAAAGTTCCACGCCTGCCGGTGGTAGTCAATGAGTGATCGCAGTGCATTAGGAATTATCGATGGTTCCTGCTCGTTGGCCCAATTTCGGCCCCACCCGGTTGAACTGAGCAGCCAACCAGTCCACGACAAAACGTAGATAACGGCGAGCAGCCCTAGTGAGGTAGCCAAAACGATCGGTGCACTTCTGTGAAGTGTTGCCAACCAGGGTCGACTCACTCCGATGGTTCGGCGGGTTGACACATCCCAAAGAAGCGACAGGAGCATGAAAGTAGCGATGAACCACAATGCTGACCATTTAACGCTCACCGCCAGTGACAGAAGAGCAATCGACAGAAGTCGCCAAGGGCGTAGGCCAAGCCTTGGCCCCAGACCTACGGCAATTTCCGTCCACGGTCGGGGGGAACTTTCCCCCAAAGTAGCTAGACGCCTTCGGGTTCGATCGCGATCCAGTACAAGTGCCCCGAAACCGGCGAGGACACAGGTACTGAGCACCATGTCCAAGAGTCCGGTCCGACTCAGAACAATATGAATACCGTCGAGTGCAAGCAGCAGGCCAGCAATTGCACCGATCAGATCTGAGCGGGTCATGCGACGCACAATGCGCGCGATCATGAGCACCGAAAGAGTCCCAAGAACAGCAACCGCAAATCGCCAACCGAATGGTGATACGCCGAAGAGATATTCGCCGGAAGCGATTACCCATTTACCGGTGGGAGGATGAACAACAAAGGAGCCTTGGTCGGTGAAGGCGGTAACCGTACGCCAATTTTCCCCGGCATTGAGCATGATCGAGTCGTGCTCCTCAACCGCTTTATGTTCAACTCCGAATAACAGAAGCGCCCAAGCGTCCTTGGTGTAATAGGTCTCGTCGAACACGACCGCATTGGGTGTCCCCAAGTGTACAAATCGAATCACCCCCGCAAATATCGTGATGATCAGAGGTGCAATCCAGGTAGTGATCCCGGTGGTGGGGAAAGCTGGGTAGAGTCGTTCGGCAACAGTCGCCACGCTTCGATCTGGCGCGCTAAAGCCGGTGAGGCGCCTGCGGAGCGTGGGGGACACGACCTCATATTAGGTCGTGATGCACTATTGCGGCATGGGTCCAAAGGAATCAGGGCGAATTGGAGGACAATTAATATTTGCGGCCACTCCCATGGGCAACGTCAAAGATGCTTCAGCCCGGCTGGTCGCGGCAATTCAGCAGGCAGATGTGATCGCTGCCGAAGACACCCGAAAATTTATGAACCTGAGCTCACGACTTGGGGTCCGATTCAATGCTCAATTGGTTTCTCATTTCGAGGCGAATGAAGCTGGGCGCGTTGGGCAGTTACTCGACTCGGTCGCGGCAGGGAATCTGGTGCTCGTGGTGAGCGATGCCGGGATGCCTCAAGTGAGTGATCCGGGTTACCGGCTCGCCGTAGCAGCGATCGAATCCGGGATCGATTACCAGGTGCTGCCGGGGCCTTCGGCCGTACTTACTGCGCTCTTGCTTTCCGGGCTACCTGCGGACCGTTTCTGTTTTGAAGGCTTTCTCCCCCGTAAGAGTGGGGATCGAGTTCGTGCTCTCACCCAATTAGCCCACGAGCCGAGAACCATGATTTTCTTTGAGGCGCCACATCGGCTGGCAAAGACGCTCAACGACATGGCGGAAGTTTTTGGCCCTGATCGGATTGCTGCAGTTGCCCGAGAAATGACCAAGACATACGAAGAAGTGATTCGAGGCTCATTGCAAGAACTCAATGTGTGGGCCGCAGGCGAGATTAAAGGCGAGATCACCCTCGTACTTGCCGGGAGCAACTCAACAGCGGCAAGTGAAATGTCACTAGCCGAATTAGTTACCCTCGTCCAAGAAGAAGTAGCAGCGGGTGCGTCGATGAAAGATGCGGCGGCAGCTGTTTCCCGTGAGTTTGGTCGATCTAAGCGCGACGTCTACGAAGCAGTAATCGCCGCAAAAGCAGCAGCCTCGGCGGGAGACTAGGATTTACGCATGAGCTCGGTGGGCAAGTCCTTTTACGTGACCACTCCCATTTATTACGTGAACGATGCGCCTCACATTGGCCATGCTTATACGAGCACTGCCGCAGACGTGCTCACGCGCTGGCACCGGCAACGCGGTGAAGGCGTGTGGTTCCTGACCGGCGTTGACGAGCACGGAACCAAAGTTCAACGAGCCGCTGAACAGGGCGGGGTTACCCCACAAGAGTGGGTTGATGCATTGGTCAAGGATTCTTGGAAACCGGTGTTGAAAACAATTGATGCACAAAATGACGACTTTATCCGCACCACGCAGGAGCGCCATATTGCGCGAGTTCGCAAGTTCTGGGATAACGTAAAAGACAACGGATACGTCTTTTCAGATTCTTATGAAGGCCCCTATTGCGTGGGTTGCGAAGAATTTAAATTCCCGGCTGATCTCGTCCCAGGAGCGGGTGAATGGGAAGGTCAGCAAGTGTGCGGTGTTCATGGTCGTCCACCTGAAGAATTAAGTGAAGATAATTGGTTCTTTAAATTATCGGAATTCACCCAGCCACTCATCGATCGCTATGAAGCTGATCCCAACGCGATCCGCCCCGCGAGCGCATACAACGAGGTGATGAGTTTCCTTCGCGGTGGACTGGTTGACATCTCCATGTCGCGTTCGAGTGTAGATTGGGGGATCCCACTCTCGTGGGATGAATCGCAGGTCGTCTACGTGTGGTTTGACGCGTTACTGAACTACATCACCGCGGTGGGTTACGGAGCCGATCCAGCGAGCAGCGAAGCGCAATTGTTTGAAAGAGTATGGCCGGCGAATGTGCAATTGGTCGGTAAGGACATTTTGCGTTTTCACGCCGTGTACTGGCCCGCAATGCTGATGGCAGCAGGTCTGCAACCACCGAAGCAGGTGTTTGCTCACGGCTGGTTGTTGGTTGGCGGTGAAAAAATGTCGAAAACCAAACTGACTGGAATCGCGCCGGAGCTAATAATTGATCATTTTGGCTCTGATGGATTCCGTTACTACTTCATGGCGGCAATTGCTTTCGGCAATGATGGTTCCTTCTCATGGGAAGATATGAGTGCTCGCTACACCGCGGAGTTAGCCAACGGCTTAGGAAATCTTGCCTCGCGGGCAACAGCGATGGTCGGTAAATACTTCGAAGGCTCACTTCCGGCTGCCGGCCCAATCAGTGACGCCGAGAATACAATTCACGCTTTGCTTGCCAAAACTGTCACTGATGCGGACGCTTGTGTCGGCGAGTTAGATTTCGCAGGGGCTATTGGCCACGTGCGTGCTTTCATTGAACACATCAATGGATACGTAACTGAGCAGGAACCTTGGGTGCTTGCCAAGGACGAAGAAACCCAAGGCGCACTCGCAACTGTGTTGTATACGGTGTGTGAATCTTTGCGCGTGATTTCGATTCTCTACAACCCAGTTATGCCTAAGGCAATGGCAGAGCTGTGGAAAAATATTGGGGCGCTCGAATCACTCGGTGACCTTGCTGACCAAGGAATTACCAGTGCCGGAACGTGGGGACAGTTGCCGGCCGGAGTTCAGGTTGTTAAAGGGCCGTCTCTCTTCCCGCGTCTCGAGGACCCAGAAAACATCTGATGGGAGAGAAACATCTGATGGAAGATTTAACAGCTTGGCCTGCTGCCCCGCAGCCACTCGTGGGAACGGTAATCGATTCGCACACCCATCTAGACGTTCATGATAATTCACTTCATGGGGCGAATCCACCAGATCCAGGACAGCTACTTGAGTGGGCACGTGAAGTCGGTGTGGATCGGGTAGTGCAAGTGGGGTGTGACGTGGCGTCATCGCGATGGGCGGTTGAGACAGCGAACCTTTATCCATCAGTCATTGCGACAGTTGCGCTACACCCAAACGAAGCCCCACGGCTTGCGGAAAAAGGTGAACTTGCAAGTGCACTTTCACAGATTTCCGAACTAGCGCAGTCGCCTCGGGTGCGTGGCATCGGTGAAACTGGTCTTGATTACTTTCGGACCGGAGAAAGTGGTCGCCCCGCCCAACATGAATCATTTCGATTTCACATTGATCTAGCCAAGCGGCTGGATAAAACTTTGGTGATACATGACAGGGAGTCCCATGAGGATGTCATCTCCGTGCTACTTGACCAAGGAGCGCCAGATCTTGTGATTTTCCACTGCTTTAGCGGCGATGCTGACATGGCAAAGATATGTACAGAGCATGGTTGGTACATGTCCTTCGCCGGAGTAATCACTTTTAAAAACTCAATAGCTTTGCGCGAGGCGCTCATGGTTGCTCCACTTGATTCGATTTTGGTCGAAACCGACGCTCCCTATTTAACCCCAACCCCCCACCGGGGAAAGGTAAATGCGAGTTACCTGATGCCTTATACGGTGCGAACCATCGCACATCTGAGGGGGCTCTCCGAAGAGGACACCGCATCCACGCTGACACGAAACGCAATTCGCGCATTCGGGGATTGGTAACGGTGGGGACATCCCTCGGGGCTGGATCCGTCCGCGAGCTCGCTACTCGAGTGGGAATTACGCCAACCAAAAAACTGGGGCAAAATTTTGTGATTGATCCCAATACTGTCCGCTACATTATTGAGCAGTCCCGGGTGGATTCAGAAAGTATCGCGCTAGAAATCGGTCCTGGTCTTGGGAGTTTGACATTGATGTTGCTGGAGCAAGCGTCACACGTGATAGCTATTGAAATAGACCCTCGGTTATCCGAGCAATTACCGATAACAGTTTCAGAGATGTGCCCCGAACTAGCAGGCAAACTTGAGGTAATTAATCGAGATGCAATGCACGTGCATGCCGGAGAATTTGAGGCGGCGCCTACCGCGCTGATAGCCAACTTGCCGTACAACGTGGCAGTCCCCGTGCTTTTACATTTCCTCGTTGAAGTGCCTTCACTGCGCAATGTTCTGGTCATGGTTCAAAAAGAAGTCGCGGACCGGCTTTGTGCTGGGCCTGGCTCGAGAACGTACGGAATTCCGAGTGTAAAGATTCAATGGTTTGGTAAAGCGGAGGCCGCAGGCAACATTGGGAGAAACGTTTTCTGGCCGGCGCCCAACGTTGATTCGGGGTTGGTGCGCGTTAATGTCTCACATCCGTATGGAGACAATGAAGTGCTAAGGCGCGAAGTGTTCCACGTAATTGATGCAGCATTTGCTCACCGACGTAAAACGTTACGCGCAGGTCTCGCCAATTTCTTGGGAAGCCCAGCGCTGTCAGAGCAGGCATTGACCACGGCGGGAATTGATCCCAGTGCTCGGGCTGAAACACTTGAACTTGAGGCTTTTATTCGTCTCACCGAAGCGGTCAACAAATTTTGGCTATCCGGGCAATAGACTTTGACGGCTATGCGCAGTGATTCAGTAACGGTTGAGGTTCCGGCCAAAATTAATCTCGCTTTAAGTGTTGCGCCACTGGGTGCTGACAGCTTTCATCAACTCATCACTGTTTTTCACGCGGTGTCACTTTTTGATACGGTCACAGCAAAACGAGGTAGTGACGGGGTCTCACTCAACATTGAGGGTAATGGGTCCGAAACATTGCCGGTTGACGACTCAAATTTGGCGGTTCGTGCCGCAAAGCTGCTCGCCGAGCATCACGAGATCGATGCGGCCGTCAGCTTACATATAACGAAACGCATTCCGATCGCGGGCGGAATGGCGGGTGGCTCAGCAGATGCAGCGGGAACGTTGATTGCGTGCGATCGGTTATGGGAAACTCACACGTCGCGTGAAGACCTCGAGGGCCTCGCGGCCGAACTTGGATCCGACGTAACTTTTTCATTACATGGTGGAACCGCGCTCGGCAGTGGGCGAGGTGAAGTGTTGACCAGCGTAATTACGACTGGCGAGTATCACTGGGTGATTGCTTTGGCAGAAGGGGAATTGTCCACACCACACGTGTATCGCGAGTTTGATCGCTTGCAGGTGGCACGACCGAGTGGGGCACTTGAGATCCCTACGGAATTGCTTCAGGCCCTGCGAGCAGGAGATTGCGTGCAACTTGGCTCCGCGTTGTCCAACGATCTAGAAGGAGTGGCGGTGAGTGTGATGCCTGTGCTGAGCAAGACTTTGCAGGCAGGTCTCGATCTGGGTGCCATAGGCGCAATGATTTCAGGTAGTGGACCTACGTGCGTGTTCCTCACGCGATCACATGATCATTCTGTAAATCTTGCTGCGAGTTTGTCTGGAGCTGGAGTGTGTCGTAGCGTGCGGATCGCGTCAGGCCCTGCGGTGACCTCAATCTCAAGCGGTTAAAACCGGTCGAGCAGTTTGCGCAGAAGGTCGGCTAGTTGTTCCCGCTCTTTGGGGCCTAATGCCTCCAAGGCGGTTTTTTCTTGTTCCAATAAATCTTTAATGGCACCATCAACTCCACTTTGTCCGGCGGGGGTGAGGGCAACCAGGACCCCGCGACGGTCGTTCTCGTCTGGAAACCTGGTGACGAAACCACGTTCAAGGAGTCGATCCACCCGGGTGGTCATGGTGCCACTGGTGACATGGGTTTGCGTTGCGAGCGTTCCGGCCGAAAGTGTGAATGGTGGTCCCGTCCGGCGAAGTGCTGCAAGGACGTCGAATTCCCATGAATCCAGATCGTGATCACGAAATGCTTGTGCGCGCGCGGTGTCCAATTGGGCAGAAACTCGGGTAAGCCTGGAAAGAACGTGCAGCGGCGAGGCGTCAAGATCGGGTCGCTGCACCTGCCAGGCTGCAACAATTTGATCGACGTCGTCGGGCTTGGCCATATCGGCATCTTATGTCAAGATTCTTGAGATCAAGAATCTTGACAACTTAAGTTTTTCTCCGTTTGGTCAGGGTGGGTTTGGGATCGAGGTCTCGAAGGCCATTCCACGCAAGGTTCACCAAGTGGGCTACGACTTCTTCTTTCTTCGGTTTACGGACATCAAGCCACCATTGCCCGGTGAACGCAACCATGCCAACCAGCATTTGTGAGTACATGGGCGCGTATTTGTCGTTGATCCCGTGGGCCTTGAACTCGGCAGCGAGGACGTCTTCAACCTGGGTGGCGATGTCTAACATCAAGCTGGCAAAGGATCCGGTTTGAGCGGTGACGGGGGAATCACGAACCAGAATGCTAAACCCTTGTGGATTGGAATCAATGTAATTAAATAGTGCCATGCCAGCTTGCTCCACAAGCTCCCGAGCGCTGGCACCGTCACTTCGTGATCCCATCAGTGATTGGGTGATGGAATCGAGTAGGTAGTTCATCTCACGATCAACAACTACGGCATATAGGCCTTCTTTTCCGCCGAAGTGTTCATAGACTACGGGTTTGGAAACGTCAGCTTTTGCCGCGATTTCTTCAACAGTGACCGTTTCAAAGCCTTTCTCGGCGAAGAGTTTGCGACCCACATTAAGGAGTTGTTCACGCCGCTCTTGCCCGGTCATGCGGACCTTGGCACCACTGGGTTTGCGGGACGGGGGTACCGAGGCGGTCTTCAGTTCAACAACAGTCGCTAAGTCTTCCCTTTGAGGCACGGGAACGACCTATTTGCCGTCGTAACCGCGTAAGCGGAAACGGTCATTGGGATCTTTTAGCTTTTTTACTAGCCGGTCTGGCTTTGGCCAACGAACTTCGGTCACGAGTCCGGTCTTTTCCATTCCTTTGATCACGCTTGCGGAGATATCAATTTGGCCCTTCATCACGCCATGTCGAGCCGCTGTCGGATCAACATGATGCAGGTTGTGCCATGACTCACCCAGTGAGGGGATTGCCAGCCAGGCAACGTTGCTGGAAAGATCACGGGAAGTAAAGGGTCGGTTTCCAAACACGTGGCAAATGCTGTTGATTGACCATGTCACATGATGCACGAAGGCAATCCGAACCACACCAGCCCAGAAGAAGGCCGTGAGGGCGCCCATCCAAGACCAGGTGATTAAGCCGCCGAGGATTCCTGGAATGAGCAAACTTGCAATGACAAAGATGAAGAAGTGCTTGGACATCCACGTGAGGTCTTTGTCTTTGGCGATATCCGGTGCGTATTTTTCGATCCCGGTGTTGTCACTTTCAAAGAGCCAACCGACGTGGGCGAAGAGTAAACCTTTTGCAATTGCTTTCTTGGAAGTGCCAAAGCGCCATGGTGAATGGGGATCGCCCACTTCATCGGAGAATTTATGATGCTTCCTGTGGTCGGCCACCCACTGGTCGAGTGAGCCTTCAATTGCCAACGAACCACAGACTGCCAGCATGATTTTGACGCCACGATTAGCTTTGAATGAGCCGTGCGTGAAAAAGCGGTGATAGCCAACGGTGATTCCGCCGGCGGTCAGGACCCACAATCCGAGTGCCAACCCAATGTCAAGCCAACTGACCCAGCCTCCCCAGATAACTGGGATGGTAACCGCAACCGCGAGTAGGGGGACAACTACAAATGCACCGATGGTGATGCGCATGGGCAGACCAAGATAGACAAGTTCTTCGGCACTTTCATCGACCACGGGATCAAGTTCAACCTTTTCTTGGTTCATGACACTCATGGGCTCTCCCTACTTCGTGCTGCCGGATTCATAGATAATTGGAAAACTTACGGAAGCGTAACCTACGGTAGCGTAACTTGCAACCGGTGGTGCGAACTGATGTGGATATCAGGCTTATGCAATGGCCTACCACCCCACGCCTTAGGCTGTGTGTCGCACGATCCCGGGTCGTCTAGCGGCAGGACAGCGGACTTTGAATCCGTCAACGGAGGTTCGATCCCTCCCCCGGGAGCCAAGACCTTAGCAATTGTGTTCTGGGGTTCTTTTGATTGATGTTGTATACGTAGGTGCCCCATACCGCGGCGCTCTTTATGAGAGCAGACAAGAGTTGTTGACGACTGGCTGCATCAGGGCCGTTGCGCTTGTTGCTCCACCCATAATCGAGCAAGATTTCTACGGCTAGCCTTTATTCGTGGTCAACTTAGAAAGGAATCGCGCTCGAAAGTGGAGGCGTGTTTTAGTCGCGGCGAATTTTACGCTCGATTGCGTGGATATGTTCGGGAAAGATTCCGCAGCAGCCCCCGACAATTTCTAGACCCTGATCTACCCACCGCTGAGCCTGTTTCGCATACGCCTCTGGCGTCGAATCTCCGTCGTACTCGGACTTGCCACCCGACGAATCTTCCCGGCCACCACCGGAAACTTTGACTGTCCGGAAACCGTTCGCGTAGCCTCCCAACAGCATGCTACTTGGTGCAGCTTCGCGAAGTTGGGGCAAAGCTGCCGTGATCGAAGCAGCGGACGAGCAATTAAATAGCATTGCCTGCACGTTTTCATACGAATTGACCGCTCTAACCGCGTCCTGTACGGACTCACCACTTCGGAGTTTGCCACTTGCGTCTTCAGCGAGGGTCCAAGCAATCCACACAGGAATACCGGCCCGATTCGCGGCCTGCGCTGCTAATTTGCCTTCACGAACAGAACTCATGGTCTCGCACAGCAATAAGTCAGAATGTGGCGCGATAGCTTCGACAATGTGAGCGTATTCACCCGTCAGTTCACTCTCACTTCCCACACGATCTGGTCGATAGCTCTCGTGTAGAGGGGGTACACATCCCGCCACCATCGGCACGGTGGAATTCAGTGGTCGTTCTTGAACATGGAGTTGGCATGCCTGTCGTGCTATTTGTCCTGCGGCATCGATGAGGTCAGTAATGAGTTGCGGAGGGGAATTGGGGCTCAGCGCAAGCGCGGAAGGCACACAGGCATAGTTGTTAGTGGTGATGACATTTGCGCCAGCACGCAGGAAATCCAGGTGGGACTCGCAAACAATTTTCTTTTGATTTCGGTTAGCCAAAGCAACATTGAGGAAACGTTCCATCGACCCGATCGCTCCACTGACCGGCACACCTTTACGTCGAAGGAGATGTCCCATGCCTCCGTCAAGAATGTGGCGGGGGTGGGCTGGTTGTGAATCCAAAGTTCGCCCCTTTTTTGGCACACACGTACACCCACGCTCAGGTGACGAGGTCAAGGGTACTGGTAGAGGTGAACAACGCCTGTGGCTTATCCGCTGATGTACAAGGTGAATTACCGGTTTTACACGAAATTAATGTCAGAACCTGCACGTGCCCAGAAGGAGAATAATGGTGTGCCTAGATAGGTGACCAGGATGAGTCGTCAGTACCCGGCCCAACGGGTACATGAAGTTTTCACTGTGTTCAAGCGGATCCTCTAACAAGCAGTCATGGGTGAGCGGCTCATGATTCTTGTGATGGCCCTCACTGTGGCATCGCGGCGAAGTAGGCTGGTGTCGTGCGCCCTCCAATTGTGATCATTCTTGCGGCAGGTGAAGGAACCCGCATGAAGTCAGCAACACCAAAAGTTCTCCACGAGATTTCGGGACGTAGCCTGTTGGGTCACGTGGTTGAGGCGGCCGCAACTATTGAGCCCGAGCACCTCGTGGTGGTTGTGGGCCACGAAAGCGAACAGGTGGTCGCGCACCTTGATGAAGTGGCACCCTGGGTGGCAACCGTCGAACAAACACAACGCAATGGAACCGGCCATGCGGTCCGCGTTGCTCTAGAATTTTTGACCGGACGCGGAGTTGCGACAAATGAAGCCCCAGTAGTTGTGCTGACCGGGGACACACCGTTGCTTACCGGTGAATCTTTAGTCGCGATGTTGATGAAACATGTTGAAAGCGCAGCTACGGCAACAGTGTTAACAGCGGATCTGGATAGTCCCTTTGGCTATGGGCGCGTTCTTCGCTCGAGCGACCGGGTTGTGGGAATCGTAGAAGAAAAAGATGCGACCCCGCAGCAGCGTGAAATCAGCGAGATTAATTCAGGCATGTACGCATTTGACGGAGCGGCATTACTTGATGCGATTACTGGGCTGAATACCAACAATTCGCAGGGAGAGGAATACCTGACAGATGTCATTGAGATTTTGGCCTCACGCGGTGACGTTGTGATTGGGGTGGGTGCACACAACACAAGCGACATCCTGGGAATCAACGACCGCTCACAACTTGCAGCAGCAATGGCCATCATGCGCGATCGAATAAATGACAAGTGGATGAAAGCTGGAGTCACCATGCTTGACCCCGAGAGCACGTGGATTGACGTGGATGCCGAATTGGCACCCGACGTAACGCTGTTCCCACAAACTACTGTGCGCGGCCCGACCGCCATTGAAACTGGCGCTCAGGTAGGTCCGGGAACCACTTTGATTTCTGCTGAAATCGGTGTCAACGCGATTGTTCGTCACACGTGGGCCGAACTTGTCGTGATTGGTGCCGGCGCAACGGTGGGTCCTTACACCTATTTGCGGCCTGGGACTGTAATCGGCGCTTCAGGCAAGGCCGGCGCCTTCGTTGAAATGAAAAATGCTCAGCTGGGTGAGGGCTCCAAAGTCCCGCACCTTTCCTATGTGGGTGATGCCACTATCGGCGTTGGCACCAACATTGGTGCGGGCACGATTTTCGTCAACTACGACGGAGTCGAAAAACACCACACCACGGTGGGGGACCAGGCCCGGGTTGGCTCCGACAA
Source organism: Actinobacteria bacterium UBA4426 (assembly GCA_002390705.1). Taxonomy (GTDB): domain Bacteria; phylum Actinomycetota; class Actinomycetes; order S36-B12; family S36-B12; genus UBA4592. The sequence continues at coordinate 151,891 of DGQA01000005.1, read as the reverse complement.
CATGTTGATTGGGCCTGTGGTGATTGGCGATGGGGCTTACACGGCAGCGGGCTCAGTGGTTACAGAGGACGTCCCCGCTGGCGCGATGGCCGTAGGCAGAGCCCGGCAACGCAATATCCTGGATTGGGTCTTTCGAAAGCGCCCTGGAACGCAGTCAGCGCAAGCCGCACAGAGGGCAACGCAATCCGATCAATCGGGACATGAAAAGATTTAGGTCAGAGTGCCCACCTTCCCCTCGCAAGACACAAGTGAATAGTTTTCTCGGTGAGTTGGATCGCAACCAGTAAAGGTGGAGTAGTGGCCGAAAAGTCAGTCCCAACCCAGAAGCATCTCTTGCTGTTATCTGGCAGGTCGCACCCGGAGTTGGCGGAACAGGTCGCTGAGAACCTAGGCATTGATCTGACCCCCGTTACCGCACATGATTTTGCTAACGGCGAGATCTTCGTCCGGTTTCGTGAATCTGTCCGCGGTGGTGATGCATTCGTGCTTCAAAGCCACACCACGCCCATTAATAAGTGGATCATGGAACAACTGATCATGATTGATGCGCTCAAGCGCGCCTCCGCAAAACGCATCACGGTGGTTGTGCCCTTTTACGGGTACGCCCGCCAAGATAAAAAGCACCGAGGCCGTGAGCCGATCTCTGCCCGCCTGATGGCAGACCTTTTCAAGACGGCTGGAGCTAATCGCCTCATGACCGTTGATTTGCACACTTCGCAGATTCAAGGTTTTTTTGATGGACCAGTAGACCACCTTTTCGCCCTGCCGCTTTTAGCCGAACACGTTGCATCCAAAGTCGACGGCAGCAAAATTACTGTGGTGTCCCCTGATGCTGGTCGAGTTCGCGTTGCTGAGAGGTGGACCGATGTATTGGGCGCACCCCTGGCAATTATTCATAAACGTCGCGATCCCGATATCCCTAACCAGGTGCGGGTACTTGAAGTCGTGGGCGACGTCAAAGATCGCGTGTGTGTCGTCGTTGACGACATGATCGACACCGGTGGCACAATTGTGAAAGCGTCAGAGACCCTGTTTGAAAACGGTGCCTCGCAGGTCATCGTGGCTGCAACACACGCGATTTTGAGCGACCCCGCCCGCGAACGCCTCCAAAATTCCAATATTTCCGAGGTAGTAGTAACCGACACGCTCCCCATCCCGCAAGAGCGCCGATTTGACAAGCTCACGGTGCTTTCAATCGCTCCGTTACTGGCTACAGCGATCAATGAAGTGTTCACCGACGGCTCGGTTACCCGGATGTTTGAAGACGAAGACTTCGGTCGGCACACCTCCTCGCACTAGCCAAAGCAGGCCTTTGTAGACTCAGGCTGTTCCTCGGCGAGGGTGCTTCGGGTGTGGCACCGTGATCGACGTGGTCGGGCTTTAGTCCCTCCCCTTGGCGCGCAACTGCTAAACCTCAACGTGCCGATCAACTACAAGGAGACTTCGTGACTAACGTCAACATTACCGCTTCCCCCCGCTCGGAATTTGGCAAGGGCGCTGCGCGTCGGATCCGCCGTGGCGGCCAAGTTCCTGCAGTCCTGTACGGCACGGATATCTCGCTCATGCACGTCACCCTGCCAGAGCACGAATTGAACTTAGCCCTTCGTAAACCTCGCGTGGTGCTCAATATTGCTTTTGACAGCCAGACCTACCTCACGAAACCACGCGATGTTCAGCGCGACCCAGTTCGCCTTAACCTTGAGCACCTTGACCTTTTGGTGATTACCAAACAAGAAGCAGCACTTCGTAGCGACTACGCAGACGCAGTCGCCCAGGTGTATTTGGCTGCTGAAGAAGCCGGGCTCGACGTCGCAATGGTGATGCAGTCATGGGAGGAGTCCGTTGCCAGTGGTGAGTTGCCTCTTGACGCAGTGTCTCACGCGGTCGAAGACGCAAAGGAAAAGGCGATTGAACTTGCCGCCGCCGCCGCCGCCGCGGGTGCCAGCGAAGATGCTGCCGCTGCATCCGCCGCCTCCACCTTGGAAGCTGCAGAGACCGACATCGTCCCGGCTGAGCCTGTTGCGGAGTAGTGACTTTTGTCATCGCGGGGCTAGGCAATCCTGGCCCCGTCTATGCCGGGACCAGGCACAACATTGGTGCGATGGTAGTCGCCGAACTTGCGGCACAACTGTCATTAAAGTTATCGCGACACAAAAAGGCATTCGCGGCAGTGGGGGAAGGCCATATTGGGCTTCCCGGTTCCCAGCACGGCGTGGTACTCGCTATCCCGTTGTGTTACATGAATGAAAGCGGTGGACCGATCAAGTCGATCCTCGATTACTACGAGGTGCCGCTCGAAAACCTGATCGTTGTCCATGATGAACTCGATATTGACTTCGCCGCAATCCGACTAAAGCTTGGCGGGGGAGACAATGGGCACAACGGGCTTAAGAGCATCAAAAAATCAATTGGTTCTGGTGAGTACTACCGGACCAGAATGGGAATTGGCAGACCGCAGGGCCAGCAGGATCCGGCTGATTTCGTTCTTTCGCAATTCAGTTCAAGCGATCGCAAGGTACTACCTGAACTTATTAGTCGAGGTTGTGAAGCACTTGAGACGTTGGTGGCTAGCGGCTTAGATTTGGCCCAAAATAAATTTAACAGTTAGGCGATTTGCACATATGAACCCAACCGAAGATTTGACCCAGCTCGGTGATGCTGAGCTTTCGCGCGCTGTCGCCCAGCAGACCGGTGTCCTGCTTATGGCGCTGCGCAAAGACTTTTTCCACACCCACCCGGTGGACTCAATGGACAAGGCTGTGAGTGATCAACTTCGAGACCAAGCAGATCGTGCGGCGCACGTATTCATTACGGATAAACTCTCAGCTGCCCGTCCGCTTGACGCAATTCTCAGCGAAGAAGGTAAAGACGATGCGGCCCGGCTGGTCTCAGATCGAGTGTGGATCGTTGATCCACTAGACGGAACCTGGGAGTATGGACAGGGCCGCAAAGACTTTGGAGTTCACATTGCTTTATGGAATGCAAAAGTCGGAAAGCTCAGTGCTGGGACTGTGGATCTCCCCGACCAAGGCATTACACGAAGCGTGCTTGATCCGATAGAGACTGTGACCTCGAAGGATTCGGTGATCCGGGTTGTCGCATCTCGTTCCCGCCCACCGGCAACGTTGAAGGAAATCGTCACAAGACTCGGCGAGCTCCTGACAGAAGCAGAGATTGCTCACAGCCAGGTTGAAATCGTTGACGTTGGCTCTGTAGGCGCAAAAGTAAATGAGATTTTGTGTGGACGCGCAGACATTTACTTGCACAACACTGGTTTTTACGAGTGGGATGTCGCGGCCCCATACATTGTTGCGCAGCACTACGGGTTGATCGCATCACATATGGATGGTGCGCCAATAACTTTTAATCACATGCCCCCTTATGTCACTGATCTCGTTGTCTCACGTACAGATCTGTATCCGCATGTTCTGCGGGCTATAAAAGAAACCCAGGGAGCGTGAGAGATACACAACAGCTGGCCGGACTTCTTGAATTGGTCAGGTCAGATCCAGCATTTGTTTCAATATTTGAACAAGCCCAGGTCGCCAGTGAGTTAGATCTTGTTGGACCATCGGTCATTTACCCACTGGCAATTGCGCAGATTAGGCAGTCGCAGAGATCAGGCGCTGTGCTAATTTTGACCACCACGGGCCGTGCAGCAGACGAACTTGCCGCAGATCTGAGTGCCTACCTACCGGATGAAGGTATTGAAGTATTCCCGAGTTGGGAGACACTTCCCCACGAGCGGCTTTCCCCCTCGGCTGACACGGTAGGAAGACGCATGGCAGTCCTGCGTCGACTCGCGCACCCAATTATTGGGAGTGTCCATTCTGCGCCCATCACCGTACTGATCACTTCTGTGCGGGCAGCATTACAACCAATCGTTGCTGATCTGGGAGATCAGAAGCCGGTCGAACTAAAAATTGGTGATCAAGCATCACTGACGGAGACAGTGAGCAGACTTGTGGCTTTGGGCTACGAGCGCGTAGACCTAGTTGATCGTCGCGGACAAATTGCGGTGCGCGGTGGCATCCTCGATGTTTTCCCGCCAACGCAGGAGCACCCAATCCGAGTTGAGTTTTGGGGCGATGACGTGGAAGAACTCCGCTATTTTGCAGTGGCGGATCAACGCTCACTAGAAGATGCTGAACATGGATTGTGGGCGCCACCGGTTCGGGAGCTGCTTCTCACCGAAGAAGTCAAGGAGAAAGCACGATTGCTTGGAGCGGCACATGTTGAGGTCGCAGCGATGTGCGAATACATTGCGAACGGCCAATCTGTTGAAGGAATGGAGTCTCTGTCTTCGGTACTTGCTGGAAAGATGAGCCCCTTACATCAACTTTTACCGCCGGATTCATCGCTAATCCTGGTTGAGCCCGAGCGAATAAATTCTCGGGCACTTGACGTTGTTAAAACCGCGGAAGAGTTCCTGACCGCAGGTTGGCATAGTGCGGCTGTCGGGGGAGCATCACCGATTGACCTTTCTGGCTCCATGTTCACAACTATGTCCGAAGTCGTTCAGGAGGTCCGTCAGGGAAATGGTTCGGTGTGGAATCTCACTCAGTTACCACGTGAGCGTGATGACACCGTAATCATGTTAAACGCCAGCGAAAATAAAAACTATCACGGAGATGCCGAACTTGCCGGTAAGGACATTGCGCATGCCCTCGCGGCCGGTTCAACGGTAGTAGTCACCGCAGAGGGACACGGTTCGATAGACCGAATCGCTGAGGAATTTGACGGCCAGGGAATAAGTGCGGTGAAATCAGAGTCTGTCGCAATCCCGGCAATACCAAAAGTTGCCCAATTGATCACGGCTCATGTAGATCGCGGTTTTCACCTGGCTAATTCTCAACTATGGGTCTTTAGTGAGTCAGACCTTATGGGTACAAAGTCAGTGCCAAAAGACCTCAGGAAAATGCCGAGCCGGCGTCGCGGCGCAATTGATCCACTCACACTTAACGCCGGCGACTACATTGTTCATGAACATCATGGCGTTGGACGCTATGTAGAAATGATCACGCGAACAATTGGTGGCGCTGAGCGCGAATACCTGATTATTGAATATGCCCCAAGTAAGCGCGGGCAACCAGCAGATCGCCTTTTTGTACCCATGGACCAGTTAGATTTGATTACTCGCTATGTCGGTGGAGAAGCGCCTAGTGTGCACCGGCTTGGTGGCGCTGATTGGCAAAAGGCAAAGGGTCGGGCGCGCAAAGCCGTCAAACAAATCGCCGGTGAACTCATTCGACTATATGCGGCACGACAAGCATCTAAAGGCTACTCGTTTGGGGCAGACACTCCCTGGCAGGGAGAGCTTGAAGACGCATTCCCCTACGTTGAGACGCCCGACCAGCTCAGTACGATCGATGAAGTCAAACGTGACATGGAGCGACAAATTCCCATGGACCGCTTGGTATGTGGCGATGTAGGATTTGGCAAAACTGAGATCGCCATTCGGGCAGCATTCAAAGCGGTACAGGATGGAAAACAAGTTGCCGTGCTCGTTCCCACGACCCTGCTCGTGCAACAGCACTTCACAACCTTTTCAGAAAGATACAGCGCATTCCCCGTAAAGGTGGCTGCACTTTCGCGATTCACACCGAACTCTCAGGTGAAAGAAACAGTCGAAGGGTTAGCCCAAGGAAGCGTAGACATCGTGATTGGAACACATCGATTGCTCACGCGTTCGGTGAAATTCAAGGACCTGGGTCTGGTGATTGTCGACGAGGAACAAAGATTTGGCGTGGAGCACAAAGAGCACCTAAAAGCGCTGCGCACCAATGTTGACGTTCTTGCCATGAGTGCAACTCCAATCCCTCGAACTCTAGAAATGGCCGTTACGGGCATCAGGGAAATGTCGGTCATCCAAACTCCGCCGGAAGAGCGTCATCCGGTATTGACTTTCGTGGGTCCCTACGACGAGAAGCAAATCGCCGCCGCAATTCATCGTGAGCTTTTACGTGATGGACAAACATTTTTCATTCACAACCGCGTTGAATCAATCGATCGAGTTGCCGCAAGAATCAGGACACTAGTACCCGAGGCTCGCATCGCAGTTGCGCACGGGCAAATGGACGAAGGTTCCCTTGAGCAAGTAATTGTTCAATTTTGGGACAAAGAAGTCGACGTACTCGTGTGTACCACGATCGTTGAATCTGGAATTGATATTCCCAACGCCAATACATTGATTGTCGATCGGGCAGACAAGTTTGGACTCTCTCAAATGCACCAACTGAGAGGTCGGGTTGGCCGCGGTCGCGAACGCGCTTACTCATATTTTCTCTATGACCCGAATAAGCCACTCACAGAAACGGCCCACGAGCGCTTAGCAACTATTGCCCAAAGAACCGATCTTGGTTCGGGAATGCAGATTGCTCTCAAGGATCTTGAAATTCGTGGTGCCGGCAACATGCTCGGTGGCGAGCAAAGCGGCCACATCGCAGATGTTGGCTTTGACCTGTATTTGCGGTTGGTGGGTGAAGCTCTCTCCGAGTACAAAAATGAGCCGGCTAAAGAGGTCAATGAGGTCCGCGTTGAGTTACCCATTAATGCGAGCATCCCAACCGGATACGTCCCTCAGGAGCGACTGCGGCTTGAAGCCTATAAGCGTTTAGCAGATGCAAGCAGCGGTCAGTCAGTAGATGAAGTAGTCGCAGAACTCATTGACCGTTATGGCGCCATGCCCGGTGAGTTGGAGGCGTTGATCGGGGTCGCGCGTTTTCGGGTCGCGGCTAAATCTGCTGGGGTTCAGGAAGTTATTGCCACCGGCAAGGCAATTCGCCTTTCCCCGGTGGTGCTGCCGGAGTCACGTGCCATGAGGGTTGCGCGCGTCTACCCGGGGACCACGATCAAAGAGGCGACGAGCATTCTTTTAGTACCCAAGCCCACTTCCGGCACTGGTATTGGTGCACCTGAACTGCGAGATACCCAACTCCTAGAATGGCTCCACGAACTGTTTACCGTGTTATTTTCCACCCCTTGAAGATCCGGAGACCCTGTGTCAATTATGAACGCCAAGTCCAGCCGCCAGCGCCTCGCAGTGATCGCCGGTATCGGTCTGATTTCGGTAAGCCTTGGACTCAGCGGGTGTAGTTCGCAAACAGCGGGGGCTGCCGCCGTAGTGGGGGATCAGCGGATCAGTGAATCTGAGCTTGACACCAAGGTTCAGGATATTCTCGACCTGCAGGGCCTTTCGTCAACGGATTCATCTAATGAACTTATTGTGAACACTCTTAATCAACTCATCACTGGAATATTGGTCAGCGAATTGTCGGATCGGGAAAAGATCGCCGTCGCTCAAGGAGAGATTGACAACCTTCGTCTGCAATACGTCGCGCAAGCGGGTGGCCAAGAAGCCTTTGAAGCGTCAATTGGTGAGCAAGGCATTTCGATGGGGGAGGTTGACTCAATTATTAGCGTCAATCTTCAAGTCGCCAAGTTAGGCGATGTTCTGTCTCCTTCGGGTGATGCGGACGCCAAAAGCGCGGAGGTGTTTATTGCTATTTCCGAACTAAGCTCAGAGCTGAGAACCGAGGTCGCGCCACGCTTTGGCACATGGGATCCCGAGAATCTCTCCGTAGGCCCGGCGGCTAATTCACTGTCGAAACCGCAAAGCGTCGATCTCGGCTCGGAATAGCACATGCGAGGAAGCCACTTCACCGAATTGGTGGCGATCCTTGATCGATTGAGGTCACCCGACGGTTGCCCCTGGGATGCGGAGCAAACCCATCAGAGCCTGGTTGAGTACTTAATCGAAGAGGCCTATGAAAGCGTCGAAGCCATCGACGCTAATGACAGTGGGGCAATGCGGGAGGAACTCGGTGATCTACTCCTTCAAGTGGTATTTCACGCACGCATCGCCCAGGAGCAACCGGGTGGCTGGGATATTGATGCCGTGATTGACGGGATATCTCAAAAGCTGATTAGGAGGCACCCACATGTATTTGGTAGTGAAAAACTTGACACCGCCAATGCCGTCAAACTGACTTGGCACGAGCGTAAAACTCGAGAAAAAAAACGCGACTCTGTCACTGACGGAATTCCAGCAACGCTCCCTGCCCTCATGCGAGCGGAGAAACTCATCGCAAGAGCCCAATCCGTTGACGTACCCGAACCGAAATACCTGACTGAAGCTGAACATCTACGTGAACGATTCAGAACGGAGGAACAACTGGGCGACTTCTTGTTTGCCCTGGTCAGTTCAGCGCATTCACAGGGCTTAGACACCGAGGCCGCAGTGCGTAAAGCGGTGCTACGTCGAATACAGGAGGTGCGAGCACATGAGTAGCGCGCAACAACAATTTGAAAGGATAGCTCGTGAAGTAATCGAGGATTCATTCCGCATGGACCCGGTCGGTGCTACCTGGATGGGTGAGCATGCATTCGACTCGCTATTGCCCGATCTCACTAAATACGGACAAGAACAATTTTCGCAACGAATTGAGGGCTACCTCGCTGCGCTAGATGCAGTAGATGACGTTGAGCTGGCGTTACCCGATCTTGTTGACTTGGAAATCCTCAGGGCGTTTCTCACCAGTACCTACTTTGACGTCACTCAGGTCGCTGCGCACACGTGGAATCCTATGTTGTGGAATCCGGGGACAGCAATTCATTTATTGCTTTCGCGTGATTTTGCACCGCTCGAAGAACGCATGGCGAATGTCGCAAGTCGATGCGAAAAAATTCCAAACTTCCTTGAGCAAGCTCGAAATACCCTCGAAGAGATGCCAGAAATTCACTGCGAGACCGCAATCGCGCAGCTTGTAGGCACGCGGGCTTTACTTGAATCACTTGAAATGCAATTTCAGATAATTGAATCAGTTGATCAACATGTCGAGTGGCTCAAAGAGCAACTTCCACTCGCGCATAAATCCCCACGCATGGGCACTGAAATCTACTCAGGAATTTTGTGGCATTCACTTGACGCCGAAAGTAATGTTCAAGAGTTACTGATTGCTGCCCATCAACACCTTGATCTAATCAACTCGCAAATGCTGCAGGTATCGCAAGAATACTTGGCCGAAATGGAAGTTGAAGTTGAAGAAAATGGTGATCCCATCTCAAGTGCGCTTGCTCAGATTGCAGAGAAAGCGCCAGTGACCGACGCAACTGTTCTTTCACAGGTCGCCTCGGCCATGGCCGCCGCTAAGGCTTTTACTATCCAGCATGACTTGGTGACTGTTCCCGAAATTGATGTGGAAGTAATCGAGATGCCGGAGATCCATCGGGGAATTGCGGTTGCTTATTGCGATGCGCCTGGACCGTTGGAGCATGCACACGTCCCCACATTTGTTGCAGTGGCGCCAACACCGGCGCAGTGGGCGCCCGAGCGTAAAGAAAGTTTCTTCCGGGAATACAACGGCGTTCAGATCCACAACTTGACTATTCACGAAGCGATCCCGGGGCATGTGTTGCAACTGGCAATAGCCAGTCACGGCAGCGAACAGAGCCTGACCAGACGATTTGGTTTTAGTGGCACTTTTGTCGAAGGCTGGGCTGTGTATGTTGAGGAGCTCCTTATTTCACAAGGCTATTCACCCGAGCCTTCCAAGCCTAGTGCGCTCGCTATTAAGTTGCAGCAACTGAAAATGCAAGCCCGCATGACCATCAACGCGATTCTTGACGTCAGTGTTCATACCCAAGAGTTCAGCGAAGAGGAGGCAATGTCACTTATGATCAACCGCGGGTATCAAGAGGAAAGCGAAGCTGCTGGAAAGTGGCGACGCGCATTACTCACCGCAGGGCAGCTGCCCACCTATTTTGTTGGTTACCGTGAAGTAGCGCAGCTAGCCGAGGATCTGCGACTCATGCATCCGGATTGGAGCTGGAGAGAAATCCATGACTTGATGCTTCAATTTGGTTCGCCCGCCCCCAGACACGTTCGACAACTCCTTGGCCTGTGATCCACGGGTTTTGCCTCGTGTTTAAATGTGTAGGTGCGCACACAACGTATTATTGCAGTCGCCTTGACCATTCCTTTCGTGCTTTCTGCTTGCTCATCGGAGAGTGAATCGAGTCCTTCCATGACGCCCATAACGCCCACGGCGACCGAATCAGCGGGCCCGGTGCCAAGTGAGAACTCCGGTGACCCGTGCGCCGTACTGGATAAAATGCAAGCCTCACTTTCCACGGCGGTCGTAGACCTCATTGCGAATCCTGATCTGGCCACTGCCTTTGAAACAGAGTTTGATAATCAGGTTGCTCTACTTAATGACCTCGTTTCTTCCCTTCAGGGCGATTCGGCCGAACAGCAACAATTACAGGTGGATCTTGATGCGGCATTACTAGCAAAAGATGAAGCACTAAACAAGTTCAATGAAGCCCAAGAGGCTGAAAGCGCTCTTTCACAGGCACTCGGTATGGCAGACGCTGCGCTATCAGCGCGCGATGCAGTTACTTCCGCACAACGAGTACTTGACGCCGTGGGTAATCAACTGACGTGCGATCAACCGTAGCGCCGAAGTCACATTTATGTAATGGGGTTGTGAGATCTCAATGTCGGAGACTTGAGTCAGCATGGCTCTGTTCGACGAAGGGTGAATTCGGTCACACTGGATGGGGAGGTTGAGAGTGCTTTAGTGTTAAATCTTGCTGGCGCACGCGCTTTATTTGCAGAAAAGGCATTAATTAAAGAATTCCGGCCATTGTGTAATCCTTGCACAAAGTGTGGTGAGTCAATTGAGACTGAGAATTCTGTCGAGTCCCATTTCTTCAATATGCCTAGATTCGGCGGGATCTTCAGCATCTGTGGGCCGCAGCCGGCTAAGCCGAGCACTGCCATCCCGATCCCTGTGAAGATTGCGGCCTGAGATCTACCCATGTCCTGCCCCGCTATGTTCGCGTGTGCTGCATGTGATCACCCAGATATGTGGTGGAGCTTCTCGGTTTCCTGCTTTTGGTCTCAATTCGACAACATAGGGAGATAGGTCCTTCATGATCGCTCACTAGACTTGCACCCATGGCGATCATTGAAGCGATAATTGCGCGTGAAATTCTGGACTCTCGGGGTAATCCCACCGTTGAAGTTGAGGTTCTCCTCGATGACGACACTGTTTCTCGGGCGGCTGTCCCCTCGGGCGCTTCAACCGGAGCCTTTGAGGCGGCTGAAAAGCGCGATGGGGGTTCTCGGTACGGAGGTAAGGGTGTTTTGGCGACGGTCGCAGGGGTCGAAGGTGAAATTGCTGATTCGATAATTGGTTTGTCTGCAGATGACCAGCGAACCGTTGACCAGGTCATGATTGATCTTGATGGGACGCCAAATAAGAGCCGGCTTGGCGCGAACGCAATTTTGGGGGCATCCCTGGCAGTCGCTAAGGCCGCGGCGCTTTCCGCCGAATTGCCATTATTTAAATACTTGGGCGGCCCTAACGCGCACCTTCTTCCCGTCCCCATGATGAACATTCTCAATGGTGGTGCACATGCTGACACTGGTGTTGATATCCAGGAGTTCATGATCGCGCCCATCGGGGCAACAACGTTTTCTGAGGCGTTGCGCAGTGGCACCGAGGTCTATCACGCATTGAAGTCAGTCTTGAAAAAGAATGGTTACGCAACCGGTTTAGGTGACGAAGGAGGTTTCGCCCCAGATTTGTCCAGTAACCGTGCGGCACTTGATCTAATTGTTACTGCAATTGAGACTGCTGGTTTCACAGTGGGCAGCGATATCGCACTGGCACTGGACGTTGCGTCAACTGAGTTTTACAACGATGACTGTTATACCTTCGAAGGTGCTGCGCGCTCATCTGGTTGGATGACCGAGTACTACGAATCACTTTTGGCTGATTTCCCGTTGGTGTCAATTGAAGATGCTTTGGCCGAAGACGATTGGGCCGGGTGGATTCACGCTACCGATGCGATCGGTGACCGCGTGCAATTCGTGGGTGACGACCTCTTCGTTACCAATCCGGCACGTTTGGCGCGGGGAATCTCAGAGGGTGCTGCTAACGCGCTACTGGTCAAAGTCAATCAAATCGGTTCGCTCACCGAAACCCTTGATGCCGTCTCGATGGCGACCCGCAGTGGGTACTCATCCATGATGTCACACCGTTCTGGCGAAACCGAGGACACGACAATCGCCGACCTTGCGGTTGCGGTCAACTGCGGTCAGATAAAGACTGGTGCACCTGCCCGCAGTGAACGAGTGGCCAAATACAACCAGCTTCTCCGGATCGAGGAAGAGCTCGATGACAGCGCGCGTTATGCGGGTAAGAGTGCATTCCCACGTTTTGGCGGCGGTGCCTAAGCGCATTTGCGCTTAGACCGTGTGACTATTGTCTCGTGGCAGACCCAAAGGATCACAGCTACGGCTCGCTAACGGGCCGGGCTTTGGCACTCCTTGTCACAGTCGTCCTGTTGGGGGTGATTCTGGCGGTGCCGGTGCGCAATTGGTTTGGCCAGCGAGCCGAGATCTCAGCCCTTGAGGCACAGATTGAAGTGGCCCAAGAGAATGTTGATGGACTCCAACTGGAGCAACAGCGCTGGGCTGACCCCGCTTACATCGCTGCCGAAGCGCGGCGAAGGTTGCATTTTGTCATGCCGGGTGAAATCGCCTACGTCGCGCTGGGTGCTGATGGGCGACCAGCTGCCGAAACTATTTCTGCGGAAGCAGCCGAAGTTGAACCTAACTGGTACAGCGTGCTCTGGGGCGCGCTCATTGAAGCTGACGATGCAGTTGAGCCCGGCAGTGGTTGAGATCTCACCGGAAGAACTTGAACTAGTTGGTCAACAGCTTGGTCGGTCAGCACGAGGGTGTTTTCGGGTTGCAGCGCGCTGCGAGTGCACTGCCCCACTCGTTGTCCAAACCAAACCGCGCCTGCCTGACGGCACCCCGTTCCCCACCACCTATTACCTCACCTGCCCTAGGCTCGCGGGGGCGATTGGAACCCTAGAGAGCACGGGTCTGATGCGTGAGATGGAAGCCGACTTGGCACAAGACCCTGAACTTGCTGCCCAATATCAAGCCGCTCATGAACGCTATCTACGGGACCGAGAGGCGCTCGGTATCGTTCCTGAGTTGACAGGGATTAGTGCGGGCGGGATGCCACGCCGGGTTAAATGCCTACACGTATTGATTGCGCAATCACTTGCTTGCGGCCCCGGTGTCAACCCACTGGGTGATCGGGCGCTTGCCATGCTGTCTCCGTGGTGGAAGCAAAACTCATGTCTGAGCTAGTGCCAACATTCGCCGCGATTGATTGTGGCACCAACGCTATTCGCTTGTTGATCGCAGCAGTTGATGGCAACACGGTCACGGACCACCTTCGGGAAATGCGTACCGTCAGGTTGGGCGAAGGAGTTGATGCCACTGGGGAGTTCAGCGACACGGCCCTTGAGCGAACTTTCGCGGCCTGCCGTGAGTACGCAGAGATGTTACTGCAATACGAGATCGCAGAACTTCGATTCATCGCGACTTCAGCATCCCGCGACGTGTCAAATCGCGGTGCTTTTATTGCTGGGGTAAAAGAAATTTTGGGTGTTGAGCCAGAAGTGATCGGTGGAGATCAGGAGGCTGAGCTTTCTTATCGGGGTGCGTTGTCCGGGCTGGACGTGTCGGGATCGGTACTTGTATCCGACATTGGGGGTGGTTCAACTGAATTCGTAATGAATCGGCCTGATCACTCCTTAGTTTTAGAGAGCGTGAACATTGGATGTGTTCGCATGACGGAGCGACACCTGTATTCTGATCCGCCTAACCGGCAGGAAATTGAGGCAGCTGCCAGGGATATCAGGAGTCACGTCGAACTAATGGGACGAACATTCCCGATTAAGGCTGAAACTACTTTTATCGGCCTTGCCGGTTCGGTGACAACGGTTGCTGCCATGGCGTTAGGGCTGCACGAGTACGACGCGGATTTAATTCATGGCTCCGTTGTGAGCATTGGGGAGGTCGACGCGGTCACTGACGAATTGCTGAGTATGACCCGCGAACAACGTGCAAAACTTGGGTTTATGCACCCCGGTCGGGTGGACGTGATCGGTGGTGGAGCCTTGGTATTGAGAGAGTCGATGAGAATGCTTGGTTTTACGCGGGTGTTGGTCAGTGAAAAAGATTTGCTGGACGGGGTTGTTTTGAGGCTGGGAAACACGTAACTGTGTGACACTCACACTATGAAGCGTTTTATGAAGAAAATTATCGGACTCGCATCAGCAGCTCTTTTGGTGCCGTTTGTGGTTCCAGCCGTGGCACCAGCTGCCGACCCGCCGAAGCCAAGAAAGTCAGTATGTGCACAAGATGCCCGAGATAAGGACTATGCGTGCATGAAAGTCAATGCCAAGAAAGTTCCTTCGGGTGGCACTGCCACTTTCACGGGAAATCTCAGTAAAAGTGCCCGGAAGAATCTCGAGAGTTGGACGAGGGGTGAAAATATTGTGTGCCTTTCTCGATACGAGACCAAGCCAGCCACTGATGGAGGCTGGCCCTCTCAGGTCCTTGAGGCTGCGTGCACGACCATTCGCAAAAATGGTGAATTCACCATTAGTGCCGAGTTTGGCCGCAAGGGCACGTACTTCTACGGTCTTGAAATGGGGCCATGCCGCGCAAAAAATATAGTTGAGTGTGGCGAAGGTGACCCGGGACTGATCGGAGTTGGGTCTAACGATGGAAATAAGGCACTTCGACTAAAAACTACGTGATATCTGAATTTTCATGATTGACGCCCGTCCGGGTGTATACGCTCACACCCGGAAGGGCGTGGGCATGGGAATCACAATTCGAGATGTTGCAGCAGCCGCCGGTGTTTCTACGGCCACTGTGTCGCGGGCGCTACGCGGTTTGCCCAATGTCGACCATGCAACCCGTGAGCGAGTCACTGAGGTTGCCGCGGGTTTGGATTTCGTAATTTCTCCGAGTGCCTCTCGCTTGGCATCGGGTCGAACCGGTTCAGTTGCAGTTGTTACTCCCCATATTGCTCGCTGGTTTTTCTCTGAAGTAATCGCTGGGGCGGAATCGGTCATGCAGCAGGCAGATATGGATCTGCTGTTAATGAACGTCGGTGATCATCAAAGCAGAGTTTCGCGAATCCCGCCGACAGCGCGAATCCGCCGACGAGTTGACGGAATACTTATTGTCGCTCTGCCCCCCCAAGATCCGGAGCTTGAGCCGATTGTGAATCTAGGCATGCCCACGGTAATGATTGGTGGAGCAACACCGGGAGTTGATTGCTTCGTAATTGACGACGTCGCTGCGGCACGTAAGGCAACGGAATACTTGGTTTCTTTGGGTCACTCGAGGATTGCACTCATATCTGGCAAGTCGGCTGCGGCACGTTTTACCGCCGGTTCAGAACGTGAACGTGGTTACCGCACCGTCATGGCAGCACACTCTTTAGCGCAAGACCCCATGCTCGAGGTGTCGGGACACTTCACTATCGAGGGTGGGGAAAGTGGAATGGATGCTCTCCTGAATCAACCGAACCCTCCCACAGCAGTTTTCGCAATGTCAGACGAAATGGCATTCGGCGCAATTCGATCACTACGTGCCCGCGGACTTGAGCCAGGACGCGATGTGTCAATCATCGGAATTGACGACCACCCCATGTCGTCTTATCTTGGCCTGACAACAATCGCGCAACCTGTGGCTGACCTTGGGAAAAAGGCGGGAGAATGCCTGTTGGAACAACTCGCGGGGTCTGAATCGCGGAGTGGCAACGACCAGGTAGCCCAGTTGCCCACCGAATTGATAGTGCGCAGTTCGACGGGCGCTAAGGGTTTCGCATAAGGTTGTGCCAAGGCTTCAGTTTGCTAAAATGGGTTCTGAGGGTGGACGATGCAAGCCCGCATGGGATTTATGTGGCCCTTGGGAACTTCATACCCGGCGGACCTATCACGGGCAAATCTGCCAAGTAGAAGAAGTGGTGGGTTGGGGAACTTCTCGGACTTTTCGCTCAATAAGGAGATTCAATGACCGTAGCGACATGGCGCCGTGGAGCAGCAGCAATCGCTGGAAGCATTGCAACTCTGATGCTGCTCGCTGCTTGTTCGAGTGACGGTCCCTCAGAGGAAAATGCAGAGGCAACGACGCAACCCTCGCCCACGCAAGAGACCCCTACACAGGAGGCTGACACGCAGGAAGTGGCAGGTTGTGAAATGTATGTGGAATATCAGGATACCCAAGAGGCATCGGTCAGCATCTTCACATCAATCGTGGCCCCGCAACAGGGCCTGTTTGAGCAATCGTGGAAAGAATTTGAGACCTGTACCGGAATAGATATCGTCTATGAAGGAAGCGATCAGTTTGAAGCTCAACTTTCCGCTCGGATCGCTGGTGGTAACGCCCCTGACATCGCATTTATCCCACGGCCCAGCTTGCTCGCCGAGCTCGTTGCAGGCGGTGGTCCGGTTCCTGCGTCGCAAGACACAGTTTCTAACGCTGATACCTACTGGAATCCAGAATGGAAATCCTATGGAACTGTCAACGGAACCTTCTACGCAGCACCGCTTGGATCGCACATGAATTCATTTGTGTGGTACTCGCCAAAAACTTTCGCGGCAAATGGCTATGCAATTCCAACCACGTGGGACGAGTTGTGGGCACTCTCGGATCAAATGGTCGCCGATGGCCTAGTGAAGCCTTGGTGTGGCGGTCTTGAAGCTGGGTCCCAGACCGGCTGGCCATCAACTGACTGGCTGGAAGAAATTATGCTTCGCATGTTCGGTGGAGAGGTGTACGACCAGTGGGTGAGCCACGAGCTTGACTTTGACTCCCCCCAAGTTACCGCAGCCATGGATGTTTTGGCTGGCTGGATGAAAAACGCAAATTATGTTAACGGCGGCTTTGGTGATGTCCAGACAATCGCGACAACCCCATTCCAAGAGGCAGGTCGCTCCATTCTTAACGGTGAGTGTGGGATGCTGCAACAATCTAATTTGTACGCGAGTACGTGGGGCGAATTACAAGTTGGAGCAACTATTGGGCCCGATGGTGACGTATATGCTTTTTACATCCCCGTCATCAACAACATGGTTGCCCCACAACCTGTTGTGGGTGATGGTGAGTTCGTCACTGCATTCTCGGATCGTCCGGCGGTGGCAGCTGTTCAGAGTTATCTCTCCTCGGCTGAATTCGCGACCAGCAAGGTTTCGCTCGGAACCTGGGTTTCTGCTAATAACGGTGTCCCATTGGACACATACGCAGAAGGTTCGATCGATAAACTGGCGGCCCAGTACCTTACCGATATGGGGGGGACATTCCGTTTCGACGCATCTGAGCTCATGCCAGCGGTTGTTGGCGCTGGGGCAATGCTCACCGAAATGACGCAATGGTTCGCCCTAGGCACGCCCACAGCTGAAGTCCTTCAAGCTATAGATGCCGCTTGGCCAGTCCCGTAAGGAAAACTAGCCCAACTAAGCAACCGGGAACTGTGGGCCAGTAGATAGGGTTACGCCCGAGAAGGGCGACTTTCTCGTCCCCGTAGTCCAATCGGTAGAGACACCCGGCTTAAACCCGGCACAGTGTGGGTTCAAATCCCACCGGGGACACCCATTCCCGTGGGCTTAGTGGGTGTTGGCGGTTTGGAAATAGTTTGCTATCTTGTCACCATGTCATCACGATTTTCACACACCGCAAATCCGATTCTCAAGCGCTACGAAGCCCCCGCCAAAGGCGATGGCTTTGCATATGCGGAAGGACAGTCTGCCTACACGCAGGCTGCAGGCGGTGACGCCGGCACCCAGTCGCAGTTTGAAAGCATCACCGCGGGTGGTGGAGCCCGCCTGACTTTTGCAGATGTAGTGGTAAAAAGCACGATTCTGTTCATCATTACGGTCATCATGGCTCTCGTTGGTTGGGCGATCGTTCCCAGCGCCCCAATCGTTCTCTGGATCGGCCTGATCGGCGCCTTGGCATTCGGACTTATTACCGCTTTCAAAAAAGCAGTTTCACCGATTCTCGTTGTGCTGTATGCGACTTTTGCTGGTCTCATGCTGGGAGCAATCAGCTGGTCGTTTGACCAAATGGCGCTCGCCCAGAATTACGAAGGATTGGTCAGCCAAGCAATCATTGGCACCCTCACCGCATTTGGAGTAATGCTGTTCCTGTACGGGACTGGAATTGTGAAGGTCAACGGCAAGTTCAAGCGAATATTCATGGCAGCCATGATCAGCTATTTCTTGATTGCCATGGCATCCCTTGTGGGCGCCCTGTTTGGTGTGGGGGGTGGTTGGGGATTCTACGGAGTGGGTTTCTGGGGTCTGCTCCTGTGCGCTGCCGGAGTACTCCTGGCGTCGTTCATGTTGATGCTGGACTTCGATGCGATTAAGCAGGGGGTCGCAATGGGCCTGCCGGAGCGCGAATCGTGGAGATTGTCCTTCGGGCTGCTCGTTACCTTGGTGTGGCTCTACCTCGAAATCCTTCGACTCCTATCCATTCTGGCTGGTCGAGACTAAGGCAAGCCCACTTTTTCGGTTGTCGACTCTCAGGCAAATTTACCTTGTTGCAATTTGTGTTTACGGCAATTTGACCTCAAGGCAATTTGACCTCACGGCAATTTGACCTCAAGGCAATGCGCGGCGGAGCGCAGTCAGGGCCGCAGCGGCGTCGGTGTTCCCTTCAGGGTTCACAGCAAGTAAATCTTGGGTCAGAACCGTGATCTGTGCGGCATAAGCACCGGGTCCAACTCGGGGGATTTTATAACCGCCAGACTTGGTGGATTCCCAAATTGCAACTGCGCACGTGTACACGGGGATGTCCATCGTGACGAGGCGATCATGATTCAAACTTGCAAGCCGAAGCCTGATTCGATCTAGTTCACGCAGAATCTCCTCCTGCAATGGCTCCATAGACACAGCATATGCACATTTTGGGTATTTGATAACACTGTGCAATAAGACAACAGCCTGCAGGCTCGTGCGGCGCTGAATAAAAACCCACGTAAGGTTGACCCGTGCATATTTATGACTCAGTTATTGACCTAATTGGTAACACACCACTGGTACGACTAAATAGGGTGACGCAGGGAATTGTCCCTGAAGGCGTCACTGTCGTCGCCAAAGTTGAATACGTTAACCCGGGTGGCTCGGTGAAAGATCGAATTGCTGAGCGCATGATTGACGCCGCCGAAAAAGACGGATCACTGCAGCCCGGTGGAACAATTGTGGAACCAACCAGCGGCAACACGGGGGTTGGCCTGGCCATGGTGGCCCAACAGCGGGGTTACAAGTGCATTTTTGTGTGTCCGGACAAGGTTTCCGAAGACAAGCGAAATGTGCTCAAGGCTTATGGCGCGCAAGTTGTGGTGTGCCCAACCGCAGTGGACCCGGAGGACCCGCGTTCCTATTACAGCGTCAGTGATCGACTTTCGGGTGAGCCTGGCGCGTGGAAGCCGGATCAGTACTCCAATCCGAACAATCCGCGGTCACATTATGAAACAACCGGTCCAGAAATTTGGGAACAAACCGATGGCACGGTTACACATTTTGTTGCTGGGGTGGGAACTGGTGGCACGATCTCAGGTACTGGTCGCTACCTGAAGGAAGCCAGCAATAACTCCGTTAAAATTATTGGTGCAGACCCGGAAGGTTCAGTGTATTCCGGCGGTTCGGGTCGCCCGTATCTCGTCGAAGGAGTAGGCGAAGATTTCTGGCCAACTGCATATGACCCTGGAATCGCTGATGAAATTATTGCCGTTTCTGATCGGGATTCATTTGAGATGACCCGTCGAATGGCGCGCGAAGAAGGATTGCTTGTCGGTGGATCTTGCGGAATGGCAGTTGTAGCGGCCCTCCGGGTTGCAGCCAAAGCCGAATCTGGGTCATTGGTCGTCGTGTTACTCCCAGATTCCGGTCGCGGGTACCTTTCCAAAGTATTTAATGAAGATTGGCTATCCAGCTATGGATTTATTCAAGGCGACACGGAGCAAACAATTGGTGACGTATTGAGGGCTAAAACACTTGATGGAGACTTGCCCGATTTCGTTCATACCCATCCCACCGAGTCGGTAGCCGACGCGATTGCAATTTTAAAAGAGTACGGCGTCTCTCAGATCCCAGTTGTTCGTGCCGAACCCCCAATTATGACCGCCGAAATTTCAGGGTCCATTGTTGAAAGGGTTGTACTCGACGCCCTGTTCCATGGAACGGCTCACTTAGCAGACCAGGTTGAGACTGTCATGAGTCCACCGCTTCCTATGGTGGGTGCGGGTGAGTCAGTTGCTTCTGCCATGATCGCACTCACTGAGGCTGATGCGCTGATGGTGGTTGATGACGGCAAGCCAACAGGAGTCATTACCCGACAAGACGTTTTGGCCTTTCTGGCTACCTAATTCAGATTTGGGAAAGCGATACCAGTATTCGCGTGGCATCGGTAACCATTGGGGTTTTTGTATAGGTACTGCTGGTGCGAATCTTGTGCGAGGTAATAAGTGAACTCACCTGATGGCGCGATTTGAGTCGTGATTGGATCGAATCCGCGCGAAGCGAGCACGGCTTCATATGCCCGAGCAGTTTCCAGGATGGACCGCTCTTGTTCCGTCGTCGTCCAAAAAATTGCGGATCGGTATTGCGTCCCAACGTCATTTCCTTGACGAGAGCCTTGGGTCGGATCATGGTTTTCCCAAAAGATTTTGAGAATCCCGACCGTGGAAATTATTTCGGGGTTGTAGACCACCAAGGCTGTTTCAGTATGGCCCGTGCGACCTGTACAAGTTTCTTCATAGGTCGGGTGGGGGGTGAAACCGCCCATGAAGCCGACACTGGTGTTAATTACCCCGGCTGTCTGCCAAAAGATTTCTTCAACACCCCAATAGCAGCCGGCGCCCAGATAGATGACCAACGAACCCTCGGGCCAGGGGCCTTCCAGCGATGAGCCAAGCACTGCGTTCTTGGCGCTGACAGGCAGAGGCCGCGAATCACGGCCAGGGAGTGCCGATTCTGGCGCAATCATGGTGGGTTTCCCGAATCCGAACATGGGTCTAACCTAACCCCCCTAGTTGACCTCTGCTCAGCCAACTTGGCGCGGGCGACATAGGGTGATGCCATGGACGGTTTCAATACGCGCGCAATTCATGCAGGGCAAGAACCAGACCGCGAAACAGGCGCTGTGGTAACCCCAATTTACCAAGTATCGACCTACGCACAAGACGGCGTGGGGGGCCTGAGAAACGGGTATGAGTACTCGCGCAGTGGTAACCCGACGCGGACCGCATTACAAGAGTGCCTAGCCGCGATCGAGGCGCCAGGCATTGATACCGCTCGTGGACTGGCATTTGCTTCTGGTTTGGCAGCTGAGGACACACTGATCCGCACCGTTCTCAAGCCGGGAGATCATGTTGTACTCCCTAATGATGCCTACGGTGGTACATACCGCCTGTTCAAAAAGGTGGCTGAGCCTTGGGGAATTTCGCTGTCAACCGCACCAGTGACTGACACGGAAGCTATCGCCGCGGCTATGACACCCAAGACCAAGTTGGTCTGGATCGAAACACCAACAAACCCGCTGTTAAATGTCGGCGACATTGCGGCAATCGCAGAAATCGCACATGCGGGCGGAGCGTTGCTCGTGGTGGATAACACATTCGCATCCTCATATCTGCAGCAGCCACTCCTGCTCGGTGCTGACGTGGTGGTGCACAGTACAACCAAATACCTTGGCGGTCACAGTGATGTTGTGGGTGGCGCCCTTGTTGTTGCAAGCGCCGAGCTTGGTGAGCAGTTGGCCTATCACCAAAATGCCATGGGGGCTATTGCAGGACCGTTTGATTCGTGGTTGGTTTTGCGTGGGATTAAGACGCTGGGTGTTCGCATGGATCGCCACAATGAGAATGCAGGCAAGATTGTTGAGCTCCTGGAAGGACACTCGGCTGTTGGCCAAGTGTTTTACCCGGGTCTGGCAACACACACCAACCATGAAGTTGCCGCAAAGCAAATGGGTGGGTTCGGTGGCATGGTGTCATTCCGCGTGAAGGCCGGCGAGGAAGCTGCCCTTGATATCTGTTCCAAAACCACGCTGTTCACCCTCGGTGAATCTCTGGGCGGGGTGGAGTCGCTCATTGAGCACCCAGGTCGCATGACCCACGCGGCTGTCAGTGGTAGCCCATTGGAAGTTCCCGACGACTTGATTCGGCTAAGTGTGGGAATTGAGCAGGCCGACGATCTCGTGGCGGATTTGGAAAAAGCACTCGGGTAGCTGCGGTGGCTGTGCCCGCACCCACCTATTGAGAAACGCCAACAACCGGGATTGCCGCTGAGTCTGCCACGCGGCAATCGTCACCCAAGCAAGTGCTGAGCGCCTTGAGTTGGCCGGACAAGCTGGCGATCAGAAGTGGGTCAGCAGTCCTGATCAGGTTCACCATTTCATAAGGATCATTTTCGCGGTCGTACAAGGTTTTAGAGCCGTCCACGTATTCCACATAAAGCCACTTCTCGCTGCGCAGAGCAAAGAACTGAGGCGGCGCATTTTTTTGGTAGTCGGGGTCTTCTGGTGTGGAAATCCCCAGGCTCTCGGAGAGAACCGCGTTACGCCAACCTTCAGGGGTTTCACCAGCTGAGAAAAAATCAACCAAAGAGCGTCCATCGACCCAGCTAGGCGCAGTTGCGCCAAGCAACTGGGCGAATGATGGACCAAGATCGATGGTGCTGGTCATTGCATCTACTGTAATTCCTGCTGGCACACCAGGCCCGATCACGATCATGGGAACTACCGTGTCGGATGCGTAAGGGGTGCGTTTGCCCTTAAACATGCGCCGCTCAGCCATGTGGTATCCGTTATCGGTTGTCACCACGACCAGAGTGTCTTTTTCTCGCCCAGTTTCCTTGAGTTTAGCCATAATCGCATCAACGGAATCAGCAATGGATTCGGCGGATCGGGCTCTCTGACGCCATTGCCGGTCAGCTTTTGCTAGTCGGGTTGCATTAAGTGGGGTCCTGTCTTTCATCCATTTTGGTTCGTCAACGCCATAAGAGTTATACGTCGGATTCCGCGGGGCTAGGGTCCCGCCTTGCTTCAGCGCATTACGGGTTGCAACCGGGGCCGGCTTGTGGGGACTATATGTCGAAAGTTCAAGGAAGAACGGCTGCTGCGCAGTTTGGATGAATTGGGTTGCTTTGTTGGTAATTACGTCGTTAAGAAAATCCGAAGTTTTATTTCCGTAGCGGACAAGACTTCCGTTGTCATTGAGCGTGTAGTTGTATCCGGTGTAAGAGTCACCGCGGGAAATGGGCACTGCCCACTGATCCCAACCCGGGGGAATGTACTTGGCTTCCTTTGGCTCCGAGGGAAAATCATTGAGGTACTTGCCAAACAGGGCGGTGGTGACGCCCGCGTTATTGAGCCACACTGGAAGGCAGTCATTTTCCTCCTTGCGGTCACGGAACGTGGGCCACCCACCGCCGGTTTTCTCAATATTTGAGATCACTTTGTGATTGTGAATGTATTGGCCGCGCATAATGGAAACGCGAGAAGGGCAACACAGTGAGTCGGTGACGGTGTGGTTTGTGAAGGTGATGCCTTGCTCTTTAAGGGCAGCAAGGCGTGGGACTTGGTTAAACAAATTCCAGTCGAGGTCGTCGGCAAGAACGAAGACAAGGTTCTTGGCCTCTGCTAAGAGCCTCACGGGCTCACTGGCTGCTTGGCCATCAATCAGGGGTTCACTCGAAGAGGTGGAATCGCTGACCGAGTCAGCGGCAATGGGGGTGGACCGAACCGAAGAGATGAAAAAGACGGTGCCCACAGCTAGCAAAATCAGGGCGGTTCCGGCTGCAACTAGGGTGTTGATCATCACCTGGTGAGACGCTGAGGAGTCATTTTCGTTCACGGAGAGTCTTGATCCTTACCTAGTCGAGAAAAGTAATTTCGGCTACGTTCCCAGACTACGTTATGTCTGAGCGCCTGAGGGTTTCGGGCATGCGAATCACGAGGAAAATGGGCAGTATGGCGAGCAGTGCCCCAAATGCGAAGGCCCAACTGAAGTCGAAAAGATCTACCAAGAGCCCGGCAGCCAGGGGCCCAACCACGGCTCCGACATCGCTCATCATTTGGAAGGTTGCCACCACTATTCCACCTTTCTTGCCTCCCATAACGTCGCCAATGACCGCTGAGGGTGCGGAGCCAAGGAAGGCGGCGCCGAAGCCTTGAATCGCCATGCTGACCAAGAACAGGATGGTTCCCCACATGGCGGCTTGGCCCAGCCCGTTGACTGCGGCATCGGCGAGAGTCAGTACGACCATTCCGAGTGCGGTCGCGATTGACCCGTACAGCAGGGCTTTGCGCCGGCCTTGTGTGTCAGCCATTCGGCCGGCGGGGAGCAGGACCAGAGCCTGCACGGCGGCTGCTGCAAGGAAGCCAAATCCTGAAAGTGAGGCTCCACGCTGCAGCCCTTCGACCACGAAGAGCGGCACGACCGAGCTACGCAAACCGAATGAGACGAAACCGGTAATCAGGTTCGTGCCCAGAGCCGCTTGATAAGCCTTGTCTTTGAGGGCGCCGCGAAGCTCTTGCATTCGGTTGTCTTGGCCATGGGCGACTGCCTCTTCGCGGGCAAGGAGTTTGGCGCGGCTCAGAAACACTAGGGTGACAGCAGCCGCCATGAAAAGTGCAGCCGCGTATACGAAAAATGGAGCGCGAATTGAAAACGCGACAACGATCCCCCCAACTGCAGGGCCGGCAACCCCACCGAGGAGAAACCCTCCTTGGAAAGCACTTGCGGCACGTCCGCGCTGGCTTGAATCAACGACACGCAGGAGTAAAGCGAGTGCCGAGACCGTGAACATGGATGAGCCAATTCCACCGATTCCGCGAAAGGCCACAAGTTGGAGGTACGTCTGGGAAAAACCAGCAATCACGCTGGAAGTGGCAACAATGAGGAGTCCAGATGTCAAAACAATCCGCTCACCAAGACGATCCACCAATATGCCTGCGACCGGGGCAAATACAAATCGCATCAATGCAAAAACGGAGATTACTGCGCTGGCTTGCAGGGCTGTTACACCAAAAGTTTTGGCAAAAATGGGGAGCGCCGGGGCCAGGATGCCGAATCCGATGGCCACGAAGAACGCAATGACCGAAAGAACTGCTACTTCCTTTGGGAGCCCCTTGAGCAAGGGGGTGCGCCGAATAGCGCCACCGAGACGCCGAGTGTGTGAGGCCCTAGTGGGTTGGTCCTCTGGGCTAGCTGGTAGTTCGGGCACTGTGATCCTTTATGAGGGTGCAAGTATGAAGCCTGCTCTTGTGAAGCCTGCTCAGACTCTACTTGCGCGGTAATCCACACAATGATGGAACCTCTTTCACTATTTATCCGGTGCAGGGCAAGATAGCCGCATGACAAGCGTCGGTCGAGTACGCGCACCTGATCGAAATCGCGCCAAAGTCTATGCCGCTGAGGATCAATTTTCGAGCCTGATGAACCGGGGCGGAAAGGTTGAGTTTTTTAGCTCAGTTCTTGACGTACCCACCCAGAAGAGATTTGCAAACCTTGAATCAATAGATACCTACATGTCTGGGCTTTTTGCCAAGCTGGATTGTGACCTATTTCCTCCAAGAACCCGTGAGCGCAAGGGATCTACGAGGGCGCATTACGAATTTGCGACTCAGGTAATTGCCATTCCCGTGTCAGGTCAAGCAGCAATGTGGGCACTGCGGGAAACGCTCATTCTTCACGAATGTGCACACCATGTGGCAGCCTCGTACGCGCCCATCGACGAGCCAGCACACGGTCCAACTTTTACGGCGTGCATGCTGATGCTGGTCGAGACAGCTCTCGGGGACCAAGCCAGGTTGCTACTTTCATCGGGTTACCTTGAGCTGGGTGTACCGGTTGGGGAACATCAAGAAATATTTTCACATCGGAGCGCAACGTGAAATTAGAGCGAATCGCGGCCCTTTTGGCAAAGGCCGAGCGGACAGACAATCAGGCAGAGGCCGATGCTTATCTCACCAAAGCACAAATGTTGGCGACCCTTGCCAGCATTGACCTTGCAACGGCGCGCAATCACACCAAGACGACAGAGACGCTCACACCTGTGAGTCGTACGGTCACGATCGGAGTGAAAGGAAAACGCGCCAATACCCACCTAGTTAATCTTTTTGTGACGGTCGCACACTCAAATAGTGCGCACGTCGATGTTGCTCGAGATTCAACCTATGTAATCAGTTACGGGATGCCCAGTGATCTGGATTCAATTGAGACTCTTTTTTCTTCGCTTGCCGTCCAAATGATCACCAATGGAAATGCTTATGTGAACGCAGGTTCCTGGCGTGGCGAAAAATTTGACGGACGAGTGCGAGTCTCTGGTGGATATCGCCGCCGCCGAGTCGAATTCACTGCCCAGACCGCCCGAGCCACCTTTTACCGGGCTTACATCGTGCGAATCGGTGAGCGTGTGAACGAAGGTCGTGCTCAAGCGATTCGGGAAAATGATTCAATGACGAAAAAGAAAGGAGGTCTATCTGGCGCGTTAGTCCTGGCCAACCGAGAAAAAGAAATCAGCTCATTCCATCGAAAGACTTCCCAGGCACGCGGCAGTTGGGGTGGTTACTCGGGTGTGGCCACGAACAACTCCGGATCGGCTGCAAGCGCCGGGCGCCGGGCAGCGTCAAGCGCGAATCTTGGCAATCGCCGAGAATTGCCCGGTGCCCGCCAAGAACTTTCCACTTAACTTGGTTGTAGTTCAACTAACCTGAGCACTTGGTGACATGATTGTGACGTGCTACAACACAGTGAACGCCCCTCTCCCGCTGTTTCATTACACGACATCACGGTGGCTCAGGAATCCCTTCTCGGAGTAATCGCTGACATCCCGGTTGCAAATGCGCGCTGGTTGACCGAGCTTGTGGGAGGACCGGTCTACCTAATCCCTGAAAATTTGCAAAGGGCGGGTTCATTCAAAATTCGTGGTGCTTACAACAGGCTCGCTAAATTGAACGAAAAAGAGCGTAAGAGTGGAGTCGTTGCGGCCAGCGCTGGCAATCACGCACAGGGTGTTGCGCTTGCCGCTCGGATGCTCGGCATCAAAGCAACAGTGTTCATGCCGCAAGGTGCGACGATTCCTAAAGTTGAAGCGACCAAGGGTTATGGCGCAGAAGTCGAGTTCGTGGGTAACAATATTGACGAGGCACTTGTGGAAGCACGCGCATTTGCTGAACGCACCGGCGCCATTTTGATTCACCCATTTGATCACCAAGACATTGTTGCCGGGCAGGGAACATTGGGCCTAGAAATCTTGGAAAAAATCCCCGATGTGAAGACTGTTGTGGTCTGCACGGGGGGAGGGGGACTACTTGCTGGTATTGCCTTGGCACTCAAGTCGCAGAGTCCTGATATTAAAGTCATTGGTGTGCAAGCGGTAAATGCCGCAGCGTATCCGGCATCACTCGCGGCGGGCTCACCCCAGAAACTTGACCACATGTCAACAATGGCAGATGGAATCGCGGTCGGTTTGCCCGGTGATATTCCTTTTGAAATTGTGAATCAGCATGTTGATGAAATCATGACCGTAACCGAGGATCAATTGTCAAGCGCAGCGTTGCTCTTGCTGGAGCGGGCGAAAATGGTGGTTGAGCCTGCTGGTGCCGCTGCGACAGCCGCAGTCATGGCCTGGCCGAAAAAATTTGAGGCACCCGTCGCGGTGGTACTTTCTGGCGGCAATGTGGACTCATTGCTTTTGCTTCGCATTATCCGACACGGCATGGCCGCGAGCGGGCGCTACATGACAATTAAAGTCCGAGTGTCTGATTCGCCTGGGAACCTGGCAAGAATTCTTTCCGCGGTCCAAGAGATGCACGCAAATATTGTTGAAATTGACCACAATCGCATGAATCCATCTTTGGGCGTGGATGAAGTTGAGATTGACATTCACGTTGAGACGCGTGGTCGTGATCACGCACAGGAGGTTCTGCATAACCTGATCGATCAAGGATTTAGCGCTTCCGAATTCTAGGTATACAGTTCCGCTTATGGCCAAAGAGGATGCAGTTCATGTTGAGGGCTTAGTCAAAGAATTTGGTAACGTGAAAGCTCTCGACGGGCTTGACCTAGTCGTACCCAGGGGGCAGGTGGTTGGCCTTTTGGGACCAAATGGTTCTGGCAAAACGACCACAGTTCGAATTCTTGCAACTTTGCTGAAACCAACGAAGGGCATCGCTTACGTCAATGGGTTCAATGTTGAAAAGCAGGCCGATCAAGTCAGGCACAGCATCGGACTGACCGGACAGTATGCGGCGGTAGATGAATTCTTGACCGGGCGTGAGAATCTGCGTATGTTCGGGGACCTTTACCACCTAGCTCCGCCCTACGTGAAACAGCGGTCTCAGGAGTTACTCGAGTGGTTCGACCTCATCGAGGCAGCTGATCGTCCGGCTAAAACATACTCGGGTGGAATGCGCAGGCGCCTCGATCTCGCATCAAGTTTGATTGCAAAGCCCCGCATTCTATTTCTCGATGAACCGACGACGGGTCTTGATCCCCGGTCGCGACTTGGCATGTGGGGAGTAATTGAAAGCCTGGTGGCTGAGGGAACCACAGTTCTGCTCACGACCCAGTACTTGGAAGAGGCCGACAAGCTCGCTGACGACATTGTGGTGATTGATCACGGTCGCGTGATCGCCCACGGCACGGCTGAGGAGCTCAAGGATCAAATCGGTGGTGATCGAATTGAAGTCACGATTACTGATCTTGAACGAATACGTGATGCGCAGACGGCCCTGGCACCGGTCTTTGGGGGAGAGTCCATGGTCAGTGACAGCCTGGTCTCTGGTCCGGTTTCTGGTGGCTCGACAGTTCTCGTTGACGTGGTTCGTTTGCTGGACTCCCAAAACATTGCGATCGCGGATTTAGCTTTGCGCAGGCCAACTTTAGATGACGTATTCCTGTCGCTGACCGGACATGGTGCAGTAGAGGAAAATTCGGAAAAGCTTGCAAGCCGGACGAGAAAGGGCCGCAAGTTATCATGAGCGAGGTAAAAAATTTGAGTACCGCTGCTCCTGTTGCGATGTCTCGGCCTTTACTCGGTTGGACGTTGCACGACTCAGTAGTCATTGCACGTAGCACGATCCTGGCGTCATTTAGAATCCCAGAAGCGTTGTTCTTTCAACTCATTCAGCCCGTGATTTTCGTCTTACTTTTTGCGTACGTCTTTGGTGGGGCTATTCCCATTCCTGGTGGTGACCCAGGTAGTGCGGCAGACGCAAGTTTATATCGGCAGTACTTAATGCCCGGGATTTTCGGTCAGACTGTCGCCTTTGCCGCTGCTGCAAGCACAGTTGGTTTGGCTGAGGCAATGCAAAAGGGAATTATTGACCGATACAAGGCGCTTCCCATGTCGCAATCCGCGGCGTTGATTGGTAACACTTTTGCTAATGCGTTGCGACAAATTTTGGTACTCACGGTGCTCAGTATCACGGGCTACCTGGTGGGCTGGCGAATCAATGATGGAATTTTGAACGCGGTTTATGCATATTTGCTTCTACTTCTTTTCGCTTACACGGTGACGTGGGTTGGGGCGTTCGTAGGCCTGTCAGTGCCAAACACTGAAACTGCCAATACGGCTGGACTTATTTGGATTTTCCCACTGACTTTTCTGTCTAATGCATTTGTCCCCTTGGATTCGCTACCCAGCGTGCTCAAGGTATTTGCAGCGTACAACCCAGTTTCATCGCTGGTTTTGGCGACTCGACAACTATTTGGTAATCCGACTGGCTACGCGCCGGGAACAGAGCCCGAGTTTTGGTCGTTGCAGTATCCCGTGCTTTACACGGTGATTTCGTGTTCCGTCGTCATTGGAATTTTTGCCCCACTGGCAATTAGAAAATACCGCACTGTCAGCCGCCGCTAATCTTAGGTGTAATCCTCGACTTTGAGTATTTCCACTGACATTTCTTTACCATTGACCATTTGGTAGCTGGTTTTCTCGCCGACCCGTTTGCCCAGAACTGCGGCTCCTAGGGGCGAAGTCGGCGAGTACACATCAATTGATGCGTGGGCGGCTTCTTCGCGTGAACCCAGCAGAAATCTTTCCTCGTCATCGAAGCCAATAAGTCGAACCGTAATAACTTTTCCGTGACTCACTTCACCTTCGGCTGCTTCGGGAACTCCGATCTGTGAATTCTCAAGAAGTTGTCGCAACTGACGTACGCGTGCCTCGTTCTTGCCCTGTTCTTCACGCGCCGCGTGATATCCACCGTTTTCCTTAAGATCGCCCTCTTCACGGGCTGCTTCGATTTTCTTAGTAATTTCCGTGCGCATTGGGCCTTGACGGTCTTCGTATTCGGTAGTCAGGCGGTCATGAGCGTCTTGGGTCAACCAGGTAATTTCGGTCATAACGCAACACCCTAATACTTTTTCCTTTTTTGTGGACAGGTGAGCCTAAATCACGTGCGAGAACTCTCGGTCCAAGGCTGAGGGGGCGGTGCGATCCCCGCCGGAAATTGCGGCCCGGGAACCCGTGTCGGATCGCCGGATTTAACGCAGGTGAGAACCTCAACCGTGTAGGCGGGTGCTAGCGTCCGCAGCGAATATTTCTCTTGGGCGTAGTCGGCCCCGCTTGGGATGGTGATCAGCGAGAACCCGACGTCAATGCGAGTGGAGTCTTGAGCGCGAATTACGCAGTCAACGGCGTCACTGCCGATCCTTCGGACCTCGAAACGCAAGTCCACGCGTTCTGGGCTTTTAACGCTCCAGGTGAGGAGCTTGAACTGAATACTTTTCTGGGACATAGAGAAAGTAACAAATCCGACGGATGCAACGAACACTAAAGTCAATAGCGAAATGGCAGCCGTTCGTAAATAATTTGTATGATTGAATCCGTACCGCTCCTGCATGGTCGCGCTCAACTGATCTTTACGAAAGGGGCTTGACACCCTCCCACAGTAGCCAGTGTTACCCGCGCGAGTGAGAGGATGCTCCCGTGAAAAACAAGCCCACCCCAACTCCATTGCGTTTGATGGCTATTCATGCCCACCCGGATGATGAGTCCAGCAAAGGTGCAGCAACCACGGCAAGGTACGTCGACGAGGGCATTGAGGTGATGGTGGTCTCATGCACCGGGGGCGAGCGGGGCGATGTCATCAATAAACAGGTTCAAGAACTAGTTGACCTGCATGGAATTCACAAGGTGCGCCAGTTCGAGATGGCCGAAGCGGCGAGAATTCTTGGGGTCAGACATGAGTGGCTGGGTTTCATAGACTCAGGTTTCCCAGACTCAGATGTCACAGAGGAAGAACCCCTCCCCGAAGACGCATTCGCGCTGGTTCCTCTGGCGATCAGCGTTCCGCCGCTGGTCAAGCTTTTGCGGGAGTTCCGTCCGCAGGTTGTCACCACCTACGACGAAAATGGTGGATACCCTCACCCAGATCATGTGCAGACCCATGTAGTCACAATTGCGGCAATTGCGGCGGCGGCCGACCCAGAGGCGCACCCAGAGCTTGGTCCTGATCACCAGGTGCAGAAGGTTTATTACAACCAGCAGTTCCACAAGGCGCGAGTATTGGCTCTGCACAATTTACTCATCGAGCGGGAAACCGAATCACCGTATGGAGAGTGGTTGGCCAAATGGGAAGACAAGCCAGGGGAGGAGGACCGGATCACCACGAGCGTTGAATGTGCGCGTTACTTCCCGATTCGAGATGCCGCCCTCAAGGCCCATGCAACCCAGATTGAACCCGATGGCCGTTGGTTCGCGGTGTCAACCCAACTGCAGCAGCAAGCATGGCCAACCGAGGAATTTCAGTTGGCTTCGAGCCTAGTCGAGACAGCGTTGCCCGAGACTGACCTTTTTGCCGGCCTACGCGGGAAACCAACCGAGGATTAGAGTTGGACCACTATGGATAGTGAATCTGATCTCAGCACAATTATTGACGGCGCCGGGCCGATCGCTGGACTTTTCGTATTGCTCATCGCGATTGCCTTGGTTTTGCTGTGGCTCAACATGAATCGTCAAATGAAGCGAATTGATCCCGATCTTCCACGTGGGCGGAGTGAAGTTCCTAGTGAGCCGGATTCCGGTGACATAACGCATAATGAAGAGAGCGCCGAGCAAGATCCTGATGCCTCGAAGCAGTGAGCTGTGGTCGCGGGCGCACACTCTGACGTCAATCTTGGCATTGCTGTCATTAATCTTCGTGTGCGTACTTTTCTTTTTCCTTGGTAAATGGCAATGGGATCGAACCCAAGATATTTTGGATGCCAAGCGTGCGGCAACGACAGCCGCGGTTTCTATTACCGACGTATTCCAACCGATGAAATCGGAAGACTACGGTCGAACTGTTACCGCATTTGGAGCGTTTAGTTCCATGGATCAGGTTCGAGTCAGTAGCAGGCTTTCTTCTGAATCCGTCGCAGGCGAATGGATTGTTTCTTCATTCATGCTCGACAGCGGACGATCAGTTGCGGTTGTGAGGGGTTGGGTCCCCGAAGGTGCGGTCTTCGCAACTTCTGAACAACAAGTCAATATCAAGGGTGTTCTGCAACCCAATGAATCTTTTTATGATTCCGCGGGTGATCAAAATGGCAAAGTTGTGGTGATTGATTCCCGGCAACTATCGGAACTGTGGAATGCCGACTTACTTGATGGGTTTATCGTCATGCAAGACCAGGAGCTGGTAACAGCGAACGCTCCGGAGATGGTTCCGCCCACTATTGCGACGGGGGACGTGGCGTTCCCATTACAGAACTTCTTTTACGCAATCCAATGGTGGATTTTTGCCCTCTTTGCCGTGGCGGTCTACGTTCGTTGGCTGATCGTAGGTAGTAAGTTGCGCACGTGATTCAGGTGATGGGCGAGGCCTTGATTGACATAATCGTTTCGCCACAGGGGGAAATCGATTCTGTTGTCGGGGGAGGCCCGGTAAACACGGCTCGCACAATTGCTCGGCTGGGTACTGAAGTGTCTTTTCTGGGTGGAATCTCCCAAGATGCTCTGGGTAAGCGAATTAGTCGTCTACTGGAGTCTGACAATGTTAATTGTGCAATTGAGCAGCATTGCGCTGCCCCAACCACGTTGGCCATCGCCTCTTTGGATGAAAGCGGTTCGGCGTCCTATCAATTTCTGATCTGTGGCACTTCGTCGCTTTCGGTTACCCCGGAAATCGCGCTCGCAGCTGTTAACCCAAGTGCAGTGGCGGTCCATATAGGAACTCTGGCATTAATTTTTGAGCCTCTATCCAGCGCAACCCGCGCGGTCGTCTCGGCAATGGGTGAAGATCAATTATTAATGATGGATCCGAACGCTCGACCTAGTGTGATGGATGACCCAACACAATTTTGGGAGAGTTTCAATACTTCACTTGATCGCGCCGATGTGATTAAGGTCAGTGGCGACGACTTGGATTACATGTTTCCGAGCCTTAGTCACGTTGATGCAGCAAGGCAGATCCACGAACAATCCAGTGCAGTTGTGTTGTTCACCGATGGATCTAAAAGTGTTCGTGTATTCGGTGAAGGTGCGCAATTCGACTGCGATGTTCCCAAAATCGAGGTAGTGGACACGGTAGGAGCCGGTGATTCATTTAGTGGTGGCTTCCTTTCCTATTGGGATACCCGTAATTGGACTCGCCGAGATACACGAGATGTTGAGAAAATCCGTAGTGCAGTCCAATTTGGGATTTCGGTGGCTGCAGTCACTTGTCAACGTGCAGGTGCCATGCCACCCTTGGCAAATGAACTCGGCTGAACGTAGGCTTCGTTCATGAACAAAATTCCCACGGCGCTGTTGGCATTCAGGATCATGGCGTGGGTCACGGGAGTTGTTTTGGCTGTCGCCTCACTATGGGCGCTCTACGGTTATGTGCTCGGGAACTACGGAACGGAAGGTGGCAAGCCACTTCTCTACAGTATTTTGTGGATTGCTCACGGCTGGCTGTATTTCGCCTACTTGATCGCCGCGGTTAACCTGGCATTTCTTTTGCGGTTCCCAATTTTTAAGACGCTGGCCCTGCTCCTTGCCGGGACAATTCCATTTGCGTCTTTTTACGCGGATTTTGTTATGCACCGTTACGTCGGTTCACTACCTATTAAGCGAGCTCCCACTCAATAGGGGCGATACCCGCTTGGATCAGTAAGTCATTCGCCCGACTAAATGGCTTACTCCCCCAAAATCCTCGGTGTGCTGAAAGGGGGCTGGGATGCGGACTGGAAATCACACCGCGAGGATCAAAATCGCCACCGCACTGCTGGGCGGCTTTTCCCCACAAGATTGCCACTGGTGCACCACTGGGCCTACTCTTTAATGCATTCAGTGCAGCGCCGGTCACCTGCTCCCACCCTTTCCCGCGGTGACTGCCCGTTGCCCCACTTTGCACCGTGAGCACCGAGTTCAATAATAAAACCCCTTGCCGAGACCAGGGGGTCAGATCCCCGCTCATGGGAGCATTCACGCCAAGATCGCTCTGCAGTTCACTGAAAATATTCGATAAAGTGCGCGGTAAGGCGATGCCAGGTGCGACCGAGAAGGCAAGACCACTGCTGTGACCGGGGGTTGGGTATGGATCTTGTCCGAGAATCACCACTTTGACCCGATCCAAGGGTTGAGCAAAAGCCCGTAGGACATTTTCAGGAGCCGGGAGCCAATTGTGGCCGCTTTTGGTTTCGGCATCGAGGAAGTCCTGGATTGAAGAAATCTCGTCAGATAGAGCATCAAGTGCTGGCAGCCAACTCGGGTGCACGGCACTTTCGATGGGAGAAAGCATTCCCACAGGTTAGATGACCGACGCAAGCTTTGGCTACCTGTGCCAAAGTAGGCATTGGGTATTACAGTGGAGTACATGATCTGGTTTTGGGGCTTAATGGCGGGCGTCGCACTGGGCCTTGAGTTTGCCACGACCACTTTTTACTTTGGCCTGCTTGCTGTTGGTTCGCTCGGCGGCCTTGCTGCGGCAGCTGTGGGCGCTCCAGTAATTATTCAGGTTGTTGTGACCGCTGCAATTACACTCCTGGGAATTTTTGCGATCCGCCCGTTTGCCCTTAAGAGATTCGCCAGAGTTCCTATTGGCGCTCGCACTGGTGTCGATACGCTCCCCGGCGCTGAAGCGCTTACCCTCGGTAGTGTCACAATGCACGAAGGACGGGTCAAGCTTAAGGGCGAAACGTGGAGTGCGCGACTCGATCCTGATCTCGCACTCGAACCCATTGAACCCAATTCACGGGTGTGTGTTTCTCGAATTGATGGCGCAACCGCGCTGATTTTCCCACTCGACTAAAGATAATTAAGGAGTTGTCATGGATTTGGCCGGCGTAATCATAGGTGCTCTTGGAGTACTAGCCGTGTTGCTACTCATGCTTACACGAACAGTGGTAATTATAAATCAAGCTAGCACAGGAGTTGTTGAGCGACTTGGGCGATTTCAGCGCACCCTAACACCGGGCCTTACAATTCTGATTCCGTTTGTTGACCGAATTCGTGACCGAGTAGACATGCGGGAGCAGGTTGCATCTTTCCCACCACAACCGGTAATCACTGAAGACAACTTGGTAGTTTCTATTGACTCTGTGGTGTACTTCCAGGTCACCGACCCTAAAGCAGCGACCTACGAGATTTCGAGTTTCCTGGTGGGAATTGAGCAACTCACGGTAACCACATTGCGAAATGTGATCGGTTCCATGGACCTTGAGCAAACCTTGACTTCCCGTGATGAAATCAATGGCCAGCTGCGAGGGGTCCTTGACGAAGCAACTGGTAAGTGGGGTATTCGGGTCAACCGGGTTGAGCTTAAGGCAATTGACCCACCTAAGTCGGTACAAGAATCCATGGAGAAGCAACTCAAAGCTGAGCGGGAGCGCCGCGCCGCCATTTTGATTGCAGAAGGAGAAAAGCAAAGCGCGATCCTTACGGCGGAGGGTGAGAAGCAAAGTGCAATTCTCATGGCTCAAGGCTTTGCCGAATCTGAGGTTGTCCGAGCGAACGCGGAGGCAGAAGCCGCAGTAGTAAGAGCTCAAGGTGAGGCTGCTGCGCTGGAGAAAGTTTACGGGGCGATCCACGAGGCCAACCCGTCTGCTTCGGCTTTGGCACACCGCTATTTAGAAACTCTGCCAGGAATCGCACAAGGAGATGCGAATAAAGTGTGGGTGATCCCCAGTGAACTCACGGGAGCAATGGAAGTGTTAAAAAAGGGATTCGTTAAAGAATAATCAGCAATGCAATAGCAATTGCCATGGCAGAGAAAATAATGACCTTGCTGAGCACCCGGTGAGACTTGGGTTCTGCGGTACTTGTTTTTTGATTGGCTAACTCACCTAATGTGATGTTTCGATCTATTGCTTCATCATATTCTTTTTTTGCTTTTTCGAACATGCAACTCCTTCGCTGTTACGTCCGTGTATGTTTCCCTTTTAGACCGTACAAGTTACGCTACCGCATGTGAATCGCCTGTCCCACTCCACTTCGCCGTACCTGCTGCAGCACGCAGATAACCCAGTCGACTGGTGGGAATGGTCCGAAGAAGCTTTCGAACATGCTCGCGCACGTGATGTCCCTATTTTTCTCAGCATTGGGTATTCAGCCTGCCATTGGTGCCATGTCATGGCCCATGAGTCATTCGAGAATCCAGATGTGGCGAAATTTCTTAACGAGCATTTTGTCAATATCAAGGTAGATCGTGAAGAGCGTCCTGATATTGATTCCATCTATATGGAAGCAACGGTTGCCATGACCGGTCACGGTGGTTGGCCCATGTCGGTGTTTATTGACCATGAAGGCCGGCCGTTTTATGCCGGAACCTATTTCCCACCGACCTCGCATCATGGGCTTCCTAGTTTTGGCCAATTGATCCAATCAATTTCCGATACTTGGGTTGAGCGAAAGCAAGAGATCTTGCAGGTAGGAAAACGGATCATCAGCGCATTGGATAATCGGACCCAAGAATTTGATGCGACTGATTTGACGGCACTGGACGACGAGCAGTACTTGGAGTTTTTGCGTGGAGCAGTAAACGGATTGCAGGAGTCATTTGATAGCGAGAACGCGGGATTTGGTGCCGCTCCGAAATTCCCGCCATCGATGGTTCTGGAGTTTCTTTTACGCATGACCACTGATACCCAGTCGGGTCAGCAGGCCGGGCTCATGGCGTTCGCATCCCTTGAGGGCATGGCTCGTGGCGGGATTTACGACCAAATCGGTGGAGGGTTTGCCCGCTACAGCGTTGATGAGGCTTGGGTTGTTCCACATTTTGAAAAAATGTTGTACGACAACGCACTGCTTATTCGGGCTTATGCCCACTGGTGGCGCCTCACCGGAAACCCACTTGCAGAGCGGGTGGTCCGGGAAAGCATTGAATTCCTCTTGCGTGAGATGCGCACGCCTGAGGGCGCTTTTGCCTCTGCTCTTGATGCGGATAGCGAAGGTGAAGAAGGAAAGTTTTATGCCTGGACACCGAGCGAAATTGCGGAAGCTGTTGGTGCTGAATTCGCAGATACGGCGTGTGAACTTTTTGAAGTCACCACAGATGGAACTTTCGAACACGGAAAGTCAACATTGCAGTTGCTCACTGATCCGCAAGACCCGAACTTGTGGTCCCGGGTTCGGCAGGAGTTATTCCAAGCGCGAAGCAAGCGAATCCGTCCCGGGCAAGACGACAAAGTAGTTGCCGCATGGAATGGATTAACTATTTCCGCCCTGGCGGAGGCAGGCTCGATTTTTGATAAACCTGAATGGATCCAAGCGGCAGAAGCCGCTGCCGATTGCGTCGTCAGTGTCCACTTGGGAGCTGGCTCGCGCCCGAGCAGCCTGTCACGAACTTCGCGCAATGGTGTCCCTGGCAAAAATTCGGGAGTGCTTGATGACTACTCGAATTTGGCAGAGGGGCTATTGACTCTCTATGAAGTGACCGGGGCGCCAGAGTGGCTGAGTCTGGCTCGTACCTTGATGGACACCGCCCTTGAGTTTTTTGACGACGGTAATGGTGGTTTCTTCGACACTGCGCGAGATTCTGAAAAACTGATTCGTAGGCCGCGTGACTTTGCAGACAATGCAGAGCCATCAGGATGGTTTTCCATGGCGAATCTCCTGGTTCGCTTTAGTGCGCTTGCTCCGAGTGATTTCTTGCAATTGAGAATCAGGGCTGAGCAGGCCCTGGGAGTAGTTCCCCAGTTGGCGCTGAGATCCCCAAGGGCAGTGGGTTGGGGTCTCGTAGCCATGTGGTCGCTGGCCCAGGGTCCTTGGGAGGTCGTGGTGAGTGGCCCCGAAAGCGCCAAGTTTGCTCGACTGGCTCTGCTCTCACCCTTATGCCCGGAAATCCGTTGGGTGCATGGCGAAGCGAACCACGCTCAAGTCTGTAGATTCACGATCTGTGAGCTTCCGACGAGCGACCCCAAGGAATTGGGTGAATTTATTAGTCTAAGACCACATCTGCGAGATCTGATTGCCGCAGAGGAGTAGCCTCAGGGGTCGGTAGGCAGCGGAACTGTTCAAGGATGAAAGGGCTGGGTGAAGGTGGGTCTCAAAGATCTCGTCTATGGCGTCTATGAACGTAACCTGGCAGCTCAAGTTCCGGTAGATCGAATTCCGCGGCACGTGGGTGTGATCCTTGATGGGAATCGACGGTGGGCCAATGCTCAAGGCTCATCTTCGGCACATGGTCATGCGGCCGGCGCCGCTAAGATTGTGGATTTCCTTGGCTGGTGCGATGAGTCAGGGGTTGAAGTTGTCACTCTGTGGCTGCTTTCCACCGATAATTTGAGTCGGCCTGAAGTTGAGCTTGAGAAGCTAATGACGATTATTGAATCAACTGTGAGCAATCTGGTTACTGAAGGTCGTTGGCGGATTCATCCTGTGGGAGCACTTGATCTGCTGCCGGCACACACAGCAAATCTTCTCAAGGAATCAGCCGAAGCAACTGCTGAGATTGATGGATCGCTGGTCAACGTTGCGGTGGGATACGGCGGGCGTCGTGAAGTGGTCGACGCGGTGCGGTCCCTACTTGCTGACCATGCAAGTCAAGGAACAAGTCTTGACGAACTGGCCCAACTGATTGACGTTGACCACATTGCTGAACACCTTTACACAAAAGGTCAACCGGATCCTGATCTAGTGATTCGCACATCCGGTGAGCAGCGCTTGTCGGGGTTTCTTCTGTGGCAAAGCGCTCACTCGGAGTTTTATTTCTGTGAAGCTTTTTGGCCAGACTTCAGGCGAATTGATTTCCTGCGAGCAGTTCGTGCATACGCCGAACGCAATCGTCGTTTCGGCACGTGAACACGTGCAGCAGAACAGGTGAAGAATCCGCTCTGCTGTTGCTGCCCTGATAGATCGAACGGGTAACTGGGAGCCG
The DNA here is from genome assembly GCA_002390705.1 of Actinobacteria bacterium UBA4426. GTDB lineage: Bacteria > Actinomycetota > Actinomycetes > S36-B12 > S36-B12 > UBA4592. The sequence goes on along the minus strand of DGQA01000005.1, from coordinate 112,707 downwards.
CCATTGCCTTATGTGTTCCACTGGATCGTGAGATCTTGGCAACTTTCTGCGCACTTTTGTGTCCATGGTTGTTAACTGTTTGCCTGCTCGACCGGCTCCCGAGAGGTGAACTAAACGATTAATCAAGTAGATCGTGACGTAGATCACATTATTTACTGGGAGCCGACCCCGAATCTGAATTGTCCGCGGGGGCACCCTGTGGCTTAATGGTTCTGGGGAAAAAGGCGAATTGCACAACTTCTAGTGTGAATCCGTGCGACACCGTTGATGTCACTTGATGAGGAAAGGAATGTGCGCGTGCGAAAGATGGGAAGTTTTGGCACAGTTGGCGTCCTGCCAACCCTCATTCTGGCCTTAATTCTTCCCACCACTGCGGCACTGGCCGAAGAGGCGGCACCGGTACCGGCCGCTGAGCCAGTCGCTGAGCCAGTCGCCGAGCCGGCCGTGGTTGATGGGGATGCCGCAATCCCAGTGGGAGATGAAGGCAACGATCCGGCCGCTAACTCCGCGTTAAGCCGTCAGGATCGAATCGCGGCAGAGACCGTACACGCTTTTGGCTCCCGCAAATCCAATGACCTGATGGGATATGAACCAAGCCTTTATCAGGGCAAGTGGCATATGCCCAAACGTGAGAAATTACGCAAATGTATCTCCAAGGCTGAATCCCGCCATCATTACAGAGCCGGACGAGGCGGCTTCTACCGCGGCGCGTATCAGTTTTCCCCGGCGCTCGCGCGCGGCGTAACGTGGATGATGCAACCGGAGGTCAGAAAAGAGATGGGTAAGGACGGGGTGCGCCTGATCAAAAAATTACGGAAAAAGCCCATGAATAAATGGAATCGCTACTGGCAGGACCGAGCATTCTGGACCATTTGGGCAAAAGGGACGGGTAAGAAACACTGGCCCACAAGAAAAATGTGCTGACAAGTGGGTCTGCTGAACGCTATTGGGGCGGCCCAACCGCAATATTGGTCGCAATCGGGCGCAAGGTCTCGGCAAAGAAATCATTACCTTTGTCGTCAACCACCACAAAAGCCGGGAAGTCAACAACATCAATCTTCCAGACCGCTTCCATGCCGAGCTCAGAAAAATCGAGGACTTCCACTTTTTTGATATTGTCCTGGGCCAGCTTTGCTGCCGGGCCACCAATAGAACCTAAGTAAAAGCCGCCGTTTTCTTTGCATGCGCGAGTGACTTCGCCACTGCGATTTCCTTTGGCCAACATGACCATTGAGCCCCCCGCCTTTTGGAACTGGTCAACATAAGAATCCATACGGCCCGCGGTCGTCGGGCCAAATGATCCAGATGCCATGCCGCCGGGAGTTTTTGCTGGCCCTGCGTAGTACACCGCATGATTTTTGAGATAACTGGGCATCGGTTCCCCACGATCAAGCATTGCTTTGATCCGGGCGTGTGCCAGATCGCGCGCGACAACGAGCGATCCGGTGAGTGAGACGCGAGTGCGAATGGGAAGTTTGCTCAGTTCTTCTCTTATTTGGTTCATGGGCGCATTGAGATCAATGTGCACCGCGGTGTCATCCAAGTGCGAGTCCTCTATTTCGGGCAAGAAATGAGCTGGTTCCGTCTCAAGTTGCTCAAGGAATACCCCTTCGGGTGTAATTTTTGCTTTCGCTTGCCGGTCAGCCGAGCAGGAAACAGCGATCGCGACCGGGCACGAAGCGCCGTGCCGAGGTAATCGAATAACTCTCACGTCGTGGCAGAAATATTTTCCACCGAACTGTGCTCCAATTCCGAATTCCTGGGTTTGCAGGAAAACCTCATGTTCCATTTCTAGATCGCGGTATCCGTGGCCATCGGGTGAGCCGTGAACGGGAAGTCCATCCAAGTAATGGGCCGATGCGAGCTTTGCGGTTTTAAGAGCGAATTCGGCACTAGTTCCTCCGACGACAATTGCCAGATGATAGGGCGGGCAGGCAGCAGTTCCAATGGCACGCAGTTTTTCATCGAGAAAAGAAGTGAACTTGGCCGGATTCAATAGAGCCGCGGTCTCTTGATACAGGAAACTCTTGTTTGCGCTGCCTCCGCCTTTAGCCATAAATAGGAATTCATATGACTGGTTCTTGTGAGGGTCGGAATACAACTCAATTTGTGCCGGCAGATTGGTGCCGGTATTACGTTCCTCCCACATACTTATGGGAGAAAGTTGGGAATAGCGCAGGTTGAGTTCGGCAAATGCATCAAACACCCCGCGAGAAATGTCCGCATTGTCTTGGCCGGCCGTGAGGACGTGCTGGCCGCGCCTGCCCATAATGATCGCGGTCCCAGTGTCTTGGCACATCGGTAGGACACCCCCGGCGGCAATGTTTGCATTTTTGAGTAGGTCGAGGGCGACAAAGCGATCATTCGGACTGGATTCAGGGTCATCGAGAATTTTTTTTAGCTGCGCAAGATGGTCACTGCGAAGTAAATGCGAGATGTCCCGCATGGCGGCAAATGTGAGTGCCGTCAACGCACTGGATTCAACGCGGAGGAAATCGTAATTCCCCAGACGCTCAACGCTTACCCCTTCGGTCGTGAGAAGGCGATACTGGGTTGAGTCAGGACCAAGTGGCAACTGGTCGGTATGGACGAATTCGCTCACGGCAACAGCCTAGGCCCGTGGGGGCTAGGGAACTCTCGCAGGCATAGGAATCAACAGTCCACAGTTGAGTGCTCAGAATTGAGTGTTCACAGTTGAGTGCTCAGAATTGAGTGTTCACAGTTGAGTATTGGGAGTTAGGCGCGTAATGGTGCTCGCTTTTGATTTCACGGATTGTTTTGCTCGCGCTCCGCATTACAATCGAATTCGTGGTGGGACCTTGGGGGCTGTACCGAACCCCTTGCAGAAGTTCACCGTCAGTAATCCCGGTAGCGCAGAAGAAGTTGTTGTTCCCAGTGACGAGATCTCGAGTACCAAGGATTCTGCTCAGGTCATGTCCCGCATTAATTGCGCGATCGCGCTCTTGATCATTGGTCGGCCACAGTTTCCCTTGGATTTCCCCACCCAGAGCGGTCATGGCGCAAGCGGCAATGATCCCTTCGGGCGTTCCGCCAATCCCCATGAGAACGTCAATTCCAGTATCGGGCCGCGCAGCCATCACGGCGCCGGCCACGTCACCATCGACTATGAATTTAATGCGGGCACCGGCTTCGCGGATCTCACGAGCGAGACCTTCGTGCCGTGGTCGATCCAACAGACACACGGTCAATTCAGAAACCGACTCACCTTTAGCTTTGGCAATTTTCTCAAGATTCCAAGCGGTCGGTGCTTCAATGTCGATTGATCCCGCCGCTTCAGGTCCCACCACTAGTTTTTCCATGTAGAAGACAGCACTCGGGTCGAACATGGTCCCACGTTCGGCGACCGCAATAACAGAAATTGCGTTGGGCATCCCCTTAGCGGCTAAGGTGGTGCCGTCGATGGGGTCCACGGCAACGTCGGCGGCCGCGCCGCTACCATCGCCGATGCTTTCGCCGTTGAACAGCATGGGGGCTTTGTCCTTTTCGCCTTCACCAATGACAACGATTCCGTTCATGGAAACACCGCTGACCAGGGTTCGCATGGCATTTACGGCGGCTCCGTCAGCCCCGTTTTTGTCGCCACGCCCCACCCAGCGGGCCGCTGCCATGGCGGCGGCCTCCGTAGCGCGTACTAATTCAAGGGCCAGATTCCGCTCGGGTACCGCGGTACCACCAACTTGATCTGCGCTCATGGCCGTAGCGTAGCGGTGTTGGGTGAGCAACGGCAGGCGAAATGATCCATGATGGGGGGGTGAGCGCGCCAATTCCCACCGGAAAGCCAAATGCCCGAATGGGTCAAACCGTGAGTGACATGGTGCTTTCCCTCGCTATTGTGCTGGGTGTGATCGGCGCAATAATGCTGGTCACTTGGCGTCCAACCCCGGATCCAGTGCGTGAAATTGATCCGATCCCTCTACTCGCATTTGCTAATTCGCAAGCTGATTTCCCTGTTCTGGTCCCGCAAATTGCTGGACTACGAGCAACGAGTGCACGTTGGGAGCCAACAAAGTATTCACAAAATGACCCCGTGTGGCATGTGGGCTACGTGACAGCAGAAGAGGAATACCTGGAAATCACGCAGTCCGCCGCATCAAATGAGGAATATCTGATCAATGAAATCGCAGGGATTACGGCAGAAGGTGAAAAATCAATAGCCGGTCAGGATTGGTTGGTCTTTGATGGATCTGATTCGCGGGCTTTTGTACACGTGACACCGGATTCGACAACGGTTCTCAGCGGAACCGTTTCTGCGGCAGAACTTGAAGCTGCCGTAGCCTCGTTGGCGTCTACTCCTCTGGTGGAGTAATCCGTTCGCTGGCAGTGTTGAGCCATTTTTCGCACACTTGAGCCAAGGCTTCACCTTTTTCCCAGAGGGCTAGTGACTCTTCAAGGCTTTGGCCCCCACCTTCAAGTTGCGCCGTAATGCTTGCTAATTCGTCACGCGCTTGTTCATATCCCAGCTCGTCATTTTTTTCCACGGTAATTCCTCACTTCTTGTTGTCATTTCGTGTAGCCGAAAATTCGCCGACGCTGACCCGGATCTGCACTTCTTGATCGACGCCAACCTGGGCTTGATTACGGATAATTTCACCTTTTACACCCTGAACAATTGCGTAACCACGTTCTAAAGTGGCGGCAGGGGACAGGGCGCGGATCTGTGCGCGAAGGTGTGTGACGGTGGCCAATTCTGCATCAATGCGATGGGTAACCCGCTGGGTCAAGCGATTGCGCAACTCATGTAATTTCAATTTATTTATGTTAAGTAAATTTGCGATCGCCCTCAGATTGCGAGCACGAAGTTCGGCGAGATTCCTCCGTTCTTCAACGACAGAAGGCACGATCCGTTTGGCAGCGTCGGTGGGTGTGGAAGCCCGCAGGTCCGCAACAAAGTCGAGCAATGGAGTGTCCTGCTCGTGTCCAATCGCACTAACGACTGGCGTGCCGGCAATGCTTACGGCCCGGATCAAAGCTTCGTTGCTAAATGGCAGCAGATCTTCCATGCTGCCACCTCCTCGAGCGATGACGATCACGTCGAGTTCAAGAGTGTCGAGTTCTTGTAATGCTGCGGTGACTTCGCCAACAGCATTGACCCCCTGGATGGCAACTTCGCGGATCTCAAAGTCCGCCCGGGGCCAGCGTTCCTTCGTGTGGGTGAGCACGTCATGCATCGCATCACTCTGGCGGCCGGTAATGAGACCAATTCGATCAGGGAGAAAAGGCAGTGGCTTCTTGCGTCCGGGGGCGAAGAGCCCCTCGGCGGTTAACTTCTCCTTTAAAGCAGCTAACTGGGCGAGTAGTTCACCGAGGCCAACGGCTCGAATTTCGCGTGCGACGACTTGCAGTGAACCTTGTTTGGGCCAAAAATCGCACCGGCCAAAAATAACTATTCGTTGACCCTCGGCTAGGGGCGGGTCCATTGCTCCGATGAGTGCTGAGTTAACCATTATTTTGAGTGAAAACTCAGCATCGGTATCACGCAGAGTAAGGAACTGGACATTGGCGCCGGGTCGGACACGGTATTGGGCGACCTGTCCTTCGATCCAAATGGAGCTTAAGCGGTTGATGTAGTCGTGCAGCAGGTTGGAGATCACTCGCACTGGAGCGGGTGATTGTTCCGAAGTCTGCAAGGTCACCTGCGCAGCCTAAGCGGACAGCGGGTGCTCTACCTAGGATATGGGCCTACGATAGAGGCATGGCTTCAGAAAAAAAAGTTCTTTTGGCTGCCCCTCGTGGATATTGCGCGGGAGTTGACCGGGCTATCCTCACTGTCGAGAAATCATTGGATCTGTACGGCGCTCCGCTCTATGTTCGCAAAGAAATCGTCCACAACAGGTACGTAGTGCAATCGCTCGAGGACCGTGGCGTAATTTTTGTTGATGAACTTGATGTGGTACCGGAAGGTTCAACGGTTGTTTTTTCCGCACATGGAGTTTCTCCGAGTGTGCATCAAGTGGCCGCCGATCGCTCCTTAAAGACGATTGACGCGACCTGTCCACTGGTGACCAAAGTTCACGCTGAAGCCAGGCGGTTTTCCAGTGAGGGGCTCGATATTATTTTGATTGGTCACGAAGGACATGAAGAGGTTGAGGGGACCATGGGGGAAGCCCCGAAGTCCATAACCTTGGTCCAGAACCCCGAAGAAGCTCGTCATTTGGAAGTTAAAGATCCAGAGAAACTCATTTGGCTGTCCCAAACGACCCTCTCGGTCGATGAAACTATCCAAACTGTCAACGTACTCAAAGAGCGGTTCCCTGAGATGGCGAGTCCACCAAGTGACGATATTTGTTACGCAACCCAGAATCGGCAAACTGCGGTTAAGGCGATGTCTCCAAATTGTGACCTCGTAATCGTGGTCGGTTCGGGGAACTCGTCTAATTCAGTACGCCTGGTTGAAGTGGCCCTGGACGCTGGGGCACAAGCTTCTTACCGGGTAGACAGTTTCCGTGAATTGCAAAGCGAGTGGGTTGAAGGCGTGTTAACGGTTGGGGTGACGAGTGGGGCATCAGTGCCGGAACTTCTCGTACAAGAAGTTATTGATTGGTTGGCCGAGCAGGGTTTTAGTGACTGCGAGGAAGTGAATACCGCTGAAGAGACGTTGATGTTTGCCCTTCCACCAGAGTTACGGCGGGATATTAAAGCAGCTGCGACTCAGTGATTTAGCGAAATGATCGGCGGCGAAAGGCAACTACGCCAAGGGCGACAATAGTGGACCCAATCACCCAGAGCCAATTATTTCCCAATGTGAAAAACACGGTGACGAATCGATTCATGAGGGAAGTATCGGTCACGTTGATTTGACCAACAGTCATCGCCATGACAAAAAAAGCAATGGCAGGCGCGAATATGGCTTGGGAATCGTCCTGTGAGCGAACTGCGAGACTCGCGAAGACTGAGACTGCGAAGAGTCCAAACCCAGCGAGAGCTCCAGGTTCGCCACCGAAGATGAGAACGTCGGCCAGACCAAAAATCAGGGTTGCGCCGACCGTGATTCCGTAAATCCAGAGAGCATTGAGCGCTCCGAAAACGACACCGCGTCGTGATCGGCGGGCACGCTCATCTCTCGAGGATTTGGGCGATGGGATTTGTCCGGACTGCTCTAGCGCCGGCGAATTGACGCGCTCAAGTGTTCGCAATTTACTGGCTCTACTTGTGGGAAGGGCGAGTAATGCTTCTTCATTTTCGTGTACGCCTTGGCTTTTGAAAACGCGTCCGGTTTCAGTGATCTGGGCCACCACAGGTTCAGCCGCGGGCTCTTCGGGGCGAAAGAGCGCCTCATATTCTTCGCCGGGTTGGTCAGTCATTGCAATAGGCTACCTAATCCGATTCGGGGAGTTCGGATGCTAACACTTCTAGGGTTGGGGTCTGCGTGAGCTCGCTCTCGTTCTTGACGCCCCGAACACCGAGATCGGTTAATGCCCGACCGGTTGGCCTAAGCCTGGTTTCAATTGAACGCACGGCACTGTTGTAGTGGCTCACGGCAGCCCCGAGTGATTTGCCGAGGCTGGCGAAGTGGGCGAGAACAGTGTCAAGGCGTGAGTACATGTCTTGGGAGAGCCGAACAATGTCTTGGGCTTGCTCGACCATGTCACTGTTTTGCCAACCCAGGGACACGGCGCGCAGTAGTGCAAACAAAGTGGTGGGTGTGGCGGGCACGATATTGCGACTAAATGCGAAGTCAAGCAGGTCGGGCCGCTGGTTCAGTGCGGCTTCGAGCAACGCCTCGGAGGGAAGGAACATCACCACAAAATCAACCGACTCACGAACTTCCGCGCTATATCCCTTTCGGCCGAGTTGTTCGATGTGTCGGATGACGGCTTCAGCGTGTGCGTTCATCAGGACTTCAATGTTTTCCTCTGACTGGTTTCCGGCAGTGCGCAGAAATGAATCCATCGGGGTCTTCGCATCAATTAAAATGCACCTGCCATTGGAGAGCATGACTTGTAGGTCCGGCCGCAAACGACCCTCAGCACTGTCAATCGTGTTTTGATCAAGAAAATGAACCCGGTTAATCATGCCGGCTGCCTCAACCAACCGGGTGAGTTCCATTTCACCCCACTGCCCGCGGGCACCGGACCGGCTGAGCACGGTACTGAGCTGTTGGGCTTGTGACTTAACCTCCGAGACTGAGCGAAGCAAGTTTTCGGACTGATGTGCAAGTGATTGGGTTAATTCGGCACGCAGGGCTGCCGAAGACTGTGCAGAAGAGACTTGCTGGGCGGACACCGAAGATGTGATCCGGTCGATTGCATCAGAAAGTGAACTCAAGCCCGATTGCAGTTCGGGCACACCCGAGGAGTGATTGCTACGGGTTCCCAAGAAATATCCCATCCCAACACCCGAGAAAACGAGTGCAATTACCACGATAATTAGTACTACTGAATCCACACCCCGATACTCGCATGTACGACCGACATTTAGGTTGATTGATGCTCAATCTAGACTCGCGGCTGTGGGATTAACTTTAGCAATCGTCGGACTGCCCAATGTGGGGAAATCAACACTGTTTAATGCATTGACAAAGAACAATGTCCTTGCCGCGAATTACCCCTTCGCAACTATTGAGCCCAACACGGGCATGGTTGGCGTGCCCGATCCCAGGCTCAATGAGTTAGCCAAAGTGTTCGGTTCTGAAAGAGTTATCCCGGCCAGTGTGACGTTCGTTGATATTGCTGGCATTGTGAAAGGTGCATCCGAAGGTGCTGGTCTTGGCAACAAGTTCCTTGCAAATATCCGTGAGTCTGACGCTATCTGCCAGGTTCTGCGGGCTTTCACTGATGACGATGTTGTGCATGTGGAAGGTCGGGTCTCTCCAAAAGAGGACATGGAAACTATCAATACCGAATTGATTCTGGCCGACATGCAAACTCTTGAAAAAGCGATTCCAAGGCTGGAAAAAGAACTCCGACTCGATAAGTCCAGGGCGGTTGTGTTAGAGGCCGCAGAGAAAGCCCAAGAGATTCTCAACAGTGGCAAGACTCTGTTTGGTGTGAGTTTCGATTCAGAACCGATTCGTGAACTTTTCTTGCTCACAGCCAAACCATTTGTGTACGTGGTCAACGCCGACGAAGAAGAGTTGTCCAATGATAATTTTCGGAAAGAAATGAAGGAACTTCTTGCTCCCGCTGAGGTGGTTTTCTTGGACGCAAAAATTGAATCTGAATTAGTTGAGATATCTGATGAAGAAGCGCTGGAACTGTTGCAATCAGTTGGGCAAACTGAATCGGGTCTAAACGCGTTGGCCCGGGTGGGCTTTGACGCTCTAGGACTTCAGACTTATCTCACGGCCGGCCCAAAGGAAGCGCGCGCCTGGACAATTCCCCACAATGCAACCGCCCCAGAAGCCGCTGGCGTTATCCATACCGATTTCCAAAAAGGCTTTATTAAAGCTGAAGTTGTATCTTTTGACGAACTGATGGGGGCCGGATCTATGAGTGAGGCAAAGTCACGCGGCAAAGTTCGCATTGAAGGCAAGGACTACATCATGGCCGATGGCGATGTGGTGGAGTTCCGCTTCAACGTATAAACATTGATCCGTTTGTCTGTTAGGCGTCAAATAAACCTTCACTGAGATATTTGATCCCAGTGTCACAGGCAACTGCGACCACGGTGTCATTTGGCCCCAATGCCTGAGCGATTGCAATTGCGCCGGCTACGTTCATACCGGTGGACGTTCCGGCAAATATTCCCTCTTTACGGGCAAGTTTGCGGGAGGTTTCTCGAGCTGTTTCCTCGTCAATTGTCATGACCCGGTCGTAATTTTTTGGGTCAAGTTGTGCGGGGACAAAGCCCAATCCGACACCTTCCACCCGATGGGATCCTTTTACGCCACTGCTAAGAATCGGAGAAGACGCCGGTTCAAGGGCAATTAATTCAACCTGAGCCCCGGCTTTGCGAAAGGCTTGCGACGCCCCCATTAACGTGCCTGCGGTACCCACCGTGTCACACATGGCCGTAATCCCATCTGTGCCGAGCGCCTCGAGGAATTCTGTTCCGAGTTTCTCGAACCCATTGACCATGTCAGGGTTGTTCAGTTGATCGGTGTAAAAAGTTCCTGGTTCCAGCGCGATCTCAGCTGCCCGATCCACCATGGCTTGGATCAAGGTTCCGGTGATACCCCCGTCATGGGCTTCAATGATTTCCAGTTCGGCACCAAGTGCGCGCATCATGTGGATCTTCTCTTGGGAAAAAGCATCCGAGGTCACCAAGCGAAATCGATACCCTTTTACACTGCAAATTAGTGCCAACGCGGTGCCAGTACTTCCTCCGGAGTATTCGACGACGCTCATTCCAGGTGTCAGGTGGCCTCGTTCCTCGGCCCCTTCAATCATTGCCAGAGCCATGCGGTCCTTTTTAGAACCGGTGGGGTTCATGTATTCGAGTTTCAGGTAGATCGCCGCACCACCGACAGGTGACATTTGCCCGAGATGAACAAGAGGAGTGTTTCCAATTGAATCCAATACGCTTCCAAAAACATGGGTGCTCATAGTCCAAGGTTACTCAGCTAATTGGCCCAAAAGTTAATCTGGGATTGAAAATTCCCACGTGATTTCCGCACCGGTCCCTGGGAGCTCAACAAAACCATTTCGTGCAAGAGCTTTTTGACTCGGGATATTGAGTGGATCGGTTTTGGCACATAGTTGCGTTACCGCTCTTGCGCGCGCGATTTCTATGAGACCCGCGATTGCCTCAGTTCCGAGTCCTTTTGAGCGCTCGCTATCGACCAACTCGTAACCAATCTCCAATGCATGAGTGCCACCGCTAATGTGCTCGCCCCTAAAGCCAATACTGCCGATTGCGAGTCCAGTTGATCGTGATCGCAATGCAAAATACAGGGGAACTTCTGGTGGAGAGTCAAGCTGGGCATTTAACGAAAGGTTCGCAATCATGGTGTCGCCTTTGGTGGGGTAGTCGTTAACCCAGGTCTTACCCTGACGATTGTTAAAGGCGATATCTTCTAGTTCATAATTAAAATCAATAAAGTCCAAGCGACTTGTCTGGTGAAGTGGTTCAACGACTTCGATACCTGCTTCGCGCCACTTGTCTACGGCAGCGTCCACGTCAAGTGAAGCGACGAGAATGAAGTCGGTGTCAAATGTGCTCATAACAAAAACACCAAGGTGTGCGTCGGCGAGGACTTGTGAGATTTGGGCGACGATCCCGGTAAGAGTGAACTCCATGGTTCCGGCCACTCGAAACGCGCACCAATTATCTGAGCGCTCGATGACGCCGACTTTTGGTGCCTCACCAGTAACGCAGACCAAGGAAAGTTCGTCATAGGTTTTAGTAATCGACCAGAAGTCCGTATCCCTAGGAATTGCAGGAATCGGACCCTGTGGGTCGAGTGCGAAGACCGAGTGGGCGCGAAGCTGGCGGATCAAAAGCATGCCGAATTGTAGCGTTTATGACCCATGTGAAATGGAAATGTGATACCGGCCTATTCTTCGCAGGTGACTTTACGCTCAGATTTACGCAATGTTGCCATCATTGCCCACGTCGACCATGGCAAAACTACCCTCGTGGATGCCATGCTCTGGCAGTCCGGTGCATTCCGCGATAATCAGGATGTAGATGAGCGAGTCATGGACTCTATGGATCTTGAGCGCGAAAAAGGGATCACGATCCTGGCCAAAAACACCTCCGTTCGCTACACCGGCCCATCTGCCCTTGAAGGAATTACCTTCAACATTATTGACACACCGGGTCACGCTGACTTCGGTGGCGAGGTAGAGCGTGGACTGGAAATGGTCGACGGCGTAGTTTTGCTTGTCGATGCTTCAGAGGGTCCCCTCCCACAGACCAGATTTGTCCTGCGAAAAGCACTCCAGAAAAACCTTCCGGTAGTTCTTGTTATTAATAAGGTAGACCGGCCAGACTCGCGGATCGCCGAAGTCGTAGACGAAGCCTATGAACTTTTTCTTGACCTTGACGCGAATGAAATTCAAATCGACTTTCCCATTGTGTACACCAGCGCGAAAGCGGGTCGTGCTTCGTTGACTCGCACCGCGAACGGTGGGATGCCAGAGGAGGAAGATCTTGAGCCATTATTTAAGACTCTCATCGAGACCGTGCCGGCTCCGACCTACATCGAAGGCGCACCACTGCAGGCGCACGTAACCAACCTTGACGCATCCCCATACTTGGGTCGCTTAGCCCTATGCCGCGTTCATCAGGGCACGATTACCAAGGGCCAGCAGATTGCCTGGATGCAAGCGGATGGAACGTCTACCCGCATGAAGGTTGTAGAACTCCTCATGACCGAGGCGTTGAGTCGGGTCCCAGCGGAGAGCGCCGGACCCGGTGACATCATCGCGGTCGCGGGTTTCCCCGAAATCACAATTGGTGACACATTGGCTGACCCAGAGAATTCCATTGCTTTGCCCGTGATCACTGTTGATGAACCCTCGATCTCCATGACAATCGGAATTAATACATCGCCTGTGGCCGGTCGTAGTGGTGGAACCAAGTTAACCGCCAACATGGTGAAGGAGCGTTTGCGGGATGAAACGATCGGTAACGTTTCGATTCGAGTGCTTCCCACGGAACGCCCGGATACGTGGGAAGTACAAGGCCGTGGCGAACTCCAGCTAGCAATTTTGGTCGAAATGATGAAGCGAGAGGGCTTTGAACTAACCGTGGGTAAACCCCAAGTGGTCACCCGAGTCATTGATGGCAAGCTTCACGAACCCGTTGAGCGCCTCTCGGTTGATATCCCCGAGGACTACTTGGGCGTCGTCACACAGCTGATGGCTCTCCGCAAGGGCCGCATGGAGCAAATGATCAACCACGGGACTGGCTGGGTCCGCATGGACTACCTCGTCCCTGCCCGAGGGTTAATTGGCTTCCGGACTGAATTCCTCACCGAAACGCGCGGAACCGGACTGCTGCACCACGTCTTTGACAATTACGGACCATGGTTTGGTGACTTACGCACCCGCCCAACCGGCGCACTGGTCGCCGACCGAACCGGACCCACCACGGGATTTGCCCTGGCAAACCTTCAAGAGCGCGGAACCCTGTTTGTTGGGCCAGGCACAGAGGTCTACGAAGGCATGGTTGTGGGCGAGAACTCGCGCAGTGATGACATGGACGTAAACCCCACCAAGGAAAAGAAGCTGACCAATATGCGTCAATCTTCAGCAGACGTCTTGGTTCCACTCATCCCCCACAAGCAACTCTCACTTGAGCAGGCACTTGAGTTCTGCCGGGAGGACGAATGTGTTGAGGTCGCCCCTGCGGCGGTCCGGATCCGCAAAGTGACCCTTGACGCTGGCGAGCGCCAACGTTCCGGTCGAAAGACCAAGGCGTAGTAACTACGACAGTGGGCAGGGGCTCTTTTCGTCACCGCAGGTGTTCGTAAAAAAACTCCAGCTCTGCCAGCATTAAATTTTCAGCCACGATTTCTTGTGAGGTCATATGGGTGACACCGGAAAGTGGCAGAACCGAGTGGGTTTTGCCTGCTGACAGCAGTGCTGTTGAGAGTCGAAGTGAATGTGCCACTAAGACGTTGTCGTCGGCGAGGCCATGAATAATCAGGAGGGGTCGTTCCAGTTTGTGTGCCCGGCTTAACAGTGAAGCTTCCTCATAACCATCGGGGCGTTCAGCGGGTAAACCTAGATAGCGTTCAGTGTAAGCAGTGTCATAGAGCGCCCAGTCGGCGACCGGAGCACCGGCAATACCCACCTGGAAAATGTCTGGTCGTTCAATTGTTGCCAGTGCCGCGAGGTATCCGCCGAATGACCAACCATGAATACCCACTCGGGTGAGATCAAGGTCAGGGTATGTGGCACCGAGCGTGGTTAATGCATCCACTTGGTCGTGAACGACTTTTTTCGCTAAGTCGGTCGCAATGCTGTACTCAAAATCTGGTCCGTGCCCGGGGGTTCCGCGATTATCAGTGACAACCACTGCAAAACCTTGGTTAGCGAGCCATTGATCTGAGCAAAAAGAGAGACCAGATGCGACTACTCGTGCGTGGCGCGGGCCGCCGTAGGGGGCGCAGATCACTGGGATTTTGGTTCCCCGTTTGTGATTCTCCGGCCAAATAATTGCGCTCTTGAGATTGTGTTGACCCGTGGTTGCGACGGTGACGGTGGGAGTTACGACGGGTGATTCCGCATTGTTGGTAAACACATGCTCGGGTGCATCAAGATCGTTGACGTTATATAACGAGTACGTGGCTTTGGTGTGCTCAAAATCGGTGTGGGCCAATAAGAGGAGGTCACCCTTACGCACTCCAGAGTTCATAGACTGAATTTTTTCGGGTGCAGAAAGTTGGCCTTTTCCTAGCGAGTAGATGTGTTGGTTGGTGGTCTCACTTTGTCCGGTGTAGGTGATGTCGTCGTCACACATGAGCACGCCCCCGACTTGAATTCCTTCTGGGCTCACTGCTTCTCCGTCAACACAGAGACGAAATGAGTTGTCGAGTGGGCGGATCTCAATCAGTTGACCAGCGTCATTGAGCGTGGGTACTCCAGTTGCGACCGTGTGCCATGGCTCTTCGTTCCTGACGTGAATTGATGTTGATGCTAATTCGTTCAATCGAAATATCTCCAGGCTTTTTTGATCCCGAGACAGCACGCTGAAAGTCGCTGCGGAGCCCCGTGGGTTCACAGTGACCAGATAGGGATGCGTGTTTTTGTTCCATAGGATTTCATTAATGTCACCCGTGAGCGTGACGCGATGTAACGAGACATTCGCGTTGGGTGTTCCTGCAAATGGGTAGCGGTGTGGGCGCGCTGGCGTGAGCGGATTCGCCGGATCCGCGATCCAGGCGACATCGACCGGGGTTTCATCAATCCGCTCAACAAGTAAGCTCCCAGAGTCCGAAGCCCACCAGTAGCCGCGGACCCGGTCGAACTCTTCAGCTGCTGCAAAATCGGCGAGTCCCCAAAAGACGTTTTCCTCGGCTTCTGCCGGACCACAAAGACGAGTTTCTTTTAGTGAGTCAGTGTCAACGGTGAACAGTGACTCGGCGTGAACAAATGCGACCTGGCTCCCATCGGGGCTGAGTCTTGGGTCGATGCATCCGCCACCGGTCTCAATGGGCGAAGGGAGTCCAATGGCTTCACCTTTTCGTTGGGGCAAGTTGTGTATGAAGAGTTCCCCGTCGAGGACATAAGTAATTCTCGTGAATTCGGTGTCAGTTGAATAGGCGGTTACCCCCTGAGTGACTTCTCTCATCCGCTCCCTGCGTGCAAGCTCCTCATGCGGGATTTTCCCACCGACTGAAAGCGATGCTGATTCGACCAGGCAGCGTTCAACCCATCCGGATTCTGTTTTTTCAGCCACCCAAATATCAGTCGTAGGGGTTCGGCCACTGGCAGTCCGTAGGAACAGGATTAGGTCCCCGCTGGGTTTAATGGAGAAGTTTCGAGGCACTCCCAAGCGGAAACTGCGGGTCGCTGCCTTCTGTCGGGGAAATGATTCATTCATGTGCGAATCATGCCCTAGCTTGTGTGGCCGGTAACCTAGGCCAGTGACTTCTGATGCCCGACTTTTGATTGTCCATGCCCACCCTGACGACGAGTCAATTGGAACGGGGGCAACTATGGCAAAATATGTCGCGGAAGGCGCCTCGGTGACCTTGGTGACCTGCACCCTTGGTGAAGAGGGAGAAGTCCTGATCCCCGAGTTAGCACACTTGGCGGCTGAGCACGATGATTTGTTGGGTGAGCATCGGATTACCGAGCTGACCGATGCCATGGCGATCTTGGGTGTTACTGACTTCCGGTTTTTGGGAGGTGCCGGTAAATATCGCGACTCCGGCATGATGGATGTTGAGAGCAATCAGCGCGCGGATTGTTTCTGGCGTGCGGACTTGCTGGAAGCCGCCACAGACTTAGTAACAATTATTCGAGAAGTTCGACCACAAGTTGTCGCCACCTACGACGACTTTGGTGGGTACGGTCACCCTGATCACATCCAGGCGCACCGGGTAACTACCTATGCAATTGCCCTAGCCGAGAGCCCAAGCTTTAAGCCGGAACTGGGTGAGACTTGGTCAGTGGCCAAGGTTTATTGGACCGCGTTTCCCAAGAGCAGAATTGTGGAAGGAATTACCAAACTCAAGGAGATTGGTGACGAAAGTGAGTTTGCATCGATGGATCCGGATGATATCCCGTTTGCGGTTGACGACTCGGTGATCACGACCGTGATTGATGGAGCGGCTTTCACTTCGGCAAAATTTTCGGCACTCACCGCCCACAAAACGCAAGTGACCGCTGATAGTGGATTCTTTGCGTTGTCGAATAACTTGGGCCTTGAAATCTTTAGCGAGGAGCACTTTCGTTTAGTTCGTGGAAAATTGCCTAGTCTGGGTCAGGAAAGCGACCTATTTGAGGGACTCAATCTTGCATGAACCAATTCGGCGCAGCCTGCTACTCGTGGGGTTCGTCATCATGGGATCCACCATCGGGATTGCCGGCGCTTTCATTCAGGCGCATCGCTCAATCTTCTCCATTAGTGATTTCGTAATAATTTTGCCGTGGGGCACGGCCTTGCTGCTGGTTGCAATTGTGGCGGTGACCCGCTTGGCCACTCTCGCCACAGGGACCCGTTGGGCTGCTTGGCTGTTCTTCACCGGGTGGCTGGCGGCGACAGTTTTTCTGGCGGCGGACTCGCCATCGGGTGACCTGGCAATTAGTTCAGGAGCCCGTCAAGTGGTGTATCTCTTTGGCGGAATTGTGTTGGGTGCGTCTGCGGCAACACTCCCGGTTGATTTTTTGGCACGAAAGGGAACCCATCGACTCCCACGGCCGTCAGTCCTTTCGGAGTAATTGATGTGGTTGCGGGAAACAAACTGACCTGATTTGTCTCAACATTGACTTTCGCTGCCAGCACGTCCAATGCCGTATGTACGATAGAATCACGTGTATAACCTTGATGTCAACAGTTGCGGAGATAAGTTGTGAGTGAGCATCAGCAGATGCCCGCGATCTCGAAGCGCAATCTCTTGTGGATTGGGGGTGGAATCGGGGCTTTATTCGCTTTTTTCCTGGGCATTTACGCCGCGACCAATGACGGGGTACGGCCAGGAACGACCGTCTCCGGTGTGGCGATTGGCGGTATGAGTACTGGCCAGGCAGTGGACGTGATCGAGGAGTCCTTGGGCACTGCTTTTAACCGAAAAATTGAGATCGCCGCCGGTGATCAAGTTTTTCAAGTGCGCCCCCGAGATGCCGGGATCACCCTTGATGCCGCAGCAACAGTTGATCAAGCCATTATGCGTGGCTTTAATCCATTAAAAATGATCTCGAATTTAACCGGTTCGCTCGATGTTGAACCGATGATTTTGGTTGATCAAGACTTACTTTCACAATCAGTAGTGTTAATCGCCGACGCACTCAGGCTGAAACCAATTGAACCGAAACTGTCCGTGACCCAAAAAAATATTTCACTCACCCAGGGAAGTGATGGTCGAGAGGTTGATCGCGAGGAGCTGGGTTCCCAAATTATGGCGGCGGCTCCCAAGCCCCAATCAATGATTGAAGCACCGATAAAAGTTCTGCCACCGAGAGTTTCTGCAGCAAATGCAATTAAGGCAGAGACTTTGGCCAAGCAAGCGGTTGCCAATCCCGTGAACATCGTGGTCAAAGACGTACAAGCGGTCATTGACCCAGAAACTATTGCCCAGGCGCTTTCTTTTACTATTCAGGGCAATCAACTTTCCCCGGAACTCAACGGTGCGTTGCTCTACGCATCAATCGCCAATGAACTCAAGCGGGTGGAAACGCCGGGACGTAACGCAAGTTTCAAAATTGAAAATGGGAGTCCAGTTGTAGTTCCCTCGGTCGTGGGTGCAGGTGTCTCAGATGCGCAGCTGGCGACTTCGGTGCTGGGGGTTCTCTCTGCCCCTGGCAGTGATCGAAGTGTTTCCATTGCGCTGGGAACACGCGATCCTGAGATAACAACCCTAGAGGCACAGCAGCTCGGTATCAATGAGAAACTTTCTAGGTTCACTCAAGATTTTAACTATGCTGCCTACCGTGTTACCAATATTGGACAGGCGGCAAAATATATAAACAACACAATCTTGATGCCAGGGGAAACTTTTTCGATGAATGACACAATTAAAGAACGCACTGTTGAAAATGGGTACACGGTCGGCACAATTATTGGCCCTGGTGGCGTTTTTGAAGAGGCTCTCGGTGGAGGCGTTTCTGCGGCAACAACGGCAGTGTGGACAGGAGCTTTCTTCGCAGGAATGGAACGAACCGACACTCGAGCTCATTCGCTCTACATTTCCCGTTACCAACCAGGCTTGGAAGCAACCGTGGCTTGGGGAGTTTTCGACATGAAATTCACAAATAGCTTGTCCCGTGCTGTGTTGATCAAAACGAAAATGACAAACAGCTCAATGAAAGTTACCTTCTGGGGAACTAAGGAGTTCGACTCGATTGAAGCGGAATTTGGGGAGCGGGTCAATGTCAATAAATCTAAGAAAATTGTCAAGAGGAACAAGAAATGTGTAGCTCAGTCGGGCATTGAAGGATTCACCATTACCGTTAATCGAGTTTTCACCAAAGATGGGCAAGAAGTGAAACGCGAGCCGATGACCACGATCTACAGGGCGGGTCCAAATATTGTGTGCAAGAAGAAAAAGAAAGAACCCAAGCCGGAAGTATTCGATCCACCGGGTGTCAATTTAGATGACGCCGTACCAACCCCCGCAGATGCGGAAAGCATTTTTGCAGCAAATAGACCGGAGGTGTGAGAAAACTAGGTCTTAGTGGTTTCGAGTTGTGTGCCTTCACTGGTATCAACAACTGTGAACCCGCGCTCTGCGATTTGGTCGCGCAATTGGTCACTTAATGCCCAGTCTCGTGAGCTGCGAGCGGCATTGCGTTGTTCCAGCAATTGGGACACATCAGGGGGAATCTCAGAAAGTGAGTTCAGGTTATGGCCGACTTCTCGGGTGAGATCTAACCCAAACAGCGAATCTAGGTAAGAAAACATTTCGAATTTTGAACCGTCACTTATCTGTGGGCTTTTCTCCAATATTCGCAGGGCATTAATCGCCATGGGCGTATTGAGATCCTCGGCGAAATGCCCTGAAATTTCGGCAATAAGCCCTTGATCCATTGCTTGGGACGCGCTTTGAGACCACACGTTGACTTTACGGCGCCAACGATCGAGGAGTTCTTGCGAGGAAGCCAGGACTTCCCATGTGAGGTTCATTTGACTTCGGTACCTGTGCTGCAGAAAGGCTAACCGAATCACCAGCGGGTCATATCCACGGTCGATAATGTCTTGTACGAGTACAACATTACCAGAGGACTTACTCATTTTCCGTGACTCGAAAAGTAGGTGTTCGGCATGAACCCAGTGGCGAACTACTTCGTGGTCACCAGAACTGGCCGAGTTGCTTTGAGCCCGTTCATCTTCATGGTGGGGGAATCGAAGGTCGATTCCCCCCGTATGAATATCGATGCTTTCGCCCAGAAGATCCATGCTCATGGCGCTGCATTCGGTATGCCAACCGGGGAACCCACGGCCCCAGGGTGTCTCCCAGGTGAGCTGAGTACGAGTGTCTCCAGCAGATTTCCATAATGCCCAGTCGGCGTGGAACCGCTTGGCGGATTCATTCTCGTCCGGATCAAATTTGTGACCGGGCCGCAGGGCATCGAGCTTATTGCCACTTAATGCCCCGTAACTTGGGAAGGACTCGGCCGAAAAGTACACCGAATTATCAATTCCCACATATGCGTTACCGCTATCAATTAACTTTCTAATCAAGTCGAGCATTGAATCAATGGACTCACTTGCTTTGGGATAATGATCGGCCGGATAAATGTTTAGCTGGGCGAGGTCGTGGTGGAACCTATGTTCAAAACGCTGGGCGATCTCAAGGGCGCTCTGACCCGTTTTTTCAGACTCGGCGAGCATTTTGTCCTGTGGGGCAGAATCCAACTGCGCCTCACCTAATCCCGTGTCGTCGGCCATGTGTCCCACATCAGTGATGTTTTGGACAACGGTTGTCCGAAATCCTTGGTGGCGAAGGGTGCGTGCGATCAAGTCCGTTACCAAGAAAGTCCGCATATTTCCCACATGGGCATCTCGATAGACTGTGGGCCCGCACGCGTAGATACGGGCGATTTTGGGGTGCGCTGTCTCGACGGGATCAATTTTTCGGGTCATCGTGTTGTACAGCCGCACACCCGCAGCCTAGACGTTGGCCAGATTATGGGGACGGTAGGTGCATGAACAATGCGGAGACGGTAGGTTCAGCCGAAAGAATATAGTTGTCTCACCCGGCGCAATGACATTGCGCCCTACTTTTTGGAGCGATAGTGACTTACGTGATCACCCTTCCCTGTGTAGACCTCAAGGACAGGTCCTGCATTGAAGAATGCCCGGTGGATTGCATCTATGAAGGCGACCGCATGTTGTATATCCAAGCCGATGAGTGCGTCGACTGCGGCGCATGTGAGCCGGTATGCCCGGTTGAGGCTATTTACTATGAAGACGACGTTCCCGCAGAGCACCAAGCTTTTACTGCCGCCAATGTGGACTTTTTTGTTGAGCTAGGTTCGCCGGGCGGAGCCTCGAAGTTGGGACCACAGACATTCGATGCACCCCTGCTCGCAAGCATCGAAACCCAAACGCACGACGAATAATCTGGTCAAAGAGTGCTTTTGTGACTGGAGATCGTTGGGCGCAATTACCTGATTTTCCATGGGATGCGCTTGTCCCTTTCGCAGAGATCGCCCGCAACTATTCCGATAAAATGATTGACTTGTCCGTCGGAACTCCCGTGGACTCAACCCCACTGCCTGTTCAGCAAGCACTTGCCCAAGCATCAAATGCGCCCGGGTACCCCACTACGGCCGGCATCGCACAACTATCGACCACCTTCATCGACTGGGCCCGTACAACTTTGGGAGCCCCAGACACCATCGGAGTTCTACCTTCCATCGGTTCAAAGGAGCTTATTGCCGCTCTACCGAATTTGCTTGGCTTGGGAATACATGACCGATTGGTGATTCCTGAAGTCGCCTACCCGACTTATCAGGTGGGCGGTCTTGCCGGGGGCCTGGAGGTCGTCGCTACGGACTCACCCGAATTGCTGTCCGCCCCGGTATCCATGGTGTGGCTTAATTCACCGTCAAACCCAACCGGTGAAGTACTCAGCCTGGCAAGGCTCCAAGACTTGGTTTCTTGGGGCCAATCACACGACGTTGTGATCGTGAGCGACGAGTGCTATTTCGAACTTGGTTGGGAAGCCGAGCCCGTGTCGATTTTGGATCGGCGAGTTAATGGCGGAAACCTCACCGGGTTACTCGCGGTGCATTCACTTTCCAAACGATCCAATATGGCCGGTTACCGTTTCGGGACTCTAGCCGGTGATCCGGAATTGGTGCATCGGATTTTGGGAATCCGCAAACACTTAGGCATGATGGTCCCCACATTCGTGCAGTATGCCGCTGTCGCCGCTTATCAAGATATCCAGCACATCCGTGAGCAAAAGGAGCGATATCGCGCCAGGCGGGCTGCACTCAAAGGGGCTTTAAGCGCCTTTGGGTTTGAGATTTGTCACAGTCAAGCCGGGTTATACCTGTGGGCAACCCAAAACAAAGACTGTTGGGAGAGCGTGGCCGGCCTGGCAAAATTAGGAATCTTGGTCACTCCAGGTGTTTTCTATGGGGAAAAAGGGCAAAAGTTCGTTCGAGTGGCACTCACTGCGAGTGATCTGGCCGTTGCACAGGCGGTTTCGCGCCTGGCCGCGGGAGTGTAGGCGGATTTTCGCGAACGACAAGAGGCCGATAGTCTTCGCCTGTGACCGATAACGTGCTTAATTTTCCTGGTGGGACTCTTGATCTCCCTGTCATCGACTCAAGCGAAGGGGAAAACGGCTTGGGCATTAGTTCGCTGCTCAATGCCACCGGTAACGTCACCTTGGACCCAGGTTTCGTGAACACGGCGTCGTGCACTTCCGCTATTACTTTCATTAATGGTGAAAAAGGAATCCTCCGCTACCGTGGTTACCCCATTGAGCAACTTGCGGAAAAATCCACATTTCTTGAAACTTCATACCTGTTGATTTATGGCGAATTGCCCACTCCGACACAGTTAGCTGACTTCGAATCACTCATTACCCAGCACACCATGTTGCATGAAGATCTACGACGCTTCTTTGACGGCTTCCCGCGGGACGCCCATCCAATGCCGGTGCTGTCTTCGGCCGTTTCAGCGCTCTCAACTTTCTACCAAGATTCCCTGGATCCATTTGATCAGGAGCAGGTAGAGATTTCGACCATTCGGCTGCTCGCCAAGGTAACGACAATCGCGGCCTACGCTTACAAGAAGTCTGTCGGTCAGCCGATGCTCTACCCAGATAATTCTCTCGGGTTTGTTGAAAACTTCTTACGCATGACTTTCGGGGTACCCGCTGAGGAATACGTTGCGGACCCGGTGGTTGTTCGGGCCTTAAATCAGTTATTTATTCTACATGCAGACCATGAGCAGAATTGTTCCACGTCGACTGTGCGACTGGTTGGCTCATCCCACGCAAATCTTTTTGCCAGCGTCTCTGCCGGAATTAACGCGCTCTTTGGGCCTCTGCACGGCGGAGCTAATCAGGCTGTTTTAGAAATGCTCGGCGAGATCCACGACTCGGGTGAGGGGGTCGACGCATTTATTGAGAGGGTGAAAGCGCGCGAGGATGGCGTAAAGCTCATGGGCTTTGGCCACCGCGTGTACAAAAATTATGACCCCCGGGCGGCGATTGTGAAAAAGACGGCCTACGAGGTTCTCGAGGCTCTCAATGTCAAAGACCCACTTTTGGACATTGCACTTCAACTCGAAGCAGTTGCACTCGAAGACCCCTTTTTCATCGAGCGCAAGTTGTACCCAAATGTTGATTTTTACACGGGTTTAATTTACAAGGCGATGGGATTCCCTACCCGCATGTTTACGGTACTTTTTGCACTTGGCCGGTTACCCGGCTGGATCGCCCAATGGCGTGAGATGATCGAGGATCCAACTACCAAGATTGGTCGCCCCCGCCAGGTGTACACGGGTGCAATTGAACGCAATTACCCCACGGGCTAGAAAATGATTAAGCAATGCTTAATGCAATGCGGAGTTGAGTCCACCCCATGAGCCAGTGCGCTTCATGGCTTCAATGCCACCGGTCACGGAGTTCCTGCGAAACAACAAGTCGTGGGCGCCGGAGAGTGCGCTCGCTTTAACCACTTCACCATCGGGTAGCAGCACTTTGCTGCCCGCGGTCACATAAAGTCCTGCTTCGACAACACAATGGTCCCCGAGTGAGATTCCAATTCCGGCATTTGCGCCGATCAGGCACTCGCTGCCGACCGAAATCATTTCTTTTCCACCTCCGGAGAGAGTTCCCATGATGGATGCGCCACCGCCAATATCTGAGCCGGCTCCCACTATCACCCCGGCTGAAATGCGACCTTCCACCATGGACGTTCCGAGTGTTCCTGAATTGAAGTTCACAAACCCTTCATGCATGACTACGGTTCCGGGTGCCAGGTGGGCACCAAGTCGCACCCGGTCAGCATCAGCGACACGAACGTCACCAGGGGCTACGTAATCCACCATTCGCGGGAAGCGATCCAGGCCGAAGATTGTTAATTGATTGCCGCGGGCGCGGGTACGTAGACGCACTTCACTTACCCGCTCCACTGAAATGGGCCCAAGGTTTGTCCACGCGACGAGCTCCAACTTGCCGAAAATTCCATCCATGTTGATTGATCGAGGCGTTACAAGTCGGTGCGAGAGCAGGTGCAAACGCAAGTAGGCATCTGCACCATCAACGGGAGGTAACGAAAGATCAGAGATTTCAGTGCGAATCCCGCGAACGGTGACCCCGCGTAATTCGTCGTGCACCGCGCCGGCATCGAGGCCGGGAATATCAATTGGTGTTGAACCCAAGGTGGGGTCTGGGTACCACACGTCAAGCAACGTCTCACCGCTGTAGGTGGCCAACCCGAAAGCGCATGCTGGTCCATTTAGCAAATTTTCGTCCACCGCACTACCGTAGTGGCGTGAGCATTCCCGGGCCGACGGCACCTTTCTCCCTTCACGCAGACCTGTCAGATCTGACGGCGAGCTTAATCGATATCCAGAGCGAATCGCACCAAGAAGAACATCTGGCAAACCTTGTTCAGCAAGCGCTAGAGGGTTACCCACACTTAGATGTCACTCGGATTGGAAACTCGGTGATTGCAACTAATCATGCCGATCGAGGTGACCGCGTCATTATCGCAGGTCACCTTGACACCGTTCCGGTCAATGGGAACCTTCCACATCGCGTGGACTCGGATCGGATTTATGGGTTAGGGGCCTGCGATATGAAAGGTGGGGTGGCGGTTGCATTACAACTTGCGGCAATGGTTCGAGAACCGGTGCGAGATCTCACATTCATTTTCTATGAAGCTGAAGAAGTTGCCTCCGAGTTTAACGGCTTACAAAAAATAGCTGACCTCGCGCCAGAGTTTTTGGAAGCTGACTTTGCGGTGCTGATGGAACCTAGCAATGCGCAAATTGAGGCGGGTTGTC
Source organism: Actinobacteria bacterium UBA4426 (assembly GCA_002390705.1). Lineage (GTDB taxonomy): Bacteria > Actinomycetota > Actinomycetes > S36-B12 > S36-B12 > UBA4592. Next base: position 88,161 of record DGQA01000005.1, on the reverse strand, counting down.
AAGGAACGATTCGAGCCCGTATTACGACTCGCGGCGAGCGTTCCCACAGTGCTCGAGGGTGGATGGGAAAAAACGCGGTTCATCAAGCGCGAGAGATTTTGGAAATCCTTGAAACTTACGATCCGCGAACCCCGGTAATTGATGGCCTCACATTTCGGGAAGGGCTCAATGCGGTCGGAATTGTGGGGGGTGTGGCTGGCAATGTAATCCCTGATGTCTGCACGGTTACCGTAAATTACCGGTTCGCACCAGATAAATCTCTGGAGCAAGGCATTGCTCACCTGCACGATCTTTTTAGTGATTTCGAGATTGAGGTGACCGACCAAGCGTCAGGGGCCCTTCCCGGGTTGTCTCAACCTGCCGCCCAAGCATTTGTTCAGGCAACGGGTGCGCAGGTCGCACCAAAATTTGGTTGGACCGATGTTGCTCGTTTTTCAGCGATGGGAACTGCGGCGGTAAATTATGGCCCTGGAAATCCAGCAATCGCGCATAGCCAGGGCGAATTTGTGAGTAAGAGTGAACTCGCAAGTGTGTTGGCGAGCCTGCGCGGTTGGTTAACACAGCAAGGTTCCAATTTTCATGATGAAATAGGGGCATGACGCTAATTTTTGTGGTTATTGCGATTCTGGTGATTGCTGGGGCTGCAATGGCGATCACCGGTAGATTCGTACCAAGTGTGGGAATTGAGAACACGGGTGACTACACACTTGAGTCAGTCGGCTTCGATGTCACGCTTCGGGGTTACCGAATGGATGAGGTTGATCAAAAAATCGCCGAGCTTGAAGGCAAAATTACCGAACTCGAAGCGAGTAGACAGCGATGAGCACCAAAAGAGTTCGTCGCCTTGATCTGGACATTGTGATTAATGCTCCAGTGCAGGAAGTCTTTGATGCGTTCACCGCGTGGACCCAGCAGAATCGTTGGATGGTGGGTACGAGGGTTGAGGTGCGAGCGGGTGACGGCAAAAGCGTAGGCTCCGTGATCGCGGGCTGGACCGGGGTCGGACCATTGGGTTTCTGGGACACAATGGAAATAACCCTCTGGGAGGCGCCTTATCGTGTTGACGTTCTGCATACCGGCTCGTTAGTTAAAGGAACGGGGACCATGGAGGTAGTTGCGCTGCCGCAAAACACGTCCCGGTTTATTTGGAGCGAGGATTTCGAGTTGCCTTTGGGCGTTCTGGGAGCTGTTGGCTGGCCACTGGGCAAATACCCGATGCTCGCGGGTGTGAAGAGATCTCTCACGGCACTTAAACGCGAAATTGAATCTGGGGCTTCCTTTTCAGGACACGCATAAAGACTTTCGGGTAACCCGATATCCTGCACTCCATGCAATCGCAGACACGGCCTCGCCAGCGGTTGCCGGATCAGTTGCGTGGCTTGGCGTTGCTGGGCATCGTGCTGGTGAATGCCCCTTTTCTGGGAATTAGCGGGTCCGGGTACGACAATTCAGCAATTGACACCACCCTTGATCGAGCGGTTGCCTTTGGAGTAACCATGCTGGCCCAAGGGAAATTCTACCTAATTTTTTCTTTCCTTTTTGGTTATAGCGCACTTTTTATTCTTAAAGAAGACGGCAAGATACGTCGGGTTATTTATCGGCGTAGGTTGGTGGCGCTCTTACTGCTTGGCATTGTCCATTACGTGTTTTTTTTCGTGGGTGACATCCTGGTCAGTTATGCGATCCTTGGTTTCGGGCTTTTACTCGTTTTCGCACGCCCAGATCAGGTAGTTGCTCGGGTCGCAATCGTTGTGGGTGCTTTCACGTCTTTCATGCTTTTAGTCTTCGCTGCTCTAGTCTTAGCTTTCCCACAACCCTCCAGCAATTCGTGGATCCAGAACTACAACGAAGTGATGGCAACTGGCAACTTCCTTGATCAAGCCCTGATTCGAATTCAAGTGATCCCAGAAGTGTTGCCGCTGATCGTTGTGGGCCAGTGGGGTTTCGCTTTTGTTGCCTTTTGCCTGGGATTGCTCGCGGCCCGGCACCAGTTTCTGGCCGAACCGCACGACCGAGAAAAGCAATTCCGTCGAGCTGCCATCTGGGGTCTTGGTCTGGGCTTACCCTTGCAATTTGCCACCACATGGTTCGTTCTCGGACCTGGACGCGCGGTAGGAGAGCAGGCAGATGGGTTTTCAGGTGCGGCAGGCCTGCTGGGGATTTTGGTCGCCCCAATTCTCACGGTCGGGTACATTGGGGCGGTTGCCGTGATCAGCGTGCGAGCACCTGCATTGCTGCGGTCCGTAGTGCCAGCCGGCCGCGCATCGCTCACCGTGTACTTGGGCGAGTCCGTGCTGCTTACCATGGCGTTTAGTGCCTGGGGTCTTGGTCTTTTTGGCCAATTGGGGGCGACGTCGGTCACCCTTTTGGCGATCTTCTCGTGGACGATCCTCGTTCTTGCAATGACCCTGTGGCTTCGGCGCTTCTCCCAAGGCCCGCTGGAAGCCGTGACCGCCCGTTATGTGAAGCGGCCCACCCGCGGTCTGTGATCGGGTCCGCCGGCCACTTTCACAGATCTAGTTGCGGCCCACTTGTGCGAAGGGGGTCCAATCTGAGGGCGAGTAGGCTCCCCTAACGCCGATACGGAATAATGGGGTCTTCGACCCGGGCACGCCGGGGAATTCAAGGGCGCATGGGCGCCACGAGGACTTGGCTGGAAGGGGACACACTCATGGCCGCTATGAAGCCACGTACCGGAGACGGACCAATGGAGGTCACCAAAGAGGGCCGTAGTTACGTGATGCGGGTCCCTTTAGAGGGCGGCGGGCGGTTGGTCGTGGAATTAAAAGCCGACGAGGCCAAGGAACTGGGCGAGACGCTTCTGGCCGTTTTCGCCTAAAAGAAGCGGGCTACTACGGGGTGCGACGTGAGGCCAAGAACAGACCCGCACCCACGGTGAGAAGCGAGGGCAGCCAGTCGTTGTCAGAGCGCAATTCAGTGGCCAGTTCGCGCATGGCGGTTGCTTCGTAGTCTCGGGCAGAAGCATCAGCAATCCCCGTGGCGAATGCGCCGTGAAAAATGACCAATCCGCCAATTCGTAGCAGCCGCTTCGTCTGTATAAGAATGGCCGGATACTCACCTGCGTCGGCATCGACAAAAATGAGATCGTAGGCGGCGTCAGAGAGGCGGGGGAGTACATCAAGGGCGCGACCTGCGATTAATCGGGTGCGATTAGATTCGCACCCAAGGCCAGTAAAAAGTTCCTTCGCATGGCGCTGATACTCGGCCTCAAGATCGATACTGGTGAGCACCCCACCGGTTTTCATTCCTTCGAGCAGAGCGGCGCCCGAAATACCGGTTCCCGTGCCGACCTCAATGATTGCCTGCGCTTGGGTTGAGGCCGCCAGAAGTTTCAGTAGGGCAGCAACTTGATGGCTGACACATTCAATTCCCAGGTCCGCAGCGTGTGCCCTGGCATCACGGAGCTCCCCGGCATGCTCAGCGTCAAATTCGCCCAAGTAGTTCTCCGTGAACTCGGCGGCTATTTCGGTAATCGCTGGATGGGACATCTCACTCCTCACTGGATTAACACCTATTAAGGTGTGTTCTTCCAAGAGCCTAGTGGCAAGCCTTCGCACACCTACATGCGCGCGCGTTAGGCTTGTGAGATGAGTGACTTTCCGCCAACAAACTTTGTGGTGCCGCCGCCGATTCCGTTACCTCCACCGCGTAAAGAACGGCGCCGTGGACTTGGCGTGCTGGCAACAGTATGTGTTTCCGCCGTGACTGCTGTGGTCGTTGGGGGTATCGCCGGGCTTGGTGGATACGTGATCGGATCCAGTGGAGATGAAAATTTAAGCGTCTCAAACAATATTGTGCAGCTGCCGCAGATTGATGGTGCTGCCAACGTGAGTTCGAGTGATGTCGCTGCGATCGCTGAGTCAGTTTTGCCAAGTGTTGTTTCGATTCTGATTGAAGCTGGCAATAATTCCGGCAGTGGTTCAGGTTTTATTGTGCAGTCTGATGGCTATATTCTGACAAACAATCACGTGGCAGCACCGGCAGCAAATGGTGGGGAACTCACGGTTGTTTTTGATGACGGTAGCGAGGCGATTGCCAAAATTGTTGGTCGCAATACTTCCTATGACCTCGCGGTGCTCAAAGTTGATCGAGATGGTTTGCCGGCCGCTGTCCTAGGGGACTCAAGTGCTGTGCGGGTCGGGGAAGCCGCAATCGCGATTGGTGCTCCGCTTGGGCTCAATGGCACGGTTACGGCAGGCATCATAAGCTCGCTGGATCGACCGGTTACCGCTGGCGGAAGCGGTGAGCTGGCCTTTATTAACGCAATTCAAACTGATGCGGCGATTAACCCTGGAAACTCTGGGGGTCCATTACTCGATGACACTGGGCGGGTGATTGGGATTAACTCGGCAATTGCGACCTTGGCCGGATCAATTGGCGGGGAGAGGGGGTCGATTGGACTTGGTTTTGCGATCCCGATTGACACCGCGAAAAGAATTGCCGAAGAATTAATCGCCACAGGCGACTCGCAAACCCCGATCATTGGAGTGGTGCTTAACACTGCATACACGGGCGATGGGGCTGCTGTTAGTGAAATTACTCCCGGTGGGCCGGCTGAGGAGGCTGGGGTTCGGGTGGGGGATGTCATTACCGGATTTAATGGACGCCAAGTTGCCGACTCAACTGAGCTGGTGGTGGTGATTCGAAGTTATGCACCGGGTGAAGGGGTAGAGCTCACCTTCACGCGTAACGGACAGTCCACAACGGTTCCGTTGACTTTGGGCTCTTCCAGCACTATCGGTTAGAGGGGGCCGGGGCATACAAGGGTGGCTCCGGCGTAACCTAATGTTGTGTTTGACATTGGAGTCGGAGAGCTGATCGCACTCGGGGTGCTCGGTCTGCTGATTTTCGGCCCAGAGCGATTGCCTCGCGCCGCAGCTGACGCGGCGAAGTGGTTGCGGCAAATTCGTGAGATGGGCGCAACTGCGCGCAAAGAGTTGTCCGAGTCCTCAGGTCTAGACCTACAAGACACGATTAATACGGTCAAAGGCCTCGGCGAATACCATCCCCGCAAACTTGCGACCTCATTGTTCACAGATGACGTGTCTGCGGAAGAAACCGACGGCGCAAAGAAACCAGAGAAACCAGCATTTGACCCTGATGCGACCTAACGCCCTGCCGGGGTGATGTTGAGGTTCATTCCTGCCAGCCCGCGGGGCTTGGCACTGAGTTGCTGGGCAATCGCGGCAATGACAGCAGCGGCATCAGAGTCTGGAAAAGCGCTGACGAGGGGTTTGCCAGTATCTCCACCTTCGCGCAACCGAACATCAAAGGGGATATTTCCCAAAACCGGAATGCTGGTTCCCAATGTTTTGCTCAAGCCGTCGGCAACAGATTTACCTCCACCAGCACCGAAAAGGTCGATCGGTTCGCCGCAGTGTGGGCAAGGGAACGAGCTCATGTTTTCAATTACACCGAATACTTTTTGATTCGTTTGGGCTGCAAGAGTGCCCGAGCGAATCGAAACATCAGCGGCTCCTTGTTGGGGGGTAGTGACCACGATCAGTTCTGCCTGCGGCAGTAGCTGGGCTGTTGAAAGCGCGATGTCTCCCGTTCCTGGCGGCAAGTCCAATAGTAAGAAATCTAGGTCGCCCCACCAGACGTCGGTGAGGAATTGCTCAAGTGCCCGATGCAGCATTGGTCCGCGGAAGGCAACGGGTTGCTCGATTCCGCCGGGTTTAAAGGAAAACATTGACATTACTCGGACGCCGTTACCCTGCGGCGGCATGATTAAACCCTCCACCATGGTGGGTGGGGTCATGGCGTTAAGAATTTTAGGAATCGAGTGACCGTACACATCGGCATCGAGTAGTCCAACTGAGAAACCTTGTTGAACTAGTGCAACCGCAAGGTTAGCGGTAACCGAGGATTTGCCAACCCCACCTTTACCTGAAGCAATGGCGAAGATTTTGGTGAGAGATCCTGGTGCGTTGAACGGAATCTCCTTGTCTTCCTTGCCGCGGAGGGTTTGACGCATCTGGCCACGTTGTTCTTCCGACATAACATCTAGATCGACTTTTACTTCAACTACTCCCGGAACTTGCATCACCGCGTGATTCACACGCTCTGTGATGGTGGCCTTCATGGGGCAACCGGCGACGGTTAAGAAAATCCCCACTTCGACCACACCATTTTTGCCCAGCTGGACTCCCTTGACCATGCCGAGTTCAGTAATCGGCCGGTGGATCTCAGGGTCATCGACACTGGCAAGTGCAGTGTGTACCGCGTCTAGATTAATCGGGCCATTAGATTCGACGGATTCATTTAACTTATTGGGGGTGGAGGCCATGGTCCGATGCTACTGGGGGAGTGTGATCTGGCAATTGGGCACTTTCGATTCGATCAAGGCGTGCACTTATTTCCTCGAGTAGGTCGCGTAATTCGACACGCAAATAGTCGCGGGTGGCGAGCTCGCCCATAGCATCTCGGACATCAGCAATTTCCCGGGCGAGGTAATCACTGTCGGCAAGAATGCGTTCATTGCGGCTTCGGTCTTCTTGGAATTGAACGCGGTCCCGGTCGGTTTGACGGTTTTGCGCGAGCAAAATAAGTGGCGCGGCGTAGGAGGCCTGCAAGGACAGCAGCAGGGTAAGAAAAATAAACGGGAAAATATCCGGTTTAAGATTGTCCGGCGCTAAGACGTTCCAGCCAATCCACGTGATGACTACAACCGTCATCCAGGCAATAAATGCCCATGATCCGATCCGGCGGGCGACCCGCTCAGACATCGCACCAAAAACCTCGGGGTCATACACCGGTCGACGGGCTCGGCCGCGCTCAAGGGGTTGATCGAGGCGTCTTTTGCGACCCGGGTGTTTTACAGACTTAGTCACGGTGCATCACCGGATCGTCGTGTCCCCAGCCATCGGGTAATTCGCGCCAACCCTGCGGCAACATGTGGTCCACTAAATCATCGAAAGTAACCGCCCCAACGAGCGAACCTGTTTCGTCAACAACGGGCAACGCGACCAGGTTGTACGCCGCAAAACTACGCGTCAAGACGGATAGTGGGGTATCTGGTCGCATCGGTTCTAAAGATGTGTCTAATAAAGCCGAGACCAAAGAAGATGGCGGCTCCCGCAAGAGCCTTTGGAAGTGGCACACACCTAAATACTTACCGGTGGGAGTTTCTGTGGGTTGCCGGCAGACGTACACCTGTGATGCGAGCGCTGGTGAAAGATCGGCGTTTCGGATCCGAGCGAGCGCATCAGCGACAGTTTCGTCAGGGGCCAAGACAATCGGCTCGCTCGTCATCATGCCACCGGCCGAGAAGTCGTCGTAGCTCAGCAATCGTCGAATGTCATCGGCCTCTTCTGGCTCCATTCGTTCTAGTAGGTCCTTAGCGCGTTCGGGTGCTAATTCAGCAATCAAGTCAGCGGCGTCGTCGGGATCCATTTCTTCGAGGATGTCTGCGGCTCGCTCCGCCTCGAGCGCCTCCAGGATCTCAACGCGATTCTGGTCCGTCATCTCTTCGAGTACGTCAGCTAAGCGTTCATCGTCGAGTTCGCGGGCGATTTCAGTCCGACGAGTGGGAGTCAACTCGCGAAGCATGGATGCAACATCAGCGGGCCGCAGTGAATCCATGGTGGCTAGTAGCTGTTCGGCTGGTTGATCTGGCACGGGTAGTGACATGTTGGTGACGTCATTCCAATCGACCACCATTTTTTCGCTGCGCCGGCGAAACCCTTGAGTTGCTCGACGCACGAAAAGTTGGTCAACAAACCACTCGCGACTTCGCGACTGCTCAACGCCAACATCAATGACGGTTACCGGCTCACCCGAAGCTTGTAGCTCCACGGTTCGATCGAGCAGCTCTGCGGTGACGAGTGTTTCGTTTTTGCGTTGCTCGAACCGCCGGAGGTTTACCGTGCCCGTGACAATTATTTGCCCGGAGTCAATTGTGGTGACCTTGGTCATGGGAACAAAAATTCGGCGACGCGGTGGAACTTCAACAACAAGCCCGGTAAGGCGTGCCGGCAAATTTCCTGTCCGGAGCACCACGATTGCGTCTCGCACCTTGCCCATTTGGTCGCCATTTGGGTCAAATACGCCGAGGCTGTTCAGGCGCGCAAGAAAGACGCGTGGATTCGTGCTCACCGGTGAAGGGTACCCCTTCACGGGTTCCCAGAAAAGCATGTCAGGCTGATGACGGGGGACGAGGGTCAATGGTGTTTGCTTCACCCGTGAGTTCAGAGGCGCACAAGGGATCAGGTTCAGGATCGGGTCCAGGATCAGGTTCAGGATCAGGATCAGTGAATCTTGGCCTGCCTCCTGTAGGAGACCTAATTTCCCTCGCGGTAGCCATTTTTTTCATCGCTCTGAGCGGACCGGTTATCGCCGCTACCGCAGCCCCGGTCTTAGCAATCGCATTTTGGCGCTGCCTGATTGGCAGCGGCCTTACCGGGGTGTGGGTGGGGCTTAAAGATCGAAAATCCCTCCGACGCCTAACCAGCAGAGAGTGGCGCCTGACCGCGGTCTCAGGATTTTTTTTGGGTCTGCATTTTGCGACCTGGATTCCGTCTTTGGTGTTTACCTCCGTAGCCGCCTCGACGGCTCTGGTTTCCACCCAACCAATCTGGGCGGCATTCATTGCCCGAGCTCGCGGCGTCCGAATTAGCCGCGGATCATGGGTCGGGATTTGGATTGCACTCGGTGGAGTCTTGGTGTTGACCGGGGTCGATATCCGGATGGACGCCAATCATTTGATTGGTGATGCATTAGCGCTAGCCGGCGCAATTTTCGCTGCGGCGTACATGTCGGTTGGGGCGGAGGTGCGAAAGAGTGTGCCAACGGCAACTATGACGTTTCCGCTTTATGCGGTTGCAGCACTCACAATCTTGCCACTGGTGTTCGTGTTCGAACAGGAGTTAATAGGGTTTGACCCTGAGGCATGGCTGATGATCCTTGGGATTACTTTGGGAGCGCAACTACTCGGCCATACATTAATGAACAAGGTATTAGCTCGTTCTTCTGCCACGTTCGTTTCACTTGCGATTTTATTTGAGATGCCTGGTGCGGCTCTCGTCGCAGCCATTTGGCTCGGTCAAGCCCCACCGGCTGCGATTTATCCTGCCGCCGCATTAATTCTGGCCGGGGTGATTCTCGTGATCAAGTCAAACCCGAAGAGCGAAACTCCGATGGAGACTTCGCCGATCTAAAAGGTGTGATTAGTGTTCCGTTTTGGCTCGCAATATCCGCGAAAGTGGAATCAAAATCAATGCTGCAACGACGGCAATTGAAATTCCCCAGCTCACACCCACTTGTTCGGCAATAAGGCCCACCATGAATGGTGCGAATACGAATCCGGCGCGAGAAATCCAGCTAACGACAGTGATTGCGGTTTCGGCACTGGTGCCTTTGACAAAAGTAGCCGCGTGCATGGCAGCGGGAAAAAGAGTAGCAACGCCGAGTCCAATGACAATGCATGCGCCGATGTAGGCATAAAAACTTCCGGCGACAAGTGCGCAGGCAAGCGCTACAGCGGTGATACCCATGCTGACTTGTGCAACGAGCCGCTCGCCGAAGCGATTCACAAAAATATCACCAATGAATCGTCCAATGGTCAGGGAAATGGTGAAGGCGACTACACCAAGACCAACTCGACTCGGATCAACTCCGAGGTCAGTGAAGTAAATCGATGACCAACGTTGTGGCACTTCTTCAACGATGATGGCGAGAACGGTCAGTGCCCCAATCGCAGTGAGCACAAGAGGAAGGACACTGATGCCAAATCGAGTAGCTGATGTCGCCGGGGCAATTGCACCAGGATCAATTGAGCGTAAGTGTTCGGCGTGGATTTCGCGGGTCAGATCCACATTGCCGCTATCACTGTTCCAGTTCTTGGGCAGCACCCAGCGGAAAGTGGCCGATGCGCCGAGTAGCCCCAAGGCCGCAACAAAAGACAGTGTCCAAGTGAGTGAGATGTTCAGAGCAAGAGTGATTGCTCCGATCAACGCGCCTACGACCGTCCCCAAAGCCCAAAAAGCATGCATATTATTAATGATCGAGCGTCGATACAGCTTTTGAACGTTGAGGCCGTGGGCATTTTGGGCCGCATCAAGTACCGAGTCAACGGCCCCGATTGCGAAAATAACCAGGCCCAGAATGAAAACGCTCGGGGCCAAGCCCATAAGGGGCAATAGCGGTAGTAGGAATACCAGTGCGATGATGGAAAACCGGCCACTTCCAAATCGACGCATCCCTATGGCTGCAAATGGGCCAAAAAACAAACCACCGGCTGCCCCCGCGCTGAGGACGAGACCAAGGGCCAAATCTGACATATTCAGCTTGCCCTGCAGATCGGCCAAGCGAGGGGTCAAAGTGCTCAGGGCAATCCCGTTGAAAAAGAAAAGGTAGATGGTGACCCCGCGGGCCCGCCGAAGGGCGGATCGGCCGAGTTCAGGACTGGACACCCACCACAGCATAGGTGTGACCGTCACCGATGGGGCTTTCCGCGGGCGAGAGGAAAAATGCCTCGCTAATATAATGGCATGTCCATCACTGCACGAGAACTGCGTCCCCGCCGCTCAAACCTGGCCGTCCCGGGTAGTAGCGTGAAAATGTTAGACAAGGCTCGAACCCTGCCGGTTGACCAAGTGTTCATGGATATTGAAGATGCGGTTGCTCCACTTGCTAAACCGCAGGCCCGCAAGAACATTGTCGCGGCCCTCAACGAAGGTGGATACGAGGGAAAAATCCGGGCGGTTCGTGTGAACGACTGGACCACCCAATGGACATATTCCGACGTTATTGAAGTTGTTGAGGGAGCCGGTGCGAATCTTGATGCAATAATGTTGCCCAAAGCGCAGACCGCTGACCAAATAATTGCTTTGGATCTGCTCCTTACCCAATTGGAGAAATCAAATGGTCTCGAGGTGGGCCGTATTGGTATCGAGGCTCAAATTGAAAATGCACTCGGGCTGATCAACGTTGATGCAATTGCTCAGGCGAGTCCACGAGTAGAAACGATCATCTTTGGACCGGCCGACTTTATGGCGAGCATTAATATGAAGTCGCTCGTGGTTGGCGAGCAGCCCCCCGGATACGACACTGGGGACGCTTACCATTACATCTTGATGCGGATCCTCATGGCGGCGCGTGCCTACAACAAACAGGCAATTGATGGCCCCTACCTGCAGATAAAAGACGTGGAGGGGTTCCGTCGGGTTGCGGGGCGCTCAGCGGCACTTGGTTTTGATGGCAAGTGGGCACTTCACCCCGGTCAGGTTGAGGCTGCAAACGAAATCTATTCACCGGACCAAGAAGATTACGATCACGCAGAAATGATCCTGGATGCATATGGCTACTTCACCTCGGCAAGTGGTGGCGCAAAAGGCGCGGCAATGTTGGGAGACGAAATGATCGACGAAGCTTCACGCAAAATGGCTTTGGTTATGGCAGCCAAAGGCCGGGCAGCCGGATTGACTCGCACCCAACAATTCGTAGTACCTGAGTAAGCAAAATAATCTGAATAGGGGAAAACATGACACGCTTGGCTTATACCGAAGGAATGACCGACATTCAGACTGAAATCCTGAGTGCGGTTCGCGACTTCGTAAATAATGAGATTCTTCCGGTTGCCAACGAACTTGAGCATAATGATGAATATCCGCAGGCAATCGTTGATGGATTAAAGGAACTCGGGGTATTTGGACTCATGATTCCTGAGGAGTATGGCGGCTTGGGTGAGTCTTTACTTACCTATGTTCTCGTAGTGGAAGAAATTGCCCGCGGTTGGATGAGCGTCAGTGGAGTGATCAATACTCACTTCATTGTTGCCTACATGATCATGCACCACGGAACACAAGAACAAAAAGAGAGATATTTGCCCCGCATGGCAACTGGTGAAGTGCGCGGCGCGTTTAGCATGAGTGAGCCCAATTGTGGCTCCGACGTAGCAGCGATCACCTCCAAAGGTGTGAAAAACGCTGAAGGCTATGCCATTACCGGCCAGAAAATGTGGGTGACTAACGGCGGTTCCTCAACTCTGGTGGCGGTTTTAGTGCGCACCGACGATGCGGCGCCGGCTGAGTCAAGTGTGTACAAGCGCATGTCAACTTTTCTCGTTGAAAAACCGGAGGGATTCGGTGAAGTACGGCCCGGGCTTAATATTCCCGGCAAGATCGAAAAAATGGGTTACAAGGGCGTTGACACTACAGAATTAATCATGGATGACCTCCAGCTTTCCACTGAGGACCTTTTGGGTGGAGAAGCGGGTAAGGGCTTCTATCAAATGATGGATGGGGTTGAAGTGGGGCGCGTTAATGTGGCGGCCCGTGCCTGCGGAGTCGCCATCCGCGCATTTGAACTTGGAATCGAATACGCGCAACTGCGGGTCACTTTTGGAAAAGCAATTATTGAGCACCAGGCGGTTGCTTTCCGCTTGGCTGATATGGCAACAAAAGTGGAAGCAGCCCACCAAATGATGGTAATGGCAGCACGCCTTAAAGACAGCGGCGCTCGCAACGACCTTGAGTCCGGCATGGCCAAATTTTTAGCCAGCGAATACTGCAAGGAAGTTGTTGAGGATTCATTTCGGATTCACGGTGGTTACGGTTACTCAAAGGAATACGAAATTGAACGTCTTTACCGTGAGGCTCCCATGCTCATGATCGGTGAAGGGACAGCCGATATTCAAAAGATGATCATTTCGCGCCGGCTGCTGGAGGAATACAAGCTCAAGAGCTAACGCAACTAGAATGAGTTGGTGAATACAACGTGGGTTTTAGCAATAGGGCTCACAGCGTTTGTTTCGATGACGCACATTTTCGCCCCCCGCATTCTTAACAGCGCACTTCTTAACCGAACATCGAGTCGTCAGGATGCCATCGCCTCATTTGCCGGCGGGGTAGCAATCGCCTACGTATTCGTGCATTTGCTGCCGGAATTGGCCGACGGTGAAGAAGTATTTGACCGGGCTGGGCTGGCCGAAGCATTACCGGATTTATTTATTCAATCAGCCTTGTTCTTTGTGGCGCTCATCGGCTTGGTCACGTTCTATTTTCTGGATGCTAAAGCCGAGTCGAAACCAAATGGATCACAGCAGCTCTACCGGATCCATCTGGGCATGAATGCGCTGCTTAGCCTTATCTTCGCGTACACGAATTTCGATCGAATTGAAATAGGTGCCGATTTTGCGGTTCTTTTCGCCCTGGTTATGAGCTTGCATTTCATTCTGATCGATCGGGGTATGGTGCGGGCTCACCCGAAGCATTTCCGCAGAGAAGATAGGTGGGTGCTCTCGGCCGCCCTCGCGTTGGGGCTCCTGTTGTCATTTATCGCACCACCACCCAACGAATTGTGGGTTGCTATTCCCATGGGATTCCTTGGAGGCGCGGTTTTGATGGGAGTTTTTCGTGAAGAGTTGCCGAGTGTCAAGGTGGCGAGGCTCGGCTGGTTCACCTTCGCGGTGGTTTTGTTCTCGTCACTACTTATTTCGGCGAGTTACACGACTCTCTAGTTATTCACTAGTTATTGCGAAATTGTTGCCCACACAACCAGGGTTGGGCCGGCTATATCCCATCCCCAATGTGAACTCACTGCATCAACAACCTGGAGACCCCGCCCGTTTTCGGCAAGCGTGTCACGAACTTTTTGAACACCCAGATCTGGCGGACCAGCTGATGCATCGAAATCGCTACTCACGCGGACAGTCCACTCCGATTGCGGCCCAGATTCAAGTGTGATCTGAATTTCACCGATCCCGTGTGTAAAGGCATTCGTGACCAACTCAGATGTAACGAGTTCTAGGGAGTCTCTTGCAGGTGAAGTGGGCACATGTAGTTCAAGAAAATCCCGCGCCAAGCGCGCACACTCGCGGGTGCGAGCAAGCTCGCGTGAAAACTTAGGTTCCGTCACCGCTGCGGGTCCGGCGACGTTCGCGTGTTTTGCCTGTTGGCTTGTTCTTGGGGGTAATGCCATCAGAGGTGCTCGTGGGCGCTTTAGCTGTGGACTGTTTCCGTGCCGGGGGCCTGCCTCCAGATGATTTGCGAGCGGGCGGTTTTTGCTGTGGTTGCTTCCCGCCGATGTCCTCAAGGTTCTCAGCGCCAAGACCAGCGCGGGTGCGCTCACCCTTTGTAAGGCGACCGCTTGCATCAGCTGGGATGCCAAGACCGGTGTACACATGCTCACTCGTTGAATAGGTCTCAAGTGGATCCTTGAACGGCAATTTGAGTGCACGATCAATCATTTGCCATCGGGCAACGTCTTCCCAGTCAACGAGCGTCACCGCAACCCCAGAGTTACCTGCTCGACCTGTTCGCCCAACTCGGTGCAAGTAGGCCTTTTCATCTTCTGGGCACTCAAAGTTGATTACGTGGGTCACACCATCAACGTCAATGCCTCGAGCCGCCACATCGGTTGCCACAAGGATGTCAATCTTGCCCCCGCGGAATGCACGCAGGGCTTGTTCACGCGCCCCTTGGCCTAAATCGCCGTGGACAGTTCCTACAGCGAAGCCGCGTTCGGTGAGATCATCGTAAATTTTTTGTGCTTTTCTCTTTGTCCGAGTGAAGATCATGGCGAGCCCACGACCATCTGCTTGCATGATTCGGGCAACCAGTTCGAACTTGTCCATTGGGTGGGCGCGCCATACATGCTGCTCAATTGCGTCAACCATCGCACTTTCATCGCTGGGATCACTTGCGCGAATATGCGTGGGTTGTGACATATAGCGGCGAGCCAGGTTGACAATTTGACCCGGCATTGTGGCCGAAAACAACATGGTCTGTCGGCTGATGGGGAGCATCGCGACAATTCGCTCCACGTCAGGTAGGAAGCCCATGTCGAGCATTTCGTCGGCTTCGTCCATGACGAGTACCCGGACGCTGCTCAAATTGAGATCGCGACGACCGGCAAGGTCAAGTATCCGCCCAGGGGTTCCCACAACAACATCGATTCCGGATTTCAGGGCATCGATCTGGGGTTCAATTGCGCGACCGCCGTACACGGCCAAGACACGAATGTGGAGGTCTTTGCCAGCAATTTCGAGATCGGATGCAACTTGGGATGCGAGTTCGCGGGTAGGACAGACAACGAGTGCCTGTGGTGTTGATCCACCAGGGATCTCCATGCGCTGAAGCAAGGGCACCCCGAAACCTAATGTTTTACCAGTTCCGGTTTTGGCTTGGCCAATAATGTCGCGTCCATCAAGGGCCATGGACATGCACATTTCTTGGATGGGGAAGGCAAAATCAATGCCCTTAGCTGAAAGCGCGGAAACAATTTTGGGGTGCGCTCCGAGTTCGGCAAATGATTTAGCCGGTGCTAGCGTGTTTTCTGCCTGGTTTTCAGGCGGGTTTTCGGTCGTGGTTGACAGGGGAACTCCAGTGTTAATGAGGCGGGAATCAGCCCGCTTCGGGGATCCTGAGCGAATGGCTCATTGATTTCATGGTACCCCGATACCCTTATGGGGCTCGGCTAGCCCTAGCCAAGTGCGATCCCCCGATATGAGCGGAGTTGATTCGGCCCTATGACTCAGGAGTCGATTGATCAGGATTTGGACGATGATCCCCAATATCGGGCGGCGGTCATTGACCTCCTTGCAGTGCTGGCCGTGAGTGAACTGACCGCTTTTGAGCGGATGGCTGCTGACTCGGTGCTGGCGCCAACGTTCGCCGACAAGGCCTCCATAGGCGAATTGGCCACAGCGGAATTTAGGCACTTCATGGCGCTGCGTAATCGACTTGTTGAACTCGGTGCCGACCCTGAAATGGCGATGGAGCCATTTCGGCAGACACTGGAGGACTTTCATATGAAGACCAAGCCAACGGACTGGCTCGAGGGATTAATGAAGGCTTTCGTGGGTGATGGAATTGGCTTGGATTTTTACCGCGAGATTTCTTCTTATGTTGATCCCAAAACTCGCGAACTGGTACATGAAGTGTGTGATGACCTTTCACAGGCAGCCTACGTCGTTGAACGAATTCGCACAGCGATAGAGGAAGACCCGAAAGTTGCCGGGCGTTTGGCGCTGTGGGGGCGACGACTTGTGGGTGAGGCGTTATCTCAAGCCCAAAGAGTGGCCGCTGAACGGGATGCGCTGGCAGCACTAATTATTGGCGGAGTCGATCGGCCAGGAGCTGATCTCGCGGAAATCGGTCGAATGCTGGCGCGATTAACGGATAACCACTCTCGGCGCATGGCCGATCTCGGTTTAGCAGCCTAGACGCTATTTACCAAACCCAACGCGACGGCCCGTCGCAGGTCCTAGTTCGACGTAGGCAATTTTGCTAGCCGGAACCAGAACAATCCGACCCTTAGTGTCGGTCAAGTGAAGCATTCCGTCCGCGGCAATTGTTTCCGTGACTTTCTGCGAAATCGCCTCGGCGCTTTCCTCTGTTTCAAGTGAGATATCTCGTGCAATGTGCTGCACTCCAATTGTGATGTCCATAATTCGTCCTTCCGGTTGCTTTGTAATTGTGTTACTGCGCTGAGGGTGGGCTGGTCGGTGGGTGCGAGAGCGGGAATCCGCTGATTCCGCGCCATGAGAGAAGTGACACGAGTTCGGCTGCGTCGCTTCTGGGAAGGGAAGGATCCCGCAACCAATTGGTGGCCGCAACTTGGGCCATACCGTGTAGCCCGGCTCCCAGCAGGGTTGCTTGAGTTTCACTTAAGCCGGTGTCCTGTTTGATGACTGCAGCAATCCGCTTGATTACTTCCCGCTCCAGGCGCTCAAGGCGGGCCCGCACTTCAGGTTCGTTGGTGAGGTCAGATTCGAAAACGAGCCGATAGGCGTCTTGGGGGTCGTCGACAAACTCAAAGTAGGTTTGTACGGTAGCGATTACGCGCAATTTATTATCGGTTATGTCGCGCAGGGAAACATCTGACTTGTCGAGTAATTCGTCAATACCAGCGTCGAGTAGCGCCAAGTACAAATCAAGTTTGCTGGGGAAATGCTGGTAGAGCAGTGGCTTGGAGACCCCGGCGGTCTCGGCGATTATTTCCATGCTGGTGGTGTGGTATCCCTGTTCAGCAAAGACTGACCGCGCCACGGCCATAAGTTGTTCTCGGCGTTCGGCTTTGGGCAGACGTGCCGAGCGCGAACTTGATTCGTCGATGGATGCCGTTAAAGCCATTGCATAAGTGTACTTTGCCGTGGCGCACATTTATCCCGTACGCTGCCACAGTGCTTTCCCCTATCGCCCCACGAGTTGAAGCCGCTCAGGCTTACGACCGAAGTATTGAATTTCTCCCAAAGCGAACGATTTCCTATCGAACAACTGCGGTAGAGGCAAAGTCACCGGACCGAGTGGGTGTTTTTCTGCACGGTTTGGGTGGGTCCTCTCTCAACTGGACCGACCTGATGTTGACCCTCGATACCCAATTGACGGGCTACGCGGTGGATCTTCCAGGGTTTGGCATTTCGCCGCCTCCGCGAGACGGTGATTACACCCCGTCGGGTCATGCCCGAGCTGTTGCCGAATTCATCTTGGCCAAAGGCCTCGGCCCAGTTGATCTTTTTGGTAACTCACTCGGTGGTGCCATTGCCTTGCAACTTGCCGCACGTAAACCTGAACTGGTGCGTTCGCTCACTTTGATCTCGCCCGCATTGCCGAGCCTTTATGCAACCAAGGGAAATGTTCATTTACCAGCAATTGCGATTCCAGGTATTGGTGAAAAATTGATCCCAAAGTATTTTCAGAGTTCTGCGCAGGATCGAGTGCAAGCAACTATTGACGGCTGTACCGCACACCCCGATCAGTTTTCTCAAATCCGAATGGCTGAGGCTGTTCAGGAAGCCGAGGAACGTGATCACTTCACTTACAACACGGAAGCATTTCTTGGCTCCCTTCGCGGCCTGTTCAAGACAAATACCGATCTCAGGGGGGCAGATCGCCCGTGGAAATTGGCGGAACGTGTGAGTGCGCCGACCCTGGGAATTTATGGCCGAGAGGACGTACTAGTTAATGCAAAAATGGCGCACAGGTTAACAAAAAGATTTCCCAATGCCCACGTCGTTGTATTGCCTGACACTGGTCACATGGCCCAAGCCGAACACCCCGAGTTCGTCAAAGCCGCCTGGGACCAATTCTTGTTCTGAACGGAGTTATCCACAGTGAGAAAATCGCCACTGTATTTAATGTCCTGATTCGACTTACCCTGAACGCGCGCAACTCACACAAAATACGGCGCGCAGATAAAAGGGGAATCACATGGATGCAGTGCTTGTTGAATCGCGCGTGCGTGAACAAATTAGGACCCTTGACCTTGATCCGGTCCAGGATAGTGCGCGGGTACTTCACCTGATTCAAGAATGCGCATCGGACCTATTCGCCGGTGGATCGCTGATTAACGTACCCGCTTTGGTACTTGAGGTGCATCACCAGATTTCCGGCTACGGCCCATTGCAAAAATTTTTCGATGACTCAACGGTTGAGGAAATTTGGATAAATGAACCTAACCGAGTCTTTATTGCCCGTGGCGGCAGAAGTGAATTGACCGGGATCGTTCTTACCCCTGAACAGGTGCGTGATCTAGTTGAACGGATGTTGCGCACCTCGGGTCGACGGCTAGATCTTTCGCAACCATTTGTTGACGCGGTTCTTTCCGACGGCAGCCGGCTCCACGTGGTTATTCCAGAGGTAACTCAAAAACACTGGTCGGTAAATATTCGACGGTTTGTGGTCCGGCCAAAATCAATTTTTGACCTAGTCGGATTGGGCACACTCAATCAGCAAGCGGCAATATTCCTAGACGCCGCCGTTCAATGTGGACTCAACACAGTAGTGGCGGGGGGAACCCAGGCCGGCAAAACTACATTGCTTAATGCGCTCTTGGGTTGTGTCCCTAAACATGAGCGGGTGATTAGTTGCGAAGAAGTGTTCGAAATCAGGATTGATCATCCTGACTGGATTGCGATGCAGACTCGGGACGCTAGTTTGGAGGGGACAGGGGAGATCCCATTACGCAGGCTGGTGCGCGAAGCACTGCGCATGCGCCCCACTCGATTGATTGTTGGTGAGGTGCGCCAGGGCGAATGCCTTGATTTGCTCATTGCCATGAACTCTGGAATGCCGTCTCTATCTACATTGCACGCAAACAGCGCTCGTGAAGCAGTCACCAAACTGTGCACGCTCCCATTATTAGCGGGAGTCAATATCCCCGGTGACTTCGTTGTTCCTACGGTGGCGGGTGCGGTGGATTTAGTGATCCATGCGGCGAGTGATCCAAGTGGGCAGCGCAGGATCACTGAAATTTCAGGTCTGACCGGTCGCGTTGAGAACAATATTGTCGAGATGAGCACGATCTTCACGGATGACGGGTCAGGGCTAACCCGCAAGAGTGGTTACCCACCTCACTCGGAAAGATTTGCAGCACGTGGCTTTGAATTGTCTAGCATTCTGCATGCGCAGAATCCACTGCGTGGAGTGGCCTAATGGGTGCTGTCGTGGGCCTGTGTGTTGGCGTGGCCGCTCTTTTAATCGTATTGGCGCTGAGCAGTAACCGACCAGCGAGAGCTCCCAAAGAAAGTTATGTGGGAGCGCTGGTGAAATCCGCTGGGTTGGCCAATGTGACGGCTCGAACGGTGTACACGACCATGGCAATTGCTGGATTGGCCACGGGATCCATCTCATTGATTATTACTTCACTCCCGATCGTGGCTCTAATGGCCGCTGTGGGCACGGCCTTCATTCCAATTTTTAGTGTTAAACGTCGCGCCAGATTGCGGTCAAAAGCCCTTCGCACAAGTTGGCCTGACGCAGTTGATTCGCTCGCATCCTCCGTGCGGGCCGGCATGTCTCTCCCCGAAGCTGTAGCTGACCTTTCAAAAAATGGGCCCGCTCAGTTGCGCTATGCCTTTGCTCACTTCTCCGATTATTACCGGTCAACCGGGTCATTTGCACAGGCGCTGAACGCGTTACAAGAACGTCTCAGCGACCCGGTTGCTGATCGAGTAATTTCCGCATTGCGCATTGCACATGAAGTGGGGGGAACAGATTTGGGTCACGTGCTGCGAACTCTGAGCGGCCTACTACGAAGTGATGCGCTCACCAGGGGTGACATTGAAGCTCGGCAAAGTTGGACCATTTCTGCTGCCCGGATGTCAATCGCAGCCCCGTGGCTCACTTTGGCCATGTTGTGCACTAGACCTGATGCGGTTGCAGCCTTTCGAACTGGACTTGGAGCCGTTGTATTGCTGGGTGCCGCAGGGATCTCATTCATCGCCTATCGACTCATGTTGCGCATTGGCGCTTTACCCATCGAGTCTCGGGTTGTCTGCGCGGTGCCGGCATGAACGCACCAATTGTTGGGGCGCTCATCGGGCTCATTGCCGCCGCTGGTTTCTTGAGCGTAATTTCCCGGTACCGTTCCTTGGCCCCGATCACTATTTCAATGAGGGTGATGCGTGCATCTCACGGCAGCATCCCGGAGCTAACTGCGCTGATCCCAATCAAAAACCAGGTGGGGGTTCTATCCGTACTTCGAGAGTTACTCAGCCCTGACTCTGGGTGGATCACTCGTTTTGGCAGCGCCGACAAATTGATTGAGAGATTGCAAAAGGCCGGCAAGACTACGGGGGATCGCACAACTGATTTGAGCCGCTATCGGTGGGAGCAAATTACGTGGGCAGCACTGGGACTAGTTGCAGGAATTGTGATCGGTATGTGGTCCATTAGGCGTGGCTCGAATCCGATTGCACTTGCCTTCACGGTGGCTCTGGGGATCGTACTTGGTTTCCTTCTGCACGACAAACATGTTTCCGGAATGGGAAGAAAGCGGGTTGAGCGAATTGACTCGCAATTCCCTGATCTCGCAGAACTGCTGGCTTTTTCGGTTACAGCTGGAGAGACATCCCTTGCCGCACTCACTCGAATCGCACATTTAGGCCATGGAGACCTGGCAGATGAATTAGAAACTTGCGTTGCCGATGTTAAGGCGGGCTCCGCATTTATCGATGCGCTAGTTGCCATGTCCGAACGTACGGGTTCTCGCTCAGTGGAGCGTTTTGTTTCCGGCTTAGTGATTGCGATTGAGCGGGGGACCCCATTGAGCGGCGTTCTACGAGCTCAAGCAGCCGACGCTCGTAGTGAGCAAAGGCAACAGTTAATTGAGCTCGCGGGGAAAAAAGACGTCGTCATGTTGGTCCCGGTCGTGTTCTTGATCCTGCCGACCGTAATCGTGATTGCGTTATTTCCTGCAATGCGTGGTCTCGAAGTTCTTCTCCCCTAACAACAACAAAATACATATATCAAGGAAAGGTAAAATATGAATATCGAACTAGTGTTAGGCAAGCTATTCACCAAGTTGGCTAATGAGCGTGGCGATGTCCCCGGCTGGGTGCTTGTTGCGGTGATGACGGCGGGACTGGTCACGGCCATCTGGCTCATCGCTGACGACCAACTCACCGGAATCCTGGATCGAGCGATCTCGAGTGTCTCCGCATAAATGCAGCTTTGTTAGGACACGACTGCAGGGCGATAGCGGGAACGCAAGCGTTGAATTTGCACTGGTTGCCCCGCTACTCATGCTTGTTGCGTTAGCGGTACTTCAGTTGATGCTGGCTATCCATGTGCGCAGTGTGGTCACGGGCGCTGCAATTGAGGGTGCGCGGGTCGCTGCTTTGGTGGACGGGGATCTCACTCGAGCAGAGTCACGCACCAGGTCCATCTTGGAGAGGAATTTTGCTGGAACGGCCGTGCAAAGCATTCGTGCATCACAGGTCACCGAAGGGGAGAACAAAATGTTCGCAGTTGTGGTCGAGACTGAATTACCTTTGATTGGTTTTTACGGTCCAACGTCAATGAGACTCACCGGTCATGCACTGGCGGAGTAACAGCGATCAAGGGAGCGCTTCAATTGAGTTTATTGTTGTTGGGGTCGCGATTATTCTTCCGCTAATCTACATCGCAATAACCGTTTTGACCCTCAATGCGGCGCAGTTTGCTACCCACCAGGCAGCCCGCGAAAGTGTTCGAGCTTTTGTTACCAGCACAAGCAATTCCAGTGGAACTCAGAGAGCAGTCGTTGCTGTGGAACAAGCGTTTGCGGACCACGGCCTCGCAGATGCGGAACCGGAAATTTTCACAACATGCGATCACATTTCTTGTCTCACACCGGGTGGAAAAGTCTCCATGGAAATCACGGCCCAAGTCCCACTGCCATTTGTGCCCCGTTGGGGGTCCTCGGAAGTAATTACTATGCCCGTAACTGCGCAAGCCTCGCTCTTGGTTGATCAATACCGCGAGGCGGGCGGGCCGTGAAAGACGAAGGCAGCATCATGCTTCTCGGTATTGGCATGATTGGAGTGTGTTTGCTGGCACTCGCGGTAATAACCGATAGCGCCGGTGCTTTCATACAACAACGGGAGCTTCAATCAGTTGCCGACTCAATTGCTCTTGCTGGAGCCCAAGGAATAGACCTTGAGCAGTACTACCGAACCGGAGCTACCCAATCTACGAGGCTTAATTCAGCACAAGTTGAAAACATCGCTAGAACGCACGCAAAGGTCATGACTGAAGGTTCAGAAATTACACTCACCGCTCTTAGGGTTGAACCCAACGGTAAGTCAGTTCTCGTCACCCTGAACGCGCCATTGCGGTTGACCTTTTTTGACGCGTTAGCGTTTGATCACGTTGAGGTGAGCGCCTCGGCGAGGTTGGATTACGCCCCGTAACGACTGCGTCAATAGTCGACTCGTAAAGTTCGTATGTGCCCTCACTCGAAATCCAAGAGCGACTGAATGAACTTGCGGTCAAAGTGAGCAGTATCGGCACTGTGCTTGACATCCCTCGCATGAAGGATTCGATCTCGGCACTTGAGGCAGAAGCGTCCGTCCCAAATTTGTGGGATGACCAAGCAAACGCTCAGAAAGTGACTTCAAAACTGTCCACGATTCAAGGTGACCTGCGTAAATTCGAATCTGTCCAGATGAGAGACGCGGATCTGCCGGTCCTTTTTGAGTTGGCGGAGGACGCCGGCGACCAAGATTCGCTTGACGAGGCGTTGAAGGAACTAAAGGCACTTGAAGCAGTTGTGGGGGAACTTGAGATCCGAACACTTCTCTCAGGAGAATACGACGAGCGCGAAGCCCTGATCACCATCCGATCGGGCGCCGGTGGTGTGGATGCTGCCGACTGGGCCGAAATGCTGCTGCGCATGTATACGCGCTACTGCGAACGACACGGCTGGAGTTACGAGGTTTACGACACCTCTTATGCTGAGGAAGCTGGCATCAAGTCTGCAACCTTTGCCGTCAAGGCGCCTTACGCTTACGGGACTCTTTCGGTTGAGCAAGGGACACACCGTTTAGTGCGCATCTCGCCATTTGATAACCAGAGTCGGCGTCAAACCTCATTTGCGGACGTTGAGGTGATTCCCGTCTTGGAGCAGTCCGAGAGTGTTGACATCCCCGAAGATGATTTGCGGGTAGATGTCTTTCGTTCGAGCGGCCCTGGCGGTCAAGGTGTCAATACAACGGACTCAGCTGTGCGACTGACCCATATACCGACCGGCATCGTGGTTTCTTGTCAAAATGAAAGATCCCAACTGCAGAACAGGGCCACGGCGATGGTGGTCTTGCAAGCAAAATTATTGGAGACCCAACGCCAGGCCGAGCGCGCAAAGCTCAACGCTCTTAAAGATGACTCCGGTGGTTCATGGGGCAATCAGATGCGCTCGTACGTCCTGCACCCCTACCAAATGGTGAAAGATTTGCGGACCAATGAAGAAACGGGCAATACCGGGGCAGTGCTCGACGGGGAAATTGATGAACTCGTACAAGCCGGAATTCGGTGGAGAAAGACCAATTCGGCCACGCCGTAATCAAAATTTGTGACCCTTTCCGCTTAGACTGCTAGTCGTTAACCTGATTGCTTCCTGACTGAAACGGAGTACCGCGCAGTGATCCTGTTCGATACCGTGACCAAGCTTTATGCGAGTCAAACCCACCCCGCACTCGAAGACGTGTCCCTTGAGATCGAAAAAGGCGAATTTGTATTCCTTGTTGGACCTTCGGGTTCGGGTAAGTCCACCTTTTTGAGACTAGTGCTTCGCGAAGAGCGACCAGCTTCGGGAAATGTGTGGGTGTTAGGTAAAGACCTTAGCCGGCTTTCTAACTGGAAGATCCCAACTTTGCGTCGTGAAATTGGCACCGTGTTTCAGGACTTTAGGTTGTTGCCGAATAAAAGTGTGTTTGAAAACGTAGCTTTTGCCCTTGAAGTGATTGGTAAGCCTAAGGCCCTTATTAAGAAGGTAGTGCCTGAAGTTCTTGAGGTGGTAGGGCTCGAAGGCAAGGAGCATCGCCGCCCAGATGAACTCTCCGGCGGTGAGCAGCAGCGGGTGGCCATTGCCCGCGCATTCGTCAACCGACCCAAAATGCTGATCGCCGACGAACCAACCGGAAACCTTGACCCTGGAACCTCTGTTGGCATTATGAAATTGCTCGATCGAATCAACAGAATGGGAACAACGGTGGTCATGTCCACCCATGATGCGCAAATAGTTGACCAGATGCGCCGTCGAGTTATTGAACTTGAAAACGGACATGTAGTGCGAGATCAATCTCGCGGCGTGTATGGGTATGTCCGATAATGCGCGCCGAATTTGTCGCCAGCGAAGTGGGCAATGGGCTTCGCCGCAATCTCACCATGACTCTGGCTGTGATCATCACCGTTGCTGTGTCGCTGAGTCTTTTTGGTGTGAGCTTGCTAGTGCGCGCCCAAGTCGACACCATGAAGGATTTTTGGTACGACAAGGTTGAGGTTTCTATTTTCTTGTGTGCCAAAGGGAGCGACACTCCTTCGTGCGCGGGAGGTGCTGTTACCTCCGGGCAGCGTGATCAAATCGAGGCTGACCTTGAGTCGTTACGTCCGCTCGTTCAGGATATTTATTACGAATCCCAAGCGGAAGCCTTTGTACGCTTTCAAGAACAATTTTCCAGTTCACCAATTGCTGACAGCGTCAATGAAAGTGCGTTACCTGAATCTTTTCGGGTGAAACTTGCAGACCCAACGCAATACGACGTGGTTGCATCCGCTTTCTCGGGTCGGCCAGGGATTGAGCAGGTCAACGATCAAAGGCAGGTGCTTGACAAATTCTTCCAACTCTTAGGGGGACTCCAAGCAATTGCGCTGATTATTGCCGTTGTTATGTTGGTTGTGACCGTGCTGCTCGTAGCCAACACTATGCGAGTGGCCGCGTTTAGTAGGCGACGCGAAACTAGCATCATGCGACTGGTCGGTGCGAGCAATCTCTATATTCAGTTGCCGTTCTTGCTGGAGGCTGCAGTTTCCGCTGGGATCGGAGCGATCTTGGCTGTGGGTGGGCTGGTGCTCGCCAAATCAGTCATCATTGACCAGGTTCTTGCCCCTTCGTTCCAATTCACATCATTCGTTGGCTGGGACGCCGTGGTAGGAATCGCCCCGATCTTGATCCTCGTGGGCATCGGGCTTTCCGGTATCGCCGCCTTCTTGACTCTCAGGAAGTACTTGAGGGTTTAATCGCTCAACACGCCAGCCCGCACCAGAGTGAATCGACCGTCTGGGATTACCCTGAACAGGTGGTCCCCTCCCGCACCGGTATTGCCGTCTCACTTGCCTGCGCCCTCATGGCGAGCGCGGGACTTGTTGCACCCACGCATGCCGCGGACCTTGGTGAAATTAAGAGTGAGCAGAGTCAGGTTCAATTAAGTCTAAAGTCGACGACCCAAGCTTTGGGTAAAGCTAATACCAAATTGCAAAAGGCAGTCAATGCTGCAGCCAAGGCCCAGCGTTCGTTGGTGCAAGCCAAAATTCTCAAGAAAGCGGCCTTGCGTGAATCGAAAGAAGCTTCTGCTGTTGCAGATTCGGCGCGCGTCGACTCCGAATACGCAAAGAGTTCACTGATTTTGGGCACCCGAGCACTCACGAGACTTGAGCGCAAATTGGATGCACAAAGGGCAGACATTGAAGATGTTGCCCGAGCTGTGTACCAACAGGGACCCCTCAACGAGGTTGCCATTTTGATGTCTGCGCAAGATCCAGCTGACTTTACGGCCCGGATGGTAGCTGTCAATTACGTCAGTCGCGAGCAGCAAAGCATGGAGCGGGTAATTTTGGTGTCAAGTGCCGACGCAGAAATGCAAGAAGTCAAACTCACTGCACTTTCGGAAAAGGCAACGACGGCACAAGCACAGGCGGATCGCGAGTTACGTAAATCTCGGGTAGCACTCACAGCAGCTAAGAAACAGCAACGAGCCGTGGTGCAGCTGCGTAAGGACAAGCGCCAAGCTGTTAAGTCGGCAAAAAAGTACAAGGGGAAGATCAAGAATCGTTACGAGCGACTTAAGCGTGAAGAGCGCAAACTCAAATTGGCTGCGCGGAAGGCCGTCGCGGCCGCGAGGGAGGCTGCCGCCCAGGGTACGGCGCCGCAAAATGCCCAGTCACCGAGTGGATCGCTCGTCTGGCCGCTGCCGGGTCGTTCACGAGGCGGGGGTGTGGGACCGCGCATTCACCCGATCTACGGCCACAATTCCTGTCACACTGGAATTGATATTGGGGCGCCAAGCGGTACGAAGGTGCAGGCTGCGGATCAAGGTTCGGTGGCGACAATTACGCGCGGAGGGCCTTATGGCAATGCGGTGCTCGTTGTTCATAGTGGTGGCTTAACAACTTTTTACGCCCATCTATCTTCGACCAGCGTAAAAGTTGGTCAGAGCCTCAACCGCGGGCAAGAAGTCGGCAAGGTCGGTTCAACAGGCTGGTCCACCGGACCTCATTTGCATTTTGAAACCCGCCTCGACGGAACCCCGTATGATCCCATGGGGTGGTACGGCGCAGCAATGCGAGCGGTGCCGTGCTGAAGGTGCCCAATGCGGTGCTGGGTGTGAGCCCGATCCCGAGCACACCCGAATGGGAGGCAGCAGCTTATGGCACGTGAAACCGGCAAAAAGTTGATCGCCCAAAATAAAAAGGCTCGTTACGACTATTCGATCGAGGACGTTTACGAAGCGGGGATGGTCCTTACCGGCACTGAAGTGAAGTCTCTGAGGCAAGGCCGAGCGAGTTTGGTTGATGGTTTCGCTCAGTACGAGAACGGTGCTATTTGGCTGCGTCAGATTCACATTCCGCAATATTCCATGGGCACCTGGACTAATCACGAACCACGGCGAGCCCGCAAGCTTCTACTGCGCAAGGATGAAATTAAGCGGATTGAACAAGCCACCAAAGACACCGGTGTGACCCTGGTTCCACTTTCTCTTTACTTCAAAGACGGCTATGCGAAAGTAGAGATTGCTGTCGCCCGTGGGCGCAAGAGCTATGACAAGCGGCAAGCAATTGCTGAGCGTGAATCCAAGCGTGAAACCCAGCGATTAGTAGGAAGACGGTCGAAGGGGTTAGAATAGGGCTATAAGTAAATAGGGGATGAAAGGTTTCGACGTTCAGTCGTTTAACCGGAGAAGCGTGTCGAGAATTTAAGGTGATCTCGTTAAACACCCTTAAAAACAAATAACTGCCAAAACTAAGCAGTCTGCTGACGCTTACGCACTCGCTGCGTAACCGATAAATCAGCCGTCAGCCCAATGCGTCCTCGAATTGGGGTCTGACGTCGCTAGGGGACTCACCAATCGTCTCGGTTACGGAGACAGGCGGAAAACCAAACAGTAACTGGGCTGCCACCGCAAAGTGCTGCACGTAGTGCGGGGGCCGAGAAAGCGACAGCGCAGCTACACACGTAGAAGGACGGAAAAATCCTGCACGGACCCGGGTTCGATTCCCGGCATCTCCACAAAGGTGTGCCATCAACCGCTCGGTTGTCTTCACGGAAGAATGGTTCAGATGCCTGAGCGAACATTATCTGGTCCCAGCACCGCTTGGCGGCTTTTTGCCATTGGGGTAGTTATCGCAGCAATAATCACCTACGCAGTGCTCTCCGGGGTGTGGGTGGGTACCGACGGATCCTGGTACCGAAGTCTTGAACAACCACCTTGGCAGCCGCCACCCTCGGTGTTCGGGTTGATCTGGACCTACAACTTCGTGGCGCTGGCAGTGGTCTCATCGGTGGTGGTGTGGCGGGCAGTGCCGCCACGCGTCGGGGTGCTGATTTTCTTTTTGGCTGCTTCAATCGCTTCGGCGCTCGCGTGGGCGTACTTGTTCTACGTGCCACACGAGTTTGCGCCGGCAGCGATCGCCCTCAGCTCCGCGGCGGTTCTCACTGTTCCGATCGTGATCATCGCGTTCTTGACCCGCCCGCTGTTGGGTGCACTTTTGCTGCCCTACCAGATCTGGGTGGCGCTGGCTGCGTCGTTGTCCTGGGGATACCTGCACCTGAACGGGTGAGTGGCAGACTCTGCCACGCACGCTGGCACCGTGGGTAATGACTTCCTCAGCGAAAACCAATTGTTGGCAGCCCAGAATGATTAATGCAGCTCGATCCATAAAAATGGAACAATGGGAATGAGTATGCCGTCCCGTAGCAAGCTCACACAACCGTCACGGCGTTCTCATCCAAATTTTTACAGGAATGTTACGCTCCCAGGCATGAAAAAAAGATTCGCTGTTCCGTTCGGAGTATGCGTATCCGTTTCGGCTCTACTGTTCGGTTCTTTGTCAATATCTGTCGCGGCCCCCCGCAAAGACCTCCAGCAGGTGGCGCAGCAAGTGCGTGAACTTCAAATGGAGGCGGGTGCAGCGGCTGAGTTGGTGCACCGAGCGCAAGTGCGACTGAAAGAAATTCAGTCCGACCTTAACTCAATTTTGAAACGTGCCGATCGTGAGCGCGCCGAAATGCGTGTCGCTATGTCTAGGATCAATGACATTGCCCGAGCGGCGTACACCTCCGGTGGTATCGACTCCACCCTCCAACTTCTCTTGGCAGAAGATCCCGATGAATTCTTAGCTCAAGCCGCGACGATGGGTCAACTCGAACAAACACAACTCGCACAATTAGTGCAAGCCCGGACCGCACGCCTTCGAATAGCCCAAACTGAGGCAGAGATAACCGAGCGTGAAGCGAGAGCTCAGCAAGTGCGTGGCGAAATGGGATCTGCTCAAAAAGAAGTGGATGCACAACTGTCGGCATCAGAAGATGTTCTCTCTGGGCTCCAGGCCGAGGAACGACAACGGCTGAGCAAAATTGCCGGCGATCGTCGCCAGTCTCAGATTGGTGCTGCAGCAGAAGAACTCAGTCGGCTTAATTCTGGCTCGGCGGGTTCCTCGGGGAGTAAACGTGCACGGTTGGCGGTGCAGTATGCGTTGGCACAGGTTGGCGAGCCCTACTCGTTTAGCGCCCGACCACCTGACTCTTGGGATTGCTCGAAACTCACGACCGCTGCCTGGGGTAAAAGTGGAGTAGGACTTACCCCACTTAGTTTCACTCAGTGGGACCAGACCAGACGTGTTCCGGTAAGCAACATTCGACCGGGCGACTTGGTGTTCTATTTTGGCCGCGGGGCCCACCACGTAGCGATTTATATTGGCGGCGGCAAGATGGTCAGTGCCTCAAACCCGAGCGATGGAGTGGAGATTATTGACTTTCTCGGCCCTTGGTACAAAGAGCGATTCAGCGGCGTAGGTCGCGTGATCTAGTCCACTATCGCAACTGCATTCCCGGCATCTCCACTAAGGGCTGCTCAGAGTAGAAACATTATCTTGGCATCACATTCCCCCTGCTGAAGAATTTGGCAAGCTCAAGTTCGGCTCGCCGACCTAGCCCGTCTGGGATAACCTCTCCTATCATGGCCGTTAATTTACGAAAAGTTCTCTGTCTGACATTGTGTGCGGCGCTTCTGGGTTTTGGATCGGTTTCAACTTCCGCCAACGCACGGGAAACGTGGGGCACCATGGTTTTTGAAATTGAAAACGGCTGGAATGCTGTGGATGTGGGGTTGCCTTTGCCGGTTGAAGATGTCGCGGTCGTGACCGTACCGACGCAGAAAGGCCGCGTGGCACCTGGGAGCCATCCGGTTGTTCTTCTGCTGCATGGCCAGCATGACTTTTGCTACGCCAGTAGCGATGTACCCAATCTCGTACCCAATCCTGTACCCGCTTGGTGTTCCGATCCAGCGGAACTCACTCCCGTGCCGTCTCATATGGGGTATCAGTATTTGGCTAAGGACATCGCCCGCGAGGGGAACATCGTGATTAGCATCAGCGCAAACGGCATCAATGGTCAGGCAAACGCAAATAATGCCGTAGAAATGACCGCGCGTGCTGCTTTGGTCGAGTATCACCTTGGTGCGCTGGCGGCGGCTAATTCAGGATCGCAGCAAGGCTACGGATCACGACTTGTAGGTCACGTTAATTCCCGAAGTACTGTCTTAATGGGGCACAGTCGCGGAGGTGAAGGTGTGATGCACGCTGCACAATCTATAAATGGCTCTCGGGATTCGAGGCTCAGCATTAAAGGTGTGCTTAATTTTGCTCCCGTAAATAACAGTCAGCAGGCTGTTGGCAATATCCCAGTCGCAACACTGCTACCAGCTTGTGATG
The DNA here is from genome assembly GCA_002390705.1 of Actinobacteria bacterium UBA4426. Classification (GTDB taxonomy): domain Bacteria; phylum Actinomycetota; class Actinomycetes; order S36-B12; family S36-B12; genus UBA4592. The sequence continues at coordinate 57,733 of DGQA01000005.1, read as the reverse complement.
GCGATGTAAGCAACCAAATTGGTCAAAGCTATGTGGATCGTGCGCGAGATTTATACGGTTATTGGGCGCAGCTGCAGTCTGCAGTTTGGATGCCCGGCGGCAACCATAATTATCTCAACACTGAGTGGACACCTGGATCATCAATTTCCAACACCGGCGCTGATGATGCACTGCGCGTGTACGCCGATCCGTCAGTCGATGGGTCTTGTAAAGCGGAGCTGCGGCTGACACCCGGGGAAGAAAGAATTGTTGGCCGCGACTACCTGCGAGCGTTCAACCGAATGATTCAAGGTGGGAAGAATTCTGGCGTGAGCTTCTTTGACGGGTCGGGGAAAGTCCCTTCGGCCACAAAGAAGCTTGGTATTGACATGCGATCATCGAGTTTCGGTGGTCCGGACTCCTTGATTCTTGTACCCACGCCAGATACTGACTTAGAGGCGTCAGGTGCGAAGACGTTCATATGCAACGGCAGCAACTTGAGTTCGATACAGAAAGTGTGTGCCTCAGGCTTTGCAAATGTAGGGGTTGAATTTAGCAATGCAAATCAGGCAACCGCATGGCTGACCAATGGCGCTTATCCTCCGCTTTTGCTTCCGACACGATTCGCAGTGCAAACGCAATGGGAAGGCGCCGGCACGGCTTGGGCTTCGTTTGATGAAGTAAAAGATTTGTCGGGCGCGACACACGTGTCATCTCGTGTAGTTGTCTCTTCGCCAGCTCCCGCCGATCTAGTTCTTGTTCTTCGCGACGAATCAGGTAGTGAGGCGCAACTGCAACCAACTGTTAAGTCTCACGCAGTCACTTCCCACGGACTTGCGTTTCGCATGTGGCCCCAGAGCATCGTGAGTGAGCTAACACAAACGGGACCTCTTAATTTAAAAAAGATCACGCACGTGGGTTTACGTGCGTCGGGCCCAGGTGACGCTTGGCTCCTCGATGTCAGCGCACGCAATCCGAATCGGCCAAAGTCGACCAAGTTGCTGCCAGCCGCCTCTCTGACAGATCTGACCGTGACGAAGGGCCCGGGTGAGAGCACTTCCCAGGTTCGAGTCTCTCTTGACACCCCCGCAGGCGAAGGTGGCACTTTCGCCTATGTTATTTCTCACGGAGGTGATGTGGTCAAGCCCCAGTCTGGTGTGGGAACGGTAACTCCTGGTTCGCGATTCGCATCGATACCGGTTTCTGTGTCGATGCCTTTCACATCCACTGGCCCAACATTGGCAAAAGTAAATTTTTACCCCTTGTCAGGGATGAGTGTCGCGGACAGTGAGTCTCGCTTGATCGTGTTGCCGATTGGTGTTTCGATCCCGACGGCTCGTATTACCCAGGCGCAAGCTGCGGCTCCGGCCGGCGGTGTGTTAACTTGGACTATTCGGGCCGCCGAAGATGTGCTTGATGCCAGTTTTGAGGCAATGTTTGTCTACCAAAACATACCCCGGGAATATGAAGAGCAGTTTCTTGAACTGAATCCACACGTTTATATAGAAGGGAGAAGAGGTTATGCCTCATTTGACGAAATGGGTGACGGTGAATTTACGCTATCTCTCGCTCTACCGAGCGGCATCCCGGCGGGGACGTACTTTGAGTCGGAGATTTTGCCTAGTGGCGCCCTGATCACAAACCCCTCTGAACTATTCGGCTGGGTTTCTCCGTGATCGGCAGACTCTGCCACGCACGATGCCACCGTGGGAGCGCACTGAACAACTCCTTCATGTGAAGCGGACGACACATTTCTTAGTTGTGCATACGTGAGAGATATCGAGCGAATTGTGGCGAATTGATCTACTTCGGTAAACGATTCGAAGACCGGTGGCCAAAAATCTCGGGACCTAGCCTGAGGTGGTCAGCCCCCGCTCTTGCGGCGAAATTCGCGTTTGCCACCTGACCGGCCGGAAGGGTCCTTCGCTGCTGCGCCGGTCGCATGGGGATGCGAACCAGTGTGGCCGGGCTTGTGATTTTTTGCATCGAGGGCGGCTTTGAACTTGGCGCGCTGTTCGTCAGCGTCAGACCGGGGATTCTTGACTTCTTCACTCATGTCCCCAGTGTGCCACTAGCACCAACAAGGCAGGTGCGGGGCAGATGCCGGCCAATCGGCGGTGGTTAATTAGAGCATCGACCCGCACTCACACGAAGGTCTACACAACTCATTTCATTGGGGAATGGTGATGGGTGTAAAGTGATGTGTGAATCTGTAGTTGCCAGCACGAAACTGTCCATTAACCTGGGGAGGCTCAATGAAAAAAATCTTACTTCGTCTGAGCACAATACTTTTTGTGACAACGGTCGGCCTAGTCGGCTGCAGCACCAGTGGCTCCGGCGAGAGTGGTGAAGTCGAGCCGAGCGGGACCATGACCGCACCGGAAAACACCGATTTTTCAGCGGAGCAGTTAAAATTTCAGCAGGAGCTAGTTGCCTCGGAAATAACACTAGAGGACGCAGGCGCACTGATCGAGGCCAGCGGCTACACCTGGCGGGTGGGTTTCATCGATGGCGAGGCGCAAGTAGTCACAATGGATTACCAAATAGATCGTCTCACACTATCCACACAAGACAGCATTGTTGTGGACGCGTTCTGGGGATAGAGCCTGCAGCGCCGCGGAGTGCATGCGCGTTCGCTAGTTGCGTGTGGAAAGAACCGTTTCCAATTGCATTGTTTTTAACACCGAGTTCACTTTGGAAATTTCATGTGTCCGCACCAGGTCCACTCCACCCAGGCTGGCGATTACGGCAAAGAAGCTTTCAGCAGTACGGAATTCATCTTCAAATAGATTGAAAGCATGTGGGAGTGCTTGGCAGATCGGATACCCCAAACTTTTTAAGCGGAAAGAGTTGAGAATTACCTTGGTTTGGTGTCTCACACGCGTGATGGGATCCACGAGGTTCCCATAGTAAAAGCCCATGCCCGGGTCGATGACTATTTTGGCCACGCCATGCTTCTTAGCTGAGTCGATTCGCTGAGAAAAATAGTCGAATATTCCAGGAATGGGATCATTATCTAGGTCAACATCAGTTATTTCACGCACATCAGCCCCCTTCACGAAACACAGGATGACGGTGGCCCCGAACTCGCTGGCAAGATCGAGAATCGCCTCCTGGTGAGTGGTTCCAGTGTAATTAACCACATTGGCCCCGGCGCTCAGACAAGCCCGCACCACTTCGGGTTCGTACGTCTCAACCGAGAGAGAGATGCCGTCCGCGTTGAGCTCCTCGATGACCGGGACCAGTGCGCTGATCTGTTCCTTCACGCCCACACGTGACGCTTTTGCGGTACTGGACTCTGCTCCAAGATCGACCACATCGGCTCCTTGCGCCCAATAAACCCGGGACTTTCGTACGGCCGATTCGGTGCTGTGGGCGATGCTCTCCCGGTAGGTGGAGTCCGGAGACAAGTTCACCGTCGCCATCAGAGCGGGTCGGTCGAATATCTTTTCCCCGATCATTAACGGGGCGACTTCGCTCGCGAACGAATCCGAGTGCGCGGAATACAGATGGCTCAAAGTCTCCAGATCGATCATGTCGACAGTCTAAACATTGCCGGGGCAGATTCATTGAGTAGGTTTTGGGAGTTCATGTTCTAGTTGACCAAGAAATGAAAGTCGGTTACGGCTCGTCCCTCAGATATTGCCCGCTCTTCGTAACGGGTTACGGCTCGTTCTGGCCTCGTCTGATTGCTGCGACTCCACTTTTTTGTATTGGATGGCTGCGCAAAGAGTTCAGAAATGGATTCGGCGTAGTGGGACCAGTCCGTTGCAATGTGCCAAAAACCACCGGGTGTGAGGCGCGAGTGCATGAGGTCCAGAATCCCTTGCTGCACGATTCGACGCTTGTGATGCCGGGCTTTTTGCCAAGGATCTGGGAATAGTGTGTAAACACCCGATAGGGATCTCAGCCTGATCATGTTCTCTAACACGGCAATTGCGTCGGTTTCCATAACCCTCACGTTGGTGATTTCACGTTCATGAAGCTTGGACAGTAGGTCCCCTACACCGGGTGTGTGAACGTCGATTGCAAGGAAAGCTGATTCGGGATCTTGGCGGGCGAAGGCAAGGGTTGACACGCCATTGCCGAAACCGATGTCAAGATAGAGCGGTATTGGCTGGTGGGGCCAATTCAGAAATTCGTTTTGGAAATCAATGATCAGTTCTCGAGAATTGTCGACCGCGTATTGCTGAGATTTTGTGATCCGGCTGCGGCGTGGTTTAAAAGTTCGAATCCCGCGGCGCAAAGATTGGGTCTGGGGAAACTCAGAGATGGAATTCTGAGTAATTAATTTATCCATGGGTGTCGACCAAGAGTTGGATGGCACCATTAATTCGATGTTTACGATCTGCTTCAATGCGCCAACTTGAGCCCTGGCCCACGCTACGAAACGCCCATTCGCGAGCGTGATTTTCACCGGGACCACTACTGGTGAGGGCAGTATTTTCGTCGATGCCAATTATTTGTTGTCCATCGGTAAGTAAAGGCTTGAGCGCAAAGTCAGGAATAAAGCGGCTATAGCGATCAAAATGTGGAATCACTCGTGCGTTAAAAACCAATCCGAGTCCTGATTCACCACCTTCTTTCGGGTGGCGGAAATTAGGAACGTAGCCACACAAAGCCATCGCACCTGCGCTGCAGCCGGCAATAGATGCGCCAGCGCGCCATTGCTCGAGGATGCTTTTCCAAGCAAGGGTTTCGCGCAAGGTGTGCGCCAGAAAGTTCGGGTTGCCGCCAGAGAGGTAGATCAGTCCGGCGCCGGCAATGGCTTCCACAATTTTCGGGTTGTCAGCATCTGTGCGATTTCGGATGTCGATGACCACCTGTTGGGCATCCAACCGCTGGGCAGCTTCCTCCCCGAGTTCATGCCATCGGGCAATTGACCTTTCACCTTCGGGAGCGGCTGCCGTCGCGATTTGTACGTAGGTACGCGGGCGATCTTCAAGTAACCACGATTCCAGTTCTCCCATGCCCGGGAGGTACTCCCCACTGCCAACGAGGGCGATCTTCCCGCTCATGTGGGATTACCTTTCATCGGGAGCTATCCGCTGGGTTCGGCAAATTCACAGAATGCAGAGTAGGCCCGAGGCCCGTACACCGTTGCAGGGCCGCCGGCCATTAAGAAGGTAACCCCGATTGCTTCGGCCGCTTCTTCTTTTGTGGCACCGGCTTTGGCAGCACCTCGCGCATGGGCGGCAATACAGCCATCGCACTGTTCAACGACAGCAATGGCCAAAGCAATTAGCTCTTTCGTCTTAGAGGGGAGCGCCCCTTCGGCGAGGGCGGCGGTGTGAAGTGCAGCGAATCCCGCGTACGTGTCAGGGATCACCTTGCGTAATTCGCGGGCAAGGGGGGCTAATGCGCTCTGAACACCTTTGCCGTGGGAATGTTCCGTGGAATCAGTCATGAGAAAAGTCTAGCCTGATGGAGATACCCATGCCGGTATGGGTAAAGCCGAGTAGTCTGTGCACTATGGAACCGCAACCGGAGATCAATACCGAAGTGCTCACCCGCCTAAAGCGTGCCCGGGGTCAACTCGATGGTGTGATTAACATGATTGAAACGGGTCGAAGTTGCGCTGACGTGGTCACCCAGCTTGCTGCGGTTTCCAAAGCACTTGATCGGGCTGGATTCAAGGTCGTAGCCACCGGAATGCAGGAGTGTCTCGAAAAGGGTGACGACGCCCCTATGACTCGCGATCAACTCGAAAAACTGTTCCTGTCACTGGCCTAATCAGCGCAAGCGGTTACATCATCTTTATGGGGGATAACTGCGGGGCTTTCTGTAACAAGTGCGCTAGATCACGTTTATTTGGGTAGCGAAGTGGAAATTCTGGGTGCATCCTTAGGTATCGGAAAAACCGCCTTCCCGCCACCACCGCAAGAAAGTAGTCACATGGCCGCTCAACTCGATTTCGCCGCAGCACCCACGCAAAATAAACAACTCCTCGAGTGGGTTGACGAGATGGCCGCGCTCCTTGAACCTGACGCAATTGAATGGAGTGATGGCTCCGAGGCTGAGTGGACTCGCCTCACCAATCAAATGGTCGAAGCCGGCACCCTACTTAAACTCAATCAGACGTTGCGCCCAAATTCATTCTTGGCCCGCTCGAATCCAAGCGACGTGGCTCGAGTTGAAAAGCGCACCTTTATTTGCTCGCAGCGCGAAATCGATGCGGGTCCCACCAATAATTGGATGGAACCCACTGAGATGCGATCGACTCTGAATTCATTGATGAAAGGCGCGATGCGGGGTCGCACCATGTATGTGGTGCCGTTTTCCATGGGACCACTAGGTTCACGCATCGCACAACTGGGAGTCGAGATCACCGATTCCCCTTATGTGGTTGTGAACATGAAAATCATGACCCGCATGGGACAGGCGGCACTTGATCAAATCGGCGAATTTGGTGAGTTTGTTCCCGCAGTGCATTCAGTGGGCCACCCGTTGGTCGATGACTCCGGCAATTCAATCCCTGACGTCGCATGGCCGTGTAATGACACGAAATATATTGTTCACTTCCCAGAGACCCGCGAGATTTGGTCCTACGGTTCCGGATACGGCGGAAATGCGTTGCTAGGTAAGAAATGCTTTGCACTACGAATCGCCTCTGCCATGGCGCGCGATGAAGGCTGGATGGCCGAGCACATGTTGATTCTGAAATTGACGTCGCCTCAAAATGACGTCAAATACATCACAGCCGCATTCCCATCCGCATGCGGAAAGACCAACCTGGCAATGTTGGAACCCACCGTTCCTGGTTGGAGTGTGGAGACTATTGGTGATGACATCGCTTGGATGAGATTTGGCGAGGATGGTCGGCTTTATGCAATCAATCCAGAGGCAGGCTTTTTTGGGGTTGCACCTGGCACAGGCATGAAAACCAACGCGAATGCGATTCGCTCACTCAGTGGCAACTCAATCTTTACTAACGTTGCTCTCACTGACGATGGTGACATTTGGTGGGAAGGCATGACCGATGAAGCCCCCGAACACTTAATCGACTGGAAGGGCAACGACTGGACCCCTGCCTCGGCAGATCCGTCAAGTCACCCCAATGCGCGATTCACTGTCCCAGCGGGACAGTGCCCTTCAATTGCATCCAATTGGGAAGACCCGGCCGGAGTCCCAATTGACGCGATTCTCTTTGGTGGACGAAGAGCGACTAACGTGCCATTGGTTTCGGAATCATTCGACTGGCCGCACGGCGTGTTCGTTGGCTCATCTGTTTCCAGCGAGCAGACGGCAGCGGCCGAAGGAACTGTTGGCGCACTGCGCCGAGATCCGTTTGCCATGTTGCCATTCTGTGGCTACAACATGGCTGACTACTGGGGTCACTGGCTCAAGATCGGTGGGTTTACTAGCCCGGATAAACTGCCACGCATCTACTCGGTGAATTGGTTCAGAAAAGATACTAATGATAAATTCATTTGGCCTGGGTTTGGTGAAAACGCACGAGTCCTCGAATGGATTGTTAATCGCTTAAGCGGCAAAGCTGAAGCGGTCGACACTCCAATCGGTCGGATCCCTACACCGGGTGAGTTGAATACTGACGGGCTCGAAATAACAGAAGCGCAACTTGCCGACCTCTTTGCCGTGGACGCTGACTCGTGGTTGGTCGAAACCAAGTTAACCGAGGAATACTACGCAGAGTTTGGTGATCGGGTACCCGCAGAGCTCAACGCGCAGTTGCAGGGGTTGCGTGATCGCTTGAACAACTCTTAGGAGTTCACGCGATTAGGCGAGGGTCGCGACCAGGAGTGATTTGATCGTGTGCATCCGGTTCTCAGCTTGATCAAATGAAATATTGGCATGTGATTCGAAAACATCATGTGTGATTTCGACCCCACCGTCAAGATTGAACTCCTGTATGATTTGGGAGCCGACTACTGTTTTTGAGTCGTGGTAGGCCGGCAAACAGTGCATTGCCTTTGAGCGTGGTCCTGCCAAATCAAGTACCGCCTGATTCACTTGATAAGGCTTGAGGAGTTCAATTCGCTCTTGCCAGACTTCCTTAGGTTCTCCCATGGATACCCAGACATCTGTGTGTACGAACTCTGCGCCGGCTACCCCTTGCGCGAGGTCTTCGGTGATTGTGAGTTGCGCGCCACTGTCCTGGGCTCGCTCATGTGCTTGGTCAATCACTGATTGTTCTGGCCACAACGCTTTTGGTGCGACGATTCTGGTGTCCGAGCCCATGATCGCTCCCATGATTAACAGGGAATTTCCCATGTTATTGCGTGCATCACCGAGGTAGCAGTATGAAATCTGCTCACCAGGCTCATCTTGGTGCTCACGCATGGTGAGGAAGTCGGCCAGCATTTGGGTAGGGTGCCATTGATCTGTGAGCCCGTTGTACACCGGAACGAGTGAATACTGGGCAAGCTCCTCGACCACAGCCTGGTCGCTACCGCGGAACCCAATTGCATCAAAAATCCGGCTGAGTACTCGCGCAGTGTCAGCGGGGGATTCCTTGTGACCAATTTGGCTTGATGACCCATCCAGAAAAGTAGTGTTTCCGCCTTGATCGTTCATGGCGACGCTGAAAGAGATTCTGGTGCGGGTTGAAGTTTTCTCAAAAATAGCGGCAAGGTTCTTATGCAAGAGCAGTTCCGGCTCGTTGTGTTCTTTGCGAAGCTGCTTGAGCCGAACAGCCAAGTCGAGAATGGAATTAAGTTGAGCTGCGGTGAAATCTAGTTCGCGCAGAAAGTCTCTATCGGTGAGGCCTAGGGAGTGTACGTGTTCACGGGTGAGTGCGGCAGTCATTTGATAAGTCTAGGAGTAGTGTTTAGCGAGCTGGAGATTGGTGGATTCCGAAGGCTTGTTCCGAAGCGTCACCTCGCCTACAAATTCCTTTGTGGCTGTCACGCCTGTTCGGCGATCACTGTTTCCTAGAACACTGTCAAGTCGTGGGCTTCTCGAGCGATCCCACTGCGGATAAACCGACTGCCGTGGTGATTCTTGACTCACATGTCAGCCGTGGTGAAAGGTGCTGGAGGGGGGGGTGGTGAGAACCCCTATTTCAACAATTAGTCCTGGACTGCTTCGTCACTCGCCTTGGCAATCTCCGTGCGCACCTGTTCCATATCAACATCACGGACCGCTGAAATTAATTCGTTCAACCCCTCTTGGGGTAGGGCACCAGCTTGTGAATACAGCACTACGCCGTCACGGATTGCCATGAGGGTCGGAATGGACGAAATTTGGAAGCTTGCTGCCAGCCCTTGTTCGGCCTCGGTGTCAACTTTGGCGAATACAATGTCAGTATTGGCCAAAGCAGCCTGTTCGTAGACTGGTGCGAAGTTGCGACACGGTCCGCACCATTGGGCCCAGAAGTCCACGAAGACGATCGGGCTTTGCTTGATTGTGTCTGCGAAACTAGATTCGGTTAATTCTACTGTAGCCATGGCCATACCCTAGGGGGTATAAAAAGAAATGACAAATTCTTGATGCATGTCCATGCTTACCCTTGAGAAAGTACAGTGTGTCCATGAGCACACCACTAGATACCCCACTTGCGGCCCCCGATCTTGAGGAGCTTGGCAGTGTCCTCACTGAGGAACGAACATCAGGCTTCGACGACGGTGACCACGAAAAATTTGCCCATTACGTTGAGAAGGACAAAATCGTGGAGAGTGCCGTTACCGGGTCGCCGGTTACCGCCCTGTGTGGCAAGAAATGGTCCCCAAATCGTGACCCATCTAAATTTCCCATTTGCCCGGAGTGTGAGAAAATCCACAAGTTACTCGCCAAAGGTGGGAAATAGAGGGGCTGCGACGAACCCAAGCAGCCCAAATGTAAGACTTGTCCAGCGCTCACCTGCGTGCCTTCACACAACTAATTCTTTGATGGGATTGAACATAGTTGCAGAGAAAGTCAGTTCGTTTTAGTGCAGTGGCCTCACTGGCTGTTGCGGGGCTTTTATTGTCAGCCTGCTCGTCGAGCAGCGAAGACACCGCAACCGAAACGACTACTGCCGAAGTTACCGTGGAAGAGAGTACTTCAGAAAGTGCAGCCACGGATGAGTGTGCTTATGAAAATCTCACGACTGTCAATCCGGGAATGCTGACAGTTGGTACTGACACCCCCGCATATCCTCCCTATTTCTCTGATGATGACCCGACAAATGGTGAAGGTTTTGAATCAGCAATTGCATACGCTGTGGGTTCTCAACTGGGGTTTGCGCCAATGGATGTGAAGTGGGAAGTAGTGCCGTTCAATACTTCCTATGCCCCAGGTAACAAGAACTTCGACTTCGACATAAACCAAATCTCGATTACGCCAGAGCGTGCGGAAGTTGTCGATTTCTCTGATGGCTACTACACGGTGAATCAGGCAGTGGTTGCATTCAACGACTCGCCGATCGCCGGTGCAACCACTATCACGGAACTCACAGGCGCAAAATTGGGTGCTCAGGTGGGAACCACCAGTCTTTCCTTTGTTACCCAGGTTGTTCAACCTACGGATGAGCCCTATGTCTTCAACAACACCAATGACGCTAAGAGTGCATTACAAAACGGACAGATTGACGGAATTATTGTTGATCTCCCCACCGCCTATTACCTAACCGCCGCGGAATTTAATAACAGCAAAATTGTCGGTCAGTTCCAAGCAGCAGCCGGTGGTGAGGAGTTCGGTTTGCTGTTCCAAGAAGGCAATCCACTTGTCAACTGCGTGAACAAAGCACTCACAACCCTCAAGGACTCCGGCGAACTCCAGGAGATTCAAGATGCGTGGTTGGCTGGGACTTCAGCACCGTACTTCAAGGAATGAGGAATAAGGAATCAGGGGTTAGTCCAAGTGACTCCAGTTACGATTAGCACGTGAACAGTCCCGCTCCTGACGCAGAAGCGGTCTATGTAGATCCCCTGCGACGGGCGCGTTCGCGAAAAAAAGCTCGACAGGATGCGCTGATTGGCATCGCCAGCCGCTTGGATTTGTGACCATGAAAGTGCTCGAAAACATCACGCTTGGTCCAATCCGGGTACTGAAGAAGTCCCAGAAAGAGTCCAAAGCCGATGCTGGTCGGCGAAGTTCTTGACTCTGTACGCGAACTTCGTGATGGTGGATTAACAATTGTGATGGCGACCCATGAGATGTCCTTTGCCAAAGAGTTCACTAATGTGGGCGTGTCCGTGCGGTAACTACCGTCATAACGAGTGACCTGTAGTAGCCTAAAACGGACAAATAGCCCAGCCCTGGGCACATATATGGAGGTAAAAATGTCATCCCAAGTTGAAATGGAAGCCGACGACAACATGTTGGCCGCTGTCGGTCGTATCTGGTGGCTACTCCTGTTCGGTGGACTTATTAGTCTCTTGGTGGGAATAATCATTGTATTTAATAGAGAAGGGTCAGTGCAACTACTTGCGATCCTCTTTGCCATCTATCTAATCATTTCAGGCCTTTTTGAAATTGTTCGGTCATTCGCGTCAGGTCTCACCGGCGGAACCCGTGCACTTTTGTTGATCACCGGTGTGCTTTCGGTAATTTTGGGTGTTTTTGCAATCCGCTATTCGGGGGAGAACGCTGTCGACCTGCTTGGTATTTTCGTGGGCATTGCCTTCCTCTTCCGCGGATTCGCCAGCTTGTTCACGGGCTTTGACTCCAAAGAAGGCCGTGGCTGGAACATCTTCTTCGGAATCATCATGCTTGTCGGTGGCGTCGTAATTATGGTTCAGCCAGCCGCAAGTTTGGAGGCCATCGCCTGGATAGTGGGCATTTGGCTAGTCCTGATCGGCATCTACGAAATCATTGCATCATTCGTTGTTCGTAGCAGGACCAAAGATTTGGTCGCTTAATAAATTTGAGAAACAAAGTGCCCCTCTGTATTGAGGGGCACTTTGTTTTTCCCACAGGCAGTGGTTAGGTTGAGCTGTGACTAAGGAAACCTCGCAAACTCTTGATCGTGGATTAAGTGTGCTGGAGGTGTTGGCCGAACACCCGGAAGGCTTAAGTGTCACCGAGCTCAGTCAAAAACTAGGTGTGGGGCGAACCGTGGCCTACCGGCTTGTGGTCACTCTGGAGGCGCATTCGCTACTGCGAAGGTCGGTCGATGGAAAATGTCGACTAGGGCTTGGTCTATTAGCACTGGCCCGCGTCATTCAACCCCTGGTCCGTGAAGCTTCTGGACCGGCACTTCGAATGCTCGCGGAGGCCCTGAGCTGTACCGCTTATCTTATGATCGCCGATTCACATGACGGGCTGGTCGCACTCGTTTCGGAACCAAATCGCAGTGATCTGCACGTATCGATGCGGATTGGGACCAGGTCTCCCTTGGAGGCGAGTGCTGGTGGTCGCGCAATCTTGGCAGCCCGAACGGCGGCTGGCCGGCCGCTTGACCCGCCGTGGGTGATTACCAATTTAGAAGGCGGGAGTCACGGGTTGGCCGTGCCACTCACGGGGATTACGGGACTTGAGGCAAGTATTGGGATTATTTCTTCGCGTGAGTTCTCCGAGACAGAATTCGGTGCCCGTATTGCCCGGAGTGCCCAAGAAGTTTCACGCATGCTGATGTAGACACGCCGCGCGAGAAGTCGGTTTGATCAATTCGCAGTCATGACGCACAATGGGGTGTGCCTTCCCCAAGTTCACGCTTTTTATGGCGTGCCACCGTTTTTGTTCTTGCCCCCCTCTTCGCACTGAGTGTGGCCACCCCGGCCATGGCCGAGAGCCCGCCAAACCGGATCGTAAGCGGCTGGATTCCGTACTGGATGTCCAGCCAGAGCAACCCTGCGGGGGTTATTACTGCAACGGCAAATAGCGATCTATTCGTTGACGTGTCACCGTTTTGGTATTCCGCCACTAAAAAGGGTGGTGGCATAAAAGTCGATTTTAATGCTAACTACGGAAAGTCTGCAGCGAACTCGTCGTGGGCTCTCGCCCAACTGCGGGCAGCTGGAATCCCGGTACTACCGTCGATCGCTGATGCTTCGGGAGCAAAAACAATGGCCAATTTTCTGGCTGATCCTGCAAATAGGAGCGCCCATGTTGCGGACATCGTCAATATCGTTGTTGCTAATAACTATGACGGAATTGATTTGGATTATGAAAAATTCGCTTTCTCTGACGGGAGATCAAGCTGGGATTCAACCCAACCCATCTGGACCGCTTTCGTTCAGGAATTGGGAACGGCCTTGCGTGCCCAAGGTAAACAATTGGCAGCAACAATTCCATCGCCATGTTCCATGAGTGGAATCTGTGGCGCCCGGACCGGTTATTACGTCTATAACATGATCGGGATCGCACCATTTGTTGATCGAATTCGAATCATGGCTTATGACTACAGTTACTCTGGTGCCGGTCCGATTGCCCCGTATAACTGGGTTCGGTCAATGGTGCAGTATTCCGCTTCGGTCATAGACCCGGCCAAGGTCCAAATCGGTGTCCCTACATACGGTCGTTTCTGGAGTGAGAAAAAATCTGGAGGGGCGTACAAGCTCAAGGGAATTTGTCCCAAAAGTTCCAGTAGTGGTGCCGAGAAGTCGGCTTATAAATCACTCATCGCACGGGGCTCAATGACCGAAGTCGATATCCCCGCCTTTATTTCCAAGCAAGGCGGCGCAGCACAGTGGGACGACATCAACAAGGAATATTTCTTTCGTTACAACAAAACAGTAAAATGGAGAGACTCCAATGGTGCCGCACAATCGTGTACAGCCGAAAAAGTCATGTGGTTTTTAGGCTCTGAGGGTGTTTTGGCCAGAACTCAACTTGTGGGGGAATTTGGGATCAACGCCGCCGCCTACTGGACAGTGGGCGGGGATAACCCAAACCAGTGGCCCTTGATTCGCAGTTATGCGCAGTCGCTTGCTCCCGTGGTCCCGCAAGTGAGGGTTGAAGCTCCTCCGTCAGTGGTATACGGTCTGCCAGCCGCTTTGACCACTTCTGCTTCTTACAACGGTAGCCCAATTATTAACGCAACGGCGGTCTTGCAAAGATCAGATTCTGGTGCCTGGGTTGACGTTGCTTCGGGAGTAACGGGTCCGGACGGTGCTGTAGGTATTCCGTTCGCGCTTGATGGGAGCTCAACCTTCCGCATTGTGATGCGCGCAACGGATACGACGCCGGAAGTTGTTTCGGCTGAGTTCCCAATGGCAGTGTCAGCGACTGTTACCGCAAGAGCTAAAACGAAAAAGGTTAAGCGTGGGAAAAAGATGAAGGTCGCTACAGTAGTGCGGCCGGGCGCTGCGGGGCAAAAGGTTATTTTGCAGGTAAAAAGAGGCGATAAATGGAAAAAAGTTACTACGGCCAAAACAAAAGCAAACGGTCGGATTGTGATCAAGAAGAAAGCCAAATTTAAGAAAGGTAAATACACATTTCGCGTTTTCGCCAAACCCAAGTTAGGGGTTGGGGCCGGAGTGTCGTCACCCTTCAAGATCCGAATTAAGTAACGGGCAAATCAAACCATCGCAGGTGGTCGAAGTCCTTGCTGTATCCGCTGTCACCTGATAGCAGTTCCGGTTCGGGCAATGTGTGCAGAAGCTTGTGAGCTGTGTCTAAGTAATCGGCTAGGGCGCTCTCCGGTGCAATGTCTTGGTGAACGGGGTAGGTCAGTTCACCGGATTCGTTGTAGTTCAGCATGGAAAGCCGTAGGGGAGGCTCAACGGCGCCGTCGCGATGGTTCCACCGACCGGAGAGTGCATCGAATCGATACTGGGGGAGCAGGGCCCAACCATGGTCTGCGATTAAACGGACCGCTTTGACAATGTATTCAAATACGGGCTCGGAAATGAAGTAGTTGAAGTTCACGCGGACCCAGCCGGGTTTAATACCCTCGCAGCCGTGACTAATTTCGCGCTCGTATTCATGCGAGGTATCCAAATCTATTCCCAGTAGTCGATGCCCGTAGGGCCCAGCGCAGCTGCATCCGCCTCGAGATTGAATACCGAACAGGTCGTTGAGAACCGCAACTACGAAATTGTGATGGAGGTATTTACCGTCAGGGTGCTTAATCACAAACGAGACAATGCTGAGGCGGTCGGCGTCAAGATTGCCAAGAATTTGAATATTGGGGTGTGGCTCCCAGCTGTCAATTGCCCGACCAACTAGGTCGTTTTCGTGTGCCCGAATAACGTCAACGCCCACTGCTTCTTTGAGTTGGAAAACGAGCCCGGCGCGAATGGACTCGATAATGGCTGGTGTTCCGCCCTCTTCGCGGTGTTCCACATCGTCGAGATACATGTGCTCAAGCTGGTTAACGTAAGCGACTGTTCCGCCACCGACAATCTCTGGAACGGTATTGCGCAGGAGCTCTTTGCGAACAATGAGCACTCCAGGTGTTCCGGGTCCGCCGATAAATTTGTGGGGCGAGAGGAAAATCGCGTCTTTGTACGCCGTTGGATGTGCGTTGCTTTGGGGGTTCATCTCAATATCGACATAAGGACCCGAAGCAGCAAAATCCCAAAAAGCTAAGGCCCCGTACTGGTGGATGAGTTGAGTCACGGCGTCGGTGTCAGCCAAAATTCCTGTGACATTGCTCCCTGCGCTAAAGGAGGCGATCCGAAGGGGTCGGTCCTGGTAGGCGATGAGTTCAGCTTCAAGTTGGTTGGTATCGATTTGCCCGTTCGCATCTTCATGAATAGTGACAACATCTGCGATTGACTCACGCCAGGGAAGCTCATTGCTGTGGTGCTCAAACGGGCCAATAAAAACTACTGGTCGTTCGTGGGCAGGGATCTGATTTATGAGATTATATTTCGCGTCAAGATCTGCGGGTAAGCGAAGATTTAAAATACCAATGAGTTTGTTGATTGTTGCAGTGGATCCGGAGCCGCAGAAAATTACCGCGGTGTCGCTATTGCCGTGAACCGCGTCTTTTATGATCGAGCGAGCGTCTTCGCGTAAACGTGTGGTTTGCAATCCTGTACCGCTGGACTCTGTGTGGGTATTTGCATAGCGAGGGAGGACTTCTGCGCGGATAAAATCCTCGATGAAAGAAACACTGCGCCCACTGGCGGTGTAGTCCGCGTAGGTGACCCGCCTAGGCCCAAATGGCCCTCGCATCAATTGGTTGTCACCGATCACGGACTCGCGGATTCGGGCAAGAATCGCTGGTTCGGGCAGGCCAGATTCGGCTGGTGGCATGATAAATTCGGGAACCATATTCCAACTCTAGTTGATTAGCCCGGGCCATGTCACAATGTCACAGTGTTGATGACGTTGCTTAGACCGATGCCTGTACCGATGCCTGTGACCTTGACCGCGACCCCATTGGAAACCATCCCCGAACTAGGGCTGGACAGCGAGATGGACCGTCCGTGGTCCACGACGGTGTGGGATGACCCCATCAACCTAATGAAATACGTTACCTACGTGTTTATGGAGTACTTCACATTCAGTAAGGAAAAGGCCGACTACCTCATGCTGCTGGTCCACACGCAAGGCAAGGCAGTTGTGTCAACTGGCAGCCGAGAAGCCATGGAAAAAGACGTTGCGGCAATGCATACTTATGGCCTCTGGGCCACTCTGTCCAAAGACTAAACGGCTAAGGGCTGAGGGCACATGGAGATTAAAGCCGATGGCGAGCAGATCGTGATCCACGTTGAAACGATTGAAGTCAAAGTTCTGGGCGATCTCGCCAACCAGTTACTTGACATTACTTCGCCGGACAGCGAAGTGGTCAAAAATGAAGACCCGCTGGCAGCGCTAATCGGGATTGATTCACAAGCGGCGAAACCGACAGACCCAATCTCAACCAGACTTTTTCCTGATGCGTATCCCGATGACCCAGATGCTTCAATGGAGTTCAGAAGATTCACTGAACGTTCGTTGAGGGACACAAATGTGACGAGGGCGAAGCGGGTACTGGCGGACTTGGAGGGGCGAACAAAGCTCACACTCAACCCCGATCAATGGCAACAATGGGTGGGATTTCTCAATAGCCTGCGTTTGGCGCTGGGTACCCGACTTGAGATCGATCAAGAATCATGGACTGAAGAACGATCAGAATCAGATCCGTTTTATCAACTACATGAACTCTACAACTGGCTCACCTGGATGCAGGAAACCTTGATTTCAATTGGTTACTTTGGCGAAGAGTGAAAACAAAACGGTGACCGATCCGGTAGTCAGTACCGACTCGGTCACCGTCTCAAATGGAACTAGTCGGTTTGCCTGAACCACATTGTGGCTTTAGCGCTACTCACCATGAGCAAAATGATCAAGTTGATGAAAATTGTCCACCAACCGTATGGCAGGTTGAAAATTGCAAACACGATATTAATCACGGCAAGCATCTGGATAATGACCTGAGCAGTCGCTGACCCGATCATGGTCATCTTGATTAGCCACAGGTACATCAGGCCCAAGATCAAGGTGATTATTCCGTTGACAAGCAGCCAGCCTCCACTGATAACGTGGTCGTTGCCCAACGGGTCGGTAAGGGTGGGATTGGTGCCGAAGATTGCAAAAATCATCAAGATACCAAAAGTGATGTTTAACACGGCGCCAAATCCGATCAGCATTGCTACCAGCGTGATCCCGAATGGGCGACGCACCGTTTCGGCCTGTGACATGGGTACTCCCTTTGTTGTGATTGCGCGCCCGTTCAGGGAACACCCACATATTACCGGCGGTGGGGGCTGATTCCCTTGACATTTTGTTTGTAGGCTGGGATCACTATGGAACAACCAATCGGTGTTTTCGACTCGGGCTTTGGCGGATTAACCGTGGCGCGAGCCATTATTGACCAGTTGCCACATGAGTCAATCCGGTATGTGGGTGACACGGCGCGCGGTCCTTATGGGCCTAGGCCAATCGCTGAAGTCCGCTCCTACGCCTTGGAGCTTCTGGATCATCTCGTGGATTCAGGTGTCAAGGCTCTAGTAATCGCATGTAATACAGCGAGCGCAGCGATGTTACGTGATGCCCGCGAGCGTTATTCAGTCCCGGTTGTTGAAGTAATTCACCCGGCGGCGAGAAGGGCTGCAGCAGCAACACGTAATGGCAGCGTTGCCGTGATTGGGACCCGCACCACCATTAATTCAAAGGCCTATGACGATGCTTTCGAAGCGGCAACAAATGTCACACTCACAAGCGTTGCCTGTCCGCAATTCGTGGAACTGGTGGAAGCGGGTGTGACAACCGGTGACCAAGCGCTCAAAGTGGCCCATGAGTATCTCGACGCAATCCGAGACTCCGATGTTGACACCGTGGTGCTCGGTTGCACGCATTACCCACTACTCGTTGGCCCAATTTCTTATGTCCTCGGAGAAAACGTCACTCTGGTGAGCAGCGCCGAGGAAACGGCTAAAGACCTCTATCGGGTGCTACAGGAGAATCAGGTACTTGCCCCTGTTAATGGCCCACCGCCTATCTACCAGTTCCAAGTAAGCGGTAAGCCACAGCATTTCAAGGAGTTTGGCCGCAGATTTCTCGGTCCGGAAGTCGCATCGGTTGACACCATTAGTGTGAATGCACAGCGCGACCATTAACCTTGGCCTCATGACGAGAACCGATGGTAGAACAGCAGATCAACTTCGAGCAGTAACCTTTGAGCGAGGCTGGTCCGAGCATGCTGAAGGTTCGACTCTGGTGACGTTTGGTCGCACCAAGGTTCTGTGCACCGCGTCATTTACTTCCGGAGTTCCACGTTGGCTCAAAGGTGAAGGAACGGGCTGGGTCACTGCCGAGTACAGCATGCTTCCCAGAGCCACCAATACCCGTAATCAGCGCGAGTCCGTCAAGGGAAAGCAGTCCGGTCGCACCCAGGAAATCTCTCGACTCATTGGTCGCAGTTTGCGGGCAGCGGTCGACATGAATGCTCTTGGTGAGAATTCAATTCTGATCGATTGTGATGTTCTTCAAGCAGATGGTGGAACGAGAACTGCTGCTATCACCGGGGCCTATATCGCCCTCGTTGACTCCATCGCATGGGCCAAAGAGAAAGGTCTTGTCACAAAAGACCCCATTATTGATTCAGTTGCAGCGGTGAGCGTTGGAATCGTCGAAGGTGAACCACGTCTTGACCTTCACTACGACGACGACGTTAATGCGGACACAGACATGAATGTCGTCATGACCGGCAGCGGCAAGTTCATCGAAGTTCAGGGAACCGCTGAAGGTGAGGCTTTTGACCGCGATCTACTTAATCAGCTCCTTGATCTCGCAGCCCAAGGTTGCCTTGATTTAGCCGCACTCCAGGTCAAAGCCCTCGCTTAACTAGGGCGAAAATTAATATGACCCAGAAGCTAGTTATCGCCTCTCGAAATAATCATAAGATCGAAGAGATGCGCCGAATCCTTGAGCAAGGCGGCCTCGACATCGAATTGGTCGGAACTGCGAAATTCCCCAATCTGCCGGACGTTGAAGAAACCGGTGCAACATTCGCTGCCAACGCATTGCTCAAGGCGCGGGCGGTCAGCGAATTTACGGGTTTACCCACGGTGGGAGATGACTCCGGACTTTGTGTTGACGCCCTTAACGGCATGCCGGGAATTCTCTCCGCGCGCTGGTCGGGAACCCACGGCAATGATCGGGCAAACCTTGAGTTGATCCTCGCCCAAATTTCTCAAGTCCCAATCGATCGCCGCGGTGCGAGTTTTGTGTGCGCGGCCGCGTACGTTCACCCCGATGGAACCGAGTTCGTAGTCGAAGGCCAAATGCCGGGCACGTTGATCGATGCGCCACGAGGTGAAAACGGATTCGGATACGACCCAATCTTCGTACCCCACGGCCACGAGGTCACCAGCGCTGAAATGACCTCAGAATTGAAGGACTCAATTAGTCACCGGGGTAAGGCCCTCGCCAGCCTCACTATTGCGCTAAAAGACTGATTCACTGTCCTAAATTCAGGAAAAGTGCGCAAAGGAGACACCCGGGTAGTAGTTCCTACGGTTCAAAGAACTTCCATCAAGCATCATGTTGCGCAGGGGCTCACTCGAAAGTGACTCGCACAGATTTACCTCACGTCTCACCGGGAAGCTGTTTAATGTGCGGGAGGCGGGACTTGAACCCGCACGTCCGAAGACACAGGTACCTAAAACCTGCGTGTCTGCCAATTCCACCACTCCCGCGAGAGTGCCTGCGGAGTCTAGGTGTAACCCTGGAGCCGTGGTTCTCGGGGGATCTACATCGCGTTAGGCTGTGGGGGTGAGCGAACAAGAAGCAAGTAAAGAATCGGAAAATCCGCGGTTAGCGGAGTTACAGTCCGAAATCGAAGTGGCCCGTGCTGAATTTATCAATTCTGTAACCCACTTGCGCGAGCAGACTGCTCCGGGCCGACTGGCCCAACGTGGCTTGCATTCGGCTCAAAGTTGGTTCACCGATGATTTCGGCGCCATTCGCACTAAGCGGGTTGCAATCGTGGGCGCGGTAGTTGTCGGCGTTGTCGCGATCAAGTTGCTTCGCCGTCGTGGGTAGTTCTTCACTCAATCCCGTCTTTGTGGGCGGAACCGGTCGTAGTGGTTCAACAATTGTCGGTGATCTTTTGGATCATCATCCTGCGGTGACTATGACATTACCCTCGGAAGTTCGATTTATTACTGGCAATAATGGCATTGCCGATGCACTGGCAAAGGCTGGTAAGCCCGCGGGGTTAAAAGCTGCGGAGCTTGCCGTTGATCGTATCCATAACCGGTGGTTTTTTCGTGACGAAAATTCCGGACTGCACACTTCTATGTCACAGGAGTTTGTGACCGAAACGACAGACAAGTACCTAGCTCACTTTGAAAATAGTCCACAGCAGGCAAGCCAGGTACTCGTTTATTCAATCATGGAAAAAGTCGCACTGGGTTGCGATGCCGAACGTTGGGTGGATACCACCCCTGCGAATGCCCGGAAAGCAAATCTGATCGCACCTATTTACCCACAACATAAAGTGGTCGTGATGGTGCGTGACGGACGCGATGTGGCAGCGAGCTTCGTACATCAGACTTTTGGACCGAGTGATGTGTTCGAGGCAGTAGCGCTATGGGAGAAGCGCATGATTAAATCTGATCAGGCGGTGAAGAGGTGTGAGGCAGGCGCGGTGTTGACCTTGGACTTACAAGATCTAGTCGTTACTGAGCGTGATGCGTCCGTGGACTTGATCCTTGAGCATTGCGAGCTCGAGGACTCCCGTGAAATGCGCGATTGGTTTAAGGCACGCGTTACCCCTGATGGCTCGCACGCCGGACGTTGGCGTCGTGACTTTGACGATTCGACCTGCGCCGTGATTGATGACGTTTATAGTGATTCATGTGAGCGGCTGCGCGAACTTGGCGTCTCAATCCCTGCGTCAGGCGAATAAGTTTCTAGTCAAAGGATTTCGTGAACAAGCAAATGGACCAGGTGGACGTCGCCATTATCGGTGCCGGGCATAACGGCCTAGTTGCGGCCTGCTACTTGGCTAAAGCCGGTCTCGCGGTGACGATCTTCGAAGCCGCCGATCAAGTCGGCGGAGCCGCGATTTCAACGGAAATTTTCCCAGGAGTGCCGGCACGGTTGAGCAAATACTCCTATCTAGTTTCGTTGCTGCCCGAGCAGATCCGCGTTGATCTGGGGATGAAACTCACTACAGTAAAGCGATCTGTTTCCAGTTTCACCCCGGATCCGCAGCAGCCGGATCGTGGCCTAGTGATCCCTGCAGATAATGAAAGCGCGTTACGCCAGCAAATCACCAATTTCACCGGAAATGAGACGGATGCCACAGCGTGGGTCGACTTTTATGCCCGGACAGCCCGGATCGCCAAGAAAGTCTTTCCCACTCTGACCCAGCCTCTTATTTCGCGAGATCAAATGCGCGCCCTGATTGGCAATGAAGACGATTGGGAAGACTTCTTTGAAAGGCCATTGGGCGAAGTCATCGAAAAATCTATCTCTAATGATGTCCTACGGGGAATTATTCTCACCGACGCCCTGATTGGAACTTTTGCGGACGCCCACGGTGATGACAAGCGAGCAAATATTTGTTTCCTGTATCACGTGATCGGAAACGGGACAGGTGACTGGGATGTGCCTGTAGGTGGAATGGGCCAGGTCACTGGTCAACTTGATGCAATTGCCCGAGGCCTCGGAGTGCAGATCTCACTGTCCACACCCGTTTCGTGGATGAGGCCAAGCGAAGGTTCGGTCACGATTGGGACTTCAATGGGGGAGGTAACGGCCACGCGAGTGTTGGTGAATGCGGCACCGGCAGTTCTTGCGCAATTATTGGGAGAGCCGGAGCGTGAAATCCCGTTGCCCGATGGTGGTGCGCAAATCAAGGTCAATATGTTGCTCAAACGCCTTCCTCGGATCCGTGCCGGCAGTTCGCGTGAGGCATTTAATGGAACATTTCACATCAATGAAAGTTATGAACAGCTCCAACGTGCTTTTGCAATCGCGGTCGCGGGCGAACTACCAGACCTACTACCGGCTGAAATCTATTGTCACAGCTTGACAGACCCGTCGATACTTTCACCCGAACTTCAAGAACAAGGCGTTCACACCCTCACGCTCTTTGCCTTGCACACTCCGCATGAACTCTTCTCTCGCAATGAAAGTCCGTATACACGTGAAGATGCAAAAAAGGCAGTGCTGAAAACTTTGAATTCGGTCCTTGACGAGTCGATTGAAGACTGTCTGTATCAAGATGCCAGCGGTAAGATCTGTATGGAAGTGAATACCACCCTTGATATTGAGCACAGCCTCGGTATCCCGACGGGGAACATTTTTCACACGCCCTTGGATTGGCCGTGGGCGATGGAAAGTGATCAGGTCGGGAAGTGGGGTGTGGAAACCACTCATCGTAGTGTTTTTCTGTGTGGCAGTGGTGCAGCCAGAGGCGGGGGTGTCTCTGGGATACCGGGGCACAACGCGGCTCACGCCATACTGACCGGTGAGATCGGGTACGGCGGCCAAGGGGCTCAGATGTAGCGGCAGTTACTCAGACGTGCTCCTTGAGGCTTCGCGGAGCAAGGGGAACAGATCGTGCTCCATCGGTGCACCAGCCGGAATCTCAAGATTGAGGCCATCAAAGTTGGGTGAGGTGATCCAGTCTCGTGGGGCGTGAACCATGTCATCGCCCAAGAATCGGAGCGAAAATGCGCGACGCCGGTTCGGTCCAGGTACACCGTATGAATGGTGGATGGTCAGCATGTGAAAAAAGACGGCGTCGCCCGGTTGTAGATCCCAGCCAAGAATCTCGAAGGCATTCCGATCGGCTTCGATCTTAGGGATTTCCGACATGGCGCCTTCGGGGAACCATTTGGCTTGATTGTCCATAAAGGTTCGTGGGATGAGCCAACCCTTTTTATGGGAGCCGGCATTGAACTCAAGGGTTGACTCCAGGGCGACCGGATCAACCGGTGCCCACATGGAACAGTTCAAGTCGCCATCTACGTTGTAATACGGCTGGTCTTGGTGCCATGGGGTTTCCTGCTGGGTGCCGGGTTCCTTTACTAGCAAGTGGTCATGAAAGAGGCGCACGCTCGAACCGCCCATAAGTTGCTGTGCGACGTCAGCGGCCCTGGACTCAAATGCAATTGTTCGAAATTCATCGATGCGATTCCAGTTGCAAAAATCTTCAACGAAACGACCGGGATCATCGGGCTGGCTCGCAATTTTAAACATCGGACCTGGACTGGCTAAGTTCTTTTCAATCCCAAGTCTGATCATGTTCACTTCATCGGGTGTGAAAAGCCCGCGAACGACGGTTGCGCCGAGCTCATTAAATTCAGGTATTTGATGTCGTCCCACGCCTTAAGCATGGCAGATTAACGATGTTTCTTTCAGACTAGCCTCGGGGAAAGTTGATCCGCGCCAGATTAATGAACTCGAACGTGGGAATTTAGACTTATAGATGCGCGCATTGGTATTTAACCGAGGTTATAAGGGCGAGGGGTTTCTGGGCGACTTTCAATTGCACGTAAGAACTACGCTCCCAGACCAATGACAAAGGCGATCGCCAAGCCCGAATCATGCGAAAGCGAAACGCTCCAGCAATTTAGTCCCGCGTCGCGCCCGGCCGCTGCGGCGCGTCCGGAAAGTGCTAGCTCAGGGGCTCCGCTCTGCTGCGAATAAATTTCGATGTCGGTCATCGGGATCTCACCAACCCCTGCCCCAAGGGCTTTGAGAGTCGCTTCCTTTGCAGCCCACCTGGCGGCGAGGCTTTCGGTTCGGCCTGCGCAATCAGTAACTTCTTGGGTCGTCCAAGTTTTTCGACTAAAGGGTTCTCCGACAACAGCGAGAAGGTGCTGCAGACGGGCCACTGAGACAAGGTCCACGCCGGTTCTCACGAGGGGCAGGGTCACGAATGGGACGCGTTTCTGCGCACTGAAAACGCCGTATGGAATCTATTAGACCCAGAAGGACTCAATTTACTGAGCCGGTCTCGTTGCAGTGATATCTGTCGAAGTAGCATCTCCAAGCATGTCCACATTGCGACCCCTGCCACGAGGGAGACCACCAAAGCCACCCATTTATAATCTCCAAGTAATGGGTAAATCTGGTAGTGCGACACGTAGATAACTAATGAGGCGCCTGCCACGCGAGTTGCTGCCATAGCGACAACCCGCGGCACCGGTACCCACATCAGGAAAGCCGCTAATGCAAGCCCGCCCACAACGATCGCAACTCGATCAGGCCGGTTAAAGAAGAAATATCCAACGCCGAGGACGGCGACAAGGATCAGGAGCCGCCGTGCAGTGTCCGGGGCACGTTGCAGTGCCCATCCTGCGGCAAAAAGCCAACCGGCGACAAGTGGCGTGTACATCGTGCCGGGACCTTCTGGAGCTGCAAATAGAAAAGAGATGAGGGAGGCTACCACCATGAGAAACACGGGAAGCGCAAACGGCCACCGTCGTTCAAGACGATCGACCGGTGGTAGAAACAAGAGTGCTGCAGTCACCGCGATTGCATAAATCAAGGCTTCGAGAAACCAGTAGCGCCACTCCGGCGCCCCACCGTCAGGGCCAAAAAAATTGATTCCGAACATCACACTCGGTCCGTATGAATTGTTCAAGATCACTAGTGGTACCAACCACAGTAAACTGATAAAAATAATGCGGCCGGCGCTCGTAGCAATTCGTCGCGTTCGCAGGTGACGGTTAGCCTCAGTCAGATGAAATTTCGCTAAGCTAAATCCAGCGAGAGCCAGAAGAAGGTGGGCTCCACCACGAATATCAAAAGCCCCAATGTGGGAGCCAGCGATTAAGACAATGGCGATTGTGCGCAGTAACGCCATCACATCTAGACTCGTTGTTGAGAGGAACGACCGGCTAGGAGCTCGCTCCAATTCGTTGAGTTCTGCCACAGTCAGGCGTTGCCACCCAGGAGGAAGGGCGCCAAAGCGGTCCTGCAGTGCAGCACTAACTGCGACGTACGACATTGAATCCCCAGCTAAACTGACAAATGAGTCCTCGTTAGAAACGGGAGATTTGCGCAGTATGCGGGCCAAAATCTCTCCGGCATCGCCTGGCTTGTTCTGTGTGGGCTGTGGCGACTTTTCGGCCAAAATCTCGTTGGCCTGGTGCATTTCTTGGATTTTTACGTGATCGACTTTACCATTTTTGAGCCTGGGAATAGAGCGAATGCTGGCTGCCCTTATTGCCGACAGTGGAAGCCCTGTTGCCGACTCAACGTTTCGTGCCAGCGCTAAAATGTCCTTGTCAGCGTGATCAGTATCGTGATCCCGAGGGCTAGCGATTATTGCCAGACCGTAGGGCGTTTCTACGCAGGCGATCTCGTCACGCGAATTACTTAGGATCCGCTCGAGTCGATCCAGATCAACACGAATCCCGAAAGGTTTCGCAATTCGATTCATTCTTCCGGTGATTCGAAAGAGACCACTGTCAGTTAGCTCTGCTAAATCTCCGGTGTGTAAAACCTCACTCTGTCGTTCGAGGGCGAGGTCGCCTCGCTCAAAGGCATACCCAATCATCACGTTCGGTCCGCTGTAGACCAGCTCGCTCGACCCGGCGGGGCCGTCAGAAACAGGCTCCAACCATAAGTTGCCTCCAGGAATAGGTTTACCAATACAGTCGGGATGGGTCTGTGCGAGTGCCGGTTCTAAATACGCTATGCGCGCGGTCGCTTCGCTTTGGCCGTACATCACGTAAAAGTCACATCCGCTTTCCCGGCACATTTCACTGAACCGGACAACTGCATTCGGATCCATCCGACCACCGGCTTGGGTGATCAAACGGAGGCTGGGGACTTGGCTTGGCTTAAATTTTTTTTCCTCCATTACTTCGAAGGAGTAGGGAACACCCGAAATATTTGTAATCTTTGTGTTGACGGCAAGATCCCAGAAACAAGAATCGGCAACGGATAAATCGGTGAGCACTACTTTTGCTCCCGAGGCAAGATGACTATTTATCACTGACAATCCGTAGCAGTAGGACCAAGGCAGGAGGGTCGCTGTTACTTCATGGGTCTTCAGGGATAGGTATTGAGAAATAGCTTGGGCGTTACTCTCTAGATTGTCGTATGACAACTTCACCATTTTTGGTGACCCGGTGCTGCCTGAGGTAGATAAGAGCACGGAAAGTTCGGAATTGAGTTCACCCAGGGGAACCTCACGATTGCTTGTCAGATCCCAGGAGCCGGTTGCATTTCTTCGCATCGTGGAGTCGGGGCGGTACTCGGCCTCAATTTCTGAATAGCCTGCATGCAATGGACTTGCGGCACCTACGAGCAGGGCCACGTGACCACCAGTTACGCAAGCAAGATAGGTGATTAGTGGCTCCGGGTGGCTCGCCGTTTCGATCAGAACAACCCGGCGAAGTGTGCCGAGCTCTTTCGAACGCTGCTTCACCCGTCGCGATAGCTCGGGGTAACTGATGTTCTCTTCTTCAAAAACGAATGCCGTTCCGGTGCGTAGACTCATGCAATCGAGGGTTAATTTTCGTTCTCCTTGGCGAACTCCTGTGCTTAGCTGCACCCCAGCAATGACCATAAGGTAAGGTTAGCCTATCTTTACCTGCAAAGTACCACCCCCTCCCCTTCATAGAATATCGCGCGGAGGGTGCAGTAGTGCTCGCTCCTACACACTTCCCAAGCAGCCATGTATCTAGAGTTCACAACCTCGGAAGAGGCTCCAAAGGTTGCGCGGTCAGAGTCTTCCGCTTGCCTGACTTGCAGGGATGAAGGTATTCACATCATTGAAAACTAACTGCACGGTGTCTCCGATATGTGATGTCACTGACTGTTCATCTCGCACTTTCAGCCGCAAGCCTGACTGGGTGATGACCGTGACCATTGCCTGATGACCATGAAAACGGATGGATTCAACCAGAGCTGAGGTCCCCTGGTTACCGAAATCAATCGACTCAGGTCTTGTGAGCACCGTGCCTCGAGTGCCAACTTCAGTTAACTCGTGTGTGTCAAAGGTCATTTCTCCAAACTCAGTGTCCGCAATGTGTTCGGAGGCGACCGTGCCGGGTATTTCGTTGATTGGACCCAGCAGCTTTGCGGCGGGTATTGAATTTGGTGATTGGTAAAGACTCTGAGGTGAGCCAAATGCCAATATTCGACCGAGATCCATCAAAGCAATTGAATGTGCTGTTGAAAGTGCCTCATCTTGATCATGGGTGACAAGGATCGCAGTTGTTGACGTGTGAGATAAAATTTCAGCGATGTCAGCACGAACATGATCGCGGAGCGTGGCGTCGAGGGCGTTAAAGGGCTCATCAAGCAAAATCACACTAGGGCGCCGAGCAAGCGCACGTGCCAAGGACACTCGCTGTTGCTGCCCTCCACTCAGTTCCTGGGGCCGTGCACGTGCCAATTCACGGAGGTCTACAAGTTCAAGTAGCTCCTGGACCCGGAGATCTTTGCCGGCATCCTTCCGAATTCCAAATTCCACATTTTGGGCAACGCTGAGGTGTGGGAATAGGCCCCCTTCCTGCGGAACGAGACCAATATTGCGTAATTCGGGCGGTACAAAGACTTCTGGTCCAGCGACCTGAACCCCATCAAGAAAAATTTTCCCACACAAGGGCCGAATAAATCCGGTTATAGTCTTAACTAGGGTCGACTTTCCGGATCCACTGCGACCAAGAATTGCCAGAAGTTGTTGGGAGTCAACCGCGAGATCGATTTCCTTAATGACTGGTTCTCCGCCGTATCCTGCAGACACGCCGGAGACTTCTATGGCTTTCATGCTGAGATCGAAATTTCGGTGGGCCTTTTCTCTTCGGATTTTGTCACCAAAATTGCTTTTGACAGTAAAAAGGCCGGGATAGCTGCCACAGCGATCAACGCTAAGGCATAAGGAACAGCGGCTCCATATGCTGCGAGCTCGGTTCTGTTCCACAATTCTGTAGCAAGAGTCTCAAACCCGGTTGGACGAAGCATAAGAGTCGCGGGAAGTTCCTTCATGGATGTGAGCATAACGAGCAGGCCGCCAGCCGCTACGCCTGTCAACGAAAGCCTACCGGTGGTGAACATCCATGCACTCATCGGTTTTTTCCCCAATGAACGGGCAACTTGCTCGAGCACTGGAGGGGTTGATTCGAAAGCGGATCGAGATGCACCAAGCGACTTAGGCAAAAATAGGACGGCATATGCGAACGCCAGCAAAAAGAAACTTTGATAAATTGCGGGGAACACGTTGATGGAGAGAAACACAAGCGAGAGTCCGATGACAACACCGGGCAGCGCGAGGCCGGAGTAAGACAAAGATTCAATTGCGGCAGATTTTCTATTTCGAAAGCGCGAGGTGAGTGCGGCAATAGGTAGAGCGAGTCCCACGGCGATGACCGCCCCAACAAAGGAAACGACAACGGTGTTGATCACTGCAGTCGTCAATTCGCCCCAATCCAGCGCTCGAGTTCCCTCGGACATGAGAATAAAAAGGGAAGCGGTCGGAATTAGGAGTGAGGTCGTTGCTAGTCCAGTGAGCCAGGCGACACTTGCGCTCCGGATACCTCGTGTTGAAGTGAGTCTGGACAGCGAGTTCGCTACCCCCCGGTCTGGGCGATAACGCAGGGTGCGGCCACGGGCTTTTCGCTCGAGAGAGATCAGAATTATTGCCAGCAGTACCAATATCCCAGCTAAGACAGCTGCAGAGGTTTTATCAAAACTTGCCCGATAGGTGGAGTAGATGACCCTGGTAAACGTATCGACGCGGAAGAGAGCCACGACGCCAAAATCTGACAGAACGTATAGACCAATAAGGAGTGAACCAGCAGCGGCTGCGGGCGTGCTTTGTCGAAAAGACGTCGCGAGAAAAGCCGTTATTGGAGTTCTACCGAGCGATCGCGCAACTTGCTCTAATGAATGGTCTGAGGTTCGCAAGGACACAATGATGGGAAGAAATGTGTAGGGAAAACTCACCAAGGTGAGAATTAGGGCTGCTGCCCAGAACCCAGACATTGCCGGGAATTGCGCAAGCCAGGCATAAGCCGCCACATAGGAAGGTATTGCCAGCGGAAGAACTGCCAGAGTGAAGAAGGACCGCGGGAATGGAACGTGAACTCGGGTCAGTATCAAAGCAGTGGGGTAACTAATTGCTAGGCTTGCAATAATTACCGTGAAGGCTAATCCAAGACTTGTACCGGCCGTTTCCCACGTGCGACCTCGCGAGAGCACTTCCAAGATACTGTCGATCCCAGACCCTGTGATTCGAATTACTAGATATAGAAGTGGTATTGCGGCAATAGATGCGGCGGCCGCGGCCCCCCAAAAAAGGAGCCGCGGCGTTCTGGGCGCGGGACTTGACGGCATCAGAATTTAAATTAACCCGACATCTTGGAGAAGCTTGAGAGTTGCTGGCAGATCCGACAATTGAGCAAGATCAATGTCAGGTCCAAGGAGTGAGTCTAAAGCAGGTAGGCCTTCGGCTGCCTCAGCGGCAGGGAGTAATGGGTACTCGTACGTGGTATTTGCGAACCATTCTTGGGTCTCTTTTGACATTAGCCACTTTACGAAAGCAATTGCGTTTGGGTTTTCCTGCGACTTTTTAAGTAGTCCAACGCCGGAGACATTGATAAGAGATAATGGATCCTTAGGATCGGCGAAGGAAATCTGTGCCCGCATTGAATCCTCTCCAACCTCTGCGGCTTTGCGGAACCAGTAGTAGTGATTAATCAGACCCAACTCGACCTGCCCACTGTCCACAGCATCAAGTATCAGCCCGTTCTTTTCATACTTTTGGACGTCGTTGGCGACCAAGTCCTCGAGCCAATTGCGGGTGGCTTCTTCTCCCTCGGCAATGCGCATGGCTGTGATGAATGATTGAAAGGACGCATTCGCGGGAGCTATACCCACTTGTCCCCGCCACTTTTCATCCGTTAAATCAAAAACTGAAGTAGGAACCTCGCCTTCAGTGACAGTTTCAGAGTCGTAGGCAATGACGCGTGCCCGTCCGGTCACACCTATCCATGTGTCATTGGCTGCTCGATATGACTCTGGGATTAAATTTACGATGCTGGTGGGCAATGTTGCAAGGATTCCTTCTACTGTGCCAAGTGCGCCGGAGTCCTGTGAAAGATAGACCTGAGCGGGAGATTTGTCTCCCTCCTCCAGCATCTGGGCAGCTAGTTCGGCGCTGCCCCCGTAGCGTGCATTGACTTTGATGCCGGTTTCTTCCGTGAACTGATCAAAAAGAGAACCAACAAGATACTCACCGCGTCCGGAATAAAGGGTGATTTCCTCTGATGAACCGTTAGAACCCGAGTCGCTGGAACATGCCACGAGTAATGGCGCTGTTAACACTGAGACTACGGTCAGTAGAGCAATCTTGCGAGCGAACATGTGTAGAACCTTTCTCAGGAATGAACGGGATATGAGTTAGGCTAGCCTAACCTATTTTCTAAGTTGAGCAGGGGTGGGATTTCACACCCAAGGTGCGCACTGGCGGTGACGACTCCGCCGCTCCCCGAATGTGAATATGCTTGGGACATTGTGAGTTCCTTGTGCGAAAGGCAACCTAATGACAGTCCCTCTGGACTCTGATGTTCTTCGGCTAAAGAACGATGTCCAGATTCCGGCCCTCGGTTTCGGGACTTATCTAATAAGTGAGAACCAGGTAGAGAGGGCCTTGGACACTGCGATTTCAGCAGGCTACCGGCATGTCGACACGGCAGAAGCCTATGAAAATGAAAAAGGAGTGGGACGAGCCTTGGCGAAGGCCTTCACAGCAGGTTTGCGCCGCGACGACATGTTTGTAACAACGAAACTATTCCCTGGAAATCCTGACTGGGGGCTTCCAGCCAAGAATTTCGGCACAACAACTATCTCTTTAGATAACAGCTTGGACCGGTTGGGGCTCGACTATGTGGATTTATATCTGATTCATTCACCAATGACACCTAGCGAACGCATCAATCAATGGCGTGGCCTTGTGGAACTGCGTGATCAAGGTAAGGCGCGGGCAATCGGAGTGTCCAACTACAGCAAGATACACATCGAGGAAATACGAGCTGCGGGACTTCCCCTTCCGGAGGTTAATCAGATCGAACTCCACCCCTGGTCGCAGAAGCGGGAGCTCGTCAAGTATCTGCGCGAAAATTTGATCTGCGTCGTTGCCTACAGCAGTCTTGTTCCGCTCGACACTTGGCGCACGGCAGTAGGACATGACAGTGCTAAGACACAGCAGATGCGAGTCTCCGATGGGACCCTGGAGAAAATAGCGAAGAAGTATCAAGTTGGTGAAGCACAGGTGCTTCTGCGTTGGGGCGTGCAGCAGGGCTTTGCGGTTTTACCGAAGAGCACTGTTAATAATCGGATCTTTGAGAACGCAGACCTATTTTCTTTCAGTCTCGACGAAGCGGATATGGCTGACCTAGCGGGCATGGAGCGCGGGACGGCGGTGGCTTGGTCTATGGGTGACCCGATTCGTCTCCCGTGATCCCCCTGGTTTCTTTAACCCTTTTTCGTGACCTCACTTGGCTGAGGAGTAAACTGATCTTCACACTCGGGTCGCAACGAGGGCAGGTTTTTGTCTGAAAAGTCAAAGCATTTGTACCTACCAGTTCAGTGTCAACCCCTAGAAATCGTGACTTCAGCTCAAGATTTTTCCCGCATCTTGCGTGATCGCGCTTTCGAGCAGATCTATCGTAAAGAGAACCGATACTCTTCACGATAAGTACACCGCGAGGGACTTGAACCCCCAACCCGCTGATTAAGAGTCAGCTGCTCTGCCAGTTGAGCTAGCGGTGCCTGTGGCGAGCCCCGAGATTATCACTGGCCCCTGGTGCTAGAAACCCGAGGCCACCATTTCTCGGAAGATGATGCCGGAAATCTTTTTTTGGCCAACTGGGTTGGGGTGAAACGATCCAGAGGTGAAGCCAAAAATTCCGGTAAGACCGAATATCCAAGACTGCCCGCCTGCACAAACGCCGTGTCCGGTAGACCCGGTTCCGGTTTTACTCCACGTGCCCATGATCGGTTTCCACCCGATTTGGGTCGTATTCGCAATAGCGCCATTGAGAGAACCCGCCCCGCTACTTAATGGCACTACTCGACCCTGAGTGGTTCGGTACATAAAAGGATCCACTGGACTGGGATCGAGGATCGTGTCATGAGCCCAAGCAAAGTCTTCTTGGGAAATCGTGAGGTAACTGCAGGTTGATCCAGTTTCGGACCGAGTCGGGTCCGGGTAAGAATTGAGAAAAACTTGCCCGATCGGGCTCAATGACAGGCCCGGCAAGTTTTGGTTCTGCGTCCCTGTGCAGGTTGAGTCGGTAAAGCATTTGTTTATCAATGAATAACCGGTGGGCAATTCGGCGGTAAGGGCCTGAACCCCCGTCTGCATAGTGGGGTAGGCCGAAAGCGGGGGAGTGGTTGTGGTGGCCAGCGGGCAGTTACTTTGCAAGGCACATGAGGTGAGAATCGATCCAAACCCAACGTCGTTACCGCCAGCAGACATGACAATCGCATCAATATCTCGGCCTTTGACGAGATCGTTCACCGCTTCGATTTGAGATTTCATACCGCGCAACTGCGGACCCAGAATTCCTTTTTGCACAGTCGCCCCGGAGCAAGAAACGTCAACGAGGGTCACCGAACTCTTTTTGGATGATCGCTCAAGTTTAAGTGCCGCTTGAGCCGGCGCACCATGAACGCTTCGATTGCACTGTTCGTCATCCCAGTACGGATCGAACGAGGGAGACCGATTGTTGAGCCAAGCATCTACATTTCGTGGATTACCTTCACCGGAAGCGTACGAGTCGCCCATGACCACCATCAGGTAGTGGGAGATATTTGCCACCATGGATTGGCGTTTGGTTTTAGAGCCGGAAGTTACGGTCAGTGTGAAACTATGTAGACCTTCAGGCAGTTGCACAGTGGTGCGGCAGGTTTTCTTCGCCAATTTCGTTGTGGCGATTCGCTGGATGACTTTTCCACCTCGCTGAATTTTCCACGAGTAAGTGTCGCCTTTTGATTTACATGCGTTGAGAGTGACCGGAAAACCAGAGTCCTCTAAATACCAGGAAAGCGATCCATCAATGAGTCGTTCATTGGGCTGGGCAATAAAGTTCTCTGCTCCCACATAAGTTGAAGACGGATTAGTGGACATGGCACCGGATTTTGGCACCCCACCATCACTATCGATAAATCCATCCTTATTTACGTCCTTTGA
>DGQA01000005.1:0-24159 GCA_002390705.1 Actinobacteria bacterium UBA4426 | reverse complement strand
CCTAATCTTTGGTGAACGGGCAGTGCCGGCAGCCGCGGGAGCAGCAGTAACCCCGGTCAATGTGGAAATTAGCGGTCATGACAAAAAGCCCCGTGAACGGATCGAGATATCCCTGTTGCTGGATGGCGCAAGCCTGGTCGTGTTTCGCCATTATCTGTTCGGTTTTTGGGCTATCCGGATCGAGGCGTTCGGGGAGCGGGATTCTTGGACTGGGCCGCAGTTGTTCGTTCTTCATTTGAGGAGAAAGCCGGCGGGAAACGGGTCATCGGGGGCCAGCATGTGCTGTGAAGTTCCGGTGATCCAGGCCCGCCCAGTAATTTCTGGCAGGATCGCAGGTATGCCGGACACCGTTGTTGTACCGATTGCGCGCCCGGTGAAGCGGGTACCAATGATTGACTCGTTGATTAGAGGTTCACCGATGGCAAGTTGTCCACGGGCAACAAGTTGGGCAACACGGGCACTGGTTCCGGTCCCGCACGGTGATCGATCAAACCAGCCTGGATAAATCGCCATTGCGTGCCGAGAAAATTGGGCTGTGCTGTCAGCAGCAACCAATTGCACATGATTGACATGATCAATCGCCGGATTCTCGGGGTGGGTCGGTGGATTGGTGGTATTAATTGCATTCATGATCGAGAGGCCAAGTTCGAGCAGCTCGGGCGCGTGTTCCTTGCCAAAGGCTCGGCCCAGTTCACTGAGTTCGACGATTGCATAAAAGTTTCCGCCGTAGGCCATGTCGTAGCGCACCGCACCGACCCCAGGGACCTCGATTATGGCATCGAGCTCGGTGACGAATGACGGCACGTTTTCAATCGTGACTGACTTTGCCCGAGCTCCTTTAACGTGAACGCGTGCAATCACGAGTCCTGCAGGCGTGTCAAGGCGAATTACTGTTTCAGGTTCGGTAACTTCCACCATGCCGGTTTCGACGAGGACCGTCGCCGTTCCAATTGTTCCGTGACCACACATGGGCAGGCAGCCCGAAACCTCAATGTATACAACACCCCAATCCGCATCCGGGCGCGTGGGCGGTTGCATGATTGAACCACTCATTGCGCTGTGACCGTGGGGTTCGTACATGAGCCAGGTGCGTAGGTGATCGGCTTCTTTCATCATGTACTGGCGGCGTTCTTCCATAGTTGTGCCGGGAAGAACTCCAACGCCACCCACAACGACCCGGGTTGGCATTCCTTCGGTATGCGAATCAACACAATGCCAAATCCTGCTGGTTTCCATAAGTATCCTTTAATGACGAAAACGACGTGGACTTAATGCTAGTTCGGCGGGGGTCACTGCCTGGTCCCTGATGTATCGGGAAATCAAATCTGCCGTGCCTAATGAAAGCGCCGTGCCAATTAATCCGTGCCCGGTCGCGAGGTATACCCCCGGCAAATCAGGCACCGGACCAATGTAAGGAGCGCCATCAGCGCTGGCTGGGCGCAGTCCGGTCCAAGGAGATAGTTCGGCAAGATTCGTGGGAATTAGCGGCAAGTTCAGTACTGTTGCGGCCCGTTCATAGAGTTGACGTATCCGTTTTTCTTTGATGGATCGATCGTTGGGATGGGTTAATTCAAATCGCGCGCTCATGCGTAGGTAATCACCCAAGGGACCGGTTGCTGTTTTTTCGTCAGCAAAAATCATGGGGTGAAGTGAATTCGTTCCTTTGGGCATCGGGACACTTACCGAGTAGCCTTTCGCCGCAATGATGGGAACTTTGATTCCTAAGAGCGCGCCCACTTCACCGGACCAGGAACCTGCTGCGATCACAATGTTCTCGGCCGTGATCTGCATACCGCTTGTGGTTGTGACCAAGTATCGGCCTTTGGAGGGGGCGATGGCTGCGGCGAGTTCGTGCGAGTGGAAAACCAGATCCGGATTGGTGGCTCGGAGTCGTTGCCACAGTTCACGTGGATCAAGCCCGAAGTCTTCGCCCAGTTCAACAACAGCCTTTACCTGGGGGGTGAGGCTCGGTTCTTGCTCGAGGGCCTCAGATCTATTGATGAGAAGCGACCTGATCCCCAGGTGGGAAAAATGCTCGGATTCGACGCGTGCTTGATCTGCTGCCTTATGGGACGTGAACACTTCCCAGGTCGGGGTGGACGTGGTGGTTACACCGCTCGAGTGGATCAACTCGGCGCTGGTGCGTAACAGGGACAAAAGGCCAGGCGTGAACTTTTCCACATTCCTTCTTGTGCAATTACGCATAAAACTTGCGATCCAGGAAGTGGCCTGCAGGGGCAAGTGTGCTGAAAAGGCGAAGGCGCCATCAGCGTGAAGCAGGGACTTGACACCCATAGCAATCATGCCCGGAGCGGCAAATGGTTGGGCGTGACTCACGACAACATGACCAGCATTGCCGATCGAGGTACCGAACCGTGGCTCACCTGAGTCGATGATCATCACATCACGGTCGGCTAACGAAGAAGCGATGCTAACCCCGATAATTCCGCCGCCAATTATCAATGTGTTCGTGCGGACGCTCACGTGAACCTGGGTGCCCATTTTCCGGCATCGGCTAGCAATAACGTCAGTTCCGCCAGGCCCGACACATTTTTTTCAAATGATTCAAGTGGGGCACGGGGTGCACCGACATGTGCGCCAAGTACATTCATGCCGGCTTTGACTTTGGCGTTGTAGTCGCCCAACTCAATGAAGCGAAGAATCGGTGAGATGGCCGCGAAGACCATTTCTCTTTGGTTGGCGTCTAACATTGCAACGTGGGCCGCGGGCAAAAGATTTGCCATTCCGCCGATCCAGCAGGTAACTCCGGCATCAAGGAATGCCGGAGAGCCAAGATCGGTCCCGCATACAATCGCCAGCTGATCGCTGAAGTCTTCACCTAACCAAGTAATACGGGTGAGGTCACCGGAGGCTTCTTTGATCCCGACTACTAATTCGTTGCCGGCTACTTTTTCCAAAACGGCGCGGGTAAATGAAACTCCGGTCCGATCCGGGTAGTCGTAGAGAACCGTGGGGAGTTCCACAGAATTGACCACATTCGTGACGTGGGTGGCAAGTTCTGATTCGGTGGGTAGGCAGTAGGCGGGAGCAGCGAGCATCAACCCGGTGATGCCAGAGCGTTTAGCCAGTAGAGCTTGATCAACCGCCTCATGAGTGCTCATGCCGCCTACTCCACAGAACACTGGAACAACTCCGTCTACACAGTCGACGATTGTCGTGAGAATGAGGCGGCGTTCATCAAAACTTAGTGCGTATCCTTCACCGGTGGTCCCGGCCGCCACGAAACCAGAAACCCCAGATTCGATCATTGAGGTGAGTAGTGAGCGCAACTCCTCCACATTGATTTGCCCTTGCCCATCAAAGGGGGTAACAATCGGTACGTAGATTCCAGTGGGGGTCACAGACACCAGGTAAGCATAGGGGTTTAAGACCTGTAGCCAGTGAAACTCGTTCTTGTGTGCACGGATGTGCTTTTCCTGTTGTTACATTTGGTGGGGTGTTAGGGCGTCGGCCGGGATGTGCCCAAAGCGACCTGCTTGGAAGTCTTCAAAAGCCTCCATAACCTCAGCCTTGGTGCTCATGACGAATGGGCCATATTGGAAGACTGGTTCACGCAAGGGCACGCCGCCGATCAGAAACACGTCAAGATTGGGTGAGCGTGATTCCTGGGATTGATTGGCACGTATCTTGACCGTGTCGCCATCGGCGAGAACGGCCATTTGCCCGGTCCCGAAGGGGCGCAGTTCCGCCCCGACCGCTCCGTCCCCCGTCAAGACGTATGCCAGTGCATTGAAATCTTTCCGCCATGGAATTTCTATTTCAGCGCCGGGAGCCAAGGTCACGTGTGTGATTGCAAGAGGGGTGTGGGAGATACCTGGTCCGGCGAATTGGGCAACTTGCCCGGCGAGTATCCGAACGAGCGCTCCACCGTCTGGGCTGGTCACCATCGAGGAGTCAAGGCCCTGCAGGTCTTGGTACTGCGGTGCAATTCTTTTTTTGTCTTTGGGGAGGTTGATCCACAGTTGCACTCCGTGGAATAGTCCACCGGATTCAACCAAGTGGGCTGGCGGGGTCTCAATGTGCAGGATTCCATCTCCTGCCGTCATGTATTGGGTGCCACCGGATTCAATGATTCCGCCGCCGCCATTGGAGTCTTGGTGCAGAAATTGCCCGTCAATTAAGTAGGTGAAAGTTTCAAATCCGCGGTGGGGGTGCCAAGCGGTTCCTTTAGGCTCGCCGGGTGCGTATTCGACTTCACCCATTTGATCCATGTGGATGAACGGGTCCAGATCGGATTGTTCGATCATGGCAAATGCCCGGCGCACGGGGAAGCCTTCACCTTCATGCCCTTGTGGCGCGGTTGTGATCCGCTTAACTGCGCGGGGCACCGAGTTAATGGGAATCTCAAAGCGGGGCAGGGTCAAATTATCCGCGGTAGTAGCAGGCATGTGATTCCCTTTCGTTACCCATTAAGTACTTTAGCGTTCAACTATATATCGGTGGGGCTCGGCGCGCAATTTCGGTGCTGCATAACCCCGGTGTTGAGACCATCTAGGGCCGAATTGCGCCGTGAATCCGAATCCGTTCGAGACTTACCGATGTTTTCCCCGAGTAATTCCAAAATTTCAGCGAAATCAAATTTGGGGTTGGTGTAAAAAAGTTTGGTATAGACCCATCGCACGAACTCCAAATCCTCAGGTGAGTCAACCGTCCATCGTAAATTGGACAGATCGGGGTCGCCCGTGAAATTACGCACAACGAATTGCTCGGGGCGGCGATAAATCCCCAACGTCACATGTTCGCGCTCGTGTATATCGGTGTCTAGCCGTGCCAAAGCGCGAAGTGCACGCACTCGAACTACCTCAACATCAACGCCGTCAGGAAAAGTCGGATCCAGCGTGTTGGATAAGTAATCACAATCAGATTCAAAAAATGAATGAACGATCGAGTCAATAACTGAGGGGGAGATCAGTGGACAGTCCGCGGTGATGCGCACAACAACCTCGGGGTTGAACTCATTGATTGCACCAAGAAATCGAGCTAAGACATCATTGAGGTCGCCGCGAAAGCAGGGAACATCGAGACTTTCACACAGCTCGACAATGGGAAGATCGGTCTCATCCGTTGAGGTGGCCACGACAACTCGGTCCAGCGACGTAGCACGACGAACGCGCTCAAGTTGACGCTGCAACACTGGTGCACCGCAAAGATCTGCCAGGACTTTTCCAGGCAATCGAGTTGACCCCATGCGCGCCTGCACAATTGCGATAGTGGATCCCGACCCAGGCATCGTTGAATCCTTTGCGGCAAAATCTTCCATGGCTACAGACTCCCACAGTTGCGGTCACTTTCCTAGCCAAGATTCTTGGACAGAAAGCGATCAACTTGCTTGATCGAGTCGCTCCACTCGCCATACATGTAATGCGGGGCACCTGGGTACTCGACGTAGGTGACATCAACCCCGTTCCGCTGCAACTCCTTATGGGTTGCCCGAGCCCAAGAAATGTCGCAACTCTGATCTTTAGTTCCATGGATGATTAGGACCGGCTCGGTGACTCGAGAGAAGAAGTAGCGGCTGGACATGTCTTGCCACACTTTCGGGTTCTTCCGGGGAGATCCGTAGGCGGTGAGAACTTGTTTTCCCACCGGGTACATGTTGCGGGTCCACTTATTGAAATTATCTGCAGCGAGAGTGCTCGTTGATGCATAGGTAATGGCGGCATCAAATACTCCAGGCTGCATCACGAGCGCTTGGAAAGCCACGCCACCCCCCATCGACCGACCCAATAACGCGATCTTGTTTCTGTCAAGGTATCGAAACTCTGAATCCTCGACTGCAAGTGCCGCACCGATTACGTCCTCTGCATAACCTAATCGCAAGGACACGTCATTTTTCGGGTCCTTGTCAGAGCGCGCATGATTCCGGTAGTCCACGTGCAGCGCGACGTATCCGTTACGACCCAACCAATCTTGTTCGCGCCGGAAACCTTGGCCACTCCAATAAGTGTCCGGATTGATATAGCCGTGGGCGAGGACAACCACTGGGAATGGACCCTTCCCACGGGGCTTAACCATGATGCCCGAGATGGTGAGCCCACCAGATTCGTAGGAAACCCGATGTTTTGTGTACTGCGAACTCGCGCTAAACTCTTTACGAACCTTAAGGTCACGACCGGAATATTCGCGCTCTAGGGCCGCTGAAATAGATGACCCGATCGGCCTCACCTGGTCGGCAGCAACCGGCGCAATTCCTGTGAGCCCCAAGGCTCCAGTCAAAGCCGTAATGATCAGCGTGCGAAACCACAAAGACATGACCGTAAGTTAATACAAATCTCGAGTTTACGCTTTGGCTGCCAATGCTGCGCCCAAGCGAGTCAGCGCTGGACTGCGTGTGTCTGTGGGAACCATCACTCGAATCACGCACACTTGATCACTTGCAACCGCGGTACTCAAGGCGTGATCGAGTTCACTTTCGGTGGTCACTTTCCAGCCGAGTCCGGTTCCTATCACGCTGGGCAAATTCTCGACTGCGAGAGAGGGAATATCATTAAAAGGACCGTCAATTATGGGCCGCTGGGTTCCATAGCCGTTGTTGTCAAGAACCACGAAAATTGCATTGACGTGGTGAAATGCGCAGGCGGCCACTTCCAGTCCTGTCATGGAAAACGCACCGTCTCCCACAACAACCACTGGCCGCCGATCGGGATCGGCAATCCCGACTCCTAGTGCCGCGGGGACCGCGTAACCCATGGTTGCGTAGTAGGCGCTTGCGTGCGCGTAGGTGGGAACCCGCATGTCGACGGATGAAAAAAGGGCTTCCCCCGGATCAAGAAGTAGACCGTGGCGCGAGTCCAGGTGCGATTCAAGTGCGGCGACCGTGCGATTAACGCTGTTTGGCGAATCGGTCGGCAAGAATTTCTGATGTGCGGGAATCGGATCGTGGGCAATCGTGATCGACTCGGTTTTCGCTGCTTCAACGAGAGCCGGCAAGAATGACCATAGCGGCACATCTTTAAAAGTGCAGTAACCAACAGTGACTTCGGTGTCGGTTGCCAGAATCAGTCGGTGGTGATCAATATTGGCTGTGAAAGCGCCCAAGGTGAGATCTGTTTGCATAACACCAAGGCTGAGGAGCACATCGGCACCTTCGACCCGCTGAACAACCTCCTCGGGGCTCAGTGCTCCCAAGTACACGCCCAGGCCCAAGTCGTGACGCTCAGGGAAACACCCACGAGCCAGCGAACTCGTGGCAACAGGAATACCGAGAGAGGTGGCGAGATCAAAAAGAGTTGGACCGAGAACACGACGCTCAATGAATGTGCCCGCATGAATTGCAGCAGAGTTGTGACCACGCAGTTGGGTAAGGACCGCTTCGATTGCTTCGCGTTGGGCTTCGGCATCAACTGGGGGAAGATCGGGATCAAGACTCTGATCTGATGTATCGATCTCCCACGTGACTGCATCACGTGGCACCTCTATATACCCGGGCCGCTGGGTGGAAATCATGGTTCGAATTACTTGATCAATTTCACTCGCTGCATTGTGTGGCGAGTTCAAGACCGCTTGAGCACAAGTGAGATCAGTGAAGACCCGAAGTTGAGTATCAAAATCCTTGACCCGGTGGTGCAGCATGGGCTCCCCTTTGCGTTCGACGACACCGGGTGCACCGCTGAGAATCAGAAGGGGAACTTGCTCTGCCCATGCGTTTGCTGCAGCATTTGCAACTTTAAGGCCGCCAACCCCAAATGTCGTGGCAACAACCCCAAAGCCACGGATCCGGGCGTAAGCGTCTGCTGCGAAGCCAGCCCCTTGTTCATCGGTAGTTACTAAGACTGAAAAGTCGCGATTGGAAAGTTCACTGAAGAGCCGCAGCGCGAAATCACCAACAATCCCAAAAGCATTATCAACACCAAGTTCATGAAACCTAGTGATTAGGTGGTCTGGGATAGTGGTTTTCAGCATGCGTGATCATATAACACAACGCTCATTTACGTAAAAAGTAGAAATCAATGTGGCAAGGCAAAGCGAGCCAACAGAAGCAACATTCTTCTGACTGATCTGAAGTGGGCACCCGAGTTGGATCCTTGAACGGTACCGGAATTTTCCAGATGAATGCTTTATATGTGATTACTCCCGCCTGACGCGCAGTGTTAATCTGCTGGCAAATTCCAGCCAGATACGAAAGGATCAACGAGTGCCGATTGTAATTGGAATGATGGCGGGATTGATCTCGGGAAGCTTCGGCGTGGGCGGCGGAATCATTATTGTTCCGGGGCTGGTCGTCTTCTTACAGTTCACCCAGCGGTTATCTCACGGCACTTCACTGCTGGCCATCCTGCCGATTGCCGCAGCGGGCCTAGTGGGCTTCATTTTTCACGACTCGATTGATGTGGTGTACGGATTATTTCTTGGCCTGGGCAGCATCTTTGGTGCACTAATAGGAACGAAACTCTTAGGCTTGATAAGTAATATTTGGTTGACGCGAATTTTCATTGTGATCCTGATCCTGACAGCGGCCAGACTTTTCATCGATATTCCTGTCACATCCCAAGAAATGTCTCTGTCACCCGTGACCGCAATAGTTTTGGTTTTGATCGGGGCTTTGATTGGCGCGATAGCAGGACTGCTTGGCATCGGGGGTGGATTGGTGCTCGTCCCCATTCTGATAATTTTCTTCGGCGCGATAGCTCCGGTCGCAAAAGGAACGAGTTTGCTGGTCACGCTGATCGCGGGGACCGCGGGGACATGGAGCAATTATCGAAATGCGAATATCGATATCCCAGTTGCTGTGAAAATTGGCCTTGCTGGAGTGCCCACCGCACTGATCGGCTCCCAGCTTGCCATGGTTATGTCAGACCGAGTTTCTTCCATATTTTTTGCGATTCTTCTCCTTGTGAGTGCGGCCAGGCTGCTGCGCTCTGCCCGTACATAAGCCACGTTCACAGGAATCACACCGGCAGGAGCCCACACGTTGCCGCGCACCGTGGACCCATGGATATCTCCAGGATCGGGAGGCTTCTAAGCTGTGTAAAGCATGCACCGTGTGTCAAATGTTCGTCTCAAACCCCTGGAGTTGTCCCAATGAACGATCGCTCGCGCGTAGCCACCTCGTCTCGGCTTGGCAAAACAATCGTCGCAGCCCTTTTCACATTTGGGGCACTCGCCGCGGTCCCGGGCTCACCGGCTCAAGCTCATGAAAGCGAACACGAATCAGCGAGTGTAGAAACCAGGGCTCAGCCAGCAAAGGTCAAGGTAGGCACCAAGTGCAAAAAAAAGGGAAAGAAGAAAGGCAAGTTCACTTGCAAGCGCAGTAAGGGTAAACTTGTGTGGGTCCGCACAGGGGCCAAAACCGTGCAACAGGCTGTTGTTGTGGATGCGCTGTGTGTGACTTCCACCTACACGAGCCAGGTCCGTGGATTGAGATGCTCAAGTACGACCATCACTTTC
This sequence comes from Actinobacteria bacterium UBA4426, assembly GCA_002390705.1. Classification (GTDB taxonomy): domain Bacteria; phylum Actinomycetota; class Actinomycetes; order S36-B12; family S36-B12; genus UBA4592. The sequence continues at coordinate 14,751 of DGQA01000005.1, read as the reverse complement.
GGCTCGACCGGTTTGCCGAGCACTGGCACGCCAATGATGGTCGGCATTACTGCTACCAACCAACAGTATCCGCGCACCCACAATTACACGCTGAATTTCCCCAGGGTCGCACAGGCGTCATCGACGACAGTCAGCCCTGGTTCGGGCGCAATTGGAGTTGCAGTTGACGGTGTTCCACTGTTCAGTCCTTGGACCCAAGCCGCACTGCGCGAACACGCGCTTGACATGGGTGAACTTGATAATTGCGGTGGTCACGCGGGGCGCGGAGATGACTACCACTACCACATCGCGCCGAAGTGCCTGATTGAAGAATTGGGCAAAATCCACGTTGACGACAAAAAGCTTCCAATCGGAATTGCTAACGATGCTAATCCGATTCTGGCACTTGGCTGGTTTGACAAAGCCAATGACGTCGAGTCGCGGCTGGACTCCTGCAGAGCAATGAAAGATAAAAGCGGCAAATACTTTTATAACGTTCAGCATCAAAGCAAATGGGACATTTTGAATTGCTTCGTGAGCAAAGTCCAGAAAACATCCCGGGATAGTTGGACCCAACGGATGGACTCAACAGGGGCTGAGATTGTGGGAGCGAAGGTCGCGATGACTATCACGGCGTCTTCCACCGTGAGGGCTAGTGGAACTGAATGTTCGGTTATGCAGGGAACTTTGCGGGATCAAAGCGTGATTAACACTGACCAGTCAGTTACGAGGTCTTCGGCGAACACCGCAATCTTCTATTGCGAACCACAGTGCTACGCCGAGTTTTTCGAGCCGACTGGCCGCTTCCCCGGACGTTCGGTCTATTACGAATTGGTTACCAGCAGGTGCCCGGCAGGTTTTAACCCAACCTCGCTTCCGCTGTTTGCGCCTTACCAAGGACCCGCCATTGGAAAGCGTGCAGCTAAGTAGTTGCTCGTTGTGTCCCTTTGCCAAAAAAAAGAATTTTGTCGATACGAATGGTGCAACCGAGAATTTTAAAACGGTAAATCCACATGTCAGACCACTGTCATGGATCGCCTACAAGAAGACGGTTCTTGATGGGCAAGTTGCAGCCGCGTGCGCATGCTGAGCACACCCAGCCAAAGGCGGTTCACAAGATGCGCTGAGGTGCAAAAAATGTACATAATGACCTCATGCGCGTTTTTAGATTAGCCACCGGCGGGCTACTCACCCTGTCTCTCATTCCGGCTCTCATTCTGTCTCTCGTTCTGGGCTCGCCCGCGGTGGCTGATGTCGCTGACTATCCTGCGATCAAGGTAACGCGTGTGGTGGCGTCAGGCCTTGACACACCTTGGGGATTGGCATTCCTGCCAGATGGCTCGGCCCTTGTGAGTGAGCGCGATTCGGGAAAAATCAAGCGAATCGATCCGCGTGGCCGGGTTGGAACCAATGTGACCACGGTGGGGCGGATCAAGGGAGTGGCATCCGCAGGTGAAGGCGGACTCCTGGGGATAGCTGTGGCAACTCCACAAGGAAGCAGTGCACCCGTGCTCTTCGCGTACCTGACCTCCCGTTCAGACAACCGGGTGGTGCGGGTCCAATTGCTGAAAGGTGGAAAACGGTTAGGTAAGCAGCAACCCATAGTCACTCGAATACCGAAGGCGACGAATCACAACGGTGGGCGCCTGCTCGTGGGAACCGATCAGACGCTGTTCATTGCAACGGGCGATGCAGGCGATCCGAAGAGTGCTCAAGATCGGGGATTACTTTCGGGCAAGGTACTCCGCGTGGACTTCGATGGCCAGCCAGCCGCAGGCAACCCGCGATCGGGATCGCCCGTGTTCACTTTAGGACACCGCAATGTGCAGGGCCTTGACGTCGATGGCAAGGGGCGCGTGTGGGCCAGTGAGTTCGGCGAACGGGATGCAGATGAGTTGAACTTGTTGGTCCCTGGTGGTAATTATGGTTGGCCACTTTTTGAGGGGCGCGGTAAAGATGCACGTTTCATTAACCCTTCGACAGTGTGGTCACCGACTTCGACGGCTTCGCCTAGTGGCATTGCCATCAAAAACGATGTCGTTTACGTGGCGAGCCTTCGCGGCGAGCGCCTCTGGCAGGTGCCGATCAGAGGTGCAAAGACTCGGAAAGCCAAGTCGTGGGTTTTAGGTGACCGGGGGCGCTTGCGTACTATCGCTTTGGCTCCTGATGGCTCACTCTGGGTAATTACGAGCAATACCGATGGACGGGGAAGCCCCCGCTCTAAAGATGACAAGATCATCCAACTTGCAATTCGTTGAGCGAGAGCAAAGCATTAGCAAGGAATCTGCAATTGCAATAAGTTTGCAGAACGCTGAAATTGTCCTACTATGAGCACATGAGAAAAACCAGTTATGGAGTTGTAACTGCGGCCCTACTGCTATCCCTGACGGCATGCTCGTCGAGTTCAGATTCGGCCAACGAGGACCAGCGCCCCCTCGTGGCCACTACCGTTTCCCCAATCACTTCAATCGCATCATCTATCGCTGGGGACCGCGCCCGGATCGAAGGAATCGTCCCCGAGGGCACCAACAGCCACACCTTCGAGCCAGCCCCTCAGGTCGCCGAGTTGCTCAGCGATGCGGATCTGATCCTCGTCAACGGTCTCAAACTCGAAGACCCAACAATCGACCTAGCACTGAACAACAAGAAAGATGACACCGAAATCGTCGAGATCGGGACAATCGTGTTGCCCGAGTCCGACTACATTTACGACTTCTCCTTCCCGGAGGAGGAAGGCAAGCCCAACCCGCACTTGTGGACCGACCCGGGGTACGCCATCAAGTACGCCGGAGTGATTCGGGACCAGCTCAGCGAACTAGACCCGCGCAACGCCACCTATTATGCGAGCAACTACACGGCCTTCGAGGAAGAAGCCACCGCACTTGCTGAAGCTGTAGCCACAGATCAGCTGAGCGTCCCCGCGGGCAATCTTAAGCTTCTGACCTATCACGACGCGTACGCATACTTCGCCCAAGAATTCGGGTGGGAAGTTATCGGCGCACTTCAGCCCAAGAGCTTCTCTGATCCATCACCGTCTGACATCGCGACCCTTATCGACCAGGTTATTGCCGAAAAAATCCCGACTATTTTTGGTTCGGAGGTGTTCCCTTCAGTGGTCCTCGAGGAAGTGGGACGCGCGACCGGGGTCCGCTACGAGGATTCCTTGCGTGACGACGACCTGCCGGGTAAGCCGGGAGACCCAGAGCACTCGTGGCTGGGCCTGATGAAATACAACTTCCGCACCATGGTCGCGGGCTTGGGTGGAACACCCACCCAGCTCGAAGCCATCGCCATCACACGAGATACGCCCGACAGCGCGGTGTACCCGCAATGACGAATCGAATGCGATGACCGGCACCGGTGTCGGGCCTGAACTGATCCGACTTGATGGCGTTGCCGCCAGTTACGACGGGCATCGGGTACTCGAGGACGTCTCCTTTCACGTGCATGAAGACCAGTTCACCGGAATTGTTGGTCCATCCGGTGCAGGCAAAACCACGTTGCTGCGAGTCCTGCTTAAGACACTTGCTCCGGTGGCGGGCACAGTGTGGCGAGCGCCAGGTCTCCGTGTCGCCTACGTCCCACAGTTGGAAACCGTCAATTGGAATTTCCCCATCACGGTGTTCGAATGCGTCCTCATGTCGCGCAAGACCGGTCGGCTCATGCCGTGGGCGAGTGCTGCAGAGAAGAACAAAGTCGCCGAGGTCTTGGACCGACTGGGCATTGCAGACTTGGCCCAGCGCCATATTCGCGAGCTCTCTGGTGGTCAGCAGCAACGCATGTTTCTGGCGCGCGCATTACTCCGACAGCCGCAGGTTCTACTCCTAGATGAACCCACCAGTGGTGTTGACATTTCAACACGACACGATATTTTGCACCTGCTCGCCGATTTGCACGAAGACGGCGTGGCCATCGTGCTGACCACCCATGATCTCAATGGCATGGCCACCCACCTTCCGCACTTAGTGTGTGTGAACCACCGAATCGTCGCGGATGGAACTCCGTTCGAGGTCATGACGCCAACGGTTCTCGAGAACACTTTCGGTGCTCGCATGGAAGTACTCGAGCATCTGGGAATGCGCGTGGTCGTGGATGAAGCCCCGACTCCCTTCACCCCAAGATTGAGGGGTTGAGATGGAGACCCTCCTTGAGCCCTTGAGCTATGCCTTTTTTCAAAAGGGACTATTTGTGGCTAGTCTGTCTGGTGCACTGTTGGGCCTGATCGGCGTCTATATCGTGCTGCGCGGCATGAGCTACATGGGTCATGGTCTGTCGCACTCAATCTTCGGGGGTTTCGCGGCGATGCAGTTATTCGCGGCGCAGTTTTACGCCATCGGCGCTGGGCTGTGGGGGATTGCATCGGCCCTGGCGATCACAACCGTCACCAAACGCAGCCGGGTGGGAGCTGACGCCGCCATCGGCGTTATCACCATTGCTTCATTCGCTCTCGGAGTCGCGCTGTTCGCAAAATTTGGCACGAGTGGTCCATCTTTTGAAAATGCACTCTTCGGCAGCATCCTTGGCATCAGCACCGGTCAGATTGTGGGCCTAATTGCTGTGTCATTCCTGACGACAGCTTTCGTCCTATTGCGCTATCGGGCGCTGCTGTTTAGCACCTTCGACCCGGACGTGGCAGCTGTGTCAGGGGTCAACGTGGGTCGCATCGAGGCCGCGCTGATGGTGGTGCTTTCATTGGCAATCCTGGCAACGTTAACTGTCGTTGGTGTGACACTTGTAGCAGCCATGCTTGTGATTCCGGCGGTTGTAGCGAGGATGCTGACCGATTCGTTTGGCCGCATGCTCGCCTACAGCACAATTATTGGCACGCTGTGTGGTCTGATCGGGATGTACGTCAGCTACTACGCCGGCGTCCCGTCCGGAACCATGATCGTTTTGGTCGGAGCGGCACTGTTTATTGTGGTGCTTTTGGCAACCGGTGGACGGGGCCTGCGACGTTCCGCCGGCTTGGACAGCCACTCAGAAGAGCTGGTCGCCGAGAAATCTGCGTAAACAACCGTTGCCTACACATAAGTTCGTGGGGTGAGTGACGGGACTTGAACCCGCGGCATCTGCGACCACAACGCAGCGCTCTACCAGCTGAGCTACACCCACCATGCTGGTCTAAAAATTTGTGATCTTTCGCCCAGCCGGTAAAGCATATCGGCTGAAGATTCAGCTGGTTTGTGGCGTCCGTGATAACTCGCAGGAAGCGTTGACATTCATCGCCCGAATCCGGGGGGAGAGCATCCCAAGAGTCGGGTGTGATGCCACCGAGAATCCCAGTTGGAGGAGCGACAATCCTTTGTGAGGGTTGTTTTAATGCGATTCATGCACAATTTCAGAACAAGTGAGACGTGGTTTCGTGTCAATGATTGGTGAGCAAGTTACATGTGATCGACAACGTGGGAAACGCTGATGGATTTGGCGGTGTTGCCGTCGGGGCCGGGGAGGTCAACGAATACGGCTTCGCGGTAGTAGCGCAATTCGGCGATCGACTCGCGGATGTCCGCGAGGGCGCGGTGGTTGCCTGTTTTGTCTGGGGTATTGAAATACACCTTGGGGTACCAGCGGCGGGAAAGTTCCTTGATGCTGGAGACATCAATCAGGCGGTAATGCAGATATTGGTCAATGTCGGGCATGTACTTTGCAAGAAATCCACGGTCAACGTACACGCTGGAGCCGGCAAGTTGTCCCTTTCCTTCCTCGGGAATGTGCTCCTTGATGTAAGCGAGTACGTTGTCCTGGGCATCGGCCAATGACAGGCCATCAGGGATTTCGGTGATCAACCCAGATTCGGTGTGCATATTGGTAACGAAGTCATCCATGTGCGCAAGGGCGGCCGCGCTTGGATTGACTACAAAGCTGACACCTGCATCGATTTCGGTGAGATCTGCTTCGGTCACGATCGCGGCTATCTCAACAATCTCGTCGGATTCGGTACTCAGGCCGGTCATCTCAAGGTCAATCCAGACCAAGCGGTCGTTTTGGGGCATGACGTGAGCCTACGCTGCTTCCAATTCCTCCGGTGGGACGGGAACGATTGCTACAGGAACTTTTGCCTTTTGCAGCACGGCGTTACTCGTAGAACCAAGAAGTGTCCCGATGGCGGCGCTACGGCCGCGGGTCCCAAGAACAATCATGACCGCATGTGTTGAGGAGTCGAGTAACGCTTGGACTGCGGGTGCTCGAACTAGATGCTCCACAACTTTAACATCGGGGTACTCCTGGGTATAGCCGCCGAGAATTTCGGCTGCAAGGCGTATTTCGTCATCTGCTACATGTTCTAGAGGAAAGGGAACTGGACCATCGGATGTAATGATCAGGTCAAATGAAGGAACATCCCACGCGTGGACGGCGACGATTTTAAAGCCGTGACGGCTTGCTTCCTCAAATGCAAAATCTAGGGCGGCGAGTGAATGTTCTGATCCATCTAAGCCAACAATAATTTCATTGGAATCAGTGTGAGGGCCTTGGCGCATTACGATCACGGGGCAGCTCGCATGTGAGGTCACTTGCGATCCGACTGAGCCCAACAGCAGGGCCGTGAAACCGCCACGGCCGCGCGAACCAAGGACTATAAGCTCTGCAGTGTCACTTGCCGCAAGAAGAAGCGCTTGCGGGGTTCCAATTTCAACCGCAACTTGAACGTCCACACAATCAAGATCGGCCGCAATGCGTGTTAAATCCTCAACTGCTGCGTGACGCAAGTCGTCAATTAGATCAAGGCGTGGTGGAACCGATAACCCAAACACGCTTGATGCCGTGTTGGGCATGATCGAGTACGCCAGAGTGATTCCGCACCCCCAAACTTTTGCTTCGCCAACGGCCCATTGGGCCGCCTCGAGTGACCCATCCGAGCCATCTAGTCCGACCACGATGCGCCCGGCAAAAGGATCAATTTCGGCGTTAGGTGTGCCGTGATTACCCATAGCCCAATTCTGACCCCAATTCACCTAAAGATCTAGGGGCATTGGCCACCAAATGTCCATAGGAGGGAAAATATTTGACGAGACGGTGATGGGACAGGTCTGCGATGTCAACGAGTGTACTAATCTAGGGGAGGGCTTGTGCGATTAACGCTAAGCGAGGATTATTAATCCCGAAAATTAAGTATTTATAAGGTTTTTTAAATTCATTAGGAGGCTCCGGTGTCACAGACTCGCACGCCTGCCCCGAAGTCAACCCGATCCCCGCTTTCCTGGAACCGGATGCGCTCCCATTTCGGTTCCGGTGCGGGGCTGCCCCCTTGGTGGGTTGAAGTGATCATCATTGGTACCGGGTACGTGCTTTATCAGGGTGTGCAGATCTTCGTCACTGGGTCAGAAGCATCGGCCGTGTCTAGGGCCGATTGGATTTGGCGAGTTCAGTCGTATCTCCACCTTAACCCCGAAGTTGCGATCAACCATTGGGTCGCAGGGAATGATTTCTTACTGTATTCAACCGGATATTTTTACGGAATTCTACATTTCGCAGTGACCCCACTTGTCCTTATTTGGGTGCGTTTGCGTCACCGCAGCCATTATGCGACGCTGCGCAACACTCTTGTGGGCACGAGTTTGGTCGCATTGCTCATGTACTGGGTAATTCCACTTGCCCCGCCACGTCTGTCCATGGGAAACATTGTGGACACTTTGCGGGTTGAAAATATTCTTTCCGCAGCCGATCCAACCGGCCCGGCATCAATGGCAAATCAATACGCCGCAATGCCGAGTTTGCATGTTGCATGGGCTATTTGGGTTGCACTCGCTCTGTATGTATGTATGCGCCCTCGCACGTGGCGTTGGCTTGCTTGGATTTATCCGGCCGCAACAACATTCGTTGTGATCGGAACGGGCAATCACTTTATTGCCGATGCTCTAGCCGCAGGGCTACTTGTGTGGCTGTGCTGGTTTGTGGCGTCGCGCGTTCACTCGACTTTGCAGGGGCCGCAACAGGCGCTCGAACACAGTTATTCCCAGGTGACCTAAATCTTTCACCCATAACGTGAGGCCGCAAGTCCAATCATGAATAAAAGTCAAGATCGGTGGGATATGCAACAATCTAGCTATGGGTGAGCCGGTGCATGTACTAGCTCCAGAGTTATCGCAGTTCTACTCGTGGCCACAGGGTTGGTGGATTCGGGCCATGATGCTGCACACCCTTGATGGGGCGTATTTTGGACCCGATGGCGGCAGCAAAAGTCTGTCAAATCCGCGCGATCGAGACGTGTTACTTGAAGCACGACGCTGCGCTGACGTGGTACTCGTGGGGGCAGCGACTATTCGGGCTGAGCGGTATCGACCCATGCGCACAAATGCCGTGGTTGCAATCGTGTCACCTTCACTAGACCTCCCGTGGGAAGAGCCTCTATTTGGTGAATCAACGCACCCGCCAATTGTGTGTACAGTCAGAGGTAGCGAACCGCGCGAGGCACTCGGAGTAGCTTTAGAAATGCAAGAGCAGGGCAAAGTTCAGATCGTGCGCCTGGCCGACCCGGCAATTGATTCGCTCACCTACTTGCGCGAGCAAGGCCACCAGCGGATTGTGTGTGAAGGTGGACCGCGTCTGTTGGAGTCATTGTTTCAATTTGTTGATGAACTTGATTTGACCACAGCACCGTTCTTGGTTGGCACTGAGCCCGTCGGTACTCAACAAGACCAAGGGCGCTCCACTAATTGGTGTCTTGATTCTTGGTGGAATGAAGACCAATACACCTACGCGAAGTACTTGCGCACACGTTAGTGAGATTCCTGTAGGGCCCAAAAAACTACGGCTGCAGCTGATGCAACATTGAGTGAACTTACGGCATGAGACATTGGGATATGCACACTGTGATCGCAAGTTTCCAGGGATGCCGCGGTGAGCCCTTCACCTTCCGTGCCCAGAATCAGTGCGACCCGATCTAGCGGCCCCGCAGTAAATCCTCGTAAATCTTGGGATTCTTGGCTACCAATATTCTGCGGTGAAATTGCGACCGTGGTGAAGCCTTGCTCTTTGAGCAGGTCAATTGAGACCGGCCACTGAGGAATCCGGGTCCATGGCACAGTGAACACTGCACCCATGGAAACGCGGATACTTCGCCGGTAAAGCGGATCCGCGCATTTCGGCGTGACCACAATTGCATCGATTCCGAGCCCGGCAGCTGCCCGAAAAATCGCGCCCACATTTGTGTGGTCAACAATGTCTTCAAGTACGACTACTCTTCGGGCCCCGTCCAGCACTGAATCCAAACTTAGTGGCGCAGGCCGCCTCATTTCTGCGAGCGCGCCGCGGTGAACATGAAATCCGGTCAACTCTTCAAGGATTGTATGGCTGCCCGTGAACACGTCGATGTTGCCAAAGTCATTGTCAGAAATTCCCGGGAGCAGTATTCGCATTCTCGCAAGCCAATTATCGGCCATGAGAATCGAGACAGGGGTGTGCCCGCAGGCAAAAGCGCGTTCAATTATTTTGGCGCTCTCAGCAATGTAGACGCCATTTTCCGGCTCGGATTTTCTGCGCAGTGCGACATCGGTTAAGCCCCGATAGGCATGAAGTCGCGGATCGCTCACCGTACTAATTGAGTGGATTGGCATTTCGCAGATTTCTGGAGGTACACATTTCTCCTAGTATGTCACTGAGGTTAGCGAAATCAGCGAGTGCAGAACTCACAGCGGGGCGCGGCTTGTGAGAACCCGGCTTTGTAAAAACAATAAGGCCACGTCGCCATGTCTTGCGGCGTAACTTGTTAAACCGAAGGGATCGAACTCACCTGAAGCGGTCTTAGATGAGCTTCAGCGGCTCAAGTTGATGGTCACGCCTGACAAGTTATCCATCTGGTTCGAGCAAGGCAGTAAGCACGGAACAGTTTCACGGCAGGCACCATGCCGGGAGTAGTCGACCGCGCATTTGCTGCCTTCTCCTTTTCCAACTGGAGATCATCGGGCAGGCCCCGGCCGAGCTGGGCGACCTTGTGGACCGGTCATGGCTTCGCCGGCAGAGGAGTTGCGTGCCGTTGCGGTCCCTGTGAAGCAACCCAAGATGTACGGGTATTCATCATTTATCACGTAATGATAAATCTTTTGCTTTTTGCCGTTAAATTTTACCTTCGCAGTCCGCCCGTGACATTTATCAAGTTGACTGTTTGTGAGAAAGTTTCCTGATCTATTACGAACGATGTAAATGCCAAAGCCGTCATCTGCATAGCCCCATAAGGTTGACGTGTTCGGTTTCGTGTCGAAGCTTTTGACCGCACATTTAGACCCTGAGTGGTAGTGGTAATTAGATTGGTTTGGGTGACCTTCGCAACCATCGAGAACTTCGTGTGCCCGAGCGTCGTTTCCTTTTCCATCCATTGCGTTGTACACGGTCACACCGTTGAGAGCGGTGGCCACCCCAGCGAAGGGCAGACACGACACCTTGTTCGCAGTTTTGGGCTTTAGTGGAATCCGAATTGTGTTCTGTATGGCGGTGGGTACCCCGGGGTTTCGATCGTATTGAGACAGCGTGGGGTCAGCAGATACAGGAAAATTTCCTGTAAACCCAATCGTTGGTACTTGACTTGTTGTCAGAGTGCGCCAACCGCCGGACTTTCGCTGATTATATTTTGCGTCAGGCCACAGATTCTTCCCAGCGAGTGTTCCAAATGACTGTTTTTTTGGCAAACTCCACGTGTCTCCACTGATCCAAGGAACGTCATCGATCGCTCCCGGCGCGTTGGGGTTGCCCGCCCGACACGTGTATGTGTAGTTTTTCTTAGCTCCTGAAACTGAATTATTTTCATCACCTAGCGGCAACGTGTCTAAGTCTGGACTTGCTAGTGCCGACCCTGTGTTGAACGCGAAGATCACAATTCCAGCGGTCAAAAATCCTAGTGACTTTTGCATGTTCCCTCCTCGAGTAGACAACTGAACGCAACGTAGAAGGCCACATTGTGTGCGATCTGTGCTTGTCCCGCGCTTCCCAGAGTAGCCCGCCGGCCAAGTGAGACATCGCGCCTTCGGTGCGTGACCGCGGCCGGGTAGTGAAGTAGCGGCTTACTAAGAGCGAGAATTGCCTCTTTGTCGCCACGCGGTGAGGGCTCCGGTTGCCCATATGGCCCAGATCACGAGTAGCGGCTGGAAGAGCAAACGGACCAGCCGAGCGACATGTGAATCAAGTCCGAATGCATCTCGACCCTCGACGAACTGCCAAATGTTCCCCGGAAAGATCACGACAAAAAACGCGGCAGTCACCCACCCGACTAGTGGCTGCCATTTACTGGGCGCCACTATGAGTGCGCTACCGAGTACTAGTTCACACACGCCAGAAACGAAAATGACTAACTCAGGGGCTGGCATCCACGGTGGAACCTGCGCAAGAAATTCGCTTGTTGACACAAAGTGTCCAACCCCAGCGACGATTAAAAATATCCCTAACCCGAGACGACCTATTGCGGTGAGCATGTCCTAAGTGTGACATCACGTGGGTTCTAATAGATCGTGGCTTGCGAAACTCAGAGCACCTCCTAACATATGGACATGGAATTTCTTTCGGGCGGTAGGTGCTTTCGCGGTGGCCTGGTGGGGGACACACCACAGTGAAGGCGGATTCGTGCATTCTTGTGATCGGTGACACCGACGTGGGTCGTCGAGTGTGTTCAGCCTTGAGTGCTCGAGGAATTCGAACACTGCATCTTGGAGATCCCACCGACAGCGAACTTTCTTCGGCATTAACACCCGAAGTTGAAGGTGTCGCTGTAATGTTGCACGACGACATCAGAGCCCTGCGATACAGCTTGATCGCAGAGCACCTTCGACCGGGAATCCGGTTGTTTGTGGGGATGTTCGATCGAACAGTTCGTCAGCAACTGGAGTCAACAGTCACCAACTGCGTTGTTTTGTCCCCGGCAGCGATCAGCGTACCGACCATGGTCGCGGCAGCAATTGCTCCGAGCGTTGCTTCGATCCGGCGCCGAGATCAGATGGCTGATCGTGCTTGGGTGTCCATATCAACTGACGACACTGCGGGTATTCAACCGTGGAAAATCCCCTTCAGGCTGCGCGTACGTGGGATCCGCGGCATCGCGCTAGGCCAATTTCGCTCCTACGATGCGGGCTCGACGACCCTGCTCGCCGGAGCTTTCGGTCTCGTGCTGATTATCGCCATTGACACTCTCGTCGGTTTGACGCATGCGAGTGGTCTCCGCGCCCTTTATGACGCGACTCGAACGGTAGCGACTATTTCGTCCCCGGACCTTCCAGATTCTGCCGGCGTACTCATCTGGGCAACGATTGCCGCAATTATTGTCATGGGATTCACCGCGATGTTCGCAGCTGGAATTGTGAATCATCTTTTGTCTGGTCGGCACGTGACTTTGGTAGGGCGCCGGGTTGTGCCACGTAGTGGGCACGTGGTTGTGGCAGGCATGGGGCAAGTGGGACTTCGACTTGCTCAGGAGTTGCGCAGCATCGGTGTGGCCGTGGTAGGGATTGAACGTGATCCACAAGCGCCTGGGCTAGGCATCGCGAGAGCCAGTGGAGTGCCGGTAATCATCGGGAACGCGTCTTCACAAGATGCTCTCAAAAGAGCGGGTGCTTCTCGAGCCATTGCCATCGTTGCTGCGGGTAGTGAGGAGCGAGAAAATATTGCCGTTGCGGTCACGGCGCTGGCTGGACGTCCAGGTGCCCGAGTTGTTCTGCGGGCCGGTTCAGATGATGCGATCACCGAAACGACGTCACTTTTTCAGATTGGTTCGGTGATTGACGTGAACGGCCTGACAGCGGTATTCGTCGCGGAGAGCATGATCGGAAGTAAGCCCTATGTAGTTTTCCCCACCGAGACAAGTTTTGAGTCAATCGACACACAAACCGGTGAAGTGTCAGATCTGGGGTCTGCTCCTGCCCGGTGCGTCTGCGTTCTCTAAAAAGCAGCGATGACAAGCAGGTGGGTGGGAATGTAAGTTGGGGTGGCACAGGAAATCCCTCACAGATATCGCAAAATCTTCCTATCAAGTGCACTGGTGACCGGGTGGGGGTTAGTGCAGGGTTAGTGCCGGGTTAGTGCACTAAATAAGTGTCCCGCTCAACCGAACAAGCCGGAATACTGACGTCATGAGCAAGACCACACGCAACAAGAACCTCCTTGTCATTCTCGGCTGGTGCCTAGCGCTAGGACTGCTGCTTTTCGCATTCATTCAGGCATGACGAAGAACCTGACACGCGCCCGCCACTAAAAATAAAAAACGGCTTTGAAGCAACGACCTCTCTACTCGCTCCACCCCCAAAGCTTTTACCCCCAAAAACTGCAGGGGTGGGCAGATTCGCGTCAATGTGAGCCGCTGGTGACCCTATTGCCCACTTCCCTGCAACACTGGCTGGGTCTAAATCAATACGCACAAACTAGAAAGACCGTTTTTGCGTGGTCAATACGACTTCCGGAACGGCCGCAACAGCCACCAACGCAATTCATACCCGATGGCAACGACCCATTTCCGCATCCCTCAATACTAATGCAAAACAGCCACTCGCATCAGGAAGGCGAGCCACCATGACAAAGCCCCAGCCGGTCAGGATGGGGCTTTGGTATCACGTGGACAATGGCAGAAATGTCAACGCTGCCCTGTTGCTAGTAGCCGCGCTCACTCTGACAGGGACGGATCGATACCTGCCATCAGCAACTATTCGAGGGTGGGCTTCCTGTGTATCGTCAGCTCCTAGATCGTGAGGACTTGTGTGGACCGAGGTTTTCCTGTAGCCATAAACACGAGTGAGTTGTCTGGCGTTGTCACTCATGACACGACCCGTGAAGAGATGACTGATGCTTGCGGAGTGATTATTGGCGAGAATGGGTTGTATATGTTGAGGTATATGGGGAGTACCTAAAACAAAGTGTGTCGTGCAAAATTGACTAAGGAGCAACATGCCTTCATTGCCCGGAGAAGTTCCCTCAAGCTTGTTCCCAATTTTGGGAGCAGGCCGCATTTTGATTGGGGCCGGATTGATTTTTGCTCCAGGTGGGCTAGCGCGAGGCTTAGGTATTGATCCGCAATCAGCAACAGCGTCGCGGTGGCTGACCCGGATTGCTGGTGCACGTGAGGTGGGAATCGGGATTGGAGCTATCCGAGCGTGGCATCGTCAAGAAGACCCGTCAGGTTGGATTTTGGCGCAAGCGATCAGCGACTCGACAGACGTTGTGGCTTTTGGTGCTGCAGCAGTATCAGGCAAGGTGTCGGCTAAACGTGGTATCGGTATGGCCGTATTCGCGGCGTCAGGCGCAGTGAGTGAAATCGTGACATTCATTGCGCTGGAGAAGAAGCGGTTAGTGCAGGGATAGTGCAGTCAACGTTGAATTCCGTGAAACGAGACACGTTTCCGTGAGGAAAAAGTGCGCCCGGAGGGACTCGAACCCCCAACCTACCGGGTAGAAACCGGTTGCTCTATCCGTTGAGCTACGGGCGCTCGTATTAACAAGCGGGCTTAGTATTGCAAGACCCACAGGGGCGGCCGTAACCGGCTTGTCCTTGGTTTCCACAGGTCAGGAAGTGTGTGTCACTCCTCCACAACCATTGATACAAGGGTGTTCTCGAGGTCACTATTGCTCGATTCTTTCCAATAGTTGCACTGAAGACAGTGCCTAAGGAAAGTTGAGGAAAGAAATGAATGACATAACACTGTCAGTGGTTGGAAACGTGGTCAACGACGTTGACCTGCGCTTCACTCCCTCGGGTGAAGCAGTGGCTTCTTTTCGAGTCGCGAGCACTACTCGGCGGTTCGATCGCAATAACGAGCGGTGGATAGATGGAGATACCCATTACTTCACGGTAAGTTGCTGGCG
>DGQA01000015.1 GCA_002390705.1 Actinobacteria bacterium UBA4426 | reverse complement strand
TCCCTCATCAAAATCTACTAAGTCTGCGCTGCTATAGACCGGTTTAATGTCAAACCCTGACTCACTCACGCGCTCCGATGCCATGGTCAGAGTCTACGGCCTGCGATCTTTTTCGCCCGCAACGTCACAGCAGAACGGACGGGTGCCCTGGCTGCGGAAAATATTTTCTTCCCCGGGTACGTTGCCACCTGCCACAAAGAGTTTTTCTCATGAATGCCCGCGCGCTTGAAGTAGAGCACTATCTGGCTCTTTTTCCCCACGCGGGGCCTCACACCCCGGAATCAATCCGTGCTGCTGCGCACCCGAATCTTATTGCCAAGCCACTTGACGGGGTCGTACTTAACGTCAACCACCCGTTCCTTGAGCGGGATTAGCGCGTTATCGGTGATCTTTATGTGCTCCGGACATGATTCCGTGCAACACTTCGTGATATTGCAATAGCCCAAGCCCAACTCTTCTTGCGCCATCCGGGTGCGATCCAAGGAGTCCAGTGGGTGCATCTCGAGTTCGGCGACGCGCATCAGGACGCGCGGCCCAGCGAAGTTCGTCTTGTTCTCCTCATGGTCGCGAATTACGTGACATGTGTCTTGGCACAGGAAGCATTCAATGCACTTGCGGAACTCCTGGCTGCGCGAGACATCTTGCTGTGACATGCGGTAATCGCCGGGCTCCAAGCCAACAGGGGGAGTGAACGCCGGGACTTCGCGAGCCTTGGCGTAGTTAAAGGAGACGTCGGTGACCAAATCCCGTGTGACGGGGAAGGTCTTAAGCGGTGTGACCGTGATGGTTTCGCTCTCCTCGAAAGTGTTCATCCGGGTCATGCACATCAGGGTCGGTTTCCCATTGATCTCGACACTGCACGAACCACATTTCCCGGCCTTACAATTCCACCGCACGGCAAGGTCTGTCGCCTGCGTCGCCTGAATTCGGAAGATAACGTCAAGGACAACCTCGCCCTCGAGCACATCCACTTCATAGTCCTTAAGAGCCCCCTCGCCCTCACTATTGCCGCGCCACACGCGGAAATTACGCTTTAATCCCATGACTACACCGCCCCTTCCGGCACTCGCAGTTGGCTGAGTTCGATTTCGGTCATGTACTTGCTCAGCTCGCTTACGTCGAAAAGCGAGATGAGCTCCTCGGACATCCACGGCAGATCTTGCTTGATGATATCCACCTGATCCTTGCCCAGTCGGCAGATGAGGTTGACCATGCGCCAATTTGGATCCATGACTTGGAAGTCGTTGCGGGTGTGACCCCCACGCGACTCCTCGCGAGCCAAAGCAGATTTGGCCACGCATTCAGAAACCAACATCTGGTGGTGCAGGTCCAAGGCCAGATGCCAGCCCGGGTTGTACTCTCGGCCACCCATCACGGCTACGTTTGCGACACGCACCCGCAATTCCGCTAGGCGATCCAATGCGCTTCGCATCTCGTCTCCCGTCCGAATAATGCCGACGAGATCAGCCATCACATCTTGTAGATCCTGTTGAACCGTGTACGGGTTTTCGCCCTCGACCTGATTGAAGGGCGCTAATGCTGCTTCCACTGCCGCGTCCACGTCTTGTTGTCTCACCGATGGACGAATTGCCCCAACATCATCAAGGTTATTGAGATACTCGACAGCGCCCATGCCAGCTCGGCGTCCGAAGACGAGTAAGTCCGACAAGGAGTTCCCACCCAATCGGTTGGATCCGTGCAAACCACCCGCTGCCTCTCCAGCGCAGAACAAACCCGGCACTCCAACAGCAGCAGCAGAGTCCGAATCGACTTCTACTCCCCCCATAACGTAGTGACATGTGGGACCGACTTCCATCGACTCCTCAGTGATATCAACATCGGCGAGTTCCTTGAACTGGTGCCACATAGAAGGCAATTTTTCCTTGATTGTTTCGGCGGGAAGTCGCTTCGACACGTCAAGGAACACCCCACCGTGTGGGGAACCGCGACCAGCTTTAACTTCAGCCATAATTGACCGAGAAACTTCGTCGCGAGGTAGTAACTCTGGTGGACGTTTGTTGTTTTCAGGATCGGTATACCAGCCGTCAGCCTCTTCCTCGGTCTTGGCGTACTGCTCCTTAAAGACATCGGGAATGTAGTCAAACATGAAACGGCGGCCCTCAGAATTGGTCAGCACCCCGCCATCGCCGCGTACAGATTCAGTAACAAGGAGTCCCTTGACACTTGGCGGCCACACCATGCCGGTGGGGTGGAACTGGATGAATTCCATGTTCACCAGCGTCCCGCCCGATCGCAGTGCGAGCGCGTGTCCATCGCCGGTGTACTCCCACGAGTTGCTGGAAACCTTAAATGACCTACCGATCCCACCGGTAGCAATGATGACAGTGGGAGCCTCGAAAAGCACGAACTTGCCGGAATCTCGCCGGTAGCCGAATGCGCCGGCGACCCGGCGATCTTCCCCCTCGCCTGCTAGCAGGATGTCAGTGATCGTGCACTCCGCAAAGACCCTCAGACGAGACTCGTAGTCATCGCTGATCTTCTTGTCTTCCTGTTGCAGCCCTACAATCTTTTGCTGCAAGGTGCGAATTAACTCTAGACCGGTACGGTCCCCGACGTGAGCCAAACGCGGGTACTCGTGCCCACCGAAGTTTCGCTGGCTAATCTTTCCTTCCGCCGTTCGGTCGAAAAGAGCCCCCCATGACTCAAGTTCCCAGACTCGCGCTGGTGCTTCTTTCGCATGCAACTCCGCCATCCGGTAGTGGCTGAGAAACTTCCCGCCACGCATGGTGTCGCAAAAATGCACCTGCCAATTGTCTTTGCTATTGACATTCCCCATCGACGCTGCGATGCCCCCCTCAGCCATCACCGTATGGGCCTTACCTAGCAGGGACTTGCTGATGACCGCTGTGTTCTTACCCTGCTCGCGTGATTCGATCGCGGCTCGCAGCCCGGCCCCACCAGCGCCGATAACGACAACGTCGTGCTTGAAGTGTTCGATGACCGTCATGAGAGATCCCTTCGCGTCTTAGAAGAAGTAAAAGTTAGTAATTGAGCCCGATGCCACCTGGCGCACATACAGGTCGGTCATTGCCACGCCCACGAGGGAAATCCACGCGTATCGTGGATGCTTGGCATTTAGCTTCGACATGTACGTCCAGGCCCGATACCGAACCGGGTGGGCCGAGAAATGCTTCAAGCGTCCACCCACCACATGTCGGGCAGTGTGACACGAGAGTGAATACATCCAGAGAAAAGTCGCGTTGGCCAGCAGCACCACCGTACCGACACTCATATGACCCCATTGGCCTTCACTATTACGGAAGGCAATGAGCGCATCGTAGGTGAGGATTACGTTGAAGACGAGGCCAGCGAAGAAGAACCAACGATGGCTATTTTGCAAGATCAGCGGTGCACGAGTTTCCCCGGTGTAGCGCTTGTGCGAATCACTCACCGCACAGGCCGGCGGTGAGAGCCAAAACGAGCGGTAATACGACTTACGGTAGTAGTAGCAGGTCATGCGGAAGCCCAGCGGAAAGATCAAGATAATCAGGGCCGGCGACAGAATCCACCATGAACCAATCGGCGTAAACGATGACGACCCATCAACACAGGACGACGCTAAGCAGGGCGCGTAGAACGGCGAGATAAGTGGCTCAGAGTAGTAATAGGCATTCTCAAAAGCCCGCCAAGTTGAATAGATGATAAACGCGATCAGGGCCCCGACTATCACGGCCGGCTGAATCCACCACCGGTCTGTACGCAGCGTGCGGGCCTTAATATCGGCCCGCTTGCCCGGTGCGATATCTCCCTGCTGATCGTTGCTCGTAACTGTGCTCAACGCGCAAATCCTTTCGAGTCCGTGTGCTTCACAGAGTAGTTGGGTGCCCGCACGCGTGCACCCTCAACCCATGAGACGTCCGTCACAGAAAATCTACAAGTCAACCGCAAAATACTGGGTTTCAAGGAACTCGTGAATGCCCGCAAAACCACCCTCGCGACCAAGCCCGGACTCCTTCATTCCACCAAATGGTGCGGCCGGGTCTGAGGCGATTCCGCGATTGATCGCGACCATGCCTGATTCCATTCGACGGGCGATCTTGATTCCTTCACCGTTATCCTTCGCAAACACGTAGGACATCAGGCCGTATTCGGTGTCATTGGCCATGCGTACTGCTTCATCCGTACTCGATACCGAAACAACTGGGACAACTGGACCAAATATTTCATTGCGGGTGAGCACCGAGCCGTGTTCAATCCCACGCACAATACGAGGGGCAAGAAATGCGCCCGTTGTCGGAGCCGTGCCGGCTTCGGTGACCTGAGCTCCTTCGTTTTCTGCTTCGCCAACCAGTTCCAAAATTTTGTCACGCTCCTTATCACTCACCATGGCACCGAGATCATTGCTTTCATCTAGTCCCGGTCCAATCTTAAGTCCGCGCAATGCTGCTTCAAACTTGTCCGCGAATTCCCCGCTAATGGACTCGTGGACGTAGAACCTATTTGCCGCCGTGCACGCAGAGCCACCATTACGCATTTTTGCGACCATGGCGCCGTCAACTGCCCGATCAACATCGGACCCTTCCAGCACGATGAACGGGGCGTTACCACCCAACTCCATTGAACTCGGCAAAACGCGTTCTGCGGTTTGCTTCAACAACAGCTTTCCCACGTAGGTGGATCCGGTAAATGACAAGGTGGCAACCCGTGGGTCAGCCAGAATCGCACTCGACACTTCACCCGATTGTGAGGTTGTCACAATATTGACCACCCCGGCCGGCGCTCCTGCCCGTTCGAGAATTTCACCAATCCAAAGAGCCGTCAAGGGGGTCTCACCCGGAGGCTTGATCACCGCCGTGCAACCTGCAGCCAACGCCGGTCCCAACTTACGGGTAATCATGGCCGCCGGAAAATTCCACGGGGTGACCATGTAGGCAACACCCATCGGGCGGTAATCGGTAATAATCGTTTTGTCGCGGTTGGGGGCATAACGGAAACCACCCTCAACTCGGGGTGCTTCTTCCGAGAACCAACGGAAAAATTCTGCGGCGTAGAGCGCCTCCCCCATGGCATCACGCCACGCTTTGCCATTCTCGAGGGCAATAAGTCTGGCGCAGTCATCAATTTCTGCGGTCATAATGCTAAAGGCGTTACGGAGAATTTCAGCGCGAACTCGAGCGGGCGTCAAGGACCAGGTCTGAAATGCTTCATGGGCTGCGTCAACCGCCTGGATCCCTTCAGCTACCCCAGCATCGCCGATTGTGGCCAAAGTTCCGTAAGAAGCTGGGTTGATCACATCGAGCCCTGCCCTCGTAGCGATCCATTCCCCCCCAATGAGCAGGCGGGTTGGCGTGCTAGCGGGCAATTCTTGCGATATTGATGTCACGGACATTGGATACCTTTCCGGTAGAGGGTACATGCAGAATCTAGTGGTCATCGCCCCTTGTTGCGTAACCTGTGACCAGACCAGTACTGGCGTACTGTACTTGCCCAAGTGTCTTGGTGACTATCTGTGACTTTGGGGTTAGACTAGAGCAATTATGCGTTACAAGTACCGCCGAAATCTCAGCGCAGTATCGGTGGGCGCGCTCGCAGCGTGCCTGACCCTTGGCCTAACCCCCGCTTACGCCGCACCGGGAGAGGCCACGGTGGGCGGTGACCTGCTGACCGGCAAAGGTAAAATTGTGTCTCTCGGTGTGGACTCTGATCCACTTCCCGTTGTCCGGGCTAAAACCTGGGTGGTGGCCAATGCTGATACCGGTGAAATTCTGGCAGCAAAGGGTCCTCATATATTGCGAGCACCCGCGAGCACATTAAAAATTTTGACCGCACTTACTGTGATGCCGCAATTAGATCCGACAACTCCCATTAAGGCCAAAAAGCGCGCGGTAAACACCTACGGCAGCAAAGTTGGACTGGTACGCGGCCGCACTTACAGCGCCAACGACCTCTTCCATGCGTTGCTACTGCCCAGTGCAAATGACGCCGCAATAGCTCTAGCCCAAGGGACCGGGAGTCTAAAATCTACCCTGAACCAGATGAACCAGATTGCTGATTCACTCGGTGCCTTTGACACCGTTGCCAATAACCCCAGTGGACTCGATTCCCCAGGCCAGGTTTCCAGCGCCTACGACCTAGCCACAATTGGTCGATCCGCCCTGGCTCTGCCTTACCTGCGTGATGTGGTGGGTAAAAAAAAATATAAGTTTTCCAATAAGAAAAAATCCAAAACCGTGTACAACACAAACCGGATGCTGCTCACCAACTTCACCGGCACAATCGGGCTAAAAACAGGCTTTACCACCAATGCGGGACGCACTTTTATTGGTGCAGCCGAACGAAAAGGCACCACCTACATTGTTTCACTCATGGGCATTAGAGAAGCGAGCGCTGACGCCGCTGAGAAACTGTTGAGTTGGGCCTTTGCAAATGGTGACAGCGTCACTGCGGTGGGAGTTCTCGGACAAAACACGCTCCCTGTGCAAAGCGCAGCATCCCCTACTCGGGAAAAGATCACAGATCCCGTCATTGCTCGAGGGCTTTCCATCAAAGAGATACAAACAGCCACTGCAGGGACGAGCCTTGACGGGTTAGCAATCGGTTGGATGCTGCTGTTTTCGGCCATAATCGCTTTTGCTCTTTATGAAATCCGGTCTGCTTTCACCCAACGTAAGAACCGCTTAAGTTCAACCCCTAAAGGCAAAATTAGCCTTGAGGGTTAGCCGGAAACCCAATTCGGTCATAGACCAAATTCAACGTCGGCTCTGCAGCATCTCGAGCTTTTTGGGCTCCCTTGTTCATGAGGGATTCGAGCTCTGCAGGATCAGTGAGTAGTTGATTGACTCGAGTTCGAATTGGCTCGATAACTGAAAGAACGACTTCAAAAGTTTCCTTTTTCAAATCCCCGTATCCACGACCGGAATATTCGGACTCGAGTGATTCTATTGACGTATTATTAATCGCTTTTTGTAATGCCAACAGATTCGAGACTCCCGGCTTATTTAACTCGTCAAAGCGGACCACTGCGTCAGAGTCGGTTACTGCACTCTTAATCTTCTTTTCCGCTGTTTTGTTTTCATCAAGGAGAAACACACAACCACTCGGGCTGGATTTGCTCATTTTCGCACTCGGGTCCTGCAAGTCAACAATCCGACTAGTTTCTTTGACCACTAACACTTCGGGCACAACGAAAGTCTCTCCAAATTTAGAATTAAACCTTTGTGCCAAGTCACGAGTTAATTCAAGGTGCTGTCGCTGATCTTCACCTACGGGTACTCCATTTGCCTGGTACAGCAAAATATCGGCCGCCTGCAAAATTGGGTAAGTGAATAGGCCAACCGTTGAACGATCATTGCCCGCCTTTGAGCTTTTGTCTTTAAATTGGGTCATGCGGCTCGCTTCGCCAAAGCCTGTTTGGCACTGAAGCACCCAGGACAGCTGGCTGTGGGCCGCGACCTGACTTTGTGCAAACACCGTGCATTTTTTTGGGTCAAGGCCGACAGCGAGCAGCTGGGCGAACGACACGAGAGTGCGCTTGCGCAGAATCTCAGGATCTTGATCGATTGTGATTGCGTGCTGATCCACCACGCAGAAGAAAGAATCATGGGTCTCTTGTAACTTCACCCATTCACGTAAGGCGCCCAGGAGGTTGCCGATATGGAACGAGTCCGCGGTTGGCTGGATGCCAGAAAAAATCCTCGGCTTTTGGCTACTAGACGTCACGGTCGTATTGTTCCTCACCAATTATTTCGTGGGCCACCACCCGCACCCTGGCGACCCGACGGCCGTCAAGTTCGATAACTTCACATTCATGGCTTCCTAAATCGACTGTGTCACCGACCTGAGGTAACTGCCCCAATTGAGAAACGATAAAACCCGCGATTGTTTCAAATGGACCCTCGGGAAGCTCAATGGAAGTTTGGTCTTCGAAGTCGTCGCGATTGAGCAGCCCGTCCACGGTAACTTCGCCGATCGGACTGAGCTCGCGCGTGGGAGCTTCAACGTCGTACTCGTCTTTAATGTCTCCGATTAGTTCTTCGACTAGATCCTCCATGGTTACCAGACCCGCCGTACCGCCGTATTCATCCTGGACCATGGCTACATGGGCGCGAAGTCGCCGCATTTCATTAAGGGTGGCGAGCACTTCTTTACTGGCCGGAAAGGTCAACACTTCACGGGCGAGTTTTCCGACCTGAATACTTGGGTCTTCAAGATCTGGGTCAAGTAAGTCCCGAATATGCACGAAGCCAATCACTTCATCTGCTGAACCGCGAATCACCGGATAGCGGGAATGTGGTTGGTCTGAAATCAATCGAATTGCTTTGGAGACCGAAAATGATGCATCGAGGAATGAGACTTCGGTGCGCGGCATCATGACTTCGCGCAATTCGCGCTCCCCGGCGGCGAAAATATCATCAATCATCTCTCGTTCTTCAACACTAAGATCCTCATGCGCTGCGACCAGGTCTCGAAGTTCCTCGCCACTCATCTGCTCTTTAACTGCTTTAGGATCAATCCCGAATAACCGAACGATCACATTTGTTGATCCGCTCAAGGCCGCGATAAAGGGCCTCGTGATTTTGGAAGTGAACTCGATCGGACCTGCAACAAAGAGTGCAACCTGTTCGACCCGTTGTAAGGCAATTCGCTTGGGTACCAATTCGCCAAGCACGAGGGAAATGTAGGCGATGATCACCGTGATCCCGATAAAGGCAACGGTGTTGGCTGCGGCAGCGCTTAGCCCAATGTTTTCTAATGGAACAGCGATCTCCGGGGCAATTGTCGCCGCGCCGAAACCCGCGGATATGAAGCCAGCAAGAGTCACCCCCACCTGAACTGTCGCCAAGAAACGATTCGGGTCCTTGGTCAAGCCAGCAAGAGTGCGCCCTCGTTTCGAATTTTCAGCCAAACGCGCGACCTGGCTTTCACGCACTGAGACAAGAGCCAACTCCGCCGCTGAGAAAAATCCACCAAAGAGCACAAATAGTAAGACAACCCCAAGGTTTACCCAGATCTCGCTCACGCACCTAACAATAGGTTGAAGTGCCACTGGTTGAGCCAGGGCCAGGAGTGTGGTGGGTCCTGGCCTACTTTGCGCCTGCCTACTTTGAGTCTGCTTATTTCATCGCTCCCTGAAAGCGCGCATCAATTGCGCCCAGGAAATCTTGGGTGGTAAGCCACTTTTGCTCGGGGCTGACCAGCATCGCCAAGTCCTTGGTCATGTCTCCGGCTTCAACGGTTTCAATACAGACCCGCTCGAGGGTGCGGGCGAATTCGCTGACTTCCGGGGTGCTGTCGAGAACACCTCGGTGCTCAAGGCCACGGGTCCACGCGAAAATCGACGCGATTGGGTTAGTGGAGGTCGGCTTGCCCTTCTGGTGTTGCCGGTAATGACGGGTCACCGTTCCGTGAGCTGCCTCCGCTTCAACTGTTTTGCCGTCCGGGGTCATCAGGACGCTGGTCATCAGGCCTAGTGAACCAAAACCTTGAGCAACCGTGTCGGACTGGACGTCACCGTCGTAGTTCTTACACGCCCAGACGTAGCCACCCTCCCATTTCATTGCGGCAGCCACCATGTCGTCAATCAGACGGTGTTCATAGGTAATACCGGCTGCCTCAAATTCGTCCTTGAACTCAGTTTCAAAAACTTGCGCGAAAATGTCTTTGAACTGACCGTCATAGGCCTTAAGAATCGTATTCTTTGTCGACAAGTAGACCGGGTAGCCACGGTTGAGGCCGTAACGCATGGAAGCCCGTGCAAAGTCACGGATCGACTCATCGAGGTTGTACATCCCCATTGCAACTCCACCGGCGGGGAAGTCAAAAATATTGAATTCCATGGGCTCGGTGCCGTCAGTTGGGGTGAACGTCATGGTGAGAGTTCCGGCGGTGGGAACTTTGAAGTCGGTTGCCTTGTACTGGTCACCGAATGCGTGTCGGCCAATAATGATCGGCTTTGTCCAGCTGGGCACCAACCGTGGAATGTTGGAAATAATGATCGGCTCACGGAAAATAACGCCACCCAAAATATTGCGGATCGTGCCGTTAGGTGACTTCCACATTTTTGAGAGGTCGAATTCTTCAACCCGGGCTTCATCGGGTGTGATAGTTGCGCACTTCACGCCTACGCCGTATTTCTGAATCGCATGCGCTGAATCGATCGTGACCTGGTCGTCAGTTGCGTCACGGTTTTCCATGGACAAGTCGTAATACTTAAGGTCAACGTCAAGGTACTTCTCAATCAATTCAGCTTTGATAAAATGCCAAATGATTCGGGTCATTTCGTCACCGTCAAGTTCAACGACTGGATTTACAACCTTGATTTTTTGCGACATACGTATTGCTCCTTGTATCTAGACTCTGCCTATGTAGCGATGTGAATGTAGGGGGTGTGAAGTTACAGGGCTGAAACGTCGGCTTGCTTAGCCTTGACCGCTTCGTAGGCTTCGACGAGCAAAACTTTCTCAGAATCTGTCAAAGGGGTTTCAACAACGTTCTTGATTCCCTCTTTGCCAATCTCGGCTTCGACACCGAGGTAGGCACCGGAAAGACCATATTCGCCGTCAACCCATGCACAGACGGGCATAACCTTGCCAGAATCTTCGTGGACTGCGCGAGCCATGCGGGCTGCGGCCGCCGAAGGTGCGTAATAGGCCGATCCGGTCTTCAGCAATGCCACGATTTCGGCTCCACCATTACGCGTGCGCACCACGAGATCTGCAATTTGCTCCTCTGAGAGAAGGTCACGAAGTGGCTTGCCGTCCACACTGCAGGCTGAGGCAACCGGCACCATGGTGTCACCATGTGAGCCAAGAGTCAGAGTGGTTACCGATCCAACCGGGACTTTGAGTTCTTCTGCAACAAAATGTGAAAAGCGTGCGGTGTCAAGCATTCCTGCTTGACCGATCACCCGGTTATGGGGGAACCTGGTAACGATTTGCGCCAACGCGGTCATTTCATCAAGTGGGTTGGCGACATTGATCACAATGCAGTCGGGAGCAAATTTGGCAATATTCTCACACACCCCGCGCATAATCTTTGCGTTGGTTTCGATCAGATCCATCCGGCTCATGCCAGGCTTGCGCGGAAGACCCGCGGTCATTACCACGATTTCCGAACCGGCGATTGCTTCATAACCACTGCCGTCCATGCCCGTTGTTTGGCCCACGAGTTTCGTTTCAAAGCCTTCGATCCAGCGTGACTGGTTCATGTCAAGTGCGAGGCCTTCAGCTTTGCCGTCAACCACATCGGTAAGAACAACGGTGTCAAAAATGTCGTATTCTGCGAGACGCAATGCCGTTGTTGAGCCGTAGAAACCTGCGCCAATCACCGAGATTTTGCCAGAGCGAGCCATGATTTATCCCCTTCGTGGATATACGAGCTGAAAAAATACCTTGACGTCAAGATACCGTCCCGCATGAATCATTTTTAGTTCGGGGCCGGGACCCAAAGGGCAAATATGGCTAACCCCACACTCAGCACCGCCAAAACAGCCACATCCACGCTTCGGGAGCGCACTGCGAGCATGCCAGCCTGATTTTCAGGAAGGAAAAGGCGCAGAAAAGTTGCCAACACAACACTCACGGCCAGCACCAATGAGCCACGCCGGAAATGGTCCGTCGCCACGAAAACCATCGACAAAGCGATCCCGAGCAAGACCAACGAAATGGGCCATTCGCGAAACCTCGACCGTGGAAGACGGTGAACATTTTTTTCAGGTGAATTTGCCATTGAATACTTAGCCTTTGGCTAGTTCCTCGGAGCGCGTCACGACATTGGCCAACAACATGGCCCGGGTCATGGGTCCGGTTCCACCCGGCATTGGCGCGAGGAAACCGGCGACGTCAATCACGTCGGGGGCAACGTCTCCCCCCAACCCCGAGTCCGTTCGAGTAATCCCCACATCCAGAACAGCGGCACCGGGCTTAACGTCGCCTGCTTTAACAATTCCGGGGACACCAGCCGCCGCCACAATGATGTCGGCGCGCTTAAGCTCGGCTGAAAGATCCTGCGTTCCCGTATGACACAAGGTCACTGTTGCGTTCTCACTCTTGCGGGTAAGAAGCAGACCCAGTGGACGGCCAACGGTTATTCCACGACCAACTACCACCACGTGAGCGCCATTAATCGGAACTTCGTAGCGCCTCAATAATTCAACAATTCCGGCCGGCGTACATGGCAGCGGCCCTGGAATTCCCAAGACAAGTCGCCCCAAGTTCATAGGGTGCAGTCCATCCGCATCTTTTCCCGGATCCATGAGTTCCAAAACCCGATGCGAATCAAGGTGCTGGGGCAGTGGAAGTTGCACGATGTATCCGGTGACGTCAGGATCGGCATTTAATTCAGTAATCCGTGCATCCACTTGAGCCTGGGTTGAATCAGCCGGTAGGTCAATCCGAATAGAAGAGATCCCCACTTCAGCGCAATCCTTGTGTTTGCCCCCCACATAGGCATGGGAGCCGGGGTCATCTCCCACGAGCACCGTGCCAAGCCCGGGAACAATCCCCTGAGCCTGGAGTTCGGCAACCCGAGTCTGGAGTTCTGTTTTAACCGCTGCCGCGGTTGCTGTGCCGTCCAGAATCATGTGATCATCTTGGCGCACTAGCGGTAAATGTGGCGCATTGGGAGAGCCTTACGTAAAGCTCACGCCGACCCACGGCCGATTCGTCGCTTCGGTATCGCTGCTTAAGTTGACTATTTTTGTGAGTCCTCAATAAAAAGCTCCGGATGCGCTGCCAGTTCCTTACGTGTTCGTCGGATATGCCCCACTAGGTAGCGTTCACCATCTTTTCCATCGAATCTTTGCATGGCGTCGACAATTAGTCGATGTTCGGCATTGACAATCCATTGACGGTGCGGTCCACCTTCGTTCATAAACGCGCGGCGGTAGTGCGCTGTTGAATTCCACAGGCGAGCCACTGAATTTCGAAGGTCTTCAGTCGGACACTTTGAGTAAGTCAACAGGTGGAACCGTCGATCCAACTCTAGAAACCCGGAGACATTTACTCCGCTTTCGATTTCAGATTGAATTTCCTCGAGCTCGTCAAACATTTCAACAGTTGTGTGCGGCATGCTCTCTGACAATGCCAAAGGCTCAAGCCTCTCGCGCATCCGGTACAGGACATCCACTTCGCATTTATCCAAGTGCGGGATTCGGGCTCCCCTATTCGTTTCTAGTTGCACCAGCCCGCTCGCTGCAAGCATCCGCAAGGCTTCGCGTACGGGAAGACGGCTCGAACCTAACCGATCGGCGACTTCTTCCTGTCGAATTCTGGTGCCGGGCTCAATTACTCCACTAAGGATCTCAGTTTCGAGAATCTGCGCGATCCGCTCGCTAGCCGGCTTCTCCGGCGCTGCCGATTTCATGTGTTTCTCAATTCCCTAATCAAAACTTTCCGGATGGTAATCGAATGCTTTTCCATTGGGGTAGGACACTAACTCGCACTGCATGCCCCAAGGGCTTAAGAAGTAGACCCAGCGTTGGCCTTCACTCGCATTTTTGCTGTGGGTCGGCTCGCCGAGTACCCGCAACCCTTGTTTACGCACGAAGTCGAGGGCTAGGTCAAAATCGTCCACGTATAGCGCCACATGGTGCCCGCCCACGTCACTGTTCTTTGGGTGGGTCACCATCTGGTCGGGGGCAGAAAATTCGAAGATCTCAAAAATCGCCTGGCCACCTAGGCGGTAAAAATGCAACTGACGCATCACCGCGCGTGGATGTACGTTGAGGTGCTCACTCATCCATTCCGTTTCGGGGTGGTCAAATGGGCCAAGCTTGTACATGTACTCGCAACCGAGAACCTCGGTAAAAAATTCATGGGCTTGCACTAAGTCGGGCACAGTAATCCCGATGTGATCAACCCCACGCACACCAGGTATCCCGGTCATCACCACCCCAACCTCTCGCCATTTTGGATCCATTATCGCACTACTAACCATATTAAACACTATTTATCAGACAAATATCGCAGAAACCCTTGATTATGGATCCATTTTGTGTGAATCTTATGGCATGCCCGAAATTATTGCCTTGCACCCGGAAGCTTCCTGGTCCCAAATTTCGCCAATCGATGCAGATTGGGACGCCGCAGACCCAGTAATGCTCGGCGCCATGTTTAGTCACATGGTGTTAATCCGCACTTTTGAAGAGTGTGTGTTGCAGTTAGCCGGTGAAGGGCTGATTCACGGACCAGCTCACTCCAGCATCGGCCAAGAAGGCGGTGCGGTTGGTTCGGCCTTAGCCCTTATTGCCGGGGATACTGTGAACGGGTCCCACCGCGGTCACCATCAATTTCTTGCCAAAGTGCTGGCGCATTTGGTCCCAGAGGGCATTGATCCGTCCGGAGAACTTGAGCAACCAATTCGTGAAGTGCTGTTGAAAACACTGGCGGAAATCTGCGGCCTGGATCGTGGGTTTAGCCACGGTCGTGGCGGTTCAATGCATTTGCAGTGGGAGGAGGCCGGTGCAATCGGCACCAACGCCATTGTCGGCGGTGGCGTCCCGTTAGCGGCGGGTTCGGGTTGGGCCCATCAGCACGCTGGAACTAACAACGTTGCCGTCACTTACTTTGGTGATGGAGCCGCAAACATCGGATCTACACTTGAATCCTTCAATCTCGCCGCTGCGTGGAAAGTTCCAGTGTGCTTCTTTATTGAAAATAATCTGTACGCAGTGTCAACGACGGTATTTGAAGCTACGGGTGAACCGCGACTTTCTGCCCGTGGTCCTGGATTCGGAATCACGAGTTTCAAAGTCGATGGCATGAATCCACTCGCGGTCTTTCTCACTATGCAAGCAGCGAATGAACACATGAGATCAGGCAATGGCCCAACGGTCGTTGAGGCCGACGTGTACCGGTACTTCCACCAAAACGGCCCGTTCCCCGGGAGCGCATTCAAATACCGCACTAAAGAGGAAGAAGCGTCATGGCGCGCCCGTGATCCAATCGATCAAGTTGCCTTTCACCTCGTACGTCGCGAGATTCACACCCAAAACACACTTGATTCATTCATTGAGCAAGCCAACGCACTCATGGTCGAGATCACCTCCGTGCTTCTGGAGCCCGTCGAGGGTGGCAAGCCCAATGAACGCCGCATTAAGCCTTCCGAGTGGCCAGATCCTGCTTTTGTCAATGTCGGGGTCCGCGGCGACCTTTCCGAACTGCAAGGGTCTCACTACAAGGATCGTGAAGACTTTGAGGGTGAAATCGCCGAAGTCAAATTCATCGATGCGGTTTCCGGGGTCATGTTCAATCGCATGGAAAAGGATCCACGTGTTGTGATCATGGGCGAGGACATTCACCGGCTCAATGGCGGGACCAATGGCGCCACCCGAGGATTAAAGGACACCTTCCCTGATCGGGTACTTGGTACCCCGATTAGTGAGAATGCATTTACCGGGCTAGCCGGTGGTATGGCGCTCGATGGAAGATTCCGGCCGGTGATTGAGTTCATGTACGCCGACTTTATGTGGGTTGCCGCGGACCAACTCTTCAATCAGATCGGTAAGGCCCGTCACATGTTCGGTGGAAAAAGCCCCGTCCCGCTAGTACTTCGCAGCAAGGTTGCCATGGGCACAGGTTACGGCTCCCAGCACTCCATGGATCCAGCCGGAATATTCGTCACCAACCCGGGTTGGCGAGTTGTCGCACCCTCTAATCCATTTGACTACGTCGGTTTAATGAATACGGCTCTAAGTTGTGACGACCCCGTTGTTGTTCTCGAGCACGTGGACCTCTACACCTCCAGTGGCCCCGGTGTTCCCGATACATACGACTATTTCCTCCCCGTTGGAAAAGCCGCGGTCAAAAAATCTGGTTCAGAGGTCACAGTGATCTCTTATCTAGCCATGACCAATTACGTCATGGCCGCTGTGGAAGGTCAAAGTGCGATTGATGCTGAAGTCATAGACCTTCGCTGGCTTGATCGGGCCAGCATAGACTGGGATACCATTGGTGCAAGCATTAAAAAGACCAACAAGGTGATCATTGCAGAGCAAGGCGCATTGGGTACTTCTTATGGAGGCTGGCTCTCCGACGAGATTCAACGTCGTTACTTCGATTGGCTTGATCACCCGGTCCTGCGAGTGACCGGGACGCAAAGTTCTCCCAGCATCAGCAAAGTCCTCGAACGGGCCGCGATTGCTCGCACCGAGGAAATGGAAGCAGCACTGAGTGCGTTGGCGAAGGATTACCATGGCTGAATTACTCCTCATGCCAGAAGTTGCAACGGGCACAACATCAGCGGTCCTATCTGCCTGGCCGATGCCGGAAGGTTCCACTTTCAAAGCGGGAGACATTCTTGCGATCCTTGAAACAGATAAAGCCGTCGTTGACGTTGAAGCTGAAGCTGACGGAATTATGCACACCCACTTAGTTTCTGCCGGAACGGACGTCAATATTGGCGTCCCCATTGCTCTGACCGCCGCGGTGGGCGAGCAGATTACAGATAAATCAGCGGCACTACAGGAATTGGGTTATCAACCCGACCCGGTCACGCATCCGGTCGAACTAAGCGATGTCCCAGCTGCGACACCAACCCCGGCGAGCCCCTCCAACAGCGGTCGAATTTTTGCAAGCCCACTCGCCCGCAGGGTCGCCCGCGAACGCAACGTAGACCTCACCAGCGTGGTTGGCACCGGACCTTCCGGGCGGATTCGACGCAAGGATCTTGAACTCGCTGCGCTCACTCCTGCGCTATCACCCGCATTTTCTATGCCAACTATTGCATCTACTCCGATCGCAGAAACCGCTCAATCCGGCACCTCGATCCAGATCCCACATACGAAATTGCGGAAAGTGATCGCCAACCGTTTAACTGAAAGTAAAACCACGGTCCCTCATTTCTATCTTCGCGCGAGCATGAAGGTTGACCGTTTAATGGCGATGCGGGCAGAACTTAATGACGACTCGAAAGTTCGTATCTCAGTAAATGATCTTCTCATCAAGGCAATCGCTGCCACTCACATTCGGGTTCCTGAACTCAATGTGATTTGGACTCCCGATGCTGTTGTGCAATTTGCATCGGTCGACATTTCCATGGCCGTAGCAACAGACCAGGGGCTTTTCACCCCCACACTTCGTTCGGTGGAAAATATGAGCATCACGCAAGTTGCATTGACGACAAAAGACTTCGCTCAGCGTGCCCGAACCGGATCGCTTCACCAAAATGAACTCGAAGGTGGAAGCATCTCAATTTCAAATCTAGGCATGTTCGGGGTGGAAGATTTCGCTGCAATAATTAATCCGCCACAAGCCAGCATCTTGGCGGTCGGGGGGATCTCCACTGAGCCAGTTGTTGTCAACGACCAACTCACCACCGGTCAACTAATGCGCGCTACCCTCTCAGTTGACCACCGCCCCGTTGATGGTGCGAACGGTGCCCGCTGGCTACAAGAGTTCGTGACTCTTATTGAGTCACCGAGCAAAATTCTTGCTTAGGCTGTCCACAAAAAATATACTGCGCAAGTTACTCCAAGCCAGTAAGCGCGTCAGGTTTTTTGGGCTGGATGGTATTAACGATGACGGCCATGAACGCCAAGATAACTCCAAGAATAAGTGGCGCATCCAGATAGCCGTTGACAACTAGGTCGAGCACGAGTGAACCAACTAGTTGTCCCGAAATTGCCAATAAACTCAAGCGCAGTACTCCAACTTTTCCCACCACCCATGACGTGGTAGCAATGAAAATCACGCCGACGACACCACCAAAGTAGAGCCAGAGGGGCCCGGATGGAAGGGCCCTGGGCGCCACGGTTCCCACCAATACCATGACCCCAAATACCAGGATCAAAATTGACGCACCCACCACAAAGTTCAACCATGCAGCCACCAGCGGTTCACCCGAGACATCACGCACCCTACCGTTTATTGCTTGTTGAACTGACACACCAATACCGGCGACAAAACATAGTGCCACAAGCCAGATCGGAATCTCAGCGCTATCCAGCCGTCCAGATACCGCTACGACCACCGCGCTCACACCGATTAGGGCGGCCAAGATGCGTTGCAGCGTTACCGGTTGCCGGCCATGTGGGCCAAGGCCCAGTCGATCAACAATCAGGGCCGAAGCGCTCTGGCCCGAGACCAACGCCACCGAAAACAACGCTACACCGATTACCGGTACGGACAAACTCTGCGAGAGGACAAATAGTGCTCCGAAAAAGCCACCGAAGAGTTCCCAGTACCCAATCTGACGGCCGCGAATTGCCGTCCGCAATCTAGTAACGCCTAGGCGCAACTTCGCACTCGACATGACGATAATTGAGGTGAGGAGCAAGCCAATGCAAAAAGAGATAGTAGCGGCCTGCAGCCCTGAATCAAGGACGTCGGCGAGCGAACCGTTCGCTCGAGATTGAATTGCAGTAAGTCCACCAACGAAGAAAGCGGCGATGGTCGGGATCACGGCTAGTTGCCATGATCCTCCCCGCGTCCTAGTGGAAAAAATGACGGGTCCCTGTGAAATACATGGTGACACCGGCGGCTTGGGCTGCGTCAATGACTTCTGAATCGCGCACGGATCCCCCCGGTTGCACTACCGCGCTCACACCTGCCTGCAGTAGCAATTGTAGACCGTCAGCGAACGGGAAGAAGGCGTCTGATGCAGCGACCGCTCCCCGTGCGCGGTCCCCAGCACGCGATACGGCCAGATGCGCGGAATCAACTCGATTGACCTGTCCCATGCCAATCCCCACCGCACCAAGATCTTTTGCCAACAAAATCGCATTTGATTTCACGGATCGGCATGCACGCCAGGCAAATTCCAAATCACGCAGACTTGCAGTAGATGCTGGCTCTCCACTGACCAGGTCCCAGTTAACTGGGTTGTCGCCGCCTTCGTGCACAGTGTCGACGCTTTGAACGAGCAGACCACCTGAGATCGTGCGCGCGTCAACGCGACGGCCAGGAAGCGGTCCTGGCGCAACCAAAATCCGCAGATTAGCTTTTTCCGTGAGAAGGTTTAATGCTTCAGCGTCAAACTCCGGAGCAATTATGACCTCAGTGAAAACCTCTAACAACGACTCCGCCATTTTCTTTGTTACCCGACGATTCGCTGCAACCACTCCCCCAAATGCTGAGACCGGATCAGTGGAGTGGGCTTTGCGGTACGCCTGCTCGATGTCAAGACCCACAGCAATTCCGCACGGATTTGCGTGCTTGATGATGGCTACGGCCGGCTCTGAGAAATCAAAGGCGGCGCGTCGGGCTGCATCGGAGTCAATAAAATTGTTGTACGACATGGGTTTTCCTTGTAACTGTTGGGCGTTTGCTACGCCACTTTCGTGGCCAATCCCGATGTAGGAAGCGGCACTTTGGTGCGGATTCTCTCCGTACCGCAGTACTTCACTTCTGGTCCATGCCGTTCCCCGCCAGCGGGGGAACTCGCTCTCCTCGGGCGAAGCTACAATTGACATCCAGGTTGCTACGGCTATGTCGTACGTTGCCGAGTGCGAAAACGCCTGCGCTGAGAGCAAAGCACGTTGGGCAAGAGTGGTCCCACCTTCAGCTATCGCTGTTAACACTTCAGAGTAACTATTAGGGGACACAACCACGGCCACGTTGGCATAGTTTTTTGCCGATGCCCGAATCATGGCCGGTCCGCCGATATCAATCTGCTCAACGCATTCATCATTTGTGGCACCACTGGCGACAGTTTCACTAAACGGATAAAGGTTCACAACAACTAAATCAAAAGCTTTGATCTCAAGCTCTTCCAATTGAGCAGCGTGATCAGGGTTGCGCACGTCAGCCAGCAGCCCCGCATGGATTCCCGGGTGCAGAGTCTTCACACGTCCACCAAGACACTCGGGAAAATTTGTGACGGCTGTAACTGGCGTGACCGAAATGCCGGCTGCTTCTATTGTCGCCGCCGTACTGCCGGTTGAAACAATCTCGGCGCCCCCCCGTGTCAATGCCTGCGCCAGCTCCACGATCCCACTTTTGTCGTAGACGGAGATTAACGCCCGTTTAATCGGCCGAATTGTCACCAAAACCCTTTCCCGAAACTCTCACTGAGGAGTTGTTCAACACTTTGGGGAAGGAGTGCGCGTTCAACCGCCTTTATTCTTTCGTGCAACTCTGCTTCACTTTCACCCGGTTGTACTTCCACCTGTGCCTGGGCAATTATTTCACCCGTGTCTACTCCATGATCAATAAAATGAACCGTGCATCCGGTGACCGTGGCATTTGCTTCGATGGCATCTCTGACGGCATGAGCTCCCGGATACTGCGGGAGCAGCGAAGGGTGTGAGTTGACGATTTGGCCAGGGAAATGCTCAACAAATGCTGGACTGAGAATCCGCATAAATCCGGCAGCAACGATCAAATCCGGTCCCAATTTCTCAACCCGTTCCAGTAGCTCCGACTCCCAAGACTCCCGGGAATCAAAATCGCTGAGCAAGACTTTATAGACCGCAATCTCTCGGCCCTTCGCAATACTTATTGCCCGAGCATTGGATTGATCCGTTATCAAGCCAACCACATCGGCCCCGACCCCAGAATCCAGGATCGCCTCAAAAAGTGTTCCAGTGCCGGATGCCAGCACGACTATTCGGGCGGATTTTCTCGCCTTCACGCGGCCGGGTCAACCGTTTCTCCTTGCAGGCTCCGGTACACATAAGCGGTCACCAACGCGGCTAATGGCAAAAATAGAAGCGTGGGGATCCCCCAGAATAGACCTGAAATTAAATATGAAGCCCCGCTGAAAAGTAGCACCAAAATGGCGAGTGGCCAATGAAGACGGACTAAGCCCACGCTTGATTTCAATGCGTGAAATGGCGAGAGCCCACGATCCAAAGCGAAAAAAGGCGCAAACTGGAAGAGCAAAATAGCGAATATTGCGGGAAGCACGAACAAGAATAATCCCGCTATAAATATAACCATAATGAGCAGTGTGGTGAGCGCGAACGCTCCGAAGTAGGGGCCAGTAAAGGTATCAGCGAACCCAATTCTACGCCCCAAAGTGACGTAGAGAGCGCCCCGGACTACTCCGGCAGTTGCTAAGAACGAGGCAATAACAAAAACAACCGCCATCAGCGTGACAATAAGCAGCTGACCCATCTCGGATTCAAAGCAACTTGAAACTGCGGTCGAGTCGATTGTTTCTCCAGTGCCACCAGCTTCAACGCAGAGACTGAGAGTCTCCGTAAATGGTGTCGCAGCGAATTGTTGACCAAATTGCAAGATCATTACTACAACGGACAGCGCGATAAACGAAAGGGTGTTCTTCACAAAAGCGGCACGCGCCCATCGAAACGCCGCACCAAATCCAACCCCATTCACAAATTTACTCATGGCTCCACACGTGTTTCATCAATATCAACTACCGGGACTATTGAAATGCTAGGTCGTCGGACCCGCGTCAACATTTTAGTCGGTAGTACCGCGGTCGGAGTAATTCCAGACGCCAACAAAATCCACAACAGAGAGGCCGAAAGCAATGGGTCCGGTCCCAACGCAACGAGTCGAACATCACCTAGGTTGCCCAGGGATAGTAATGCCAAGCAATAGAAGATCGCCGAACCCACAAACGCAATCGCAAACCCCACCAGCATGCGAATGAGCGCACTTTCTTTGCGCAAACCCCTCGAGATTCCCGCTCCCCACAGCACACCGATAACGATGACCAGCGCGGGCAAGGTCCAGGCCAGCGCGCCCGCCGTTTCAGGGATCGCAACGAGTGGGGGGAACGGAGGAAGCTGCGTAGGTGCTGTAACGGGAATAAAAGGCGAGACCATAACGTCGGGTCCAATGCTGAATCCTGCACCCACAATGTAAGCGGCACTCCACACCACGAGAACAGGCAGGTATCCCAGGGATAAGGCGATGATCCCTAGAATTCCGCTCCAGCCTGGACTCAAACCAACAAATAGATCCATCGCCGAATTAAAATTAATAAGCAGTCGTAACGCCAATAAAATCGCCGCTAATCCCAACAGTGCCAGAACTACGCCTGCTCCCCTGCGCACAACAAAAAGCACAAGAGGTGGGATTCTCGCCCCAAAATAGATAGGTGCACCACGAATAATCCCGATTAAAATAGCGCTGACTCCCATGGATACAGACACGATTAACGCCCACGAATCACTGAAGGAAACGTTGATTGATGTGGTGAAGCGCGCAGCGGCACTAATTGCGACTACATAAATGACCACCATGATCGACCCGCCAAGCATATACCAGCGGACCCCATGGGCAGTGCGGGCGGAAAAGGATCTACCAGCCCGGAAAAGCAGCGCCCATGGAATCACGGCTAGGCCCCACGGGATCAATGTGATGGTGGCCGAACCCAGTTTTGGCGGCACACCATTCATTACAAGCCAACCCCAGGTGATCGCATCGAGATACCACTTAACGCTCACCGGGCGGTCGCCCCCAAAAAGTAGACTGGGGAGCAAAACGATTGCCGTTATGAAAACAGTCACAAGAATTACTGACAGGACATAAAAAATAGCCCATGTAATTGAAGTCACGGCCGCGGAGCTCGTAACCTCGGTAAGCCGCATCCGAGCCATATCCAAATTCAATCGAGACGGAGCAGGATTTCCATTCATTTGATCAACAGGCATCGGCGTTTCTGGCGGCGCCGGTTGAGTCACAGGCACAATCTACCTTTTTTGCATCAGATTTTAGCCAAGGCACAACCCGCTACACCGTAAATAGCCTCGGCATGAAGTCGTTACGATTTCCCCACAGCACACGTGCTGTGCATGTCGACGGATTGGCCCCTGTGGGGTGGCAGCGTCCTCCACGGGTGATTCAGCGCACCGCAGACCAATTCACATCCCACAGCGGTACGCCCCGCAGATGAAACCCTCCATGGGTATCATCAAGGAGTAGCCTTAGGGTTTGCCGTTTGTCCGACGTGATCAATTATCCGGTTAGCATTTATTAAGTCCTTTGTTTAAGGCTTAGGACAGTTCGAATCCCCCGTCGACATTTAGCGCTTGTCCGGTGATGTTCTTGGCAAGCGGTGAAGCCAGAAAAGCCACAGCTGCCCCAATGTCCTCGGGTAGTTGTGATCGGTGTAACGGGATACCCGAGAGAACCATCTCCCACGCCTCTTCTATCGAAATACCCTTAGCTTCGGAAATTTCGCCAAGCTCCACTTCCCACATTTGTGTTCGCACTATTCCCGGGCACACAGAGTTAACCCTGACGTCAAACGATGCAAGCTCGAGAGCAAGAGACTGAGAGAATCCGATCACTCCAAACTTTGTGGAACAGTAATGAGTCATATTTGCTTTGCCAGACCTGCCCGCGACAGATGAAATTGATACTATGTTGCCGCCTCTTTGCTCCTTCATCACCGGAACAACGGCCCGACTCGTACGTTGAACACCGGTCAAATTTACACCTATCATTGAATCCCACACCTGATCTGACATTTCTTCGAGTGGAACTCGGCCTGATATTCCTGCGTTATTGACCAGCAAATCCACACGACCATATGCCGACAGCACTTGCTGGACCAAACGTTTACCCGACTCACCGTCTGTCACATCGTGTTGCACTGCCATCGACTCGATTCCTTGTGATGCAAGGATTTCAACTCGTCGCTGTGCCCTGCTCAGATCAATATCTGTGATAGCCACTTTGGCGCCAAACTCACCAAGGGTCGTGGCAATACCGGCACCGATACCTTCACCTGATCCTGTAACGATTGCAATTTGGCCTTCTAACATTGATCCCATTTCGCGGCGTGCATTCATGATTTAGCCCATCCTTGCGCTTAGAAAACCTAGGTTGCTCGTGCCGCGACTCCGGTCAGAGGAACGGACCAAAAGATCCGTGTTTTCTGTCGGAGAAATGGCGTCGGGAACCGCTGCATTTTTGATATTCACTCGATACACAATCATAAACTAACTTCGCAGATTTGTGTAGTGGGAACTTTCACGGCAGTCCCGGAAAGGGATCCGCAACTAGGAATGTCTCACCCAAGTTGACCGCAGGCTTTTTGGTTGCCGCAGACAATTTTTGCGTCCTTATGGTAGCGTAAAGTTCGCAATAACGTGTTGACGTGGCTGCCGTAAAACCGTAATGAAGGGTTAACCTTGAGCGTGGGTCGATTTCAGAAAAAAGTGTGTATTGTCACGGGAGCGGCGCAAGGCATTGGGTTAGCCACCGTTCGTCGTCTGGCGGCGGAGGGAGCGCGAGTTTTTGCCTTAGATATCGCCGACGCACCCGAGCACATCCCATCGGTCGAGTGGATGTGCTGCGATGTCACCTCTGTGGATCAGTGGGAAAGCACAATTAACTCGGTTGAGTCCCTAGCCGGCCCACCTAAAGTACTAATTAATAATGCGGGCGGTGTCGGCAGTTATGACGAGTTGGCGAGTATTTCTCTTGACGACTGGGATCGGGTAATCGAACTCAATCAGCGCAGTGTGTTCTTGGGCATGCGAACCACTCTGCCTTCAATGTTGGAGGGGGGCGAGGGCTCAATCGTCAATGTGTCATCCATGTGGGGAATAATTGGTACTTCTGGCGTTGCTGCCTATCAAGCATCAAAGGGCGCGGTGACCATGATGACCAAAAATGCAGCCGCAACGTACGCGAACCGCGGAATCCGGGTCAACTCCGTGCATCCAGGTTTTATCTGGACTCCTATGACAGAAGCGCAAGATGCGGATATTTCCCAAGGATTAATTGACAAAACACCCATGGCGCGTGCTGGTTTAGGAAACGAAGTTGCGGCAGGTATAGCCTTTCTGGCTTCTGAAGATGCTTCGTTTATCACAGGTGTGCAGCTCTTAATCGATGGCGGATTCACGACAATCTAATGGTAAATCAAGAGGATCTCCAACGGCCTGTCATTCCTGACCTCATCGCTTCCTGTTGGACCGCAGCGGGCAATGCGGATGCGCGTGGCGGCAAAACGCCAAGCCCTGTGGATATCCGCCGGAGAATTGAGTGGGCTGGAGCTACTGGGTGGAAAGGCTTTGGTCTATTGCACGCTGATCTTGTCCAAGCAAAGGGGACAATAGGACTACCGACGCTAAAAATGCTCTTCGATGACAATGGGATTGAGCACATCGAACTGGAGTACTTGTTGGATTGGTGGACAACTGGCCCCGCTAGGGCCGCTTCAGATCAAGTCCGGCACGACCTGTTTGAAGCCGCAGGCCCGCTACAAGCGCGCCACATTAAAATCGGGCCCGGCATTAAAGGGGTTCCGGTTGAGCCGGAGATTATGAAAAAGAGTTGGGGGGAACTTTGTCTTAGCGCTGAACAAGCTGGGGTCAGCCTGGCGCTGGAGTCCGCACCATATTCATATTTGCCAACGGTAACTAGCATCGTGGATCTGGTCACGGAGGTTGGTAATGACAGTGGAGGAATATTGCTGGACATTTGGCACGTGGCTAGGAGCGGCATGGATTATGAAACCATGGTGCATGAAGTCCCACCTGAAATATTATTCGGTGTGGAACTCAATGACGCTCAGAATGAAATTGTAGGCACGCTCTTTGAGGACACAATTAATTGCAGGGAGTACTGTGGCGAAGGGTCTCTTGACGTCACCGCTTTCATTCACGCGATTGATGAAATTGGTTTCAGTGGACCCTGGGGCGTAGAAATAATTTCCAATGCGCATCGAGCTCTTCCAGTCAAAGAAGGTCTAGCGAGGGCGTTGAATACGACCACTCGTTGTTTTGAGCTTGCAAGTTCTATCTGAGGATCCCATACAGAGGTGCTGCTCTGCTTAGTTTAGGCCGTCTTTGACGTCAGCGCTCTCGCTTGTGAGGGTAACTCCAGCGTTAGCAGCTGCAATTAGAAGCAGTGTTGAAAAGTCATCTTCGGCATATCCACGGTCGATGCAGGAATCAACAATATCCCTTACTGCATTTGTAATCGGCATAGGAACTTCGTGCTTATCTGATTCGCTGAGGCCGAGGTCAAAATCTTTACGCAGCAAAACTGGTGTGAACGTTGGAT
Source organism: Actinobacteria bacterium UBA4426 (assembly GCA_002390705.1). Lineage (GTDB taxonomy): Bacteria > Actinomycetota > Actinomycetes > S36-B12 > S36-B12 > UBA4592. Next base: position 4,025 of record DGQA01000015.1, on the reverse strand, counting down.
TAAAATCCAAATTGACAAGGGCTGGCGTCTTGTATTGGCTGAACATGCAGCCCATGACGCTGCTATTAATGAACTCCATGATCGCCTCGCGCTTTACGCCGCCCTTTTCACCAAGAACTAAAATTTCAGCCAGCGCTTGAGTGTAGATACCCAAGATAATGTTGTGATAAATCTTGACTAAGCGAGCCTCTTCACCAGTCCCGACGTACGTTACCGAACTCCCCAACGACTCAAGCAGCGGTCGAACTGTTTCGAATGTCTCGCGTTCGCCACTACAAACCACAGCCAATTTTCCCGCCGCCACAACTTTACCATTTCCGCTCACAGGAGCAGCGAAAAATAGAACACCTTGTTCTTCAGCATACTCACGTACCGCGCGACTAGCCTCCACACTGACTGTTGAGCAGTCAACAACAATTTTTGGGGCCATGCCCCCGGTTAATAGCCCTTTGTCTGGATCCAGAAGAACGTGCTCCAAGTCAGCCGAAGTGCTCACCATGGTGAAGACAACATCTTGCGTAATCAACTCCCGGATCGACCCGGCGACTTCGACTCCTCGAGCCTTCAATGCATCCGCTTTGGACACGGTTCGGTTCCACACACGGACTCTGTAACCGGCGTCAACTAGTGTCCCGGCAAGGGGAGCGCCCATATTTCCCAATCCGATCCAACCCACCGTTGGCCTAGCTTGCGTAGACATCCCGTGCCCTTTCGTCTTAATTCTTAACAAAATGCACTATCCATATATTCATTCTCGACAAGTCTCTTCCCATGATTTCCGTTTCACCTGCTGAGAAAAGAGCGGCAAGCGTCGCAAAAAGGGCTACCCAAGAGCCAAGAAGTTACTGAATCACCATTCCGCCATCAATCATGATCAGCTGACCTGTCATGTAGTCGCTGTCAGCGCTGGCTAGAAATGCCGAGGTCCCGACAACATCTTCAGGGTATGAATAGCGCTTCATTAGGATCATATTCTCGGCAAGGCTGTCCATTGACTCACCCTCCTTGGCGAATTTCCCAATAGCGACAAGGTCGCGGTCTAATTGCTCCCACAGTTCGGTACGCACCACGCCAGGCCCGTAGCCGTTGACCGTGATGTTGTGCTCGATCAAAGCCTTGGCACCACCCTTTATCATTGCCAGAACTGCATGCTTGCTCGCTGAATACACCACTACATCGTCGTAGGCTTCCCGCGAGAGAATAGAACCCACGTTAATGATCTTATACGGGAAATCTTGCTTACCCTGTGCTTTCATCTGGGCGGCTGCCGCTTGCATACAATTTAATGTGCCCCACGCGTTGACATCCATGATGCGGTCCCAGTTCTCCCGGGTGATGTCGAGGAAAAACAGCGGCTTATTGACTCCTGCGTTGTTCACAAGAACGTTAATACTTCCGAATTCAGCCACTGTATGGGCTACCGCAGCCGCCGCATCTACCTCGCTTGTTACATCAAGCTTGACCCACGTAGCGATTCCACCGGCCTCGGTAATTTCCGCAACAACCTTAGCGACACCATCGAGATTGACATCACCCAAGCAGACCTTCGCTCCCTGCGCCGCGTAGTCAATTGCAATCGCGGCACCCATGCCCTGGGCTGCGCCCGTCACTAAAATATTTTTTCCTGCTAAACGCTGCTTATCCATGCTGGCCTTACCTCTCGCTGTGTTTACCGCGGCTACCGCGCTTGATGGCTAGTTGAAAATACATTGTCACACTGATCAGTACCCATTGGCAACGAACAACTCTTGCGCTGGAAATTTCGTAATCACGTGGGCTCCCTTTTCAGTGACCACAACTTCCTCTTCGATCCTCGCGGCCGAAGTTCCATCGGTTGCCGGGCAATAAGTCTCTAGTGCAAACACCATGCCGGTTTTGATTTCAACCGGGTGATCAATACTGTTGAGTCGAGAAATTATTGGACGTTCGTGTAGTCCCAAGCCAAGACCGTGCCCGAACTGCAAGCCAAACGCATCCATCTCATTTGCAAACCCCAGGTCAGTAGCTTTCGGCCACAACCGAGCTATCTGATCAGTACCGACACCGTCGGCCACATTTTGAATAGCAGCATCCATCCATTCTCGAGCTCGCGCATATGCATCAATCTGCGGCTGGGTTGAATAGCCGACCGAAAATGTGCGGTAATAGCAGGTCCGATACCCGTTGAACGAGTGAATGATGTCGAAAAAAGCTTGATCGCCAGGGCGGATTATGCGGTCAGTAAAATTGTGTGGGTGCGGATTGCACCGCTCGCCGGACACGGCATTAATTGCTTCCACCTGCTCGGAACCAAGTTCATAGAGTCGCTTACTGGCCAAGGCAACAATTTCGTTTTCACGAATTCCCGGTTGTAATACGTTGACGATATCTTGGTACACCCCGTCAACCATGGACGCCGCCTGGTTCAGGAGCATGATTTCGTCGACTGACTTGATGGAACGGGCATCGAGCATGCTTTGCTGAATATCAACAACTTTAAGGCCCTGCCGTTGCATTTCGAATAAGAACTCCGGTTCGACGATATCGACACCGATTGGCTCTTCTGCGACACCCGCGTCCGTGAGGATCCCTTTAATTGTGGTTACCGCATCGCGCATTAGTCCAACATCAGGGTGTATGGCGCCCCTAAGACCAAGCATCCCTGCCATCGAGCGCTCTGGTTCGAGCCACGGTGCAAAAAGTTTGTGGTGCTTCGCCGCCGATCCGAAATCCCACAGGTATGGCTTGCGATCACGAGTAAGAAGTGCGTAGCGAGACATTTTGTCGCCTAGCGCCCCACCGATCCACGTTTGAGTCGTGTACCGAATATTATAAAAGTCAAACAGGAGAAAAGCGCCACACCCACTAGCCTCGAGGGACTCTACCGCTCTGCTAATCCGGTATTCGCGCAGGCGATCAAAATTTACCCGCTGCTCGAAATCGACAGCACTGTGGCCGTGGGATGGGATACCTCTGCGAGCGAAATCTAGAGCGGGTACCAGCGGTGCCGCTGGAAAGTCCCGCTGCAACGCCTCCGCGTGCGAGTCATGCTTGGTCATGCTTCTCGTTTCTACAAACTTAGATTTCCTACGGAAATGGTTTCGGATTGTGTTGAGGCGCTGCCGTGTGCGACATCTAGTCCACGCACGACACCGCCCCAACACTTCACCGTTTCGGGCCTAAACCCTTAGACGAGTGAGTGGTTTACCACTCAGGAGCTACTGATGGATCTGTAGCGTTATCGGCTGTCACCTTCGCCTGTGGCATGAACAGAGTCACACGCTCACCTGGCTCAGTTGTCATTGCTTCATAAATGCCGACAACAGCATTAGCACCATCCCATGAGGATGACTGGAAGATCGTGCCATCAAGTGAACCGTCAACGACCAATGGATTGCCGAGGAAAGTGTTACCAATGGACGTAATGATGTAGTCCTTTGGATCTTTTCCTTGAGCTATGAGTGCATCGATGGCTCCTGCGACCATTGTGTCATCAGCAGCATAGATTCCCTGCACGTTATCGATACCTACGGAAGTCAACATTTCCGAAGCCGCGATCTGAGACTCATCCTTGTTCCAGTTTCCTGGCTGTTCAGCCAAAATGGTCACGTTCGGGCAGTTAGCCGCAATGGTGTCGGTGAAACCTTCGTCGCGGTTAATTGCCGTTGCGTTACCGGTCAGACCATTAATCTGAATGATGCCGACGTCCTTACCATCTGCCAGATCACACATGATTTCGGCTGAAGCTGCGCCCTGGCCGTACGTATCAGGTCCGGAGTATCCACGGGTAAGTGGCTTGTCTTCGTCAAATACGTCAGAGTTTGTGACCCAAACTGGAATCCCTGCAGCGTCTGCTGCGGACAAACATGGTGCAACAGCGTCACCCACGGCTGGCCACAGGATGATGCCATCTGGCTGAGCTGCCACTGCAACTTCGCACTCACTGGCTTGCTTGTCAGCATCGTACTCAGAGTTTGTGATGGTCAGATTAACGCCCAGTTCCTTAGCCATTGCCTCCATCGGAGGAAGGTAAGTGGTGCCATATG
>DGQA01000014.1:44276-44468 GCA_002390705.1 Actinobacteria bacterium UBA4426 | reverse complement strand
CCGCCTGCTGCGATGCGTGGGATGAAGCCGGCCCAATTGGGCGCGCTGCCACCGGCGGCTATGGCTGGCATGAGCCCGCAGCAGATGCGGCAGGTGCCCTTGGGTGCCATGGGCGGGTTCAAACCTGACCAGGCCGCGGCACTGACGCCTGAGGTGTTCGGTGCGTTGCGACCTAATCAGGCCGCGGCACTG
>DGQA01000014.1:43505-44190 GCA_002390705.1 Actinobacteria bacterium UBA4426 | reverse complement strand
CGGGTGTGACTCCAGCTCAAATCAAGCAGATCGCGCCAGAAAATGTTGACGCGATCAAGCCGGCCCAGATGGCTGCGCTGCAGCCGGAAACCGTGGGAGGTATGACTCGACGGCAGTTGGCCGAATTCTCACCGGAGCAAGCGCGGCAGTTGACGGCGCCGCAGGTGGCGCAACTGTCTGAGTCGCAAGTGGCTGCCCTACCGAATCGCTCAAGGGAAATCGTGGAACCACTACTCGCTCCAGCAGCAGCGCCTGCGCCTGCGCCTGCGCCATAGGGTCTAGAAAGCGACGTAGGCTCCAGCGAGTCGAGAAAGGACGTGAGAGCGGAAATCACTCTCACGTCCTTTCTCTCGTTTACCTGTGATCAATTACGGGAGGGTTCCCACCCTTGCTTCGACGACTGCCTTCGTTCTATCTAATTTTCGTAGCCGATCTTGATTTCTTCCGCTGTTGTAAGTGGATGGGTGTCTTGGCATCGGGTGAGTTGACGCTTGATTGCGTGAAAATGTTCGGGGAAGAATTCTGCAGCAGCCGCCGATGATTCCGACACCCTGTTCCTCGCACAAAAAAAAGACAATGGAAAAGATTCTCAGTAAAAGCGATGAATCTTTTTCCAGCAGTCTCTTCGCATCATTGCAGCGTTGGTATTCATGATTAAACGTGGAGCGGGTGACCGGGATCGAAC
>DGQA01000014.1:277-43459 GCA_002390705.1 Actinobacteria bacterium UBA4426 | reverse complement strand
GCTCTACCATTGAGCTACACCCGCGAGGTGATTCACCTGAGTAGAGGTAAGGATAGTGGCAATCCCAAAGCCCGCACCGGCCGGTCTAATCTATCAACCAATTCGCGACTTGGCTAAGACTGAGTTACATCAAGCGTATCTAATTGGGCAGTGCGTCTCTGATGGTGAGTGCGAACATGGTGTCGACTGATGTTTCGTCCACGATCGCCTCGGATAGCGTCGTGGGAACCTTGAATCGAGGCGTGGTAAACCTCACCCCCACCATGACTTGGCTCGGGGTAATCATTTGGTTGGCCTATGTAGTTCCCACATGGGTCTTGTTCTTTTGGGTCACCGGTCCAAGGGCAAATCTTCCCAGGCGAGCGCTACGACCCAGACTTCAGAGACTGCCCTCGTGGACGCTTCTCGGTGAAAATCGGGCGGGAGTGGGTTCGCTGTGCACGGGCAGATTAGAGGCGCGAAGTGCATACCTCTACACTCTGACGCTCAATGTGGTTTGGCCAACGCGGGGCGTAGCGTAGTGGCTAGCGCGCCTGCTTTGGGAGCAGGAGACCGGGAGTTCGAATCTCCCCGCCCCGACCATTTGTGCCGTTTTTATGGACGGCGCAAAGGCTCAAAGTGACACAAATACCCAACCTCAAGACCTGGAGCACTACATGAAGAGTGAGATCGAAACCCTCAGCCCGACCCGCATCAAGCTCAGCGTAGAGATTCCTTTTGAGGAACTGCAGCCCAGCCTGGATGAGGCACTGACTCGAATTGGCAAGGAAATCAACATCCCAGGGTTTCGCAAGGGAAAGGTCCCAGCCCGTGTTGTCGAACAGCGGGTCGGCCGCGGAGCAGTCTTAGAGGAAGCAGTAAACAACGCCGTTCCCAAGGCGTATGACGAGCTTGTGGTTGAAAACGAGCTTCGCCCAATTGGACAACCCAAAATTGACGTTACGCAAATCGCTGATGGCGAGAAGGTCACCTTCACCGCTGAAGTTGACGTTCGCCCAGAATTCACCCTTCCAGCCTTTGATTCTCTGACCGTTGAAGTCGAGCCGGTAGCACTGGAAGAGGCCGACGTTGTCGAGCAAATCGATTCCTTGCGCGGCCGGTTTGCGAACCTAGTCGAAGTTGATCGCGCCAGCGCAGATGGCGATGTTCTCCTGGTCAATATTGGGGGAAAAACTGATAGTGATGATGAAGTCGAGGACCTCAGTGCTTCAGCTATGTCGTATGAATTGGGAACCGAAGGGATGCTGCCAGGCCTTGACGAAGCTGTTCGGGGAGCGAGCAAAGGGGAGTCTCGTACATTTGAATTCACCCCACAAAATGGTGATTGGTCGGGTATTCCCTTGACGGTGGCCGTTGAGGTCACGGCGGTTCGTGAGCGAGAACTCCCTGCACTTGACGCCGAATTTGTCTCCATGGCTTCAGAGTTTGACACTGTAGAAGAGTTGCGTGCAGATATTGAAACCCGTCTCGGACGGCTGAAGAGAGTTGAACAAGGTGCCGAGGCGCGCAATAAAATCCATGACGTCTTGCTTGAACAGGTCGAACTTCCATTGCCTGAAGGATTAATCGCCGCTGAAATAGAAGGGCATTTCCAGGACGGTCATGATTCAGGTGATGAACATCGCGCTGAAGTGGAAACCGAGATTCGCACTGGGTTAAAGAGCCAATTTATTCTAGATAAAATTGCTGAAGATGAAGAACTCACGGTTGGTGAGAGCGAACTCAGTGCCTGGCTCATGCAGCAGGCACCGCGTTACGAAATGTCACCTGATGCATTCGCGCAGGCTCTGATGGAGGCAGGACAGGTGCCCATGGCCATGGCAGATATCCGCCGTGCGAAGGCGCTAGCCAAGGTGCTCGAGAGCGCCAAGGTTGTTGACACCAACGGTGTTGCCGTTGATCTGTCCGAACTCGATAGCGAAATGGCTGCTCTCACCGGTTCGGCTTAGGGCGAACTAGGGGCGATCATCGCGGGAATGCACCAGCTTCCGCGTTAAGGTTTCATCTATCAGGCTGAAAGCTTTCCGCCACACGCTAGGAGAACCAGTGACCGTCCCTTTGAGTAGTACCGAATTTAACGCAGTGCCATTTATGCGCTCCTCTGGCAGCATGACTGGATTTGGTGACATGCTCGACGAGCGGCTTTTGCGTGAGCGAATCATTTGGCTTGAAGGCGCGGTAATGGATGACAATGCGAACCGAATCGCCAAGCAGCTCCAGGTGCTCGCGGCCGAAGATCCAGAAAAAGACATTAGCTTGTACATCAATTCACCGGGTGGATCGATCTCCGCAGGAATGGTCATCTACGACACCATGGCGCTGATTCCCAATGACGTCACTACCGTGGCCATGGGCCTAGCCGCCTCGATGGGTCAGTTTCTGCTCTGCGCGGGTGCAGCAGGCAAGCGGTATGCAACCCCGAATACTCGGATCATGATGCATCAACCCTCAGGTGGTTTGGGTGGAACTGCGAGTGACATCAAGATTCAGGCCGAGCAGATGCTATTTATTAAAAAGCGAATGGCGGCACTCATCGCGGAGCACAGTGGACAAACTCTTGAGCAGATCGAGAAAGATTCCGATCGTGACCGCTGGTTTGACGCAGAGGACGCACGCGACTACGGCTTGATCGACCACGTGTACAGCAGTTCCGCAGACGCCCCCAAGGGCGAGTCAAAGAACAAGGGAGCCCAGAAGTGATAAACCCAACCGGTCGTTACATTCTTCCGGAGTTTCGCGAACGCACTGCGACCGGTGAGCGCACTCATAACCCTTACACCAAACTTTTCGAAGAGCGCATTATCTTCCTTGGGGTGCAGATTGACGATGCATCTGCCGACGACGTCATGGCGCAGCTGCTCACCCTGGAATCAATGGACCCAGACCGTGATATCCAGATCTATATCAACTCACCCGGTGGGTCCTACACCGCCATGACCGCGATCTACGACACCATGCAGTTTGTTAAGCCCCAGGTACAAACCGTGTGCCTGGGTCAGGCAGCCTCGGCGGCTGCGATTCTGTTAGCGGCCGGAACCCCAGGCAAGCGATTCGCGCTCCCACACTCTCGGATTTTGATTCACCAGCCTTACACCGAGGGCGGCGGCCAAGGGTCAGACATTGAGATCCAAGCCAATGAAATTATCCGGATGCGTACCGAGATGGAAGGCATCCTTGCCAAGCACACGGGTCGGCCGTTGGAACAGATCGAAAAAGACATTGAACGGGACAAAATCCTCACGGCCGATATGGCCAAGGATTTTGGCGTGATCGACTCGGTCATCTCTTCGCGCAAAGGTTAGACGCTCACTCCTAGGGCCAGGTGTTAAGTAAGGCTTGAGACTTTCACCCACGCCACCCTGTGAATATCTCACCCTAGAGCCCGGATCCGGGGTACGGTTACCGGGTTGTAGAGCAAGGCGATGGGTCGGGACAGCTCGATTCGATGCTGTTCATACTGTGAGTAAGGGGCGTTGTGACGCGAATTGGAGAGAGTGGCGATCTGCTGAAGTGTTCTTTCTGTGGAAAGAGCCAAAAGCAGGTCAAGAAGTTGATCGCCGGCCCCGGCGTGTACATCTGCGATGAATGCATTGATCTATGTAATGAAATCATTGAAGAAGAGCTCACTGAGGCAAGTACATCTGATTTCGGCGAGCTACCCAAGCCACGTGAAATTTATGCATTCCTAGATGAATACGTGATTGGTCAAGAATCGGCTAAAAAATCCCTATCTGTTGCGGTGTACAACCATTACAAGCGAGTGCAGGCTGGCGAAAACCCGAAGGTCAAAGAAGATGCAGTTGAACTGGCTAAGTCGAATATTTTGCTACTAGGACCTACCGGTTCTGGCAAGACGCTATTGGCTCAAACTCTGGCCCGCGTGCTAAATGTTCCGTTTGCCATCGCTGATGCGACCGCACTCACCGAAGCGGGCTACGTCGGTGAAGACGTTGAAAACATCTTGCTCAAACTTATTCAAGCTGCTGAATTTGACACGAAGCGCGCCGAAATGGGAATCATCTACATCGACGAAATCGACAAAGTGTCCCGCAAGAGTGAAAACCCGTCCATTACCCGGGACGTATCTGGCGAAGGTGTCCAGCAGGCGCTGCTCAAGATTCTTGAAGGGACAACGGCCTCAGTTCCACCACAGGGTGGACGCAAGCATCCACATCAGGAATTTATTTCAATTGACACCACCAATGTCCTGTTTATTGTGGGTGGAGCGTTCGCAGGCCTAGACAAAATCGTTGAAGCGCGTTTAGGTAAGAAAAACCTCGGCTTCACATTTGATCTCGTTGAAGGTGAGCGGTCCGAGAGCAAGGACATCTCAGAAGACGTGTACTCCCACGTTATGCCCGAAGACTTAATTAAGTTTGGCATGATCCCTGAATTCATTGGTCGACTTCCCGTTTTCACTTCGGTGAACAAGCTCGACCGCGAAGCACTCGTCGCTGTCTTAGTTGAGCCAAAAAATGCGTTGATCAAGCAATATCAGAAACTCTTTGAACTTGACGGTGTGGAACTCGAGTTTGCCCCGGAAGCACTCGACGAAATCGCAGACCTGGCCCTTTTGCGGGGCACTGGTGCTCGCGGGCTGCGCGCAATCTTGGAGGAAGTGCTGCTCAACGTGATGTATGACGTGCCGAGCCGCACGGACATCGCCAAAGTCGTGATTAGTGGTGAAGTCGTTCGCGACAGCGTGAACCCAACTCTTGTGCCGCGGGGAGCGCCAAAGCGCGCACCCCGTGAAAAGACTGCCTAACCACCTGCTGAATTAGTTACTAGTCAGGCCCATTGATTGATTCAAATGATTCTGGGTTGAAGACGATTCCCCACCTTTGTCAGCCGATTAGGTTGCTGCCGTTGAAGTATCACCCTTTGACACAGCGCCTGAACTGCGACTCATGGAAGAGACATAGCAGAGGCAAGAAGTGGTGAAGATCTCTGTGAGCGACCTTGTCAGAATGTACGGCGACACTTAAGTGCCCCACGACCAGTTAACTAGCCGGCAAGGATTATTTCCGCTTGCAAGTCAGTTGCATCGGGGGCGCTCACTGTTTCGAGTTCTTCGATAGATCCGGCAGCCTTGAGATCTGTTGCAACTGAATCTAAATGTTTAAGCATCTCGGGTGTTCCTGTGAAAACTGCTGCTGACACCACAGCCCTCATCGAGAGTTTCGCCTCGGACTTTGTTTTGCGGATCATTCGTAGGGCCTGTGTTGCGGTGGCAAGTGCGGCTATGTTGCCACTGGGGGCCACGGCTCGCAGGGTGTCACTATCTGGCCAATGGCTAGTGTGTATCGAGTCATTGTTGAACCATGACCAGGTTTCCTCGGTGGTGAACGGCAGGAATGGAGCGAACAGGCGTAAGAGCGTGTCAAGGGTGATCAACAGGGTTGCACGTGCACTTTCTGAGTTCACACCTTCGGTTTCACCGTAGGCACGTTCTTTGACCAGTTCTACATAGTCGTCGGTGAACTCCCAGAAGAAGGTCTCGGTGGCGTCGAGTGTTTTCGCGTAGTTGAACTCTTCGAACGCCTTGGTTGCGGATTCAACCGTGAGTGCAAGTTTTGCAAGCAGTGCTTGATCAACAGGTTCCACAATCGTTGCAGCTGTGATATTCGTGCGATCAAGGTCACTTGACAGTTGGGAGAGTGTGAGGGCGAACTTGCTGGCGTTGAGAAGTTTGATTGCCAAACGCCTGCCGATCTTCATTTGACCAATGTCAAACGCGGTGTCGGTGCCCGGGCGCCCGGATGCTGCCCAGTAACGGACTGCGTCAGAGCTGTACTCGTCCAGCATGTCCATCGGTGTCACAACATTTCCCTTGGACTTACTCATCTTTTTACGGTCGGGGTCCAGGATCCAACCTGAAATCGCGGCGTGCTGCCATGGCAGTTCGTTGTTTTCGAGGTCTGCGCGAACCACGGAGGAGAAGAGCCAGGTTCGGATGATTTCGTGGGCTTGTGGTCGCAAGTCCATGGGGAATACGCGCGCAAAGAGATCTGGATCGCGCTCCCAGCCGCCGGCGATTTGAGGGGTAAGAGAACTCGTCGCCCAAGTGTCCATCACGTCGGGATCGCCCATAAAGCCACCGGGTTGACTGCGTTGATCCTCGGTGTAGCCGGCAGGGACATCGCTGCTTGGGTCAATCGGGAGTTCGGCTTCACTTGGTGCAAGTACTCGCTCGTAGTCCGGATTACCATCTGAATCGAGTGCATACCAGATTGGTAAGGGGACGCCGAAGAAACGTTGCCGGGAAATCAGCCAGTCGCCGTTGAGTCCTCCGACCCAGTTTTCGTACCGGACCAGCATGTGGGGTGGGTGCCAGGTGATTTCACGCCCGCGGGCCAAGAGCTCCTCGCGTAGATTCGGGTCACGGCCACCGTTCGCGATGTACCACTGTCGGGTGGTAACAATTTCTAGTGGTTTATCTCCTTTTTCAAAGAACTTCACCGGGTGGGTAATTGCCTTCGGCTCGCCTACCATGTCACCAGATTCGCGGAGGACTTCAACCATGCGTTGTTTTGCGGTGAAGCTAGTCGCGCCAGCAATAGCTGCAAAACGCTCTTTACCTGCACGGGTGGTAATCCATGGTGGGGTCTGCGAAGTGATCCGACCGTCCCAGCCGACGATTGGGCGGGTGGGTAACTGCAGCTCACGCCACCAAGTGACGTCGGCGAGGTCGCCAAATGTGCAGACCATTGCGATTCCGGAACCCTTTTCTGGGTCGGCAAGCGTGTGGGCCATGACCGGAACTTCAACACCAAACACAGGGGTAATCACGTTGGTACCAAACAGTGATTGGTACCGCGAGTCGTCCGGGTGCGCCACGAGGGCAACGCAGGCAGCGAGCAATTCCGGTCGGGTTGTTTCAATGAAGACCGTGTCGCCTTGATCAGATGTGGGAGAAAATCCAATTCGATGAAATGCGCCAGGGACTTCGCGGTCTTCAAGCTCGGCTTGGGCCACTGCTGTGCGGAAAGTGACATCCCACAAAGTTGGTGCTTCAGATTGATATGCCTCACCACGTGCGAGGTTGCGCAAAAATGCAAGCTGGCTGACCCGTTGCGCATTCTGGTCAATAGTTTGATACGTCTGGGCCCAGTCAACTGAAAGCCCCATGCGTCGCCAAAGGTCCTCAAAGACAACTTCATCTTCAATTGTGAGTTGTTCGCACAATTCAACAAAGTTCTTTCGAGAGATCGGCTCCTGCTTTTTTGCGTCTGGTTTTTCGGGAGGTGTGTAGTCGACTTGATACGGTAAACTTGGATCGCATCTCACACCAAAATAGTTTTGAACGCGACGCTCAGTTGGAAGTCCATTGTCATCCCAGCCCATTGGGTAAAAAACCTCGAAGCCGCGCATGCGTTTATAGCGAGCGATGCAGTCAGTGTGGGTGTAACTGAACACATGCCCAACGTGCAGTGATCCGCTGACCGTGGGTGGAGGCGTGTCGATTGAAAAGATTTGATCCCGGTTTTTGGTTCGATCAAATGAATAGGTGCCAGACTCTTGCCAGCTCTTGGCCCACTTTTCTTCGATCCCGGAAAGGCTTGGTTTTTCAGGGATATGGACTGCTGGGGATTGCGACCGCGACGACATAGTCCCGAAGTCTATTGACCGCCCTAGACTTCGACCGTGGGTATCACGAGGGCGAATCAATTATGGGAAGAACTTGAGTCCCGCTGGCCGGAAAACCTAATCGAACCATCCTTGGCTCGAATGAAGGCAGTGACTCATTTAATGGGAGATCCGCAGCTGACATTTCCCGTGATTCAGGTGGCTGGCACAAATGGCAAGAGTTCAACCGCCCGAATGATTGAGTCACTTCTGCGTTCATTCGGCTTACGCACTGGGCTGTACACGTCACCGCACCTGGTTGACCCAACAGAGCGGATTTGCCTTGACGGCGCACCCATCTCGCCCGAGGCGGCAGTTGCAACCTGGAACGATATTGAGCCATTTATTTCCATGGTTGACCACAATTCGGTGACTGATGGCGGACCGAAATTGTCATATTTTGAGGCGATGACGGCGTTGGCCTATTCAGTATTTGCGGATTCACCTGTTGACGTTGCAATTATTGAGGTGGGACTTGGTGGGACGTGGGATGCAACCAGCGTGTGCAGACCACAGGTCGCGGTGATCACACCAATAGATCTTGACCACCAAGAATACCTTGGCGAGACCATTCGTGAAATTGCTGGCGAGAAGGCGGGCATTTTGGCCAATGCTGACGCGGCAGTGTTGGGTCCGCAGAGCCCGGAAGCGGCGGCGATACTAATTCAGGCGTGTGCAAATGCAGATCTGCAACCGACTCGGTTTGCGGTCGAGTATGGCGTAAATTCACAGGCGCTCGCAGTAGGCGGGCAACTTCTTTCCCTACATGGCTTGCGCGGTGATTATTCGGAAATTTTTCTCCCGCTGTTTGGCGAGCATCAAGGAAATAATGCGGCTGTGGCGCTTGCAGCCTGCGAAACTTTCTTGGGCTCGGCACTACTGGCTCCGCTGGATGAAGATTTAGTCCGCGAAGGTTTCGCAAATGTCATCTCACCGGGCCGGCTGGAAATTTTGCGGACAAGCCCCACAATTATGGTAGATGCGGCCCACAATCCGCACAGCGCGAAATCATTGGCTACCGCGCTCGAAACGAGTTTCACATTTGTGGGAGTGATCGCGGTTGTGGGCATGCTGCACAGCAAAGACGCTGTCGGTTTCTTAGAAGCACTTTCCCCCGTGGTATCGCAAGTGGTAATTACCGAACCGATTTCACCTCGAGCACTTCCGGCAGTGGAACTGGCTCGGCTCGCATCCGAGGTCCTTGGGGGTGAGCGAGTCACAATTGGTGGTGACTTGGCGTCCGCACTCGAAGAGGCAATTGGGTTGGCTGATAGTTCGGGAGAGTACGGCGGAGTGGGAGTTATCGTCACTGGATCAGTTGTGTTGGTGGGAGAAACCATCCGGCTGCTCTCAGATCCTGATTCACAGGGGGTGAATTAGCCAATGAGGGTACTTGGATCAACTGTCCTCGTCCTTGAGGCGCTGGTCGTTCTACTGGCAATACCGATTGCAATCAACGTCTCCGATGCGGATGCGATCTTGGCTCTGGTGATGGGAATTGCCCTAGCCGGGCTCCTGATTTTGAGTGTTGGAGTAATTACTAAGCCGATTGCGGTACCCCTCGTCTGGGTGCTCCAGGTACTAGTAATCGGATCCGGGTTCGTTGTTCCCACCATGTTTTTTGTGGGTGCCGTATTTGCCTTACTGTGGTTCTACGCGGTGCGCAATGGGCAGCGAGTGGATCGAGCACGGGAGTTGCCCGAAAGTTAAATTTCAGTCTCCTCTAGCATCAGTGGCGGTAGTAAGAACCGTTTACCCGGCCTTATAGAGGAGTCATTGAATGTCTGAACGCACACTTGTTCTCATCAAGCCCGATGGTGTTGCCCGCGGCTTGGTCGGTGAGGTACTTGCTCGAATCGAGCGTAAAGGTTTCACTTTCGCAGCTCTTGAGCTCATGAATGTCAGCACGGACCTGGCTCAGACTCATTACGGTGAGCACGCGGAGAAGCCCTTCTTTGCCGACCTCGTCGCCTTTATCACCGGAGGCCCACTAGTTGCCGCAGTCATTGAAGGTCCTGATGCAATCGTCGCTTGGCGCACCATGATGGGCGCGACCAACCCGGTGACCGCATCACCGGGAACTATCCGCGGAGACCTTGCCACGGAAATGCAAAATAACGTCACACACGGCTCTGACTCACCAGAGTCAGCAACTCGCGAGATTGCACTGTTTTTTCCGAACCTGTAGGAACGGGGAAGCTCCATGAAGAACTTGATCGGATCGGTCGCCGTAGGCGTGGGGACGGGAGTTCCCACCGCCCGTGCAGCACGGGGCCCAAGCTTGGTCCCCTGGCCAGCAAAAGTGCGCGAGTTTTTTCCGCAGGTTCTGGGAACAGCCGTCGGCTGTGGCCTGGTAATTGGTTCACGGGTCTCGGGGCTTCGCGGCGCCAAAGCGTTGGCCGCAGGGGTAAGCGTCGCAGGTCTTGGACTAGCTGGATTCTTTGTCGCCAAAGGCAAGTTGGGTGAAATTGAGGCCGAAAACTCCGAGATTGACGCATGTTTTGCCGACCCTCCGAGCGACATGCACTTGTCGGGGAGTCCTCACTCAGCGGTGGACTACACGCTTCTTGGCCGCGAAGGCGCACGCTTCATAAATAGTGTGACAACGCGCGAACATGCGCAACAAATCGGAATAAAGCGCACCCACGACCCCATCCGCGTTTTTGTCAGTGTGGCGAACGCTGATTCGATTTCTTCCCGCGTTTCGCTTGCGATGTCGGAATTGATTCGTAACAAGGCATTTGACCGCGAGTACTTATTAATTGAAGCTCCCGCCGGCTCAGGCTACGCAAACTCGACCCCGGTCGACGTACTAGAACTGCTTTCGGGAGGGGATTGCGCGACCGTGTCGGTGAGTTACGGACTCCTACCGAGCTTTCTTTCTTTACCTAAAGTGCGGGTGGCCGGACAGACCCAGCTCGAGTTGCACAATGCAATTGACCACGAACTCATTGGTCGCCGCAATAAGGGCAAGCATGTCCCAAAAATCATTCTTTATGGAGAAAGTTTGGGTGCACGTATTCAACAGTTCGCAATTCCACTTGGTTCCAGCGACTTGGACAAGTATTCGATTTTTCGGGCCCTATGGGTAGGAACGCCTGGTGGTCGAATCTCAGATACGTTTCACCGATTGTGTGCAGGTGAGTCGGTAAGTGTGGATCGGCCCGAACAAATTCCGGCGGATGCGAGTTACCGAGTGTGGTTCCTTGAACATGACGCAGACCCCGTGGTCCGGTTCCGACCCGATCTCGCCTGGGCGCAACCGACCTGGCTGGATCCAGATTTACCGCGGGGCAGAAATATTCCGCAGGAGATGACCTGGAATTTTGGGGTTACGTGGGCGACGCTTCTGGTGGACACCATGTTTGCGACCAATGTGACGCCGGGTGAGTTTGAGAGCCTTGGCCACGACTACCGGGCAGATCTAGGGGCGGTTGCCACTGCGGCTTTTGGGTTTTCCGGCTCAATCAATTCAGAGCAAGCCGCATCTTTGGAGATTCTTCTGAGGAAAATTGAAATGACGCGCGCTCAAATGTTAGCCAAGAGCCAGTTATAGAGGCTTCAGGACTACCATGGTGTGGGTCCTGCGTTCTTCCCGAGTGCACCAGTAACCTCAGCCTTTCTCGACCGATTGGAGGCACCGCGTGAGTTCTGCCCGGCACTCCTCTTTTGTAGGCCGAGACATGGCGGTAGATCTGGGAACCGCGAACACGCTGGTCTACGTTCGGGGCCGAGGAATCGTGCTCAACGAACCATCCGTGGTTGCCATTAATAACAATACTGGCGGGATCTTGGCTGTTGGCAGTGAAGCTAAAGAAATGATCGGTCGCACACCTGGAAATATCGTCGCAATCAGGCCTCTCAAAGACGGCGTGATTGCCGACTTTGATACCACCGAGCGCATGTTGCGGTATTTCATTCAAAAAGTGCACCGTAGGCGCCATCTAGCAAAACCACGCTTGATCGTGTGCGTTCCTTCAGGTATCACCGGGGTTGAGCAACGCGCTGTAAAAGATGCCGGTTACGCCGCGGGTGCTCGTAAAGTATTTATTATCGAAGAGCCAATGGCGGCGGCAATTGGAGCGGAACTTCCGGTTCACGAGCCAACGGGCAATATGGTCGTGGACATCGGCGGCGGCACATCGGAGGTGGCCGTCATCTCGCTCGGTGGGATTGTCACGAGCCTCTCTGTGCGAGTGGGCGGAGACGAATTAGATGCCGCCATTATTCAATTCATTAAAAAGGAATATTCGCTCTTGCTGGGCGAGCGCACAGCGGAAGAAATCAAGATTGCGATTGGTTCGGCGTTCCCCATGCCGGACGAACCACACGCGGAAATCCGTGGACGTGATCTGATCACAGGGCTCCCTCGGACAATTGTTGTTTCTGCTGAGGAAATCCGCAGAGCAATTGATGAGCCAGTAAATGCGATTATTGATGCCGTGAAGTCGACACTTGATCGAACGCCCCCCGAACTTTCGGGGGACATCATGGATCACGGAATTGTTCTCACCGGGGGAGGAGCAACACTCACCGGACTCGACGAGCGGTTGCGGCATGAAACTGGGATGCCAATTGTGGTTGCGGACCGACCACTGGAGTGCGTTGCAGTCGGATCAGGCAAGTGCGTTGAAGAGTTTGATTCATTGCGGCAGGTGCTCGTATCTGAGCCGCGTAGGTAGCCATGCTCTCGCGTCGCGCTCGGATCACTCTCTCGATATTGGTCGTCGCATCACTCACTTTCGTGATCTTGGATCTTCGCGGTGGTGACGGCCCTTTTTCTAGTGCACGTGCAGCGGTCAGTTCCATTCTTGGCGGCATTCAGCGAGGCGCCGCCACGATTGTTTCGCCCTTTACGGGAGCGGGTGAATGGTGGAGCACTCAGGTCGAACAATCTGGGCAAATTCGAGAGTTGACCGTTGAAAACGAGAGGTTGAATTCGGCTTTAGTCAGTGGCGAAAACAATATTGAGCGAGCCGATCAACTCGATGCACTTCTGCGAGTGGCTGGCGTCGGCCGCTACCGAGTTATTCCGGCCGAAGTCATTGCAGTTGGTCCAGCCCAAGACTTTGCGTGGACGGTGGCGATAGATGCCGGATCTCTTGATGGCCTAGAAGATGACATGACCGTGATTAATGGTGATGGCCTCATTGGACGGGTGCTGAAGGTGTTCGATAGCACTGCAACAGTTGTGCTCATTGTTGATCCGGAGTCCTCGGTGGGTGGACGCGTCGCTGGTTCTCAGGAGCTCGGCATTGTCTCTGGCACTGGCCGGCAGAATTCACTCGAATTTCAATTACTAGATCCGCTCGGGCAGGTTTCCTCAGGTGATGCGGTTGTTACCTTTGGTTCAAAGGGGGGTCGCCCATATGCCCCGGGTCTACCAATTGGTGAAGTTGTTGACGTTACCGGGACCGCGGGCGAACTGGCTCGCATCGCAACTGTAAGGCCTTTTGTGGATATTTCTGCATTGAGTGTTGTCGGGGTAGTAGTGAGACCGCCACGTGAAGACCCACGTGACTCGGTGCTGCCCAATGCCCCGAGTGCACCTGTTACCCCCGCACCTGCGCCATCCCCCAGTTCATCACAAGAAAAAGAGACTGCGGCAACTCCGGCTCCGAGCGACAGTTAATCCATGATTCTGCGTGAGGGATTATTCATCGGGACGTGCGTTTTTCTCGCTGTCCTAATTGAGTTAACTCTGCTCAGCCGACTTGGTATACCGGGAGCCACTCCAGACATTGTCGTCGTGAGCATTGTGGCAATTTCTTTTGCGGCGGGTCCGCTATTTGGGGCGATCGCTGGGTTTGCCGCAGGAATCTTGTTGGATTTCTCACCGTCGTCAGACACGTTAGTGGGAGTAAACGCAATTATTTACCTCATCATTGGGTTTACCGCTGGATTCTGGCTTGATCCAAGGGATCGGAAACTTCCGGTCATGATCGGAATTGCTGCCCTGAGTACTGCCGCGGCAGCCTTCGGAACGGCCGTTGTGGACACGGTCCTTGGGGGGGAGCGAGTCAATTGGACGGAGGTTCCGTGGATCACGTTGAGCGCAGCTCTTTATGGGGCCCTGCTGTCCGTGCTGATTATTCCGCTCGTTGCCCGACTGGCCCGACCACTGCTGACCGAAATGTCCGTTTCATAAGGGAACCTAGAGCCATGATCGGGCGTCGTATCCGTACGGTTTGCTCCGCATGTTGCTGCCCACGCTGCGGGCAAATGGTGGGGACACGCGCATAATGGTGTGGACGCAGTGAGCTTCATGACTAATTGGTGGACTGGAAAGGGGCGCTTGTGAGTGAAAGATCTAATCTACGTTTGATCATTTTGGGCATCCTGATTTTCTCGCTAATGGCGACTCTGATCTCGCGTTTGTACTTTCTTCAAGTCATGACCGGCGACGAGTACCGAGTGGCGGCGGCAAACAATACGGTTCGCGAAGTGGTGGAACCAGCTGTCCGCGGGCTAATTTTAGATCAAGCTGGTCGACCCTTGGTATCCAACCGAACCTCAATCGTGGTCACAATTGATCGACAGGAACTGAAGCAACAGGTTAAAAGCGGCGATCAGCTAATTAATAGACTCGCCAAGATATTAGGGAAGTCACCCGAATCCATAACAGAGCGACTCATGCCCTGTGGCACTGAAAACGCACCCAAGCCACCCATTTGCTGGAATGGTTCGACGTACCAGGCCGTACCCGTTGCAACAGATATTGATCCGCAAACCGCGTTGACAATCATGGAAAAGCGCTCAGAGTATCCCGGGGTTACGGCTAAATTAACTGCGGTCCGTGAGTACAGCGGACCATTTGATGTAAACGCTGCTCACATTTTAGGCTACTTGGGACCGGTAACGGAAGAACAGCTAGCGGCCCAAGCCGGGTCTGACGCCTTTGACAGATTACGGCGTACCGACGCGATCGGGCGATCAGGCCTGGAACAGTATTACGACGAACAGTTACGCGGTACGCCCAGTGTGACCACTCTTGAAGTCGATACTTCTGGTCAAATCACGGCAACCTTAGACCAAAAACCGGCTGTTTCAGGTAACTATCTCGTCTCAACTATTGATGCCAATTTGCAGGCGGTCGTTGAAGAGCAGTTAGTGGCTGCTGTTCAACGCGCCCAAGGACAGGGCTACCTCGGTGACTCGGGGGCAGCGGTGGTCGTTGATGTGAGAAACGGGCAAGTCCTTGCCATGGCGAGTTATCCCACCTACGACCCAGGTATTTGGGTGGGCGGAGTCACTCCGAAGCAATACAAGTCATTGATCAAGAGTGACTCACTTGCTTCAAATACTACCCAAGGTCTTTTCGCCCCAGGGTCAACTTACAAAGTTGTCAGCACCGCGGCGGCTGGTGAGCAAGGATACTCGTTGTATTCGGACTACGAGTGCCCGAAAAATGTCAAACTCGGTACCCAAGTTTTCCGAAATTATGAATCCGCAGCCTATGGTCAAATTTCTTTGGCCCGAGCGCTCGAAGTTTCCTGTAACACGGTGTTTTATGGCTTGGCAGATCGCATGTGGGAATCCGCAGGCGGAAATGAAGCAACTCGTGATTCAGCAGACCCGATTGCAGATACGGCCTCGCGATTTGGATTTGGAACCCCCACCGGAATCGACTTGCCGGGTGAGTCTGCGGGGCGGGTCGCAGGTCGAGGATTCAAAGTTCAAAACTGGGAAGCCAAGCGGGATACGTGGTGCGAGAACGCGATCTCGGGTTACCCGGATACTCGAAAAACCGATCCCAAGCTGGCTGATTACTTCACCGCACTTGATAAAGAAAACTGCGCTGACGGTTTCCGTTGGCGTGAGGGCGACGCATTGAACGCCGCGATTGGCCAGGGTGACACCGTGGTGACACCCTTACAAATGGCAATGGCTTATTCCGCAATTGCTAACGGGGGTACCGTGTATGAACCTAGATTGATCAAGGCGGTCGTGGGTTCGGACGGTACAGTGATTAATCGGATCGAACCGTCGGTTAAGTCCACCCTTGATCTTCCCAAGTCAACAATTAAGTTTCTCAAGGATTCGCTGCCCGGAGTGACAACGGATGGATCCGGAAAGACACCGTTCTTGGGTTTCCCACTTAATAAAATCCCGGTAGCCTCAAAAACCGGTTCGGCGCAGGTTACGGGCGACAAAGTATCAACTTCGTGGTTTGCCTCGTACGCTCCGGCGAACAAACCGCGATATGCAGTAGTCATGATGGTGACACAGGGCGGAACTGGATCCCAAACAAGTGGGCCCAGTGTCCGCAAGATTTACGAATCCTTGTTTGGAATAAATGGAAAAAATATCAATCCGAATCGGAGTGTCCTCGTTGATGGGGAACCGTTAAAGTCTTTGCCCATCATTCGACCCGATGGAACTCCGGTAGCGCCTAAGGGCAAAATGTCAGGCGTGACTACCGCAAGTGGGTCGGATTAATGGCGAAGATCTATGCCGGACCAAGTGCTGATAGCGCGCTGGCAGGCGCCGGCTCGCGATCGGGCGCGCGGGGCCGAGGATTTTGGCGGGATTTAGATTGGATTCTGCTCGTTTCCGGGCTCGCCCTCTCGGTGTTAGGTTCGGTACTCGTGTGGTCTGCCAGCCGGGCCGATCTCGCATCACCAACTGATCCACATTCTTATCTCAAACGTCATGTGATTAACGTCGTTGTCGCAATTCTTTTAGGCTATGTGGCTTCGCGTGTGAACTATCGCTGGTTGCGTGCTTACACCCCAATGATTTATGGAATCTCATTTTTTTTACTGCTCTTACCGTTTGTACCCGGAATTGGTGTCACCGTTGCTGGTGCTCGTGCGTGGGTTGATCTCCCCGGCGGGTTGACGCTGCAACCATCGGAGTTCATGAAAATAGCGGTGATTCTCATGATGGCGGTACTGCTCTCCGAGCGCAAAGATATTGAGGTCGAGCCGTCAGGGCGCGACGTGTTCCTGGCATTGGCTGCAGCTGCCCTACCCGTCGGTGTGATCCTGCTGCAAAATGATACGGGGACCGTGCTGATTTTAGGGACGATCGCTGTTTCGGTTATTGCCGTGTCAGGAGTGCGCACTAGGTGGGTAGTTGGGCTGATCGGGGCCGCGGCCCTCTCTATTTTGCTGGCAATTCAATTGGGCCTCCTCAAGCAGTACCAGGTCGCTCGACTTACCTCATTTATTTCTCCAGACAGCGACACCGGCGCTTCGGCTTACAACGCAAATCAGGCACGAATTGCAATTGGCGGCGGTGGCTGGTTTGGCGTTGGCTTGTTTGAGGGCCCGCAAACCCAGGGTAAGTTCGTTCCGGTAAATGAAAGCGACTTCATTTTCACGGTGAGCGGAGAAGAGCTCGGATTTATTGGCTCAGTCGTTTTGATTCTCTTACTGGCGGTGCTCCTGTGGAGGGCAGGAATGATCGCGTGGCACGCAGATGACCAATATGGGCGTCTAGTGGCAACTGGAGTTCTTGCTTGGCTGGCATTTCAAACATTTGAAAATATTGGGATGACTCTGGGAATCATGCCGATTACGGGTATCCCACTGCCGCTCATTTCAGCTGGTGGGACATCCATGATGTCTGTCTGGGTCGCCATTGGTCTACTTCAAACAGTGCGATTACACGAAGCACGCGGTGAGATTTAGCACTTCTACGGATATTGGGTAACCTTTCCCACATGACTTCCCAAATTGTCGAGATCAACAACTCGGAAAATATCGATGCACGAGAAAGCCGCGAGCGCGGGACAAGCGTTTTCCCTCAACTGGAAGCGCTGCTTCCGCTGATCTCAAAGCCCATCCAGTACGTGGGAGGGGAACTCAATGCGGTGACTAAGCCCTGGGAGCAGGCAATCGTGCACTGGGCCTTGATGTACCCGGACGCCTATGAAGTAGGCGCACCCAACCAAGGAGTGCAGATCCTTTATGAAGTACTCAATGAGCAGCCTGACGTTTTAGCCGAGCGAACCTATTCTGTCTGGCCTGACCTTGAAGCCCTGATGCGCGAGCATCAGGTTCCTGCTTTCACTGTGGATGCACATCGAAGCGTTGCCGACTTTGATTTACTGGGTCTTTCATTCAGTACCGAATTGGGTTACACCAATATGTTGACGGCTCTGAGCCTGGCAAACATCCCACTACATGCCGTTGACCGCGACGACCATCCGATTGTGGTGGCGGGTGGTCATGCGGCTTTTAATCCCGAGCCAATTGCGCAATTCATTGATGCGGCTGTTTTGGGTGATGGTGAAGAAGCAGTTCTGCTGATCTCTAATATTGTGAAGGCTTGGATCAATGCTGGTCGTCCCGGTGGCCGCGAAGGTGTTTTGTTAGAGCTGGCGCGGACCGGCTGTGTGTATATTCCACAATTTTACGACGTCGAATATTTACCCGATGGTCGGATTAAGCGAGTCGTACCGAATAGGGCCGATGTCCCTTCCCGGATTACAAAGTTCACACTGATGGACCTTGATGCGTGGCCGTACCCCAAGGCCCCGCTTGTTCCATTGGCCGAAACCGTACATGAGCGCATGAGCGTGGAAATTTTCCGTGGCTGTACTCGTGGTTGTCGCTTTTGCCAGGCCGGAATGATTACGCGGCCAGTGCGTGAACGCAGTATCACCAGCATTGCGGAAATGGTGGAAAATGGTCTGGAAAAAACGGGATTTGAGGAAGTTGGTCTGCTTTCACTCTCCAGCGCTGACCATTCAGAGATCGGTGACTTGGCGCGTAACTTGGCTGACCGTTATGAAGAGACCCAGACTTCGCTTTCACTCCCGAGTACTCGGGTGGATGCATTCAATGTTGATTTAGCTAATGAACTTTCTCGCAATGGTCGACGAAGTGGACTCACTTTCGCACCCGAAGGTGGCAGCGAGCGAATTCGTCGAGTGATCAACAAGTTGGTCAGTGAAGAGGATCTGATTCGGACGGTGACAACGGCTTATGGGGCTGGGTGGCGTAACGTCAAGTTGTATTTCATGTGTGGGTTGCCGACTGAGACCGATGAAGACATCTTGCAAATTGCCACGATGGCTAAGGAAGTAATTCGTGCCGGCCGTGAAGCAAGTGGGCGTCGCGACATTAAGTGCACTGTGTCAATTGGTGGATTTGTTCCTAAGCCGCACACCCCCTTTCAATGGGCCGCGCAACTTGATCATGAAGCGACTGACGCGCGATTGCACAAACTTAAGGACGCCATCAGAAACGATAAAGAGTTTGGCAAGGCAATTGGCTTGCGCTATCACGATGGGAAACCTGGGATTGTTGAGGGAATTCTTTCCCGAGGCGACCGTCGAGTGGGCAACATAATTGAAACGGTCTGGAAAAACGGTGCGCGTTTTGACGGTTGGGGAGAATACTTCTCATTTGATCGATGGATGGAATCTGCACAGTACGCATTAGAAGGCACGGGTGTGGACGTCGATTGGTTTACTACCCGCGAACGTGACTACACCGAAGTGCTGCCCTGGGACCATCTGGATTCTGGCCTTGATTCGGAGTGGTTATGGGAAGACTGGCAAGACGCGCTCGCTGAGGTGGCTGTCGACGACTGTCGCTGGACTCCATGTTTTGATTGCGGAGTCTGTGAGCAAATGGACACCGAAATCCAGGTTGGGCCGACGGGGGTCACCGACTTACCGATGCCAATTCCTCGAGTGTCCCCCGTGTTGGCTCAGTGACCTGAGATGGCAAATAAGCCACCGGATCGCAATTTGGCGCCAATTGCCCAAAAACTGCGCGTGCGTTATGCCAAGCGCGGTCGCTTGCGATTTTCCAGTCACCGGGATTTTCAGCGGGCACTTGAACGCGCCTTACGTCGGGCGGGTGTCCCCATGGCCTACAGCGCCGGGTTTTCACCACACCCGAAAATTTCATATTCAAATTCGGCACCTACCGGGGTAGCGAGTGAAGCCGAGTACGTGGAAATAGGCGTGACTCGACATTGCGATCCCACCAAAATCCGAGTCGAACTCGATGCGGCTTTGCCTAATGGGCTCGATGTCATTGAGGTAATTGAGGCGACTTCACGTGATTTCTCGGCCCGCCTAGAAGCGAGTTTGTGGGAAATGGAAATTAGCGCCCCCGTTCAAGAAGTGGCTCGGGCAGTGGAGGCTCTACTCGGCGCATCCGAAGTCTTGGTTGAGCGCATGACGAAGTCGGGAAAGAGAGTTTTCGATGCCCGAAGTGCCATTCTCCTCATGGAAAGTGTGGCTCAAAGCGCGGTAACTGCCCCCGCACACACCCAAATGCCTCCGGAGTGTGTCATACTCCATGTGGTTGTCCGGCATATAGTTCCGTCGGTTCGACCCGATGATGTACTTACTGCACTGAAGCAGGTGGGAACTCTGGAGCCGCGCAAACCCGTGAGGGTGACCAGGCTGGCGCAGGGCCCACTGAGCGAAGAGAGTATCTCGATCGAGGATCCATTCGATCCTGATCGCGTACTTGTGTAGCCCAACATCATGTGGCGATAGGGGAAGTCGCAGCGCATCACGCGCGAACCCTGATCGCAGCCCTAAAAGCTTGTAGTAGCGCGCACCACCCCGGTAGAGGGCTAAGCCGCCCGTGTGTGCCGGATGTTTGCGCTACACACGGACCCGAATGCGGGTGATGCCGCATTCCTAAAGGAGCGACCATCATGGTCGAAGAAACATCAGTAGTTAAAAAGACTCGTCGCGCGGCCTCCCGCCCGGCTGGCCCAGCGGGCAGCAGCGAGGCGGATAAAAGCGAATTGCCAGCGGAAAAAGCCCCCAAGAAGGTGGCCAAGAAGGCGGTCAAAGCCAAGGCCCCATTGTTTCAAGTAGCAGCTGAAACCCCCTCGGTGACTAAGAAGGTGGCCAAGAAGGCGAGCGCCCCCGTTAAGGGAAAGGGCAAAGTCACTAAAAAAGCAGCGGCCCTTGCCCCACAAGAGAGCGAAACCCCATCGGCAGCAGATTCGCCAGAGTCCGACGAGGAAAGTGACGACTCGTCAAATAATCCTCGGCGCAGGCGTGGTGGCCGTGGCCGTCGACGTAAAGCCGATGATGGCAATGAAACCACCACAGATGAAACCCAGCCTGAAGTAGATGACACTCAGGAAGTCGCAGATGAATCCGAAGCGGATTCAGCACAAGACGATGACGGAACCGGTGCCAGCACCAAGCGTCGCCGTCGTCGCCGCAGGGCCGGTCAGGGCGATGATTCTGAAGGAGACGACCCGAACACGGTTGTTCGGATTCGCGAGCCTCGCCGCAAGCAAAATGAAGATATCAAGGGTTCAACCCGCATCGAAGCCAAAAAGCAGCGCCGACGCGAGGGCCGCGATCAAGGCCGACGTCGTGCACCGATTCTGACCGAGGCAGAGTTCCTCGCTCGACGCGAGTCCGTTGAGCGGGTCATGGCGATTCGGCAACAAGGGGACAAAACCCAGATTGCAGTTCTCGAAGATGGCGTCTTGGTTGAGCATTACGTAACTCGCGGCTCCGCCACCTCGCTTGTAGGTAACGTGTATATCGGTCGGGTGCAAAATGTTCTACCAAGCATGGAAGCGGCATTCGTTGACATTGGCAAAGGCCGCAACGCGGTCCTTTATGCGGGCGAAGTTAACTGGGATGCAGCTGGGCTCGAAGGAAATGAAAAGCGAATCGAACTGGCTCTCAAGTCTGGCGATCACATATTGGTGCAGGTGACAAAAGATCCTGTTGGGCAAAAGGGCGCACGCTTAACAAGTCAGATTTCCCTCCCCGGCCGGTTTTTGGTCTACGTCCCTGATGGCTCGATGACCGGCATTAGTCGCAAACTTCCCGAAAATGAGCGCAGTCGACTGAAGGCAATTCTCAAGCGGGTTATGCCAGAAGATGCTGGTGTCATTGTTCGCACAGCGGCCGAAGGCGCGCCCGAAGATGCATTTGAACAAGACGTGCAGAGATTGACCGCGCTCTGGGACGATATTTCGAGCAGCAATAAGAGCACCAATGCGCCGTCCATGCTGTACGGGGAACCTGACATCGCGATCAAGGTAGTGCGAGATATTTTTAATGAAGATGTGAACAAGATGGTGGTTTCCGGTGACACCGTCTGGACAACTGTTGATGCCTACATCAGCGCGGTTGCCCCCGATCTACTTGACCGACTGGAGCACTGGACTGATTCCAAAGATCTCTTTGCCCAACTTCGGGTCGACGAGCAGATCCTCAAGGCATTAGACCGCAAGGTGTACCTGCCTTCCGGTGGTTCACTCGTAATTGACCGCACCGAGGCCATGACTGTGGTTGATGTCAACACTGGGAAGTTCACCGGTCAGGGCGGAAACCTTGAATCGACCGTTACTAAAAATAATATTGAAGCAGCCGAAGAAATTGTCCGTCAACTGCGGCTGCGAGATATTGGTGGAATCATCGTCGTCGACTTCATTGACATGGTGCTCGAAAGCAACCGCGATCTGGTTCTGCGCCGACTCATTGAGTGCCTGGGCCGAGATCGGACCAAGCACCAGGTGGCGGAAGTTACTTCATTGGGGCTGGTCCAAATGACGCGCAAGCGCATTGGGTCTGGTTTGATCGAGTCCTTCTCCCATGAGTGTGAGGCGTGCAACGGTCGCGGGGTCAAGGTTTCCCTCAATGATGAACCCCACCACGAGACACCGGTGCGTTACCGCCGACCTGCAAACGCGGTGGATCCGGCTATGGTCGCGGCAAAAGCCCTTGAGGCAGCTCAGGCACTTGAGCAGGAGGAGCAAGCCCCAACTGAAGAAGTGCTGGCTGAAGGAGTGCCGGCTGAAGAAGTGCTGGCTGAAGAAACCGCTATTGAGCCCCGGCTTGCTGGGGAAACTGATCCGGTGTAGCCCCCAAGTGGACGTCCCCGTATGCTTTTGCATTCGGGGTGTGTCTTCCCCAAGCAAGGCCCGTAAGAGTAGGACTTATCAGCAAGACCGACAGGAGTTCGTGGTGTACGCCATAGTTAAAGCCGGTGGACGGCAAGAAAAGGTTGCTGTAGGCGACCGGATAGTGGTGGACCGGGTTCCCGGCGCACCAGGTTCGACGTATGAACTCCGAGCGCTGCTCCTCGTCGAAGACGGAAAAGTCACCAGCGACTCAGCAGCACTTGCCAAGGTGAAGGTGACCGCGGAGGTCCTTGATCATCATCGCGGGGTCAAAATTGACATTCTGAAATACAAAAACAAGATCGGTTACCGTCGTCGTCAGGGTCATCGCTCTGAGTTGACCGCGGTTAAGGTCACCGACATTGCGGCAGGGAAGTGAACCATGGCACATAAAAAGGGTGCATCCAGCTCCCGGAACGGACGCGACAGTAACTCGCAGCGCCTTGGCGTGAAGCGTTTCGGCGGGCAAGAAGTGAATGCGGGGGAAATAATTGTGCGCCAGCGCGGAACCCACTTTCACCCCGGAAACAACGTGGGACGGGGCAAGGACGACACCCTGTTTGCACTGAGCGAGGGCGTCGTTGAGTTCGGAACTGCCCGTGGTCGCCGAGTTGTCAACATTGTCCTTGGAGCGTAATTCTCCATACTTTGTTTTAGCAAGGAAGGCGGGTCCAATGGGCCCGCCTTCCTTTATTTCTCATACGGTTAAGGAGGCGAACTGATGGCGACATTCGTTGATCACACAACAATCCAGGCCCAAGGCGGTAATGGCGGTCATGGTTGCGCCTCGGTTATGCGTGAAAAGTTCCGGCCATTGGGCGGACCCGACGGTGGTAACGGCGGTCGTGGTGGAGACGTGGTTGCAGTTGTTGACCCCCAGGTAACGACACTCATGGAATTTCACCACAGTCCACACCGCACGGCGAGCAATGGCAAGCCGGGACATGGCGCGAACCGACACGGTGCGAACGCGGAAGACATCGTGCTTAATGTCCCCGCGGGAACAGTTGTCCGAGCCGCCAACGGTGAGGTGTTGGCAGATCTACTTGTCCCTGGTGAAACATTTGTCATTGCCCAAGGTGGTCGAGGTGGCCTGGGCAATGCGTCCCTCGCTTCGCCGAAGCGCAAAGCTCCAGGTTTCGCGCTCCTTGGCGAGCCGGGCAGCCAACGCGAAGTTGTGCTCGAACTCAAGACTGTTGCTGACGCCGCTCTCGTAGGGTTCCCTAGTGCCGGTAAATCCAGTGTGATCGCGGCGATGAGCTCAGCGAGGCCCAAGATCGCGGACTACCCCTTCACCACACTGGTGCCCAATCTTGGCGTTGTGACCGCCGGCGAGGTTGTTTACACGATCGCAGACGTGCCTGGGCTCATCCCAGGCGCGAGTCAAGGAAAAGGCTTGGGACTTGATTTCTTGCGTCATGTGGAGCGTTGCAGTGTGATTGTGCATGTACTGGATTGCGCAACCCTTGAGCCCAATCGTGACCCACTGACTGATCTGAAGATCATTGAGTCAGAACTCGAGCAGTATGGTGGCCTTGATGACCGACCACGACTTGTAGTTCTTAACAAGATCGACGTCCCTGAAGCCCGGGAGTTAGCCGACATGGTGAATCCAATGATTGAGGAGATGGGTTATCAGGTATTCGAAATTTCAGCGGTTTCCCATGAAGGTCTGCGGCCATTGAGTTTTGCTATTGCCACACTGGTGGCAGAAAAGCGCGTAACTGAAGCGGCAGTTGAAATGCCACGAATAATCCTTACTCCCAAGGCAGTTGACGACTCGGGTTTCACGGTTAGTTTCGAGGGCGAAGGCTTCCGAATTCGCGGACATCGACCAGAGCGCTGGATTCGACAAACAGATTTTGGTAATGATGAAGCGGTCGGCTACCTCGCGGACCGGCTATCCCGACTTGGCGTCGAAGAGGAGTTGATCGCTGCCGGCGCGACACCCGGTTGCGCCGTAATGATCGGTCCCGAAGAAAATGCTGTCGTGTTTGACTGGTTCCCATCAGTTGGTTCGGCAAGTCAAGGCCCACGCGGAAGTGATTCACGGCTCGAGACCCGAACCGAGTACCTGTCCTAATGACAGCGACTCGAACTTCGATCGCGAGAGCTGGTCGAATTGTTGTCAAGATCGGATCATCGTCTCTTTCTTCAGTTGGGGGCGGGCTCAAGAACGAGGTGGTTGAGCGTTTGGCTGATGCCGTTGCTCGGCGACGTAATAGCGGCCACGAAGTAATTGTTGTTTCCAGTGGAGCCATTTCGACCGGGATGCCGGCACTGGGGTTAACCAAACGACCAAAAGATCTACCAACTCAGCAGGCTGCGGCCAGTGTTGGACAAGGCATTTTGTTGGCTGCGTACACGGCTGCATTTGCTCGGTACAACATCACCGTTGGTCAAGTGTTATTAACAAGTGAAGATGTGACGCGTCGCAGTCACTATCGCAATGCTCAACTCACATTTGATCGGCTACTAGAGCTTGATGTGCTGCCAATTGTTAACGAAAACGACACGGTTGCAACCGACGAAATTCGACTGGGGGACAACGACCGACTTGCAGCGTTGGTTGCACATGTCACCAACGCGAATGCTTTGATTTTGCTCTCTGATGTTGACGGACTCTACGACGGGCCACCGCACCGACCAGACTCTCGACATATTCCCGAAGTTGGGCATCACTCCGAGCTTGCGACCATGCGAATCGGAGGAATTGGTTCCGAAGGAATTGGCAGCGGCGGGATGGCAACCAAAGTTCAGGCTGCTCGAATTGCATCTGCGGCTGGGGTCCCCACTTTATTGGCTGCAACTATGCAGATCAATGACGCCCTCGGGGACGCGAGCGTGGGAACCGCTTTCGCCTCGACCGGCAAGCGCAGTTCCTTACGACATCTGTGGTTGGCCCATGCCACTACTCCGAGTGGCTCGGTAATTCTCGATGCCGGTGCCGTTGAAGCGATTGCGATCCGCAGGCTGTCGCTGCTGCCTGCCGGAATTACCAGGGTTACCGGGATGTTCCTCGCGGGCGACCCGGTTGATATCTGTGGGCCTGACGGAGTTGCGTTTGCGAGAGGGCTGGTTACCTACGACTCTGCCGAACTCCCCGAGCTGTTGGGGCGCAACACCAAGGAGCTAGCTGCGGAGCGTGGTGCTAGTTATGAACGTGAAGTGATTCACCGTGACGACTTGGTTCTCCTTGATTCGTAGCCGTTCGCTGCATTAGAGTTGTGCCGTGGATACGGTGGAAGAAGTCGCGCAGCGCGCCAAAAATGCAGCCCGAGAATTGCGCATGCTTACGCGTAATCAAAAGGACGAAGCACTGCGAGTAATCGCGGCCAGGCTAAAGGCTGAGAAAGATTTCATTTCAACGCAAAACCACTTAGACCTTGAAGCAGCGCGAGCGGTGGGGACGTCAGAGGCGTTGATTGACCGGTTGACTCTAAATGGCGCTCGAATTGAAGCAATTGCGGATGCGTTAATCGATGTCGCAGCTCTGCCAGATCCGGTGGGTGAAGTTGTGCGCGGTTACACCTTGCCCAATGGACTGCAAGTTCGGCAAACCAGGGTTCCCTTAGGTGTGGTGGGCATGATCTACGAAGCGCGGCCTAATGTCACAGTGGATGCTGCCGGACTATGTCTAAAGAGCGGGAACGCGGCACTCTTGCGTGGTTCATCGAGTGCTTACAACACAAATGTGGCACTTGTTGAGGTAATGCGAAAGGCACTTGTTGAAGTGGGCATTCCTGCTGATGCAATTGCTTTGGTCCCGGGTCACACTCACGAGTCGGTCAATGACTTGATGAAGGCCCGGGGTTTGGTTGATGTGTTGATTCCACGGGGTGGTGCATCGTTAATTCAAAATATTGTAAACAACTCACTTGTCCCCGTGATTGAGACCGGAGTGGGCAACTGTCACGTCTACGTCGACAAAGATGCCGACCTGAACATGGCGGTGAATATTGTTCTCAATAGTAAGACGCAACGAGTTAGTGTGTGCAACGCAGCGGAGACACTACTTGTTCATGAAGCTGTCGCCGACACATTCTTGCCCGAGTTGTTCGCCCAATTCAAGGCTCGCTCGGTCACGGTGCACGGCGATGAAAAAATGCATCAGCATGCGCAATTGGCGGGCGTGAATTGGGAGCCGGTCAACGACGAAGATTGGGCGGCGGAGTACTACTCGATGGATATTGCCGCCGGGGTCGTCCCCAGCGTTGAAGCTGCCGTTGAACACATCCTGACCTGGTCTTCTGGTCACACCGAGGCGATTGTTTCCAGTTGCGCCCCAACGATTGCTTATTTCACGTCAGCGGTTGATTCAGCGGCGGTGATGGTTAACGCGTCAACTCGCTTTACAGACGGTGCAGAATTTGGGTTTGGAGCGGAAATCGGGATCTCCACCCAAAAACTCCATGCCCGGGGACCGATGGGTCTCACTGAACTCACGACCACCACTTTTATCGTCTCGGGCAACGGTCAAGTCCGAAAGTAGCGACCCGGTAGGGTTACGCCAAGTGCAGGTTGAGGGAGTGACATGAATTTTTCAGTAGTAGCTCAGATTGGTGAGGCTTTGGCCAGCGAAGAGGGTGGCGGCAGCGTCGTGAGCCCTTACGTGATTGGTGGTTTTGGTTTTCTCACCCTTGTCGCGCTGTTGATCGTCACCCTCATGATCAATGTAGACCGCTAAACATCCGTGCGGTTTCGGATTGGAATTCTGGGCGGTTCATTTGATCCGATCCACCTGGCCCACCTAGAGGCCGCGCACATTGCGCGCGAACGTTGCGTTCTTGATTTCGTTTATTTAGTCCCGGCTGGTATTCCGTATCACCGTGAGCAGGTTGTGGCCAGCAGCGAGCAGCGGCGCGCAATGTGTGAACTCGTCGCTCAGGAACACGACTGGGTGCAACTGAGTACAATTGATCTTGGTCGACCAGGTAACACCTACACTATCGATACGATTATCGGCCTTACCCAAGAATTCACCCAACAACACCCTAATGACAGCGCCGAATGGTTCTTGATTTTGGGCGCTGACGCGTATCACAGTTTTCCTCAGTGGAAAGACCCCACAGGGATCGCTCAGACTGTCCGGATAGTTGTTGTAGCGCGTCCCGGAGAACAGCACGAAGAAATAGAGAATTTTCCGTGCGACTTTATTGATGTACCGGGATGGGAGATTTCCAGCACCGAAATCCGATTTAAAGTGGAACACAAGGAATCAATTGCCCAACTCGTATCACCAGAAGTTAATGAATATATCCAGGCACACACGCTTTACCGAAACTAACGAGATAGGAACCCTCACCACATGCCCGCATTACAAAGCGCCATTGACTCGGCTCTGATCGCGGCCCGAGCCGCCGCCGAAAAACTCGCTACAGACATTGTGATCATCGACGTCAGTGAGCAACTTGTGATCACTGATTGCTTTGTTCTGTGTTCAGGAGCGAATGAGTTGCAGGTCCGAGGAATCGTCAATGCAATTGAAGAGGCCTTGCACGTGGCGGGGGAGAAGCGGCTGCGAAAAGAAGGGGCAAGTGAGGCCACCTGGATTCTCATTGATTATGGCGACATTGTGGTTCACGTCCAATTGGCGGAGGAGCGAATTCATTATGCACTCGAACGGCTTTGGAAAGATTGTCCCCTGATCGAGCTTCCTTCTTCAATCAATACGGAGCGCTAAGCGTGAGTTCAGGGCGTCGGATTGTTTTTTGGCGACATGGTCGCACCGAGTGGAATGCGCAACGTCGTTTCCAAGGTCAGTCTGATATCCCATTAGATAATGTTGGTTTGGGCCAAGCTTCCGAAGCGGCAAAACTACTGGCTGATCTGCAACCATCCCGGATCATCTCCTCTGATTTGGTTCGAGCTTCACGCACGGCTCAAGCATTGTCAGAATTGACCAATATCGAAGTCGCGACTTTTGAAGGTCTACGGGAAACGCACGCTGGGACATGGGAAGGTTTGACCAGGGACGTACTCGTGGCCAATTACGGTGACGAGTTGGCGGCATGGGCAGCAGGCTCCAACCTTCGACCCGGTGGCGGCGAGAGTCGCACTGAAGTTGCTCAGCGAATGACTGAAGTGATCAATCAAGAGTTGACCAGGGTTGACCAGCAGGAAACCTTGGTAGTGGTGACCCATGGCGGGAGCGCAAGAGCGGCAATCGCGATGATGTTGGAACTACCACCAGAACATTGGGCCGTGCTGGGGGTTCTGAGCAACTGCGCCTGGTCTGTGCTGACTGAAAAGGACTCACCATATGGTCCGCCGTGGCGACTTCAGGAATACAACGCGAAGTCACTTCCGGTGGCTGCCCTAGGAGATGACCGCTAGTAGGACACGGATATGCTTTCCCCTCGCGAAGAATCACAACACCAACAACTAAATATCCCTTCAAGGGGCTGTGGCGCAGCTGGTAGCGCACCTGCATGGCATGCAGGGGGTCAGGGGTTCGAGTCCCCTCAGCTCCACAAGTAAAAAAAGTAATAAAATTTGGTGAGTCCGGCGCTGCATAGGCTAATTTCACGCTTGGGATACGCTCGCGTCACGAGAGTGGGGTTCCCGATCGGAGCTTCATGATTCGTAATCAAGGAGCTACTCGTTACCCGAAATTTATTAAATTTTGCCTTCGAATTCCCGTCGGAACGTTTGGACTCGTTCTAGGGCTCGTCGGCTGTACGGCGGCATGGTTCGCCTATAGCGGTTTGGGCTCATCAGTCACACTGATCGTGTCAGCTTTCTTTATTTTCTCAGCAATCGTCTGGCTGTTTGTCGTATTCGCATTTGTGCTTCGCGCTTTTCTTGCCCCGGAGGATGTTACTGCGGAGTTGCGCAATCCGAATAGTGGGGTTTTCGCCTCGTCCAGGTTAATGGCTGCAATGTTGCTCGGCGCGATGGTCTACCACATGAACCACATGAACCACATGGCTGGTCAGCTTGTTGTTTTCTCATTTTCTGCCTTGACTCTAATGTTTGGCTCATGGCTCATGGCTATTGGGAAGTTAAGGGCTGGAACCTATTTACGACCGGCAGTCTCTGATCGAACTAGCTCCTGACTTCCCCCCAAAAATTCACGAGAATGAGTCCGAAGATAAAATTCTGCGGGAAATCTTGCTCCAGATTCCAGATTATTGACCTCAGCCCATCGGCTCGCTTTCAAAAGCGGGGCCTTTGCGGGTCGCTAAAAAAGATCCCAGCAGGATCAGTGGGAAGCCAACGATCAGCCCAAGAGTTATCGGTTCGCTCAAAACTAGAACGCCGAGGATCACGGCGACCGCGGGGTTGATGTAGGTAATTACGGTCGTTCGGGCTGGTCCCACTTCGGCGACCAAGGAGAAGAACAATATGAAAGTAAGTGCGGTGCAGACCGCGCCAAGAATGGCAACAGAAAGCCAGACATTCATCGGTACACTTTCGGTGGGTCGGCTGATAAATGCCAGCGGAGCATAGATAACCGAGTTAATCACCATCGCCATTGCTATTACGGCCAGTGCGGGAGCCTGGGATAGTTTTTGGGAAACAATGATCGGCCCCAGTGCGTAACCGACCACGGTGATTCCAAGAAGCGCAACGGAAAATAGTTCGGTCCCGGTCACATCCAGGCCCACCAGTGAGGCAACACCAATAATTCCAATGGCTAAGCCAAGAACTCGCATGCCAGTGACTCGATCATCGATTCCTAGGCGCCAGGCGAAAATCGCGCTGACGATGGGAACGGCCGCGATCAACAACCCGGCTGTCGAACTACTTAACTTGATCTCAGCGAAAGTCAGTGCCCCGAATGGGAACGCGATCTCGATGATTGCAAAAACAAAAACCCATTTCCAATGACCCTCGAGCAGACGTAAGTAGCCACGCTTGACGACCACCGGCATCAAAATTATCGCGGCCAAGAATACTCGTAAGAAAATAATTACTTCGGGGGAAAGAAACTCAACGCTGACCTTAATCAGAAGATAAGGGATTCCCCAAAGAAGGCCCAAGCTCAGGAACAGGATCACACCGCGTTTGGACATGACGGCACACTAGGGGAGTGGGTTCATCCGAGAAATTGCGCCATGTCCTAGTGCTCGGGGACTCCCTCGCCTTTCAAGGCCCGCAGGGAATTGTTGCCCCCACTGACCCACGATTGTTTCCCAATCTTGCGGCAGCACAGATCGC
The DNA here is from genome assembly GCA_002390705.1 of Actinobacteria bacterium UBA4426. Lineage (GTDB taxonomy): Bacteria > Actinomycetota > Actinomycetes > S36-B12 > S36-B12 > UBA4592. Next base: position 12,817 of record DGQA01000014.1, on the reverse strand, counting down.
CGTCCATTTCGGATCACCGGTTGAGGTGGATCTGGTTGCCCGAGAAGGCTGGGCATCCCGGGATGCGTGGTGGGCGCTCACCAAGGACCCCGTGGTTTTCGGCACCTATTTGCCCCGGGCCAGCGCCGTGATCATCGCTGTTGGGGGCATGGATCAATTACCGGCAGTGATCCCCACCTATTTGCGCGAAGGCATACCGTACCTGCGCCCAGGCAGGGTGCGCAGGCGCACCCGGCGGCTCTACCGAGATCTCGCGCCCAAAATCATGCGGGCCACCGGTGGGCTGATGCGCCAACTTCCCCAGAGCGCCACCGATCGGTATCTCACTCGGATCGTTCAAGCGGTTCGGGCGATTTCAGGGGACATTCCCATTATTGCCATGACACCTTCGCCTTACTACAGCTCTTATTACCCATCCCAGAAGTATCACGATCAGGCCCGGGCATCAGCGTTTAGCTGGGCGGCGTCCCTTGATGTTCCCATGGTGGACATCGAAAATCCGGTCCTCCACGGCCTATCTAGCGGTGACGCGAATCCGGACGGAATGCATTGGTCGTGGTACACCCACGAGCAGGTTGGCTCCAAATTTGCTGGCGAACTCACTGCCGCGATCAGCAGAGAGCCACGGGGCAGGGCCCGATAGTCTTACGTCGAGACTTTGCCAAATTTTTGTAAGAGTTACCCACGTACTGAAAAAGGACGGTTGACCTAGCTGTGAGCACCCCCCAGACCAACAAAGAACCAAGTAGCGATCCCCGCGACGCCGAACGCTATGACTTCACCACGATTCAGCAGCGGTGGCTGCCGATCTGGGACGAGTTAGCGCCATTTCGTTCGGGTGACCCAGCGGACACTCGCCCCAAGAAGTACGTGTGTGACATGTTCCCTTACCCGTCAGGTGATTTACACATGGGACACGCAGAGGCATATGCGATCGGGGACGTGATTGCTCGATACTGGGTTCTTAAAGGATTCAATGTTTTGCACCCGATTGGTTGGGATGCATTTGGGTTACCTGCTGAAAATGCCGCGATTAAAAACAATGTTGATCCGGGCACTTGGACCTATACAAATATTGAACAACAAAAATTATCAATGCGGAACTATGCCTGTTCATTTGATTGGGATCGAGTTCTCTACACCTGCGATCCCACCTATTACCGCTGGAATCAGTGGTTTTTTTTACAGATGTTTAAGCGCGGCTTGGCGTACCGCAAATACAGCGCTGTTAACTGGTGCACCCAATGTCAAACAGTGCTCGCTAACGAACAAGTTGTTGCTGGACTTTGTGAACGTTGTGACTCACAAGTCACCAAGAAAAAACTTGCTCAGTGGTACTTGCGGATCACCGATTACGCAGATCGCCTGCTGGCGGACATGGATCAGCTCGAGGGAAAGTGGCCGGAGAAAGTTTTGCTCATGCAGCGGAACTGGATTGGTCGCTCCCAGGGCGCTCACGTCGAATTCGCCGTTGAAGGCAGAGACGAGCCGGTAAGTGTGTACACCACGCGCCCTGACACACTGTTCGGTGCAACTTTTTTCGTGGTCGCAGTTGACTCAGGATTAGCGGCCGAATTGGCCGCGGGGACGCCAGCCGAAGCGGAGTTCAACACCTACTTGGAAAAAGTCAAGGCAACATCGGAAATGGATCGACTGGAATCTGGTCGCGAAAAAACCGGGGTGTTTCTGCAACGTTATGCAATCAATCCGGTTAATGGCGAAAAGATTCCGGTATATGCGGCGGATTATGTTCTCGCGGATTACGGCACGGGCGCGATCATGGCGGTACCGGCTCATGACCAGCGTGACCTTGACTTCGCGCGTACATTTGAGTTACCGGTGACAGTAGTTGTGGCAAGTGAGCAAGATCCGCTCGTGACGGGAATAGCAACTGGTGATGACGGACCTCACATTAACTCTGGTCCACTTGATGGATTGGGTAAGACTGAGGCAATTGATCAAATGATTGACTTGCTGCGCGAACGCGGTACCGGCGACTCGGCAACGAACTACCGATTGCGTGATTGGTTGATTTCGCGTCAGCGTTACTGGGGGACACCGATCCCGATCATTCACTGTGAAAAGTGCGGTGAAATTCCGGTACCCGAGGATCAGCTTCCCGTCGAACTTCCCAGCACCGAAGGGCTTGACCTCAGCCCCAAAGGGGTGTCTCCCCTTGCAACCGCGCAAGAGTGGGTGAACGTTCCGTGCCCAAATTGTGGCGCTCCGGCATTGCGCGATACCGACACCATGGACACCTTCGTTGACTCGTCGTGGTACTTCCTGCGGTATGCAGATTCACAAAACTCCGAGGCTGCGTTTGATCCGAAGAAAGTGGCTGAGTGGCTACCGGTTGACCAGTATGTCGGGGGAGTAACGCACGCAATCCTGCATTTGCTGTACGCAAGATTCTGGGTGAAGGTCGCTCACGACATGGGCCTGGTCGATTTTGTGGAGCCATTTACTCGTCTGCTGAATCAAGGCATGGTGCTCAAAGATGGTAGTGCGATGAGCAAGTCGCGCGGTAACTTGGTCCGTTTGACTGACGAACTCGAAATCAACGGTGTTGATGCAATTCGGTTGTCCATGGTGTTTGCCGGGCCACCCGAAGACGATGTCGATTGGGCCGAAGTGTCACCGTCAGGGTCCAAGAAATTCTTGGCCCGGGCGTGGCGTCTCGCCGGTGACGTGAGCAGTCCAGTGGGAGCGGACGTGACAGCCGGAGATCTGTCTTTGCGCAAGGCAACGCACAAAGCCATTCGTGATGCCGAACTGAGTGTGGAGTCCATGCGGTTTAACGTGTTGGTTGCCCGGGTGATGGAACTGGTCAACGCAACCCGGAAAGCGATTGATTCAGGTTGTGGACCCACCGATCCGGCCGTGCGTGAAGCGGTCGAAACTGTTGCGATCATGCTTTCGGTGGTCTGTCCGTATACCGCTGAGGACATCTGGATGCGGCTGGGACATGCCCCTACCGTGGCTCGGGCTGCTTGGCCCAGTGTTGACCCAACGTTGTTAGTGGAAGATTTGGTCACCTGCGTTGTTCAGGTAGCTGGAAAGATAAAGGACAAGCTTGAGGTGAGCCCGGATATTTCCCAGACTGATTTAGAGGCACTGGCATTGGCGTCACCGGAGGTTGTGAATGCGCTCGAGGGCCTGGAGATCCGGATGGTAGTTGTCCGGGCGCCCAAACTCGTCAACATTGTTCTCGAATAGTTGGGTTCCGCGCTTATGGGTGGTGTAGCCGTTGTTACGGATAGCAGTGCTGGAATCCCCAGTGACCTGGTCGACGAATTGGGAATCCGCGTCGTGCCCGTGGATGTACTGGTTGATGGCGTGGTTCTGCCTCCGGGTGGATCGATAGATCTCGCCCAAGCCGTAACGGACGGGGTAAAGGTCACTACTTCTCGCTCCACACCTGAGGCGTTCGAGAGAGTTTTTGCGGCTTTAGCTGATGAGGGCTTTGATCAGGTAGTGGTTGCTACTTTGTCCTCGAAATTGTCGGGGACTTTTGAATCGGCCGTGCTGGCTGGCCGGACCAGTGCCATTGAAGTGAGTGTCTGCGATTCACTCAGTGTTGGACTTGCACTTGGATTCCCGGTGATCAACGCGGCACGAGTCGCGCGAGCGGGCGCCAGTGCACCAGAGGTTCTCCTAGTGGTGGAAAGCGGTGTTCGCCAGTCGCAAGTATTTTTCTATGTGCACAGTTTGGAGTACCTCAAGCGTGGTGGGCGCATCAGCCCGACCAGTGCCCGTCTGGGAACCGCACTCTCGGTGAAGCCAATCATGAGCATCACGAATGGTGAGGTGGTGTTAAAAGAAAAAGTGCGCACCAAAGCTAAGGCATTAGCTGAATTGGTGCGACTTGCTGTGGAATCTGCCCAAGCCCGTGAGCACGCACTGATCGGACTCCAGTACTTTGGAGATCGAATTCTGGTCGACCAGTGCGCCGGGATGCTCGGTGAACAACTGCCGGACGCACGGCTACTGGTCAGCGAAGTGAGCCCGGTTATCGGCGTCCATGCGGGTCCTGGTTTGGTTGGCATCAGTATTTCGTCGAGTGCCGGGGATTGATTCGGATTAACTTGTTGTTGTGAAGTATTAGTGCGAATCGTGCCCAAAGGCGTGTGCTGGCAACATGCAACATGCAACATGGACCTCGAGCGGTCTTGTACATGTACAGACACGAGGTGGTTTTTAACAACCTTTCGTGGGTAATTAATCCATGAGGCCCGTACGCACTCGTTACGGGTGGGCCCATGCTTGGACGCCTTTTGTATTGACCCTTTCAACAGTCCGCGCGGCAATCCCCAGCCTCAATGCGTGTTGTACGTGGCAAGCCAGTTCGCGACTCGGTGTTAGGTAATCCACAGGAGAAGATGCCCCCTTCCTATTGAGGGCAACTGACCTTAGTTTCATTACATGTTGGGAACTCGGAAAACGACGAGCACTAAAGCATCAGATCGATTGAAGCTTGCGCTAGAAGACTGGAAAATCGGTCCTGAACCACAAGAGTTCATGGCCCCCGACGCCAGGCGCCGAGGCACCCGGGAGAAAGGCACTGAACCAGAGCCTCGTTTTCGGATAGGCCGTTGGGAGGGCCGCAGCATTCGTCCACTATTTTTTATAGTGGGGGTAGTACTCAGCGTGGTTCTCGCACTATGGTTTTTTGGCCGCCCGGGTGCTGCAAATCCCACCACTTTGGTGGTCGAATCAGAACTCGTCCTAGACACACCAGCATCAACAGTTGAGGTTATTGTTCATGTGGCCGGCTCAGTTAAGAAGCCAGGACTTTACCGGCTTTTTGCCGGTGCGCGGGTGGCGGACGCAGTTGAGGCTGCTGGGGGAGTGACTAAGAAAAAGGCTGCCAACTCTGTGAACTTGGCGCGCGAAGTGGTCGATGGTGAGCAGATTCTGGTCAGTGAAAGTAACGGGTCCGGTGGCGAGGCTGCTGGGATCAGGATTAACAGTGCATCAAAAAATGAACTGGAAGGACTGCCTGGTGTAGGTCCGGCCATTGCGGCGCGAATCGTGAGTTACCGCCAGACCAATGGACCGTTCACGTCAATTGATTCACTCGGAGATGTTTCTGGAATTGGTGAGGCGATCCTGGGCAGCATCCGCGATATCGCACGACTTTAAAGAGTATCGTGAATGGATTTGCGACTGGTATTTCCGGCGGCGGGTCTGTGGCTGGGTGTGGCAACCACTTTCTTTGTCACAGGTCAAGACCCTGACCCGCTCAGTCGCCATTCGGAGTCACAACGTGTATTGCTGGTCCTGGCTTTTGTAGTTGCGTTCACAGTGACAGTTGCAATTTATTATTGGCGGTTACGACCCAGTGAATTTGGGTCCCAACTATTTATCGCCTGCGTAATCTTTACAACCTTCGTTATTTTGGGCTGTTTTTCTGCAGCGTTACACGTACATGCCCACACTAGTGAACCTCTTGCAACTTGGATCAATCAAAAACCTAATGCCCAAATTCGGGGAGTGATCAGTAATGAAGTGCAAAGGCGAGTGACATCGACAGCGGCAGTGTGGAAGTCCCCTGAGATTTCGGTAGTAACGGTTGCCACTGACCTCATCACGGTTAAGAATGTGAGTTATCACATTGAAATTCCGATGACTGTGGAGAGTGAATTAGAAATCACGGTACCTCCACCAGGGACATTAGTTGTGATCACGGGCAAGTTGGGACGGTCCTATCGCTATGGAAATTTTGCCGCTGGGGTGAGCTCAGTCACCCAAATCGAAATCCTCGCCGCACCCGGATTCTTGGACTCGCTGGCCCACACAATGCGCATTGGGCTGGATAACGCATTATCAGGTGTTGACAAACGCGCAGGTTCTTTGGTTGCGGGACTGGCGATTGGGGACGAGTCAGCGATGCCAGGTGAACTCAAAGATCAAATGCGTGTGAGCGGATTAGCCCACCTCACCGCTGTGTCCGGCGGAAATGTGGCGATCGTGCTGGCCTTGGTTGTGTTGATCTGCACGCTGGTGGGCATAAAACTTTGGGGTCGTGTTGCACTCTGCCTCGGTGCTTTAGGCTTCTACGTGATCTTGGTGCAACCACAACCAAGCGTGGTTCGCGCCGCAACCATGGGTGCGATTGTGGTCGTTGCGTTTCTGGTTGGGGGACGTACGGCCGGGCCATCGATTCTTTCCACCGCCATAATCATACTGTTAATTTCTGACCCAAGTTTGGGAATCTCGTGGGGATTCGCGCTCTCGGCTTGCGCCACAGGCGGGTTGGTTGTGTTCACTCCGATCTTGATTGAGCAAGCCAAGCGAACACCAGTCCTGGCTCGAATTCCACCCATCATTCTTGCTGCTGCGATGTTGACCATTGCCGCGCAAATCGCCACCTTGCCGGTGCTGATCGCCATGGGAACACCAATTGGTCTCGGATCGGTGCCCGCAAATATTTTGGCAATGCCCATGGTTGTGTTCATCACGGTAGGAGGCCTGTTGAGTTCTCTCGCATCGCTGGTGAGCCCTGAGCTTGCCCATGGATTAGCGCTGGTGAGTTCCTGGCCGGCAACATGGATCGCATTGCTGGCGGAGTTCTTTGCCCAGTGGCCCACTTCTCGTGGCGCAGGGGTCCTGCTTGCAATAATTCCTGTGGTGGCTGCTGTCGCCTTGGCCTGGTATTTCTCACAACCTTTGATTGCGATTGGTTCTGGCGTGGCCTTATTGTCATTTTTGTTGATTCAAGGGATGAATTTTGCCCCGTGGAATACCTGGCCGGGTGAATCCTGGTCACTAGTTATGTGTGACGTCGGACAGGGTGACGCACTGGTGTTGCGGGATCGGGGTGGTGGGGTGATCGTGTTTGATGTGGGTGGGGACGCCGAGTTGATTGATAGGTGCCTAGCTGATTTAGCGGTCACGCAGATCACGGCAATCGTGTTCACCCATTATCACCGAGACCATGTGGGAGGAATCTCCGGGGCGCTTCGTGGGCGCAACGTGCAGAGAATCATTGCAACGGGTTACCACGAACCTAAAGAGCAATTTGAATATGTGTTGCGCGAGATCCCCGCCGGTATTCCACAATCAGAAGTGAGCGCGGGTCAGCAGTTCTCACTGGGTAGCATGAGTTTGCAAGTGCTCTGGCCGGCACGCTACATCCGGGCAGGATCGATGCCAAATAACGCCAGTGTTGTGGTCCTGGCATCACTCGAGGGTCGCGGGATTTTGCTCACAGGAGATATTGAGCGCGAAGCACAATCGGAGATCATGCGCGAGGTGACATCAGTTGACGTAGATGTATTAAAGGTGCCGCACCATGGTTCGGCAAACCTAGATCCGGGTTTCTCCGAATGGGCAGAACCTGAAATTGCTTTGATCAGCGTGGGTGAAGACAACGAATACGGCCACCCGGCTCGTGCGGCAATTGACCAGTGGGGTGGGGCGCGGATCTACCGCACCGACCAAGATGGCGCGGTCGCACTTTCACTTTCTCCCGATGGCGTGTGGAGCGCTGTTACCCAAGACTGAGGTGCTTATGCAATGCTTGGGTGTGCCTAATCGGATCACCATCGCGGTCGGAAGTGAAACGGCGCTCGTTGATCGCGTAAAAGCCAGCACCATCGCTGCGGTCACTAGGGAAGTGCCCGATATCACCCGGATTGTTGTTGACCCATCAGATGATGAAGCCGCCGCGAATATTGCACAAGCATGTGCACCGACGTTATTCGGAGAAGACGTCCTGATGGTGATTGAGGGAATAGACGACCTCGACGACGACGGGGTCGATTCACTCAAAGAAATTTTTGATCAGTTACCTGAAAACGTATGGCTGCTGCTCACCCACCCGGGTGGCAACAAGCGTAAGCCACTAATTGATGCAGCGGTTAAAGCCGGCGCTGAAAAAATAGAATGTAAAGATATCAAACGCGGCCCAGAGACGATCGCTTTCCTGACCAAAGAAGTGACCCGCCGCAAACGCAAGATGACCCCGGCGGCGCTTAATCTTTTAGTTGAGTCATTCGGGCAAGATTTCCCGGCGCTGATCAGCGCAATTGGCCAACTCTGTAGTGATGTTGAAGTCGACCCAATTGACGAAGTTCACGTGCGTGCATATTTTGAAGGAACCGCGCCGATTAGTGGGTACAAGATCTCAGATGCGATCTGGGAAAAACGAACGGCTGATGCCATGAAACTACTGCGGCAGACTGCTTTGGAATCAGACCCAGGTCGAGTGGGAGTGACCACAGTCACCGCGATGGCGAGTGGCTTGCGATCTATGATTTTGGTGGGCGGCTCTGCACCAGGCGCGAGCGATAACGAGGTGGCCCGTGAAGCCGGGGTGCCTCCGTGGAAAGTAAAGACCCTTCGCACACAGTGGTCCCGTTGGAGCGGTGATCAACGCAAGTTGGCCTCACTTGTAGTCGCGATTGCAGAGGCTGATCCTGCGATGAAAGGCGGGATTGAGACTGGCACTGCACTTGACCTCGAACAAAAACTATTTGAGCTAGAAAAACTTGTGACCCGCACTCGCTAGTGCGGGTCACAAAAAGTTATGTGGACTGATTTAGAGGGCTGCGGCTTGCTTTGAGATTGAACTCTTGCGGTTAGCGGCTTGATTCTCGTGAATGACACCCTTACGAACTGCCAGGTCCAGCTCGCGGTTGGCTGCACGTGCGGCTTCAACGGTTGCGGCCTTGTCACCGGTTGCCAGGGTCTCGCGGAACTTGCGCACGGCGGACTTGAGGGTTGACTTGACCGACTTATTGCGAAGGCGCGCTTTCTCATTCGTGAGAATTCGCTTCTTCTGTGACTTGATATTTGCCATATTAGTTCTATGCTCTCAGTTCTGGTTGTGATCGCCTAGCTGTGAATGCCGGACGATGTGGTTAGTACAGCCGTCACAGACTACCCCTAGGCTAGGCCCCCTAAGCCACTGGCCCTGACTCCGCCGGATAATTGATCGAGAACGCTGTCCCACCCATTCTTTCGCCCGTCCCATTTACTGTGAGGAAAAACGTGAGCAGTCCGCGCCCAGGGTCCACCGATCCCGCGGTAGTGCGAAATTTTTGCATTATTGCCCATATTGACCACGGCAAATCCACCCTCGCAGACCGGATGCTGCAGCACACGGGCCTAGTTGACGCCCGATCCATGCGGGCTCAATACCTCGACCGCATGGATATTGAGCGGGAACGAGGGATCACTATCAAGTCACAAGCCGTCCGTTTGCCCTATCAGGCTCCCGACGGCAACGAATATGTGCTGAACCTGATCGACACCCCAGGTCACGTTGACTTCACCTATGAAGTTTCCCGGTCGTTGGCCGCCTGTGAAGGTGCCATCCTGTTGGTTGATGCGGCTCAAGGGATTGAGGCTCAAACCTTGGCGAACTTGTACCTCGCCATGGAGAATGACTTGGAGATTATCCCCGTGCTCAACAAGATTGACCTCCCGGCCGCTCAACCCGAGAAATATGCAGCAGAGCTCGCGCACATTATCGGCTGTGACCCGGCTGATATTTTGAAAGTATCTGCCAAAACGGGTGCTGGAGTGTCCGAGCTACTGGAACGGGTTATTGAAAGAATCCCAGCGCCAAAAGGTGACGCAGATGCACCAGCGCGGGCGCTAATCTTTGACTCCGTCTACGACACCTATCGCGGTGTCGTCACATACGTGCGTGTGGTGGACGGTCGAATTGGAACGCGAGAAAAGATCGAAATGATGTCATTGGGGACAACCCATGAGCTCTTGGAAGTGGGAGTGACTTCCCCCGAGCCAATTGCAACCGACGGAATCGGTGTCGGCGAAGTTGGATACCTGATTACCGGTGTGAAAGATGTACGACAGTCACGGGTGGGTGACACGGTCACTAGCGCCGTGCGAGGTGCAACCGAGTCATTAGGCGGCTATAAAGACCCGAAGCCCATGGTTTTCTCAGGCCTCTATCCACTTGATGGCTCGGACTACCCAGAACTCCGCGACGCACTGGACAAATTGAAGCTCAATGACGCCTCGCTGACTTACGAACCGGAAACTTCACTTGCACTCGGATTCGGATTCCGTTGTGGATTCCTTGGCCTGTTGCACTTGGAAATCGTGCGCGAGCGTCTTGAACGCGAGTTCAACCTGGAGTTAATCTCCACCGCACCAAACGTGGTGTACCGGGTAATCACCGACGCAGGTACAGAAATTATTGTAACCAATCCAAGCGAGTTCCCTGAATCTAAGTTGGCGCAAATTTGTGAACCGGTCGTTCGGGCCACGGTTCTTTTGCCTACGGAATTTGTTGGGGCAGTAATGGAACTTTGTCAGCAACGCCGTGGCGTACTCCTGGGGATGGACTACCTCTCCGAAGAACGTGTGGAATTGCGGTACACACTTCCGCTGGCGGAAATCGTTTTTGATTTCTTCGATCAACTTAAATCAAGAACCCGGGGGTACGCATCTCTGGATTACGAGCCAACAGGTGAGCAGGAAGCTGATCTGGTGAAAGTCGACATCCTTTTGCACGGAGACGCGGTCGATGCTTTCAGCGCTGTTGTTCACCGTGAAAAGTCCTATGCCTATGGGGTCCTGATGGTGCAAAAGCTCAAGGAGTTGATCCCGCGGCAGCAATTCGAAGTTCCAATTCAGGCTGCTATTGGGTCGCGCATTATTACTCGTGAAACGATCCGGGCAATTCGCAAAGATGTCTTGGCGAAGTGTTACGGAGGCGACATTTCGCGCAAGCGCAAGCTGCTTGAAAAGCAAAAAGAAGGAAAAAAACGAATGAAGCAAATTGGTAATGTCAACATTCCACAAGAAGCATTTGTTCAAATTTTAAAGAGTTCAACTTAGATTTATTTATGAATAATTCAGAAAGAGCGAGCAGATCACAAAAAAAAGGAGCCCGAGAGATACTGCGTTTAGGCGAAAAAGCTTTGGCTTATCGAAGGGATATTCTAACTGCGGATCAGGAGAAAAAGCTAGAGGTTTCCGTCTCTGAATTAACCGGGGTTCTTAAGTCAAAGCCTGTCCTAATAAGCGAGCTAGAACAGAAAGCCGAAGAATTAGATAATCAATTAAAAGAGTCTGGGGGGCTGTATTACCACAAAAAAGGTTGGGTCGAAAATGTGGAGATGCTTATGGTTGCTGCGATTGTAGTCATAGGAATCCGAAGTTTCTTTTTGCAACCTTTTATAATTCCTACGAATTCAATGTATCCATCTTTTTTTGGCATGCAGCCAAATTTATACTCAGATGCGACTGAAGTCCCAAATATCATGGAGCGAGGGTTAGATAAGATTTTGCTTGGTGCTTCCCATTACAAGTTGGAACTCGAAAATTCAGGAAATCTTTATTTGTTACTACAGAATGGAGGCAGTTTTAGGTTTGCCAATGCGACATTTCCTAATGGTCGCTTTTTTCTTTTTCCAAAAACAGTGAAGGAATATGTTTTTGAAATAGGAGGGAAGGAACAAATACTACAAGTACCTGCAGAATTTGATTTTGATACATTGATTGCACAAAAATTTGCAGGAATAGAAAGTTTAAGAGATTTACCCTTGATTATCGCTCAGGATCAGGGATTTACGGGAAACCGATTAAAGCTCTCTGAAAAGAATTTTAAAAAAGGTGATTTGGCGATTGCATTTGATATTCTTCTTGGCGATGCACTTTTTGTTGATCGTATGACTTATAATTTTGTGAAGCCTAAAGCGGGAGACCCAGCGGTTTTTAGGACTGGTACAATTGATGATTTTAATCGGCAAATAAATACCCCGGTGAAAAGTTTAATTGGTGAAGATAAGTATTACATTAAAAGACTTGTTGGTGAACCTGGCGATCAATTGCAGATGATTGTACCTGATAATATTTTCACCAACGGAACAGATGTCCGAAAAGGAACCCCCGGAATTATGTACCATAACGGACAAGTACTTTCTGGTAACATTGCATTTGAGGAAAATAACAAACGGGTCCAGGAGTTAGCGAAAAACCCAAATGCGGATAATCCTTTAAAGTATCCCGGTTATCGAGCCGAAGGATTATTAACCAACAAACAAGTTATAACTGTCCCACAAAAAAGTGATTCTAATAATCCAACTGGGTTAAATGGTTATTTCGCTATGGGAGATAATTCAACCGATAGTTTGGATGGCAGAGCCTGGGGGTATGTTCCAGAAAACGAAATTATTGGTCGTGCATTTGTTGTATATTATCCATTTACCAAAAGATGGGGCTTATCTGATTAATTCTTATTTTTCGCACAATATGCATTATGTCTAATTAATAAGTTTTGTTCTGTTTATGAATAACTTACCAAGTTGGTTACAGTCCAGGTCTTCGGGAATATTGCTTCACCTTACTTCCTTGCCTGGAAAATATGGCTTGGGTAACTTAGGTCTTTATTCTCGGCAATTTATAGACTTTCTTAATGAATCAGGTTTCAGCTTTTGGCAGACTTGTCCCCTTGGTCCAACTGGTTATGGTGATTCCCCTTACCAAGTGTTCTCTTCTTTTGCAGGAAACCCTTATTTGATAGATTGGGATCCATTATTAGAACTTAATTTAATTGATGAA
>DGQA01000014.1:0-220 GCA_002390705.1 Actinobacteria bacterium UBA4426 | reverse complement strand
AGCTTATTCCAAATTTAAGAATTCAAAGAATAGATGCGAGGGTCGCTATGGAAGTTTTTTGCAATTTGTGGATGGAAATCGGGACTGGATTTATCCTTACTGTTCCTACCAAACATTAAAAAAAGATTTTGATGACCTTCCGTGGTGGGAATGGAAACAAGATTTTAGGCAATATAGTTCAGACATAGTTTCCTCTTTTTCTGAGCCCCAAATGGATGTT
>DGQA01000039.1 GCA_002390705.1 Actinobacteria bacterium UBA4426 | reverse complement strand
CATCAATCGATCGATGACATCGCAATTATGCGGGTAATTCCCAATATGTCCGTGCTGGAAGTGGGGGACGCCACCGAAGTCGAGAGCGTCCTTGATATCGCCCACGCCATCGATGGTCCCGTCTATGTGCGCATGCTTCGTGGCGAAGTCCCTCGACTGTTTGACACCCCGATGGAGTTCAATCAAGCACGGGTGCTCACTCGCGTAGGTGAAGACATTAATGAACCGGCCGACATCGTAATTGTGACTTCCGGGATCTGCACCGAAGAGGCCATGCGAGCGGTTCCCGCCATGGTTGATCGGGGTCTCAAAGTCACCCACCTCCACGTTTCCACCCTCAAACCTTTTTCCGATCCGACCGTGACGGCTGCTTTGACGAGTGCTCGCAAAGGTGTCATCACAATGGAAAATCATTTGGTTACCGGTGGTCTTGGCTCAGCTGTCGCCGAAGTTATGGCCGAGAATGCGATAGCTGTACCCCTATCCCGAATTGGGCTTAATGACACTTACGCCCACGGAGCTTCACTGCCCTACTTGCTCAAGGAGTACCAACTTGATGCCCGAGCGTTGGTTGATCGTGCGGAAGCCCTCACCGGCTCAAGTCTGAATATTCCGGATTCCGATCTTGCCGAGATTCGGGTCGCTGCACTACATAGTGAGGCAAAGGCAGAGGCACTATGAGTGCAGCTGACCCAGCAAATTCGAGTCAGGATGCGGATTTAGCTCGCATAGTCGTTACCTACCGGATAGATCCTGGGATTGGCGTGGAACCGCAGGCAGTTGCCGAAGCTATTCGCACCGAGCAAACGATCGAGTTTCCCTTTGACCTCGCTCCCACCTGGATTCAAAACGAAGTTGTTGGACGTATTGAAGACATTGACCAACAAGTGGTCCAGATCAGTTACCCGCTCGGAGTGACCGGCGGTGGTTTAGTGCAGTTCCTGAACGTGCTGTGGGGGAATGTGTCACTACTCAATGGCGTTCGCATAATTGACCTGCAACTGCCCGCCGCATTTCTCGCTGGCTTTAGTGGACCACGATTTGGAATCTCAGGTGTGCGTTCACTTTTTAACGCACCAAGACGGCCGTTACTCTGTACCGCTTTGAAACCCATGGGTCTTTCCCCCGAAGAATTGGGTGCAACCGCAGTCACACTCGCCCGTGCCGGCTTCGACATGATCAAAGACGACCACGGATTGGCCAGCCAACCATGGGCTCCTTGGGCTGAACGCGTTCACACAATTTCACGTCTTGTCTGCGAAATAGACGCAAGTAGCGACCACCACTCGGTATACATGCCCGCACTCAACGTGCCGGCTGATCAACTGGTAGATGCCGCCCATCAAGCAAAAGAGTGGGGCGCTGGCGCCCTACTTGTCCTTCCCGGACTCACTGGATTCGACAGCTTGCACGTCTTGGCAGAAGACTCCGAACTGAACCTTCCCATCATGTCGCATCCATCATTTTTAGGGTCAACGGTAGTAAACCCCCAGCAGGGAATTAGCCACGGAATCGTGTTTGGCACGATCATGCGACTGGCCGGTGCCGATATCAGTATCTTCCCCAATTACGGCGGACGCTTTTCATTCAGTCAACAACAATGTGAAGAGATCGCCCAGGCATGCGCCGCGCCACTTGGCGGAATTGCTCCAATCTTTCCCAGCCCAGGTGGCGGCATGACGCAGGATCGCGTCCCCGAGATGATCGAGGTCTACGGCAATGACCTCACCCTGCTGATTGGCGGAGCACTCCACCGCGGAGATTTATTCACCAACGCGCGGGAACTGGTTGAAATGGTTCACGCCTCGTCTGTGTGACGGGTACAGACTGAATTCCTTTCTGCCATGAAAAACGAAAAGTCATCCGGTGCCCATTGTTCCAGAAGCTCAGGTTTGGTTACTTCGTCAATGATCACTCGCTAGAACTCGTTCACTGACACTGTTTTATGCCGAGCTGCTTTTCATAAAAAAATCGGATCGGCAATGTGATGACCGCAAGGCCTTGTTTTTTTATTTCAGCGCGGGAATGCTGCCGAGACTCCGCCATCAACTGTGATCACGCACCCGGTTGTTCTTGACGCCTTCTCCGAGAGTAAAAAGGCCACAGATGACGCCACGTCGACCGTGGTCACTCGACGATTGAGCAGGTTCCGTGCAGCGTAGAAATCTTCGAGTTCGTCCGGTGCGATTCCATGAGCAGCTGCCCGTTCCTCACGCACTCCGCCCTCCCATAGCTTGGAATTATCAAAGACAGCGTCTGGATTAACCGCATTGGCTCGAATCCCAAATTTGCCACCCTCAATCGCTGCGATGCGCATCAGTTGAATCATGCCGGCCTTAGAAGCCGAGTAAGCACCAAAACCCGCGCCTGGGCCAAATGCATTTTTACTGGCGACATATGCAATAGCGCCCCCAATACCTTGAATTTTGAAGGCACGGATTGCTTCCTGCGTGAGGAGAAACGCACTCGTTAAATTAACGCGCAGGCCCAATTCCCATTGTTCGAGGGTGAGATCATCGAGATTACCTGGAACTCCGATTCCAGCATTAGGCACAATCCCATCGATACCCCCGAAAGAGTCAATGGCACATTGAATCGTGGATGAAACAACCAGTGGGTCCGATTGGTCACCACCCACAAGACGCGGCTCAGCTCCCCCCGCCCCAGTAATTTCTGCGCCCACGCCCTCTAGCGAGTCAATGTCTAAATCTGCCAGAACGAGAGAGGCACCATTGGCGGCAAGATGCATGGCGATGCCGCGGCCGATGCCTGAACCCGCGCCCGTCACTGCGACTACCCGGCCCGCAAACTCCTTGGGAGCCGGTTTCAATGACAGTTTGTAAAGCTCCATGGGCCAGTAATCGAACCTGAATGTTTCTGCTTCTGCTAGCGGTTCTGGTGGACCAAAGGTGTCTAACACGGTTGCTGCGACCGTGTGAGTGTGAAGCGCGATATCCGCCGCAACTTTGGCCTCGGCCTGATTGATTCCCGTGGTAATCGCCCCTAATCCTGGAACCATTACCACTCGAGGATGTGAGTCATGTCCGGAGAATCCTTCTGGCATAAGATCCAGGTTGCGCTCCACGTAGGTGTCATAACCGGCGCGATAAGTGTCTACGGCTTCACGAATTCCATTTTCCTGTTCTCGCGCTTGATCTGATAAAGCCAATGAAAGCGGCTTAATCCGTAGCATGTGATCCGCACTCGAAACCGATCCCGCCACGATTGCGTCGAGTTGTGGATGGTCAGCGACATGACGCAGTCTGTCATCCACTCGCACGATTCGACGTTGCTCACGCGAGACCGATCCACGCAACCGCAAGAGTAATGTTCTGATTTCGTCGTCATCAAGATCGTCATGCCTAGCGGGTGGTCCCGCTGGGATTTTGTACTCGCTTACGAAGTTTTGTGCTTTAGCAACAATTTCCCGCGTGCGCGCTAGGCAAGCGTCTGAGTCTTCAGCCCAATTGACAAGTCCATGATGGGCCAGCACCACTCCGTCGTAATTGGCAAGATCTCCCACAATCTTGCTGAGCTCAAAGCCAGGTCGCATCCAGTCAACGTAGGCGAACCCTTCACCCAACGCTTCGGCCGTGATGCGCTTTCCATCTGCGTGATTTGTTAACGCACAAATAGCATCCGCATGGACATGATCAATATGCTTGAAAGGTAAAAATGCATGGAGCAGGGTCTCAATTGAAGGTCGGCGAGCGCTTGGGTCCATCAGCGCGCGAGTCACAAAATCGGTCATCTGCTCATCGGTGAGTTCGTCCATGTTTCTCAGGGCCAGGAGTTCACTGAGTCGCAATCCAGGATAGTCACTCAGGATTGAGCCGCGCATGTCTGCACCAGATCCTTTAACCCACATTACTTCTTGCAGTCGTCCGAGATGATCTTTCACCTCGCCCTTTGACGACGTGTTGCCGCCACCATAGACGACTAAGGACATGTCGTCACCGATTAAATTACTGCGATCCACTAACTGCTGCAGTGCTTCTGGGATTTCGATGGCGTCGCTCATTTGTTCACTCCGTTTACTAGTGCACTGACATCGGGTGAGTCTTTCGGCTCGACAACGCATTTTTCGGTGACGATGGCGGAAATATACTTGGCAGGCGTGACGTCAAATGCCGGATTAAAGCCTTGGGCACCCATCGGAGCGATATTCACTCCGGCCAGTTGAGTGACTTCGGCGCCATCGCGTAATTCAATCTCGATTTCCTCGCCACTTGCCGTATCAAGGTCAACCGTGGATGACGGCGCAGCCACCATGAAGGGGATTCCCGCGGCCTGACAAGCTAAAGCCACACCAACGGATCCGATCTTGTTGGCCGAATCTCCGTTTCGAGCGATCCGGTCAGCGCCAATGATGGCAAAGTCAACCAGCCCGCGCAGGATTGTCGACGATGCAGCCCCATCGGCTTGAACTCGGTAGTCGATCCCTTCTCGTTCTAACTCCCACGCGGTGAGACGGGCACCCTGCAACAGGGGCCTGGTTTCGTCCACGTAAACAACATCCAACGCGCCACGCTCGTGTAATTCTCTAATGACCCCAAGAGCCGTGCCCCAACCCGTTGTAGCGAGAGCTCCGGTATTGCAATGGGTGAGAACTCGCAATTTGCTCGCGCCAGTGCGTTGGAGAATCCAATCTGCCCCAAGTTCAGACAATTTACGGTTGGCTGCAGTGTCTTCCACAACTATTTGATGTGCTTGCGTAAGTACCTCATCGCGTCCTTGCACCGCAAATGGTTGAACCCGATCCACGCCCCACGCGAGATTCACAGCTGTCGGGCGCGCGTTGCGAATCCGAAGAATCTGTTGGCTCAGCTGGTCGGCCGTCCAAGATTCACGCGCGCCTTGGTCCATCGCGACGACGACGCCGAAGGCCCCCACAGCGCCAAGCGCCGGGGCTCCTCGGACCACTAACCGATCCACGGCATCCACAACTTCATCAACCGTGTGAGCCACAAAATCAATTTCTTGGCTGGGTAACTTCGTTTGGTCC
>DGQA01000043.1 GCA_002390705.1 Actinobacteria bacterium UBA4426 | reverse complement strand
CGACTGAACACCCATGAATGTCAGGCATAATGTATGATGAGGTGATGTCACCGAATTGATGAGCTTCTACCATGCCTCGAACCAACATCCGTCCAGCGCTTCAGGAACGTAGCCGGGAAAAGCGCGACCGTTTGATTAGAGCGGGGTTGAGCGTTTTTTCGCGGTGCGGATATACTCAAACGCGTATGGTGGACGTTGCCGCAGAAGCTTCGGTTTCGGTTGGCGTCCTATATCAGCGATTCACCGACAAGCGTGCCTTCTTCGAGGTCATTGTCGACACCCTTGCGGAACGAATCGAACGGGATGTGAACGATTTTTTTGACGAAGCGGAAAGAAGGGCGGAAAACGCAGGTGAAGCATGGGACTTGTCGGAGCTTATCGGGCGGGTAGTCGCCACGCTAGTGGAGATGGTGGCGCGCGATGTCGGCTTTTACCTCGCGCTCATTGCAGTCGGCGAGGAAGTCCCTGGTGCAATCGGCAGAATTGCTGCTGTAGACCACCATCGCGCCCAAAGGCTACACGCGTTTGCTTGCGACCGTGGATTGATCGATCCCACTGCGATAGACGAGAAAAAAGTCTTCTTTGCGCTGGCCACGGCCATTCGCATGTTGTTGGTTACCGCAACGGTAGATCGAGCTCCCATTCGCCTTCGAGCTCAGGAAACGCTCGCTGAGTTGTCTCTTATGCTTGTTGGATATCTGCAGCCTTCCAAAACATGAATTAGTATTTACATTAGAACAACCCTGATCTATATTCCTCAATATGTAATGGCAAGCATTAATAACTCTTGCCATTATTAATGCTAAACATTGCACAATGCCGCTGAACCCATCGGCGCGCGTAAGGGGAGAGTAAATGCGAATATCTCGGATAATGCTGGCGTCGTTGGCGGCGCTCTATACGGTGACAAGCTTTGCGGCCATTGAGGAGATCGTCGTCACGGCGCAGAAACGAACAGAAAGCGTCCAAGATGTGCCGATTTCGATCACCGCCTTGAGTGGAGACGATCTGGCACGGCGTGGCTTAAACGACCTGCAGGAAGTTGCGCGCTATGTGCCGAACTTCGACATGCCGTCGTCCAATAATTTACGTAATGTGCGGGTGCGAATCAGAGGTATTGGTTCCTCCGGCACCAATCCGGGTATCGAATCTAGTGTGGGTACTTTTCTGGATGGATTGTACATGCCTACTGGCGGCATGAACTTTGGCGAGCTAACCGATATCAATTCGGTTGAAGTACTGCGTGGTCCCCAGGGTACCCTGTACGGTCGCAATACACCTATCGGCGCACTCAATGTCACCACCCGCAAGCCCAGTGACGAATTCGAAAGTCTGATAAAGCTAGGCTATGGCGAATACGATCAAACTAACGTCAGCGGATATGTTGGCGGTGGTCTTGGTGATACAACAGCGGGGCGCCTGTCTTTTTGGTACCGAGATCGGGAAGGGTACGAAAAAAACACCTTCACTGGTGATGACGTCAATGACAATGAGGAATGGGGCGTACGCGGTAAGCTACTGTTTGCCCCAACGGATACCGTAGAAATCAACACTGCCATCTACTATAGCGAGATCGAGCGGCGCTGCTGTATGGCAGAGCAACTGAGTCCGAATGATCCTAATTGGGGTATTGCGACACCGGGATTCCTTGCAGCTCAGACGGCAGCCGGATATCCGTTCACTAATTTTGATGACAGCGATCATCGTGTAGACGGCGATGACGAAGGTGACGACACCTCGGAATCTTTCGGTGCATCGGTACAGGTTGATTGGGATTTTGGAGATGAGTTTCTGTTTACCTCGATCACGGGGTATCAGGACTGGGAAAATTCGGTGGTAATTTCGGCTGATTCGTTGAGAAATCCGATGCTCTTTGCTCCGCAAACCCAAAGCAATGAGGTACTGAGCCAGGAATTTCGTATTACCTCACCCTCGGACCGTGCTGTGGAATACATCGCGGGTCTGTATTTCTACAAACAAGACACCCAATTTGACTCTGACTTGACTGTCGGTGCAGGTGCGAATCGGGTCTTTCCCTTTCCCGCGGCCTTGTGTCCAGCACCTTGTACAGCTCAGGAAGGCGACTTCGTGACCTCGGCGTTTGATCAGGAAACGGAAAGCGTCGCAGGATACGGTAACCTTACTTGGCATATCAGTGATGTGTGGGATGTCACCGGTGGTTTGCGCTGGAGCCGTGATGAGAAGGACGTATACATTGCTCACACTAACTCGCCCACTAACAGTATCCCCATAAACGTGGCCATTTTTCCGCCCAACGTCGTCGGTGATCGGGACCGATCGGAAAGCAAGGTGACCTGGTCGTTCAATACGCGGTACAACGTGAGCGATGATGTGATGGTGTTCTTCACCAGTTCCACCGGTTTCAAGTCCGGCGGCTTTAACTCCCGTCGGCTACCTGTTGGTGCACAAGTCGAATTTGAGGAAGAAAGTTCACTCACCTATGAAGCGGGTATTAAGTCGTTTTTCTTCGACCGAGAAGTCATGCTCAACCTGACGGTATTCCATACCACCGTCGAAGATTTTCAGGAGTCAACGCTGGCGCCGACCGGAACCGGCTTCATCGTAGGTAACGCGGGTGAACAGGAAGTAAAAGGTGTCGAAGCCGATCTCACCTGGGCGCCAAACGACAATCTGCTGGTCAATGGCTCATTTGCCTATCTTGATTCGGAATACACCGATTTCAACAACGCGCAGTGCGCGGCGGGTCAGGCTCCAACCAATCCTAATGGAACGTGTGATCGCACAGGCGAGAGACCAAGCTTTGCACCTGAGTATCAGTACACCATCGGTGCGCAGTGGACGCAGCCCTTCGGTGATAATTTGGAGTGGTATGCCCGCGCCGATTACTCCTGGCGGGACGACCAGATTTTAACTCGAGTATCCGGTTCTGACATTGGTGAGCAGGAAGCCTATGGGTTGCTCGACCTGCGTATCGGTCTGGGTTCATCGAATGGGCAGTGGGAAGTCGAAGCATTTGCCCGCAACGCCACCGATGAAACCTACTACGCCGTCATGGCCGCGCAGCCACTCGGTGGCTTGGTTTCTGGCGGGGGTCCGGCTGGCGCTCGTGGCTTTGCCGGATGGTATGGACCGCCAAGTGTCTGGGGTTTGCAGTTCACCTGGCGTGGTGGTAACTAGATATCTCACGCGTGAGTAAGCAAACAAGAGTCTCCATGGAAGTTATAAATCAAGTACGCCCCAACGCAGTACAAATGGCGGGTTTCACACAAGGGGCCACGGAAGGCCCTATTTATATGCTAAACCTGCTTAAGTACCGAGACGCAGCGGAGTATGCAGATGGTCGTGAGACGAGTTTAACCGGCCGCGAAGCCTACGCGGTGTACACCGAAGGTGTTGCCGAACTTTTGAAGGAATTCGGTGGCTCATTATCGTTTAAGGCGCCCATCGAGCGCCTCACGATTGGTGAGGTAGAAGAACTCTGGGACGATGTGGCCATTGCCATGTATCCAAGTCGTGCAGCCATGCTGCAAATGATGCAGTCCGAGAAGATGCAGGAGATCGGTCAGCACCGCACGGCAGGGCTCGCCGGGCAGTTGAACATAGAATGTGTCGACGCCGCGGGGTCTTTTCTTTGAGAGCGGAATTGAGAGGGCGCTAGAGATGTTTGATGGCCGGTATGTGATGTGGGGTGGCGAGCACAGTTTGTTCACCCGCAAGTTGCAAGCAATGCTCAACTATCTGAATCTCAACTACGAGTTCAAACTTAAAACTCAGGATGCAGGCCCGCATATGGAAGCCCGTTTGGGCACCCACTTTATTCCCGGTCTCGAGACGCCGGAAGGGTGGTTCATACACGACACTACGCCTATCGGTTTGCTGTTGAATGCGAAGTATCCCGACCGTCCCATTCTGCCTGCTACGCCGGTTCAGCGTATCGCGTCGCATCTGCTGGAAGATTGGGCGGATGAATGGTTTGGCCGTTATGCCATCAGCAGCCGTTGGTGCTATCCACACAATGTCGATCATGTGGCCATCGGCTTCTATGCCAATTTCATTGGTAAATTCATGGCAGAAGATCTTACTGAAACCGAGCGGGTAGCTGCTCTCGAGCAGGTCAAGCTAGTGCGAGACAATTTCGGTCTGAATGCGTGTGCCAACCGCGGATGTGGTCCGGATCAGGCGTCGCACGTACGGCGAGACTTCGAGCAACTCATGGTGCACGCGGAGAGACACTACAGTCAGTTCCAGTTTCTATTGGGTGATCGTGCGAGTCTTGGTGACTTTACGTTTGCCGGATTGTTCAAGGCGCACATTGCGGCAGACCCGGAACCACGTAGCTGGATCGAGGCGGCTGCGCCGGAGATGCTCGGATACATGGACCGGGTGTTTGATGCTCGCACGGATAATCGAAACTATCTGCCGGAAGACACGCTGCCGGATACGCTTGCGCCATTTTTTGAACACATGCGAGATAACTATCACCAGTTCCTGGTGGTTTCCCGCGAGGCACTGGCTGCAGGGGAGAAGTGGTGTGAAGTAGACCTCGGTGAAGGTCCAGTGCGCATGCGCTCGCTCAAGTACAGCGAAATCAGCAGACGTCATGTTCGGCGCGAAATTGAAGGATTGTCAGCGGATGATCGAGCAGCGGTCGAGAGCGTATTGGGTCCGTTAGGCGTACTCGATGCCTATCTGTTGCCGCCTCTTTAGCGCGGGTAGGTTTAACTTGGGCAGAATGAAATGAAAAAAATCCTCGTAATTGTCTTGGTCCTGGCCGCTATTGTGGGTGGAATCGCTTATCAATTCCGTACAGATCTACTGTTGTTCTATGTTTCGCAGCAAGCACAACCGGCGATAGGTCCCAATGTAGATATTCAGTGGCAGCAGGGTCCGACGGAAGCTGATCTGCCAGCTAACGAGCGCCCGCCCAACATCGTCTTTATTCTGGCGGATGACCTCGGCATTAATGACCTGACAGCGTTTGGTGGAGGTGTTGCCGGTGGGGCGGTGCCCACGCCCAGCATTGATGGCATAGCGAGCGCAGGTGTTATGTTCACCCAGAGTTATGCTGGACATGGAACGTGCGCTCCCTCGCGGGCCATGCTCATGACCGGGCGCTATCCAACCCGTACAGGCTTTGAATTTACCCCAACACCGCCGGGTTTTAGCCGCATGGTTACCATGATGGGCAATGAGATGGACGATGGTCTGCCGCCCGGGGATTACAACCAAGCGCTCGATGAAAGCCAACCGGACTACTGGACCAAAGGACTCCCTGCCGAGGAGACAACCATTGCCGAAGTACTGCGTGACAAGGGCTATCACACAGTGCACATCGGTAAATGGCACTTAGGTAATCGCAACGGCATGGC
>DGQA01000023.1 GCA_002390705.1 Actinobacteria bacterium UBA4426 | reverse complement strand
TAATTGGACAAATACTTGGAAAGTAGACGCGACCAATTAGGAGCCCTGCCTTTAATTAGCTAGGGTTCAGCAAGTGTCATTAACTATTTCCTCATCACGTCGTCCAGTGTGGCTTTCTCCTAAAGTGGCTCGAACCGAGATTCTCGCGGGACTTGTTGTGGCTATTGCCCTCATCCCCGAAGCAATCTCATTTTCGATCCTGGCGGGGGTTGACCCACGAGTAGGGCTTTTCGCCTCCTTCACCATGGCGGTAACCATTGCCTTTACCGGTGGACGGCCAGCCATGATCTCTGCCGCAACGGGAGCGATTGCACTAGTTGTTGCTCCGCTCGCCCGTGAATACGGTTTGGAGTATTTGGTCGCGGCTGTGATTTTGGGTGGAATCTTCCAAGTCTTGCTGGCATTCGCTGGCGTGGCACGATTGATGCGCTTTGTTCCACGTAGCGTCATGGTTGGTTTTGTTAATGCTCTTGCGATCCTTATTTTTTCGGCCCAGTTTCAGTATTTGATCGACGTTCCGTGGGTGGTGTACCCCATGGTCGTCATTGGAGTCGGGATTATTTTCGTGATGCCACGCATCACGACCGCAATTCCAGGACCACTCGTCGCTGTTGTTCTGATCACGTTGACCGTTGTTCTGATGAATATCGATGTTCCGCGTGTGGGTGACCAAGGTGAGTTACCCAATAGCCTACCTTTCCTCAGCATCCCCACCGTCCCGTTCACTATCGAAACTTTGACGATCATTGCGCCGTTTGCGTTTGCGATTGCATTAGTTGGTCTGATGGAGTCTTTGATGACTGCGAAATTAGTGGATGACATCACGGACACGCACTCAAATAAGACCCGCGAGTCTTGGGGACAGGGCGTTGCAAACATTGTCACTGGATTTTTCGGTGGAATGGGTGGTTGCGCAATGATCGGTCAAACAATGATCAACGTTCGTTCAGGTGCCCGCACTCGACTCTCCACATTCCTTGCGGGTGTATTCCTTTTAATCTTGGTGGTGTCATTGGGTGACGTGGTAGCTGAAATCCCCATGGCGGCACTGGTTGCGGTAATGATTGTGGTCGCGTATGCAACATTTGACTGGCACAGTATGAGAACAATTTTGGCGATGCCCAAGAGTGAAACGACCGTGATGCTTTCTACTGTTTTGGCAACGCTGATTACCCACAATCTTGCAATCGGTGTAGGAGCCGGAGTTGTCACGGCCACTGTCCTATTCGCTAGGCGTGTCGCCCACCTCGTTTCCATGGATCGAATACTTGAAATTGATCCGGAAACAAACGCTGAAGCGGTACGTTATCAAGTCCACGGCGAAATGTTCTTCGCGTCAAGTAATGATTTGGTGTACCTATTCGATTACACAGAAGACCCAGACTTGGTAATTATCGATCTCACTCAAGCCCACGTGTGGGACGCGTCAACTGTTGCAACCCTTGACGCGGTCGTGAGTAAATATGAACGCCGTCATAAGAAAGTCGTGATCGTGGGATTCAACGAGAAAAGCGCGGAATTCCATGATCGGCTGACGGGAACACTTAATATCGGCCACTAGAACCAGCCTGAACCGATTGCAGATTGAGCAGACAGAAACGCTTAATCATAAGAGTTTGTAATGTCTGTCCGGGGCGTTAATACCTGACCAACGAAGAGCTCTTTCTGCGACGTCAGGGTAGGGGGCGGGGTGCTGTTGGGCCAGAAGCGGTTGGGGTTAGTTTCCTTAGTTGAGCGATTTACCTATCGCTACAACTGCTGTCGAAGGTGTGTGTCTGAGAAAAATTATAATGGCGATCACGAAGGTCACACCTTCTGCTATAGCGAGTGCGGCGACGAAACGATAGTCACTTAACAAAATATATAGCAGGAACAAAAATCCACCCGGAAGGACCAAACTACTGCTTAGCGCGACCATACCTGATTGAAACGGCAGATGTATGGCGGTGAGATAACCCGAGATCAACATGTTGGCGCCAGCGAAAAGAAACACCGGCCAAACGTACGCCATTAGCTCCGTTGCCATTGCCACCATTTTTCCACCACTCTGCTCATCCACGAATAGTAAAATGAGCGACTCACTCAATGTGAGCAGTGCAGTGATAAAAAACCCACTCACAAACAAGATGAGCCAGGACGCTGTTTTTAAGAAGTCCTCCATGCGTTTTGTCTGCCTGGCTCCAAAATTTTGTGACAACATGACCTGAATGGTGTCGGAGATAGAAAAGAAGACCATAAAACCCAGAAGTAGCAAATAGTTTACTACTGTAATGGCAGCAACCCCGTCGATGCCGCCACGCTGAATCATCATCCAGTTAAAGATGAAGGCGATAATTCCGCCAGAGATTTCATTAATGAATTCTGAGATCCCGTTATAGGCAGCCTGAAAAATTTCTTTCCAATTTTTTTGCCCGAGATTGAATTTCAATCTTCGTTTTGACCAGAAAAAGTAATACAGCATCACTAGTAAAGGTATGCATTGTGAAATGCCAGTCGCGAATGCTGCGCCAGTTAAACCCCATTCGCATACTACAATGAACAAGTAATCTAGCATGACGTTGATTAATGCACCGACAGCTAACGATGTGGCTGCTAAGTTAGGAAGGCCGTCCAAACGAATAAAAAAGTACAGGGCTACCATCGCAAAATGAGCGAAAAAAAACGGCATGATAATTCGATAATATTCGCCCATCATGGGAAAAAGTTCTTGCGAAGCTCCTACCCCTGCGAAAATTTGGTCTTCAAAAACCAGGCCCAGGGAAATGACTATAAACCCATAAATGGCTAGCGAAATGAGTGTCTTGCTGAAAATTGCTGACGCAGCTTCTACATCACCTTCGCCCAGATATTTACCGCCCCGCACAGAGCCGCCAATAGACAACATCATGCCAACACCAAATAGGATCGTCATAATGGGGATGATGAGATTGAGGGCAGCAAGCGCTGTGACGCCAACGTAGTTACCAATGAAAAAGCCATCGACTAAAGAGGCAGAGGTCAGAGCGATTAAGCCCACCAAAGACGGGACTAGGTATTTAAAAAATGTAAGAACAATAGGGCCTTCGACTGCATCAGTAGAGGCTTGTTGATCCTGGGCGCTTTGCGTACTTATGGGGTACTTCTTTCTTTGGGATAAAATAATAACAGTTGCGCTGATGGACCAAGAAATATCTGCACCTATTTATGAGTAACCGGGGGTGCTGCTCAGGCCATTTCACAATATGGCCTTGATGTGTCCCACAACAAGTACAGCGGGAGTTGAGTTACACACCGCGTTGTGTGACGCAGCGGTGTCTGAATTGGCTTAGCAAAAAACTAGGGCCGGTGCGTTAATCGCACCGGCCCTCAATAATCAAAGAGCGCTATCTTTTAAGTAGTACCGGACTTTTAGTGCGCACCTTGCGATTAGCAGGTACAGCAGAGCAGGTTCCATCAAGTTGGCACATTTGCTTGTATCGCTTTGCTACTGTGAATTTCTTCTTCCGAGTTTCGGAGTAGACAATCTGATTGACTCCATCACTTGTGCGGAACTTACAAGTGACTTTGCGTTTGGCTTCTTTGCAACCCTTGTAGGTGGTTCCCACAATCCATTTCCGCAAGGTATTCATTGCGATAGCGCCGGGCGCCCCATCTTTGTATTGAATCCCCCAAAGGTCGTTATAAGGACCCCACTGGTAAATGTAGACGCGAGAAACACCTAAGCGAACTGCATCAAGGTAGGTCACTGCGGTCCAGCTTGCAGCTTTGGTCCCTTTAATGTCCTGCTCTGGGAAGTCCGGTCCGGGCCCGCCTAGACCGTAGTTGTTCTCGGTATCCCACAGGGGCAAGTTAGGAGCTTTAGCCGCCTTGAGTAAATCAATCCACGTGTTAGCGAGTTTACGTCGGTCATTAGTGGTACCCAAAGAGTTCGGGTAGGTGTGGGCTGACCAGACATCGACCGGCCAGTTACGAGCCTTGAGTTCCTGGAGAAATTTTGGATAGAACCTCTGGAGTGCTCCATTTAGTCGGAGCCCGGTACTTGGTGCAACGATCGTTGCACTTGGATCGATGCTTTTAATGATGTCGTGTGCACGCTTGGTCAGTTCAGCCATTTGAGCGGGCGTTCCGGTGTAGAAGGTTTTGAGATTGGCTTCATTCCAAGGTTGGTAGTTCGTGATCTTTCCTTTGTATCGGGTTGCCACGGCACGAACCCAGTCATCCCAGTCGGCCATGTTTGCCGGTACCCCGGATGCGTTAGGCGCCGGTAAGGAGATTGGGTTGCGCTGGTTGGTTGCCCACGTAGGGGTTCCAGAAAGAACCATCAGGAAGTCAGTCACACCATTCTGATTTGCATTCGATACTGCTTTGTCAAGGTTGGTCCAGTCAAAGACACCCTTTGAGGTTTCAATATTGGTCCAGGAAGTTGCGTTGTCCCACAGCCGAAGCGACCCGAAATTGATGGTGGGCCAGACGCCACGTTCGGCGCCGTTCACGTGTAATCCGAAGAGCGAGTCTTGGATAACGGTCCCTTTGAGGTTCTTCGATGGATCCTTGATCCGCGCGGCTTGGGCAGGAGTAGCAACGGGGATGACAAGGGCCACTGCAACCAGGGAGGCGAGTAAGTTTCGAGTAGGTTTTCTCATCTCGTTATTGTGTCATGGGGAGGGAAAAGGGATCTGACAGGTGTTCGTTATTCCAGCCTGCTCAGCGCCACTACGGTCACATCGTCGCTGTTCCATCGTGGGGAAATCTCACGCACGTGAGCAACGAGTCGCTCTACGATTTCGGCCGGGTTTTGTCGAACTGGACCATCCAGGCCCCTAAGAATCTGAATGATCGCTTGGGTTTCCTCGGCGGCACTGGTGGCGGCTTGACCCTCGAGGAATCCGTCGGTCACGCCGAGAATCAAATCCCCAGGGGCGAACGGATGTGTTCGGACTTCCCAATCACCTCCTAGTGATGAAATCAAAGGTCCGGTTGCGTCAAGACTGAATAGGTCCTTGTCACGGGTAATCCCAATTCCGGGTGGGTGGCCCGCATTGAGCCATTCCAATTCATTAATTGCGACGTCAACCGCAATCAGAAGCACGGTGACAAATAGCTCATCATGTTTAGTCGATTCAGCCGCGAGCTCGACAGCGTCGGTGAGTGTGAGCCCTTTCGCCAGTGCGGTACGAATAATCGCTCTCACTCGCAGCGCGACCACATTTGCTGAAGGTCCGTGACCAGCGACATCAGCGATCATTAAAACGACGCGAGTGTTACTTATTGGAATGTAGTCCCAGTAGTCACCTGCAAGTACACCCTCCGCAGTGGCCGCCAATCCGGCGATTGCAATTCCTGGACAGTGCAATGAACTGTTGACTCGCATCTCAGCTCTGATTGCGGCAACCAGAGGAGCATCTTGAGTGAGTCCCTTGCGCGCCGCTGATGCTTCATCAATTTCGCTGACAAGTTGACGGCGGAGTGACTCCGAATCTTTTGCCAGAGAGAAAAATTCGGGCGGCCCCAACGGTTCAATCGGATGCGTGTGCATTGGATCGCGCGTTGAGAGTTGCAGATCCTTTCGGATATCCATGAGGGGAAAAATTACCCAACGCTGAAAGTAAATGAAGTAGCCAATAAATCCGGCAACGAGTAGTAGTCCGCCCAAGATAAGAAGTGTGCCGAGTGTTCGGGCACTGCTAGCGACGGAATCACTAGCCTCCTGGCGCTGAATTTCGATCTCGTCCTGTAACGCAACTGTGGCAGAAATCATTGCATCGTATGTGGTCAATGCTTTTTCCTTGTTGGTGAGGCGACTTGCTTTCGGCTGCTTACCATCAGCCATTGCCACCAATGTTGGTTCAGCGTCTTCACTGATCCAGGCTCTTTGGGCCGAGGCTGATTTCTCCACGAGAGCGACCAGAGCCGGGTCTTCTTCTCCAAAAGTATCTAGCAAATTCGTAATCATGACATTCGTGGTCGAAATAGCACTTTGGTGGCTAGCGAGTGCAGCTTCATCACCGGTGAGAACGTAGTCTGCTAGGTCACCCGAGGCAGCAGCTTGGGCCAGCAGGAGAGAATCTGTCATTTGAGTCGCGGGGGTGAGAAGGCCATTAATTTTCGACTGTGAGCTTGAGACAGAGATAAAGGTGCTGATCGCAAAAATGAAGCCGAGGAGTATCACTCCAAGCCCGCCAGCGGAGGCAAAGAGGGCTCGTCTGCGCAAAGTCACACTATTAGGTTACTAAATCCATTACTCGATTGGCGAGGACTTAGCAGGAGTGAACCAAAGTCGAGGGCGGCATGCTGTTGAAGGATTAGCCGATACCCCCTAAATTGGCCTCGTGAGTAATACCGGTCCTCGGCTGCGCCCCGACCTGGATGCGTTGCCCTCGTACAAAGCAGGTCAGCGTCCGCGTCCGCGAACTGATATCACCACTTACAAGATCTCCAGTAACGAGAGCCACCACACACCGTTGGAGAGTGTGCAAGCAGCGATTGTGGCCGCCGTAACTGACGTCAATAGGTACCCTGATCCTTTCTCACATGAACTTGTTGCCGCGATTGCCAGGCACTTTGGAGTCCCTACCGAACATGTGTCATTGGGTACGGGAAGTGTCGCATTGTGTGGACAGATAATTGCTTCTGCGGCAGGTCCCGGTGACAGCATTATGTACGCGTGGCGGAGTTTTGAGTCGTACCCGATTTGGACTGGAATAGCCGGTGCGCACAGTATTCAAGTGCCTTTGAAGGACGATGAAACCCACGACCTTAGTGCAATGCTGGATGCTCTTACCCCGGAAACCAGAGTGATTTTCATTTGTTCACCAAATAACCCAACGGGACAAATTGTTGACCGGGACGACCTTGAAGAATTTATTAGGCAGGTCCCGGTTGAGGTTGTGATTGTGCTCGACGAGGCATACATCGAATACGTCTCGCAGGAGAAAAGAATTGACTCGCTCCGTATGTATCGTGAGCACGCGAATGTTGTAATCCTGCGTACATTCTCAAAAGCGTATGGTCTGGCTGGTTTACGGGTCGGGTTTTCAATCTCGCAGGAACCAATTACCCAAGCGTTACGCAAAACAGCAATGCCATTTGGGGTTTCCTCACTTGCCCAAGCCGCTGCGATCGCATCCATTAGTGCAGAACCTGAGCTACTTGAGCGGGTTGCATCGGTAGTGGCTGAACGGGAAAGAGTTTTCCGCGCACTTAACGAGGGGGGATACACACTTCAACCGAGTTATGCGAACTTTATCTGGATTCGGCTTGGGCCGGACACGGCTAAATTACACGTTGCTTTAGAGGAAGCAGGACTGTCAGTGCGACCATTTCCAGGTGAAGGGTTGCGAATCTCCATTGGAGAGCGAGAAGCTAATGACCGGTTTATTGAGGTCGCTCTTCAAGTAGCTGGCGGGTTTGGCGCTCGCCATTAACCACAAACGCAACTCCACCGACCACGACTGATAAGCCGACAAGTACATCCAGACTGAAGGCTTCTTTGAGAATAAAAAATCCCAGGGTTACTGCGATTATCGGATTGACGTAGGCGTAGGTTGTGACCAGTGACATTGGGGCGTTGTTAATCAGCCAGACGTACGCGCCATAAGCAACTGGTGAAGCAAATACAAGAAACACCCATCCGGCCCAAGACTGTTGGGTGATTACATCAAAATTCCATGTTTCTCCGATGAGGACGCCTACCAACGTCAGGAAAACGCCCGCAGTTGCAAGCTGAATGACAGCCGTAATCAGCGGGTTTTTTGGTTGTTCATACCTCGCAGCCCGCCAGCTAAAAAAAGCCCAACAAAAACTAGCGCACGCAATTGCGACAGACCAGAGTGTGACTTGTGTGTTACTCGCACCATTGATCGGGACAGTTCCACCGGGGATGAGGATCAGGAAGAGGCCGATCAGGCCTACGCCAACACCAATTAAGGTGAGTGGAGAGGGACGATCTCCTGCCCGGGATCTAAAGAAAATAATCCACAGTGGTAAGACAGATACGATGAGGGCAGCGATGCCTGTGGGCACGTACCTTGCGGCGAGTGACACAGTTCCAATTCCGACACTTACAATCGTGATTCCCATAAACATGGCGCCGCGCACTTGTGGAGCGGTCACGGTGAATGCGCGTGGGCCTTTGACGAGCAGCACGATTATTCCCAGAAGTAAGGAACCGGCAATAAAGCGTGTGCCAGTCCCAATGAGCGGTGGCATAGACCTGACCATGAGAGCGATGCCCATGTAGGTGGAGCCCCAAACGATCCAGAGAGTGATCAAAGGTCCCATGATTGTGCGCAATGGCGCTTCGGTTACTCCTCGAATATCCGGTTTCACGCCAGAAGCATGTCAGAGCGGTGTTTGCGGCACCGGCAGAGCACCATCACCATGGGTGCATGCCTTGTTGTAGACGCGATCGTCCAAATATTGCGCAGGGGCGCATAGGGAGGCAACTATGACCCCTGTGACCGTCAAATGAAAACATCTCGATGTGGCCCACCTAAAATTAAGTAGGTGACAGAATAGTGCCGAAAGGACACGCCCTCCCAAGCGTGAATCACAATGACAATGACCTCGGCTCCAGAACCACAAAGCCCTGCGGTGCAATTACTTACACCCGAGGGTGAATTGGTAAACCATGAAAGCTATTCCTTGGACCTTACCCACGCTCAGTACAAATACCTTTACCGAGAAATGGTGTCCGTCCGAAGGCTAGATCAAGAGGCCACGGCACTGCAACGCCAAGGGGAACTTGGTCTCTGGGCCTCGTCCTTGGGTCAAGAGGCGGCGCAGGTGGGTTCAGCTTTTGCGCTTGAGAAAAATGATTTTGCATTTCCGACCTACCGCGAGCACGGTGTCGCGTGGATGCGTGGTGTCGACCCCATGAAAATCATGGAGGTCTACCGCGGCATTTCTAATGGCGGTTGGGACCCACTTGAGCACCGATGCAATAGCTACACAATTGTGATCGGTAACCAAGTACTCAACGGAGTTGGTTACGCCATGGGTTGCACCTTGGATCAAAGTGATGACGCTGCAATTACCTACTTTGGTGACGGAGCGACAGCTCAGGGTGATGTAAATGAGGGTTTCGTTTTCGCATCAACTTTTGACGCCCCGGTCGTGTTCTTTTGCCAAAACAACCAATGGGCCATTAGTCAGCCAAGTGAGAAATTTGTTAAAACCCCCATTTACAAGCGCGCAGATGGTTTCGGGTTCCCCGGTGTCTTGGTAGACGGAAATGACATCCTGGCCGTGATAGCCGTTACAAAGGCAGCTCTTGATCGGGCACGCAGCGGCGCCGGCCCAACCCTGATTGAAGCATTCACCTATCGGATGGGCGCCCACACAACATCAGATGACCCGACGCGTTATCGCCATGAAAATGATTTACAAAACTGGAAATTGCGTGATCCAATTGAGAGGCTTAAAGTCATGCTGGCGCGGAATGGAATCGCCGATCGAAACTTCTTTGATGCAATTGATTCTGATGCGGATGCATGGGCGCACACCTTCCGAGCTGCGGTTCGCAGCATGGGTGAGCCGGCACCGGGTTCAATCTTTGACAACGTATATGCCGATAGACATGAAGCACTTGATGCGCAGCGTGCTGCCTTTATCGATTACCATGAAGGCTTTGCAGACTCGGGAGTGACATCATGACAACCGAGCTGACCATCGCCAAATCCCTTAACCAGGCATTGCGAACTGCAATGGAAGAAGACAGCAAAGTACTCCTTTTCGGTGAAGATATTGGGAAACTGGGGGGCGTTTTTCGAGTAACAGACGGACTACATAAAGACTTCGGTGATCACAGAGTCCTCGACTCTCCACTTGCTGAAAGCGGAATTGTGGGCACTGCAATTGGATTAGCCATGCGGGGTTATCGACCTGTTCTTGAGATCCAATTTGACGGTTTTGTTTTCCCAGCTTTTGATCAGATTATTTCCCAGTTGGCCAAGGTGCATCGACGCACTAACGGTAGCGTGAAACTTCCCATCACGATTCGAATTCCCTACGGTGGCGGAATCGGTGCGGTTGAACACCACAGCGAATCACCCGAAACTTTCTTCACGCATATTCCTGGACTTCGAGTCCTCTCACCGAGTGATCCGCAGTCCGCGTACTCCTGTCTGCTTTCTGCAATTCGCAGTAATGACCCCGTAATTTTCTTTGAGCCTAAACGGCGATACTGGGACAAGGGCTACGTTGATCGCACCCAATCTCCGGCAGATCCGTGGCGGGCTCGCATTGTGCGAACTGGTTCTGACGTCACCGTTGTCGCCTACGGACCTATGGTTAAAACTGCGCTACAAGCAGCAAATGCAAGTGAATACTCACTTGAAGTTATTGACTTACAATCGCTCTCACCAATTGATGACCGCAGTATTGTCGACTCAGTAGAACGAACCGGACGTCTTGTGATTGTCCATGAGGCTCCGGGAAACTTGGGCCTGGGCGCTGAAATTGCTGCTCGAATTGGGAAGAGCTGCTTTTACACACTTGAGGCTCCCATTGAACGGGTAACCGGATACGACATTCCCTACCCACCGAGCAAACTTGAAGAGCACTACCTACCCGATCATGACCGAATTCTGGTCGCCGTTGATTCAGTCATGGAGGCATAAAAGTGCCCATTGAAATTTTTCATCTACCCGACGCAGGTGAGGGTTTAACCGAAGCTGAAATTGTGCGTTGGCTCGTTGAACCCGGGGACTCAGTGTCCGTAAACCAAATGGTGGTCGAAATTGAAACAGCCAAGGCAACTGTTGAACTTCCCATCCCGTGGGCTGGTGTGGTCTCGGAAATCCACGAAGAAATTGGCGCAATTGTCCCTGTGGGCGCTCGGGTAATTTCGATCGAAACGCAGGCACAGTCCCAGCGCGATCCCGTTCTGGTTGGCTACGGAGTTAAAGAAGGCGCCTCACTCACTCGTCGGATGCGTAA
Organism: Actinobacteria bacterium UBA4426; assembly: GCA_002390705.1. Lineage (GTDB taxonomy): Bacteria > Actinomycetota > Actinomycetes > S36-B12 > S36-B12 > UBA4592. Next base: position 8,960 of record DGQA01000023.1, on the reverse strand, counting down.
ACAGGCACCCACAGATTCACCCACAGATTCACCCATGGAGTTAACGCCGAATTCGAGCCGAGTTACCGCTAAGCCATTAGTGCGCAAGTTTGCAAAAGACAAAGGAATAGACCTGTCAACTCTGATCGGAACCGGTCCCAATGGTGAAGTCACTCGAGAAGACGTCCAAGCTGCACTTGGTGGTGGAGTGGTACCGCCAAGTGTCTCCCATGATCACGCTGGTGAACGCATCCCGGTCCGTGGTGTCCAACGCCTCATGGCGGAGGCCATGGTTGCGTCTGCATTCACCGCCCCCCATGTCACCGAGTGGGTTGAGGTAGACATGTCAAGGACACTTGAAGTCGTGGAAAAAATTAAAACGCGCAGCAATGAGCGAATCACGCCTTTTGTTTTGGTCTCTGCTGCCTTGATTCGTGCGGCTCAAAAATACCCGCGCATTAACTCAAGTTGGATTGACACCAAAGAAGGCGCTGACGTACTCATTCACCCTAATATTCATTTAGGTTTTGCTACTGACACATCAAAGGGGCTTTTAGTTCCTGTGGTGCGAAATGCGAACGCTGACAATCCCATTGCCCTCTCTGCCAGCATCACCACTCAGATGAATAAGGCGCGAGATGGTTCAGCGAGCCCATCTGATCTCACCGGTGGCACCATAACGGTCACCAACGTCGGGGTATTTGGAGTTGATGGTGGGACTCCGATCATCACCCCTGGTCAGGCCGCCATTCTCGCTATGGGTCGGATCATTCATAAACCTTGGGTAGTCGACGACTCCATTGTGATCCGGCCGATCATGCAACTGACTTTTTCATTTGATCATCGAATAATTGACGGGGCACTTGGATCGCGCGCTTTAGCCAGTGTGGCCAGTTACTTGGCGGACCCGGCCCTAGATGAATTACTACTCAAGGACTGACCAGGGCCAGTTCACGGCGTGGATGCGAGTGCGTTAACAAACTCCTGAGCCCGTGGACCGGACCCGGTCATTCGAGTTGCAGTAACGTCGGGGTCTACCCGCCCACAGTATCCGTTAACAAAGTCAGCCCAAGGGATCTCGATGCGGGTTATTTCGCCGGCTGGTTCACTGACGAAAGCAGCCTTGTCTTGGGGACCGGTCTCGATAGAGAGAGTACCGTTGATGTCTGGTCCGGTGAAGACTAAATGTAAGGATTCACCGGGGGGTACTCCCATTTTTTTACCCCAAATAAATGGCAGAGTCCCGAACATTCGCTGTGCTGCATCTTTTCCAGGGTTACTCATGAGATTTTGCGGGGCACCAATTGCAATTCGGACGTCTTGATCATGGGCCCAAATATCGAATGCCCGCATGGAGAGGAACTGTTCTTTTGCCACCTCGCCCTTGACCCAAGGAAGATTTATGGTGGGTGACTGCGTCAAAAGAAAGTCAGAAAGATTATTGGCGGCAGAGAGCATCTGTTCTAACAAAGTAGCCGGCGGACTCCCCCGTCTGAAGTCCACGCCGCGCTCGGTGAATTGATTTGATGGACCCTTCACGTGGGGGAGTTGATCCCAATTGGGTTCATGATCCGGTGCCGGCTCACCGGCAGCCATAGAGTCAATGTCAATCGTGTGGGCGACAAGGTCGGCCACACTCCAGCCTGGGCACGGCGTGGGGAGTGACCACTGGTCAGCAGTAAGGGGTTCTAGGGTGGTGTAGAAGTCCAAAACGGCCTCTAGATACGTCTTCATGGGGTCAAGGGCGCTCTTAGTTTCACGTAGATCCGACATGTTTATAGTCTGCCGTATCTCTGGTATTTAGTATTGGGAATACACTCAATTCTATGGGTGTGAGGGTAAAAATTTTGCAAATTGACTGCTCAACGTCGGAGTCGGTCCCGAAACGAGTTGAGCGGGTTCTTGGGCTGATTGACCAGCAGGCGCCCGATTGCGAGTTCATGTTGCTGCCTGAGTTGTGGAATGTGGGGGCATTTGACCTTGAAGCCAGCCGCGAGCATGCTCAACCAATTGATGGGGCGCTACCAACAGCGCTTGCGCGTAAGGCACGTGAGCGAGGAATCTGGTTACACGGTGGTTCCTTTTGCGAAAAAGCCGGCGCAGACTTACACAACACGAGTGTGTTGTTCAACCCACAAGGTGAGTTGGCTGCCTTCTACCGCAAGGTGCATGTGTTTACGTATGCGCGCGAACAAGACACCATGACCCCGGGAAAAACTTACGTGATGGTCGAAACGCCGCTGGGATTAACTGGTCTTGCTACCTGCTATGACGCTCGCTTTCCCGAAATGTTTAGGGCAATGCGCATTGCTGGGGCACAAGCTTTCGTGATTCCCTCTGGCTGGCCGGTCCCTCGAATTAGGCAGTGGGATGCGTTACTTCCGGCCCGGGCTGTTGAAAACCAAGCTTGGGTGATTGCATGCAATCAAATTGGGGCCCAGGGTCGACACCACCTCGGGGGAAGTTCAGTAATCATTGATCCGCTCGGAAATGTTTTGGCGCAAGGTGGGGAGACTGAAACGGTGCTTGGCGCTGAGATTGAGATTCAGATAGGGAAAGATTGGCGGGCAGAGTTCCCAGCAATAGATGACCTCGTCGACTCACCTGTCATCACCGTTTAGTCAGTTATTCACCCGGATCACGATCACGGGATTCTTTTTTGGATCCAGCCATCTCAGCACATTTTTCATAAACTTTTGGGGGACAGCGATACACCCAGCTGTGTTTTTCCCATTGCTTACATGCAAAAAAATACCGCCGCCTCTTGCGGTATTCGCACTTTCATCGGTTCGATTAATCCCATTCGCTCCCTGAGTGATTTTCCCTTCGGGGAGATTAAAATCAAGGACCGCAACGTAGTTGTATTGCTTGCCATAGGTGGTAAGACGCTCCACGTAATTCCCGTAACTTAACCACTTCTTGTTCGAAGTTTGAAAAATGTTGTAGGTGCTGGGAACTCGTGGATCGTAGGTCCAGGCGTCATCGCTATCAACTTTCGTGTACTTGACCGAGGCACCGGGGTCTGACTTAATGCCGAATGCCCACTTGATTGCGTAGGTTCCTGTCGGAGTTTTTCCGGTTCCTTGCTTGCGCTTGTTTCCAGAAACCAAGCCGCCGTAGCCCAGATTTGCTTGTGTGGAACTTTGAGTTGCTGTCCAGGTCTGGTTCTTCTTTTCAAATGTGCGGACGGTGCCGGTCGTTGCATTCCACGATTTAGCCGTGACCAAGACTACTTGACTGCTGTCGGTGATTTCACGAAGTAGCACTGGTGCAGCGTGGCTGCTGGTGGGTGCAATGAGTCCAAACAGAATAATGGGGAGAACAAGGAACGTGGGCCACGCTTTGGTCATGACTCAGAAACTACAGGAGAGCCTGCACTCTCCCAACCGGTGATCCCAGATTCAAGTTCGAAAACACTTCTTACCCCAATGCCGGCCATTTTACCTACCGCCACTTGGGAGCGATTTCCACTTTGACAGTAGACCGCGTATACGCCGTCTGGATCAAGACCCTTGATCTGATCCGCAAAGTCCGGACCCTCAACGTTGTAGTTGACAGCGCCACCGATGTGACTCTGGGCGAATTCACCTGGGGTACGGACATCAATAATCGTGATTCCTGGGGTCACCACGACTGAGGCAAACATGTTGGCGTCAACGCGCGCAGGGCCCTGGGGTTCGACCCTTCGACCCTTCGACCCTTGATTCAAGGATGCCAAATGCTTGTTGTAGGCATTGAGTTCGGCATCCCCGTCACGCTCGGCTTGCCGATCCTTTCGCTTGGCATCGCGCGCATCACTTCTGGACCACTGCACCATGATCGTGATCAGCGCCAAGAGCGCGGGAATTTCGGACAGACCCCATGCAACCTGACCGCCGAACAGGGTGTCGGCGAGCGGATCAACCACCCAGTCCGGGCGCACGAGCCCGTACCACTCGATTGCCATGGGGGTTGTTCCCATCATCAAAATTACGCTAAAGAATGCGTGCACGCCAAGAGATAAAAGCAGTAGCACAATTCGACCCCAATACGGCAAAGGATGCGGTCTTGGATCAATGCCCAGCAGCACCCAGTAAAAGAGGTAGCCGGCAAGAATGAAATGCAGTTGCATAAGTACGTGGCCAATGTGGGAGCCCATCAGCCAGCCAAAAGCGGGTGTCAAGTAGAGGCCATAAAGCCCAATTACATAGATGAAGAAAACAAAAAACGGGTTGGTGGCGAGACTATTTATTTTACTGTTAAGGAAAAGTACTAGCCATTCACGTGGACCACGCTCATTGGTGCGGGAAGGCCTCAATACCCGAAGCGCAAGAGTTGCCGGAGCCGCCATGACTAAGAAGATCGGCCCCAGCATGGTCAACGTCATGTGATTGACCATGTGAAGCCCGACTGATACTTGCGAATACAGCGCGATTCCTGAGTTGGTGCACCAAATAATTACCCCAACTCCGGCAAGCCATGCAACTAATCTCATGGTCGGCCACGCATCACCGCGTTGGCGCAAGTGAATGTATCCAACGATGTAGAGCGCTGCAGCAATTACGCTCCCTGCGAGAAAAAAAGGCTCAAGTTGGAAACCAAAAACAACTGAACTCACAGTGGGCGCTGGCGGGTACGGGTAACCCAGAAGTGTTTCGCCAAATGTGGGAAGTACTTGCTCTACTCGAGGGTAAGGACTGGTTGCGAGCGCCACACCAAGGCCAACTGCCGCAGCCATAATCATTACCTCACACGCGGCGACTTTGGCAAACCTTTTTCCAGCTCCCGGAGCGCGCAGTAGGGGCAGCACTCGGGTACGAAGTCGGTAACCCAAGAATCCAAGACTTAGAATCAATCCAACTTTTACAAGAACGACTTGTCCGTAACCGTTAGTGAACAACTCATCAAATGAGTTCAATCGCGTGTAGGAATTCGATAGGCCACTCACCGCGAGCAACACAATTGCAATCAGCGCCAGCGGGGAAAAGCGTTCCAGCGCTCGGCCCAATGGAATGTCCCGCTTAATTGCATGAAAAAGGAGCACGACCAGTCCACCAACCCACAATGCGGCGGCAACAACATGGGTTACTCCAGCGGTCAAGGCCAATGCGTGGTCACCGAGGCCGGAGCCATGTCCAGCGAGTGAAGGGAGCGACACAGCAACCAAGGCCAGCACGACCCCTGCTGCACTGACGTCTGTTGTAGCCGTGATGAATCCACCAAGTGCAATGACTGCCGCTATGACAAACACCACGATCAGAGCCCGGGTCGCGGGAATATCTGTTGCGTAGGTACTGACCACAATTGGTGTGATTGCCTCGGTGAGTGAGATTCCCAACACGTATGCCAACAAGAAGGATGCTTGTATGACCGACAGGATGGCCCACACCGCGGCCGCCCAGGCGGCACGAATTACATCTTTGCGCCCAACTGAAGATAAGACGCCATCTTTGCCCGAAGGGTCAAGGAAGGCCGCTGAAACAAGAAAACCGATCGTCAGAATTCCCGCAATGTCGGTCAGAACCCGCAAAATCCCGACCCCCCACGCAATCAGAGGACCTGTGTCTGTGATCCCGGCCGGCGCCACTTGGTAGGAGCCACCGGCGACTATGAGTCCAATTGCCGATGCTCCAATTGCTATGCCGATCACAAGCGAAGCAAAAACAAGGATTCTAGATCGAGGGACAACTTGGGCCGCGGGACTTAACGTCGTTTTCACGTTGAGCGCTTTCGCCAAATGAAGTAACCGGTAACCACGAGCGCAATTGCCAGGAAACCGAGAACCCACATGAGATCAGACTCTGGACCAGATGGGGACTCCTTCGCTACACGTGGTGCTGCAGTTTCAGGCTCCACAGTTTCAGGCTCGGCAGTGGGATCGTCCATTGTGGTGATTTTTGGTTCTGCAATTACCGTTTCCGGATTGGGGTAACTGAAACGCAAAGATCCGGTCACGGGGTGTCCATCTTGGGAAACAATCCGGTAGGAAACTTTGTAGGTGTCGCCGGGGAGGTCAGCTGGCCATTGCACTATTACTTCGGTTCCCACGCTCTCGGCAACGACCCCGGAGACGAGTTCACCATCAGAGTTGGAAGCAGCCACTTCTACCATTCCGTCGAGCAGAGTGGAATTGAAACTCAAGGTTAATGATTGTGGTGCGCTTTCCAGAACGGCACCATCGACCGGGGTGGTCTCCACCACATCGGTGTGGGCGGAAGCGGACACCGCACCGCCACACACACTTAGGGAGATCAACAGAATGCTCGAGAGGATGGCGGTCACTGTGGGCATGCTCTGAGGGTACCTCTAGTAAGCGGGAGATGAGTCCGCGCATTTTGAGTGGACCCAAAGTGCGCGGACTCGACAGTTTTTAAAAAGCAGATTCAGGGATTTCCATAATTTCATCGGTTGTCGCCTCTGCGATCCCACGTTCTGCTGCGAGGAGAGGAAGTCGATTGCGAGCAAACCAGCGAGCACTTTCTACCTTGCCGATGTAGAAGTCCTTATCGCGATCTTTGGGACCGGCGTCCAGAGCAGCGAGGGCAACTTCAGCTTGGCGGATAAGTAGCCAAGCGATCATCAGGTCACCAGATGCCATAAGCAAGCGAGTTGAGTTCAAACCCACCTTGTAGACCTCTTTGACATCTGTTTGTGAAGCCATAGCCCACTGCCCCATAACACCCAGGATCCCCTGAACGTTTTCAAGTGCCTGGCCAAGAAGTTCGCGCTCAACCGAAAGTTGCCCTGAACCTTCGTCACCCTTAACCGTTTGGGTGATTTCTTGGGCGAGGTAACTAATTGACTTAAATTGGTCTTTAACCATTTTTCGGAAGAAGAAGTCTAAGCCTTGAATTGCGGTCGTTCCTTCGTAAAGGGTGTCAATCTTTGCGTCACGGATGTACTGCTCAAGTGGATAGTCCTGCAGGTAGCCCGAACCACCGTAGGTCTGTAATCCAACCGCCAGCATTTCGTAGGACCGCTCTGATCCGACACCTTTCACGATGGGCAGGAGAAGGTCGTTAATGCGTTCGGCCATTTCCAGATCGATTGTTGTGTCACCGGCGCGGCCCATCTCAATCAGGTCTTGCCAGTAAGCGGTGTAGAGAACGAGCGCGCGCATGCCTTCGGAGTAGGACTTCTGAAGCATGAGCGAACGGCGCACATCTGGGTGATTCGTGATGGTGACGCGAGGTGCAGTCTTATCAGTCATCTGGGTGAGGTCAGCACCTTGAACGCGATTCTTGGCATACTCGAGGGCGTTGAGGTAACCCGTTGACAGTGTGGCAATTGCTTTCGTGCCAACCATCATGCGGGCGTATTCAATAACCTTGAACATCTGCGCGATGCCATTGTGGACGTCACCAACAAGCCAACCAACAGCTGGTTCATTTTCACCAAATGTCAATTCGCACGTGGTCGAAACCTTCAGACCCATCTTCTTTTCGACGTTAGTTGCATACACACCGTTGCGTTCGCCAATGTCGCCGGTCGCCAAGTCAACATGGAACTTCGGGACAACAAATAGTGAGAGCCCTTTTGTTCCCGGTCCTGCACCCTCGGGGCGCGCGAGAACCAAGTGAACAATATTGTCAGCCATATCGTGCTCGCCACTGGTGATGAAGCACTTAACACCTTCAATGTGCCAGGTGCCGTCAGCTTGCTCAACGGCCTTTGTGCGACCAACGCCGACATCGGAGCCAGCATCAGGTTCGGTCAGAACCATCGTGGCGCCCCATCGCTTGTCAATCATGAGTTGGCCCCAACGCTTTTGATCCTCATTGCCGAGGGAGTCAAGAATTGCAGCGAAGCCGGGACCTGACATGAACAGGAAAGCGCCAGGGTTTGCGCCTAGGAGCATTTCCGCCGCGGCCCAGCGCAGTGATGGTGGAGCACCGGTGCCACCGAGGTGCACGGGGAGATCTAGACGCCACCACTCGGCATCCATGAGAGCGTTAAAACTTTTCTTGAAATCGGACGGCATGGTGACCGATTTAGTCACCGGGTCATAGACGGGTGGGACGCGGTCGGAAGAAACAAATGAGTCCGAGAGAGGTCCTGATGCCAAGCGATTTACTTCACCTAAGACGTCGCGGGCGACATCTTCGTCCATTTCTACGTAGGGACCTTTGCCCATTCGCTCGCCTGCACCGAAGACTTCAAAAAGATTGAATTCTAGGTCGCGCTGATTGCTTTTGTAATGCGTCATTACCACTCCCATGTACTGGATTCGGGGCTAAGTTACCCGCCGGTAACAATGATGGGCCCTTATGGCAACTTTTGCAAGCAGAGTGGCCACTTTAAGCCTAGATTATTGGATTTTGCCTCGATAAAGGTACTTAACCTGACACACTCCCCTCAAGACACACCATGAGACCGCCCACCTTTCGGCTAGGAGAACCCCATGATCATCCATAAGAGTTTGCTCCCGGAAGTTGAAATCCCCAATGTCAGCATCACCGAGTTCATCTTGAGGGAGGCCGATCGAGTTCCCGACCGTGAGGCGCTCATTGATGGACCAACGGGCCGCACCTATACATATGGACAGCTCAAAGCAATGATCTACTCCTTCGCAGGTGGGCTTACCGCAAAAGGACTACGAAAAGGCGACACCATCGCATTGATGGCACCGAACATTCCTGAGTTCGCGATTGTTTTCCATGGAGCAGCTGTTGCTGGGATCGCAGTGAGCACAATCAATCCGACGTACACGGCGGAGGAAGTCAAGTTTCAAATCAATGACTCGCAATCACAACTACTTGTCACAATCGGGATGTTTTTAGAAACTTCACAGCTGGCGATTGAAGGAACAGGTGTCTCCGAGATCGTAATTATTGGCGATGCCCAGGAAGGGACCACACCATTTACCGCATTATTCGGTGAGCCAATTGCACAGGTAGAAATTGATCCACATGAGCAGGTTGTCGTTCTGCCTTATTCCTCCGGAACTACAGGGCTCCCCAAAGGTGTCATGCTCACCCATCACAACTTAGTGTCAAACTTGA
>DGQA01000049.1 GCA_002390705.1 Actinobacteria bacterium UBA4426 | reverse complement strand
TCAAGGCTGCGCTGGGCATTACTTGAGGTGCAGATTGAACCACCGTGCCTACCCGTGAAGGCTTTGATGGCAGCCGTTGAATTCATGTAGGTAATCGGGACGGTGACACCCGCCACGCTCGCAGATTCAAGGTCAGTCCAACACTGCTCGACCTGGCTAATCTCGGCCATGTCCGCCATTGAGCAGCCGGCTGCCAGGTCAGGAAGAATTACTTGTTGTGAGTCCCCGGTGAGGATATCGGCGCTTTCCGCCATGAAGTGAACGCCACAAAAAACAATGAACTCTGCGAGAGGCATGTCCGCAGCCTTCTGTGCAAGTTTGAATGAGTCACCTGTGATGTCGGCAAATTGAATTACCTCGTCACGTTGGTAGTGGTGTCCCAGAATAAAAACTCGCTCGCCCAAAGCGTCCTTTGCGGCCTGGGCTCGAGCTACAAGACCGGGGTCTGACGCTGGAGGTAGATCTCCCGGACATTCAACCCCGCGTTCACTGGTCGAATCGGCCGCTTTTCCCAATAAAAGCAGGGCAAGGGGACTGGGGGAGGGGTCAACAAATACTTGAGCCATGGGATTATTCTCTCGCGGCAACGAATTTCTGCCACGCGGGGTTGTCCCCAAAGTGTAATGTTGGGCCGGCAGGGGTGGCCTGCTAGCGCAAACGGTGGTCGTGCATTAGCCTTAGAACAACTAACCAGTGAAAGAGGTCTGATCCATGTCTACTGAAACTACAGTTGAAACCCCCGTCACCGACGGCATCGTGCTCAGCAGTGAGGCCGCAGACAAAGTCAAGATCCTCCTCGAGTCGGAAGGCCGCGATGATCTCGCCCTTCGGATTGCCGTCCAGCCCGGCGGTTGTTCTGGTCTTCGATACCAGCTTTTCTTTGATGACCGCACCCTCGATGGTGATGTTGTCAAAGAATTCGGCACAGTTAACGTGGTCACCGACCGCATGAGTGCCCCCTACTTGGGCGGGGCAACTATTGACTTTGTAGACACAATTGAGAAGCAGGGCTTCACAATTGATAATCCCAATGCTGGTGGCTCGTGTGCATGTGGGGATTCGTTCAGCTAACTAGTGGGGTTGAGGGTGCGCGAGTCGGTGACTCGGTAGACTCACGCAAGTGGCTATTCTCATTACCGGCTCCATCGCGACCGATCATTTAATGACCTTCCCGGGCAACTTTGTTGACTCGCTGGTTGCAGAAAAACTCGACAAGGTTTCTTTGTCCTTCCTGGTAGACGAACTTGAAGTTCGACGCGGGGGTGTGGCGCCTAATATTGCCTTCGGCATGGGGTGCTTGGGGCTGAAGCCGGTGCTCGTGGGGGCGGTTGGTCCAGATTTTGCTGACTATGAAAGCTGGCTCGCCCGTCACGGGGTTGATACAAGCGGTGTTCACGTTTCTGAAACGGCACACACGGCGCGGTTTATTTGCACAACCGATGCGGAGCAAAACCAAATCGCCACATTTTATGCCGGTGCAATGAGTGAAGCCCGCAATATTGAGCTCAAGCCAATTATTGAAGCTGCGGGATCGGCTGACGTGGTGTTGATTGGAGCGAATGATCCTCTGGCAATGCAACGTCACACGGATGAATGTCGGTTCAGGGGGTATCCATTCGCAGCTGACCCATCCCAGCAACTTGCCCGCATGAGTGGTGAGGAAGTAAAGCCATTGATTGAAGGCGCGCAATACCTCTTCACCAATGAATATGAATCAGCACTGATTGAGCAAAAGACCGGTTGGAGCGCGGCCGATATTGCCGACATGGTTCAGGTTCGGATTACCACCCTTGGACCTAATGGCTCCCGGATTGAGCGCCGCGGGCAAGCAGCAGTGCACGTTCCGATTGCTGAAGAAGAACGCAAATCTGACCCCACCGGCGTGGGGGATGCCTTCCGTGCTGGTTTCCTTTCGGGCCAAGCGTGGGGTCTCAGTGATGAGCGCTCGGCTCAGGTCGGCTCGCTGCTGGCGAGCTATGTAATAGAAACTGTCGGAACCCAGGAATACGAACTTGCCCAGCAGCATTTCCTGCAACGCCTGGGCCGCACCTATGGTGACAACGCCGCAGCCGAAGTAGAAGGTTTCATTTCCTGTACTCGCCCGTAATTCGCTACTGTGAATTAAGTTGGCACATGTGCAAGCATTGACTACCGGTAGCGGGAGAATCCCGTCAAGCCCTTGGGAATTGCGCGATCCACATCAAGTGCACCCTGGGGTAGATCTGGTCTGCATCGGGGCTGACCTAGATCCGGTAACCGTGCTGCATGCTTACACGATGGGCCTGTTCCCCATGCGGGTGGATTCCGAGCAGGGTGAGCAGGAACTGGGTTGGTGGTCCCCGGATCCGCGGGGGATCTTGCGATTAGACGAAGTAATAGTTTCTCGGTCACTGCGACGGTCGATGCAGAAATTCACGGTCACTTTTGATCAGGATTTCGTTCGGGTTATGCGCGCATGTTGGCGGGCCGGTGGTGACGGTAATTGGATAACAGACGAATTCGTTCAGACTTATTCCGACCTACATGAGCGCGGCTTCGCTCACTCGGTTGAAGTGTGGAATTTTGAAGGGGAGTTAGCCGGTGGCCTGTATGGAATTGAACTAGGTGGACTCTTCGCCGGCGAATCTATGTTTCACATTGATCGCGATGCTTCAAAAGTGGCTCTCGTCACATTGGTGGAAAAACTGGCGCATTGCGTTGGTCCGCGACTATTTGATGTGCAGTGGCGCACCGACCACTTGGAATCCATGGGCGTGACCCAGATCGGCCGGAGGGACTACCTGAAAGAACTAACGCGGGTACTTACTGCGAAACCGTGCTTTAGCCCGGGCTGATCTGCCCTGTGGGAGATTCAGGAAGTCACCGCGTCCAGGGCAGATGGTAATTCCGCGAGAAAAAGATTGATTGTTTCCTCACTGCAATCTGGCGGCAGTGAAATTCGGATACTTGCATCATTGGGTAGGCCGATTGCGTGTAGGACATGGCTGGGCATGCGTGTGTCAGCGGCGCATGCAGACCCACTGGCAACGGAAATTCCGCGTGAGTCTAATTCGGTGACAAGGGCGCCACCGGCAGCGCCGGTAATTGTGAAGGTGAGGACGTGGGGAAGTCGATTATCTGGATCACCAGCGCACACGATATTCATCGATAACAATTTCGATCGCACCTGATCAATCATTGCCCGATTGAGGTCCGCTTGGCTCTGCCAGGAGCCCGCGGACTCCTCTAAAGCAACCGCTGAGGCGACGGCGGCGGGAATATCTGGGAAGCCACCGATCCATCCTCGATCGGGTGCCTCTTCCGGCCTCCAGCGATTGTTTGGGCTGGTCACAACGATGGCCACACCAGGCGGGCCACCCCAATCTCGAGCGGGGGCAACCAGAACATCGAAATCCGTGGGAAGGCTGTCATGGGTGATCACGCCCGTTGCATCTGAGACCAATGGAACCCCGGCTGCCCGGCAAGCGGTGAGCGCGGCAGCAAATGGCTGGCGTGAACCCACTTCGGCATTAGCAACTTGGATGCAGGCAAGGGCGGCGCCTTCAGCGAGTTGCTGATCCAAATCAGCAAGGTCAACGGCCCCCGTTTTCTGAACCGGGTCGACGGCTAAGGAGATGACTTCTGCACCGGGAAGGGATCCGGCGGCACCTAACACAGCCATTGATTCAACCTGGCCCACCAGCACCCGCTGTGACAGATTTGACCGAACGGCAAAAATTCCTCCGATACTGGCGCGTAGTCCATCGGGACCGGATCCAGCGAAGAAGACGTTCGCGTGGGAGACACCCATAAAAGTGGCGATACTTGCCCGGGCCGAGTCCAGGAGAAGCCCGGACTGCCTACCGGCGTGGTGCATGCGGGCCGGGTCTGACCAAGCTTGGGTGGCAGCGGATTGCCAGGCCGTCATGGTGGCCACAGTCAACGGGACCCCGGCAATGGCATCCAAATATCCGGGTGATCGTTCAATACTCATTCGCCCAGATTAGTCAACAGCCGTTGGGGGGACAAAATGTGACCGGATCAACTCTTTCTGGGGCCGATCCTGAGGAGAAAAGTATGGGTGGGTGCGCTAGTCTCCCTCATGTAAGAACTTTCCGGGGTGGGCACACGTGTTCTCCCTAGAGTTCTACAGCAGAGTAGGTGAAACAGGTCGTCGTTAATGGTGAATTTCACGGATGTCTGTGAAATGTGTGCGAAGGGTGCATTTGTGGGAACGACTCGTAACTCGAGTAGCAACCGGGTGAAGACACGGCTGGGACTTGCGAGTATCGCGGTCGCCGGGGCGTTACTGCTTTCGGGCTGTACAGCGAATGAGGCATTTTTCTTTGACATGCCCGAACCGGCAACTGCTGAGGCGCCAATTATTCAAAACTTGTGGAATGGATCCTGGATTGCGGCTTGGGCTGTTGGTGCGTTTACGGCCGGCTTGATTTTGTGGGCAATTTTTGCTTACCGCCGCCGCCGGATCAACGAGGTTCCCGAACAAACCAAATACAACGTCCCCCTCGAGGTTTTGTACACGCTCGTGCCATTGGTCATGGTGCTGGGGCTGTTCTGGTTCACAGCGCGTGACCAAAGTGAAATATTGACCCTGGAAAACGATCAAAGCCAAACCGTTAACGTGGTGGGGTTCCGGTGGGCGTGGGCCTTTAACTACCTCGATGAAGATGTGTATTCAATTGGTTTACCGTCCGACTCACTGATGATCTCCGAAGACCCCGCAATCGCCGACTCACAGATTTCCACTTTGGTGTTGCCGGTTGACGAAAAAGTTCGCTTTGAACTTACTTCCCCAGACGTAATCCACTCCTTCTGGGTGCCACAGTTCCTCTTCAAAATGGATGTCATTCCGGGTAAGACAAACGTGTTTGAACTTACCCCGGACAAAATTGGCACTTTTGTGGGCAAGTGCGCGGAACTCTGTGGGACCTACCACTCACAAATGCTTTTTAGCGTGAAAGTAGTAGAGCGAGCCGAATTCAACGAATACGTCGCAGGGTTGCGGGCTGCCGGACAAACGGGTTCGATGCAGACAGGCCAATCGAGCAATGATGGACAGCGACCAGGGGAGCGGAGAATATGACAATCCTGAATGACCGCCCAACAACAACGGCCGGCCCCGGTGACTTTGGCCCCAGCACGGTGAGCAGCGCACCACAGCAGAGCCTTGGCAAGGCGGTCGTCAATTGGATCACCTCCACGGACCACAAGGTGATCGGTTACATGTACCTGGTCACGTCAATGGTGTGGTTCCTCATCGCTGGTCTGATGGCTCTTGCAATGCGTGCAGAACTCGCTATCCCGGGAATGCAGGTTGTTTCCCTTGAGCAGTACAACCAGTTGTTCACCATCCATGGCACGATTATGCTGTTTTTGTTCGCCACACCGCTTTTCGTGGGTTTCGGCAATGTGATTATGCCCCTGCAGATCGGTGCACCCGATGTTGCCTTCCCCCGGTTAAACATGCTGGGTTTTTGGCTCTTCCTTTTCGGTGGCCTGATTGTTGTCGCCGGCTTTTTCACCCCCGGCGGTGCGGCGTCATTTGGTTGGTTTGCCTATGCCCCGTTGAGCAACGCGGTCAACTCACCTGAAGTGGGCGCAGATTTATGGCTGTTGGGTCTGGTCGTGAGCGGTCTGGGCACGATCTTGGGCGGGGTCAACTTCATCACCACTATTTTCACCATGCGTGCACCCGGCATGACCATGTTCCGGATGCCGATTTTCACGTGGACAATCATGATCACCAGTTTGTTGGTACTTATTGCCTTCCCCGTGCTGGCGGCAGCTCTGGCAGTGGCATTCATTGATCGGGAATATGGCGCAGTCGTCTTCGCGTCCGAAAATGGTGGTGCCATCTTGTGGCAGCACTTGTTTTGGTTCTTCGGACATCCGGAGGTGTACATCATCGCTTTGCCCTTCTTTGGCATCGCCAGCGAGATCATCCCGGCTTTCTCGCGCAAACCAGTCTTCGGTTACAAGGGACTGATTTTCGCCACTATGTCCATTGGTGCCCTTTCGGTTGCAGTGTGGGCCCACCACATGTACGTCACCGGTTCGGTGTACTTACCGTTCTTTGCTTTGACCACCATGTTAATTGCCGTTCCCACGGGTGTGAAGTTTTTCAACTGGATCGGAACAATGTGGCGGGGATCTCTATCATTTGACACCCCGATGCTGTGGACCATGGGTTTTTTGTTCACTTTCCTTTTTGGCGGCCTCACTGGGGTTATTCTTTCAGCCCCTCCACTGGACTTTGCCGTGTCGGATTCCTATTTCGTCGTTGCGCATTTCCACTACACCGTTTTTGGCACGGTCGTGTTCATGATGTTTGCCGGGTTCTACTTCTGGTGGCCGAAAATGACCGGCAAAATGCTGGATGAGAAGCTGGGCAAGATTCACTTTTGGTTGCTGTTCATTGGTTTCCAGGTGACCTTCTTGGTTCAGCATTGGCTGGGAGTCCAAGGTATGCCTCGCCGCTACGGTGACTATCTGCCCATTGACAACTTCCAGACGCTCAACGTGGTCTCGACAACGGGTGCGGCAATTCTTGGTGTCTCGACTCTCTTCTTCATTTGGAATGTATTCAAGACTGCGAAGACGGCACCAAAAGTCACCGTGGATGACCCTTGGGGTTGGAGCGGGTCCCTCGAGTGGGCTACCTCTTGCCCACCGCCGCGTCACAACTTCATTTCGCTACCTCGGATCCGTTCGGAGCGCCCGGCATTTGACCTACACCACCCTGAGCTGGCTGCTCCCGGCGTACACACACACATGGTAGTTCCGGTTTCTGGGGGTGAATCCAAGTGAGGATAGAAGGTGCACTGTTTGGGATGGGTTTTATTTTCTACGCCTTCCTCGCCGGAATCTACTGGTACTTCAGCCGGGATGAAGTGGGAACCACCGCACTTGCGTTGACGGGTGCGCTCGCTTTCTTAATTTCTTTTTACGCGCTTTACACCTCAAAGCGGGTCTACCCCCGTCCAGAGGATCGCCTTGATGCGCAGGTGGACGAAGCAGACCCCGAATACGGTTTCTACAGCCCACATTCGTGGTGGCCGCTGGCAGTCGGGGTTTCGGTCTTGGCCCTGGTGTTTGGTCTGATTTTCGCTGTATGGCTGATCGTGTTGGGCGTGGCTGCGCTCATGTTTGCTGTGATTGGCTGGCTCTTTGAGTACTACCGTGGAGAGTTTGCCCACTAATCGGTGTTTCGGAACCGATTCCGCACCACACTTGTCGTACCCTCATATGAGTTGGGCGTAGGGGTTTGGGTTTACGACGTATTACACGCGCATACTGGCAACGCTGAGCCTGACGCAATCTGATGACACACACTGACGGCGCGTGGAGGGTCCATGTTTTTCCCCAGAAAGAACCGCGTGCGTGTGGTTATTCCCATTGCGGGAGTAGCCACTGTGCTGCTGTTGTCTGGCTGCACCCCCACGTTGACCGTGAGTACCGCGACGGTTGACCCTAATCCCACGGTGAGTATTGCTGCGTTGCCGTTAACGGGGACAGATATTCACCCGGTGACCCAGGTTGTCGTTAAAGCTAAACTGGGTCGTTTAATTCATGTGTCAGTGCTGGGCCCCAAAGGTGAGGTGCCTGGAATTTTTTCAGATGACGGTTCCCAATGGAGTGCAACTGGTGCGGCCTTGGAGTATTCCGCTAACTACGTGATCACGGCCGAAGCGGCAGATGCTCGGGGCCGGGTTACGTCTTTGGACTCAAGGTTTTCCACTCTTGAGCCCGAGAAGTTTTTCGAGGCCAACGTAACCCCGAGTGAGGGTGAAGTGGTTGGTGTGGGTGAACCGATTGTGGTCACTTTCAACAAGAGAGTGGAGAACAAGGCTGAAGTTGAGGCTGCGCTGACCGTACGCACCAGTCGCTCAGTGTTGGGGGCGTGGGCGTGGCGGGATAACCGCACAGTTGAATTTCGTCCCAAGGAACTCTGGCCCGGAAATATGAGCGTCGAAGTGGATCTCAATCTTACCGGGGTGGAGGCCAAGCCTGAGGTATTTGGAAAAACGAGTACAAAAGATTCGTTTTCTTTCCGGCCTTCCATGGTGAGTGTGGTTGATGCGAACACGTACACCATGGACGTGTTCCGGGGTGGAGAGTTAGTCAAAACTATTCCGGTGACGGCGGGAAAGGCAGGTTTTGAAACCCGCTCCGGAACGAAAGTTCTGATCACTAAGGAGCGATCCCGCATTATGGATGCGGCATCGGGTGGGACTTCAGAGGACAACCCGGAGTATTACCGGGTTAATGCCGAATACGCAATGCGCATGACCTATTCGGGGGAGTTCGTTCATGCGGCTCCGTGGAGCGCTGGGAGCCAGGGCAGCGCCAACGTCTCCCACGGTTGCGTGGGCATGAGTACCACGGATGGGGAGTGGTGGTGGAATCAAAATGAAATCGGCGACGTTGTCATTGTGAAGAACACTTCGCGCACCCAAACCGATGACGGAAACGGTATGACTATTTGGAATGCCCCGTGGGTTGAATGGTTAGAGAAGTCTTCGACGGGCCCGCAAATCACGAAACCATTACAGGTAGTCCGCTAAGTACCGCGGTTCCACCGAGAGGGTCTACATGATCAACGCTGACTAAGACGTTTACGTTGAAATCGGACCATCCGTGGGGAATGCAGATGCACCCGCGTGACACGGTGTCGCTGACAGCCAGCTCGATTATTAATTCACCGTCAGCGCTGCTCACGGAGATCATGTCGCCGCTGGCGCGACCTAGGGCGGCTGCATCAAGTGGGTGCATTTGGGCGGTCGGGAGATTAGATCCCCCTTGAAGGTTGTCAATATTTTTCATCCACGAGTTGTTGCTGCGCAATTGACGTCTACCAATGAGTAGGTAGTGCCCGGTGGGTGTTGTTTTGGGTGCATTCTCTAGGGCGGCACTCGCTGCCCCCAAGGCCGATACAAGTACTTGCGGTGCGAGTTCAATGCGTCCGCTGGGAGTTCTCAGAACTTCCGGCAAGCGTGGGGTGAGTGGCCCGAGGTCAATGCCGTGTGGTGCGTCGATGACCTGTTGCAGGGTCAACCCGTACGGCCCGCTGCGAAGGCGAATGTCAAGAATTCGATCCACCCCATGTCGCGGTGCAACGGACTCCAAAACAGCTTCGACGGTTGACCCGTGTAAGCGAGAGGCCGCGTCTTTAACCGCCTGCTGGGCAACGGCTGCGGCTAACAAGTCATCCATGTTTTGGGCAGTGACTTTATTGCCGGTATTGATTTCAATCGCGATCCCAGCGAGGGTCAGCAACACATCTGCTTCATCCATCTGGCCTGTGGGAACAGGAAAGACTGCGGGGGAGTAGCGCGCCTGGTTGGCAATCGCCAGGTTGTTGAACACTACGTCGAAGTGGGGTCGGGTCAGCGGCGAAGAAACTGGCAGTATCACATCGGCCATTGCATTGGTTTCGGTGAGATAGGGATCAACCGAAAGTAGGAAGTCAAGGGAGCCGAATGCTGCGCGCAACCGTCGGCTGTTCGGGGTTGATATCAGCGGGTTTCCGCCCACGACACACATTGCCCGGATGTGCTCGCCGCTGACCGGATCGGGGGTGTCAATTTCCTCGGCCAAAGCTGAAGTCGGGTACTCGCCTAGGACACTGGGTAAACCGCGAACGCGGGTGCGCCGGCGCCCTGGGATGCTCACACCGTGACCAACCCCGGGGGTTCCTTCAGTGGACGGCCCGCCGGCTGCAGGTAAAGCGAACATCACGCCACCGGGCCTATCTAAGGAACCGATCGTAATATTGATTACGTCGATGAGCCAGGAAGCAATTGTTCCCATGGGCAGTATGACCCCGTCCAGGCTGAGCCCCGATGTAGTTGTGCCCATGCGGCCATACACCGCAGCACTGGGCGCAGCCATGAGTTCAGCCGCAATGCGGCGGGTAACCTCGGCATCAATCCCCGTTACCTCGGCAACTGTCTCAGGGGTGAAAGGTGTCAGTGCAGAAACCAAAGACGCAACAGCATCTGGATCAATCCAGTCTGAAGCGGCGCCGAAGTCGGGGTCTGCCTCCACGACAAGAACGTGGGCAATGCCGGCCAGCCACAGGGCGTCACTACCGGGACGGATTTCTAAGTGTTCATCAGCGAAGTCCGCGGTGCGGGTGCGAATCGGGTCAACGACCACCAATCGACCACCGCGCTTGCGCAGTGAACGCAACCGACCTGGGAAATCTGCAGCAGTCAACATTGAACCGTTTGAGACCAGGGGATTTGCGCCCAACACCAAGAAGTAGTCGGTGCGATCAAGATCGGCCAAAGCAACGGACAATGCCGTGCCATACATCATGGCCGAAGCCGCCTGCTTGGGCATCTGGTCAACTGTGCTGGCGGAATACCGTTGGGAAGTTCCGATCGCTTTTATGAGTGCGGGCAACATGAATGCACCAGAGAGAGAGTGCACATTGGGATTTCCGAGAAACATGCCCACAGACTCAGCGCCGTGGTTGCGGATTACCGTTCCCAACCGCTCCCTAACCACATCAAATGCGTGCTCCCAAGTCGCGGGGACCAATTCTCCGGCTGGATTGCGGACCAGGGGGGTCTGCACTCTGGTGGGGTCGGCGTCTATTTCACCCAGGGAGACACCTTTGGGGCAGATGAAACCATGACTGAAAACGTCGGCCTTGTCACCGCGCACCGAAGTGACGGTCGAACCCGTAATCTGAAGTTCCAGACCACAGTTCGCCTCACAGAGGGGACAAATACGCAAGACGGTGCGATCGGCGAGGGGCTCCATGGGTGCAAGCCTGCCACCAAAGACCAACGCGCGTCCACGGAAACAAAATTTCGGGTGTCCGGGTTTTGACAGTCCAGACATTCGCAATCCCGAGTACCAATTTTGCGTGTCCAAGAGAACTGAAAGTTTGATTAAGGATGTGAGTGAATGATTTATCACGTAAGATCCTGATCAACGCTGATGAGCGTCATTGGTGTTAGCGAAGGGATGGGCGTCATGCTCGGAGAAAAAATCGGTTCCACAAAAGGTCAAACAACAATGAAACCGCTGCCAGCGGTCAACGGTTTGCTAGTGATGGAATCAGTCGAGATTGGCAGCGGAACCATTGCTGGCGCGGAAGTAACCGTCATGGCCACGTTCAGTTCGAGCATGAGAGCCAATGGTTCATGGTACGGGGAGTGCCCAAACTCTGGCGTGCTCATGGCGGCAGATGGTGTTGCCACAGGCACCTATAGTGCGACCGGAGCACCTACGGCTGACGGCGGTTTTACGTTTAGGGGCATCGCTTACTTCGAGACTGTTGCACCCTCACTCTCTGCCCTCAACGGTGGCGCATTTGTTTTTGAGTATGAAACCAACGCTGACGGTCAATCCACTTGGGATCTTTGGGAGTGGAAGTAGCACAATTGACCGCCCATTAAAACCGTCGCCACGAAGGGGTCGGAGCCTCCCGCGACCAGGTGCGAGTCCTGGGAGGCTTTTAGATAATTTACTCTTAAATTATCTGGGGGAGGGATCAGTTTAAGCAGGTAGACAGGCTGCTGCCTCTCGAGTAAATGTTTATGGAATCTCTGGGAATACGGATATAATTTGGGACGAAAATTAAAGATCCATTTGGTGGTTTTTGGCAGGCAGGTAGATGTTGTTTGGTAACGAGTTACGCAGTAAGTTTTTGCCACGGAGTGAAGGGCTAAATGTGGAGGTTAACAAGTCGTCACCTTCGCTCCAACCAAATCAGGAAATTCGTTCATACATGCGCGAGCATCGCCGTTTCTTGCACCGCTTTCCCGAGGTCGGATTGGAACTACCGAATACCCACGTGCACATTGCGCAAGAGTTACAACAGTTGGGTTTAGACGTTGAACACCGATCTTCAGCCGGGGTCTCTGCACGCATTGCCGGATCGGATCCCACAGCTCGCCCAGTGATCCTGCGAGCAGACATGGATGCCTTACCAGTGAAAGAAGAAACGGGTGAGCCTTTTTCATCAGAGATAGTGGGGGCCTCACACGCGTGTGGTCACGATCTGCACATGGCGACCATGTTAGGTCTGGCAGGCGATTTGGTGGATAACCCACCGTTGCGTGATGTGATTGTTGTTTTTCAGCCCGGTGAAGAGACAGATCGTGGAGCCGTGCCAACTCTTGAGCATCGAAATCTGCGGATCTCTGAAGCTGACACTTATGCAGTCCACGTTAATTCGGCGCTCCCTTTAGGAACAGTCAATTACCGATTTGGAACCTTCATGGCCTACGGCGATTGGTTTTCCATTGACATTAAGGGTGTGGGCGGGCATGCGAGTGCGCCGGAGCGTGTTGGGAGTCCCATTCGACTCGGTACTCATTTCCTTGCGGAAATGATCAACGTAGCTAAGGCACTCTCGCGAAAAGGGGAAAAGGCCGTCGCCACCGTGACCGAGTTTCAGTCCGGAAACACCGTTAATGTTATTCCTGCTACCGCAAGATTACGGGGAACTATTCGCGCGACCAATGACGCGGTGCGCACTGAACTCATTAGTGGTCTGCAAGAAATAATTGAACTAGACCACCGAGATATGCAGGCGCATCTTGAAATTATGCAAGGATACCCCGCAGTGATCGCAGACGATCAAGCACTGCAAGACCTGATTTCAGTTTTAGAGGAAGGGAATTTAGCAGAATCGCTAGTGAGGATGCCGGAGCCTTCAATGGTTATTGAAGACTATTCCTATTTCTTACAAAAATGGCCGGGCGCGATGGTCTACGTAGGCGCGCAAGCCGAAGCGAACCCATCTTTTAATCATTCTGCCGATGCCCGGTTCCATGAAGAAGCCATGGACACGGCTTTCACCGTGTTTAGAACGATTGTTGATGCTGCACCAAGAGCTAGGACAGGCTAAAGCCATATTCGGGTAAAACTATGGCGTTGATCTGCGTTGTTAACAGACCCGCTAACTGACATGAACACTCGACTGCAGTAGTTAATGGTTTCAGGCTGCAAGGAGATCGCCACAGGGGTGAAGACGGCATCGCCCCCGGCTTGAAGTAGCCGCGCCATGCTGTAACTAAGATCAAAAAGTGCAAAGTCCACTATCGCTATAACATAATATTGCACAGATTTTATCTAGTTTTTTGCC
>DGQA01000001.1 GCA_002390705.1 Actinobacteria bacterium UBA4426 | reverse complement strand
GTTGTCGGGGGAGTGGGATCGGGCAGAATCAAGTGAGTTACGTGCGCGGTCCGAAGCGAGTGGACTTATCGCGGCATTTTTGCAGTGGCACCTTGACCGGGGCCTCAAGTCGCTGCCACTCGTTGACCGCAAAACTGTGGGAGGTGTGGCGTGAAAAAATCATTTCCGCCGCCGCACCCCAGTGGGGCGCAACCGCCCGAGTTGCCGAAAAATTTGATTCCCAAGCACGTTGCGTTAGTGATGGATGGCAACGGGCGCTGGGCTCAGGAGCGAGGCTTGCCCAGAACTGCGGGTCACGAGGCGGGTGAGGCGAGTTTGCTCGATTGCGTGCACGGTGCGCTTGAACTGGGCATTGGTGCGGTTTCTGCTTATGCTTTCTCAACCGAAAACTGGCGCAGGTCTCCCGAAGAAGTCCGCTTTCTCATGGGATTTAATCGTGATGTAATCCGCCGCCGCCGAGATGAAATGAATGAACTTGGGGTGCGAATTCGTTGGGCGGGCCGCAGGCCCAAACTGTGGCGCAGCGTGATCAAGGAACTTGAGGAAGCCGAAAAACTTACCGCAAGGAATTCTCAATTGACGCTCACGATGTGCGTTAATTACGGTGGCAGGGCCGAGATCACTGATGCGGTTCAGGCAATTTCCGCCAAGGCCGCGAGTGGTCAAATACAGCCGAGTAAAATTACTGAGCGCATGATTGCCGCGCATCTTGATGAACCCGATATGCCCGATGTGGATCTTTTCGTGCGCAGTTCAGGTGAGCAACGAATGAGTAACTTTTTGCTATGGCAATCGGCTTATGCTGAATTTGTTTTTCTTGACACGCTCTGGCCAGACTTCGATCGCACGCAATTGTGGGAGGCGTGTGAAATCTATGCGGCTCGGAACAGGCGCTA
Source organism: Actinobacteria bacterium UBA4426 (assembly GCA_002390705.1). GTDB lineage: Bacteria > Actinomycetota > Actinomycetes > S36-B12 > S36-B12 > UBA4592. The sequence goes on along the minus strand of DGQA01000001.1, from coordinate 39,559 downwards.
TGGGGGAGCCAGTTAGCTGCAGTTCGGGCACAGCCCAAAAATTTCCAGTGTGTGACTTACTGTGGTGAAACCGTGAGTGTGAGACACCGAATCAGCCCAACGCTCCACTGCTGGGCCTTCCACTTCCACGGTGAACCCGCATTCGCGGCACACCAGATGGTGGTGGTGGGCATCACTACACATTCGGTACACGGCTTCGCCATCTTCGCGGAGGATCACGTCAACGTCTCCCGCTGCGCTAAGTGTCTGCAAAGTGCGATACACCGTGGCAAGTCCAACGCTGTCGCCTCGTCCCTTCAAGTACTCGTGGATCTCTTGGGTGGATCGGAAGTCGTCTAACTCGGTTAAGGCTTCGGCGACTGCGGTGCGTTGTCGTGTGGTTCTAATTCCGAGAGATGCCATAGATCAGATCTTAATGCGGATGATCGTTGAGGTGGTGTTCTGTGGGCAGGATCAGGTCCGTTGCTGTGTGTTCGTGTAGAGATCCCAGGCCGTATGCGTTGGTCAAATTTTCGGTGGTGAGCACATCTGATGGCTTCCCAGAGCCAACAACACGCCCGGCGGTCAGAATCACGTGGTCAGCGGCCCGGGCTTCCTCGAGGTCATGTGTGGTGAGGACGACCGAGCATCCGCGCACGGGTTCATCGTGGATAATTGAGTCAATTGTTTTAGCCGAGTTAATGTCCAAGCCGGTGAGTGGTTCATCTAGTAAAAGAATGGTGTGGTCCTGTGCGATTCCTTGGGCAACATAAACCCTTTGTCTTTGACCACCAGAGAGCTCGGTGAGGTGCCGCTTAGCGAGGTCTGAAATTTCTAGTCTCGCCATCGCTGCGAGTACTCGTTTCTTTTCTTCCTTGGAAGGCCGGCCGAAAAGTCCGAGTTTTGGATACCGAGCCATTGCGACAGCCTCCATCACGGTGAGAGGCGTACCAGCGGGAACGGTCGTGTATTGCAAAACATATGAAACTTGGGATTGACTCAAAAGTGGCGTGTTATTGAGCACACTCAGGCTCCCGCTGCTAATGGGGAGTAGGCCCGCAACTGCATGCAAAATTGTTGACTTGCCGCTTCCGTTGGGTCCGATAATTGCCGTGATTTTCCCTGCTGGAATGGTGAAATCAGAGGCAGAAATTGCCACTCGCGATCCGCGGGTAATCACGACTCCTTGGGCGGAAACAATGTCAGACACGCGATTCCACCTTTTCCCTTTGCCTTGATCTCAATTTAGTAATTGTTAACACGATGAAAAAGAGCACCACGGGGACGATTGCCATGGTTGCCGATCCGGCCGTATTGAAGTGGTAACTCAAGGTAAGTCCAGCCCACACGGAGACCACTGCAATGATTGCGGCGGTGAACATCATGCGGGGGACTGTGCGTGAAATTAGTGCGGCGGTTGCGGGCGGACCCACAAGCAAACCAAACACGAGAAGTGTCCCGACTGACTGGTAACTACCAATTACTGCAGCAGCGATAAGCACCAACAGCGTCACATGTGTCCGTTGTGGTTTGAGCCCCCAGAGTTGCGCTTTTTCTTGATTAAAGGACAACGCAAGTAGCGGTCGGTAGAGCAGCGTTGCTGCAGAGACCACGACAAGTGCCAGGATTGCTTGTGTGACCAGATCTTGTGCGGTTACTCCGAGGGCATCGCCAAATAATATTGTGGTCAGGCTTCCGGAATAGGAATCAAGTCGAGAAATTATTACTACACCCAACGCCAACATGCCCACAAAAAGCAAGCCAATGGAGGTGTCCTCACTGAGGACTGTTTGTCTATTTACCAGTTCGATGGCGAGCACCATGACAAGTGCCGCGGCCGCTGCACCGATGAGTGGGTTGACATCGAATACCACAGCAGCAGCGACACCCGGGACAATTCCGTGAACAAAAGCGTCTCCGAAGAAACTCATGCCTCGTAGAACCAACCAAGTTCCCACAACAGCGGTCATTAGTCCCGCGAGGATTCCGCCCGCTAGCGCTCGCTGTTGGAAGCCGAGCGCAAACGGGTCAAGAAACCATTCCATCGGGTCAGCCTTGCAGACCCTGTGCGATCAGTGCCGCATTGGTGCGCATCATGTCAATATAGGTGGCAGCTGGCGAGTCTGGCCCTCCAAGGCTCCCGACGTAGAGAGTGACCACAGAAACGTTACCGCCTATCTCTGCGGCAACAGCGTCGGCCAAAGCAGAGGGCTCTGCGGTGTTCGCAAAAATTGCGGTCACTCCTTCAGCTTTGATGGTTGCAACTAGTGCAGCGAGATCAGCTGAACTTGGTGAAGCCAAGGTTGTCCCGGCGGGAATAACGGTTCCGGCAACCTCGTATCCATAAAGATCGGCCAAGTAGCCGAGTGCGTCATGGTCGGTAACCAAGATCCGGTTTTCTACCGGTATGGACGCCAAGATCTCCCGTACGTCACTTTCTGCAGCCTGGATCTGGGTGGCGGTTGTATCGGCGCAGGTGGTGTAACCAAGGTCACCGGTTATCTGAGTGAGCTCGGCTCCGATTAATTGAGCTGCGTCTGCCATTCGATTCATGTCAAACCAAAAGTGTGGGTCCAAGTCACCATGTCCGTGGTCGTCGTGGCCGCCCGAACCGAACTTGATGGGCTCAATTAATACGGCAACTTCCATGACATTTGCACCATCATTTGCAGCATTTTCTAAAGCATCTGTTAGTCCGCTCTCCAAGCCCAGCCCGTTTGTAATCACTAAGTCTGCATTAACCATGGAGGCAATTTGATCCGACGAGGCCGAAAAGTCATGGGGATCTGCACCTACGGGCATCAGGACAGTAGTGGTGCCACCGGCACAACTAATAATGTTGTTGGCGACGTCACCGAGCATTGTGGTGGTAGCGATCACCGAAACGTTCCCTGTTTCAGATGGGGAAGGGGATTTGGAGGCCACCGAAGCTGTTGCTTCAGATTGCGGGGTAGTGGCGTCTGTGGGGCTAGTTGTCTCCGAACTCGAGCAGGCCGAGAGGACCAAAGCGGAGGAGGCTAGGGCGCTGAAGATGGTTAACTTAGTTTTTATCATGACCATAAATTATACTTAATGATAATGATTGTCAAATGCAATAAGATTAGAAGGATCCGCCGACTTTGAGGATCGCCAAACCACCGAGGGCACCAACAACCAAAACTCGCATAAAGCGTCGCCCCGGACTTAACAGCGGCCAAGATAGGGCGAGTAGCCAGCCCAAGAACGCCCCCACAATGAGCAAGAACACTGCGCCTAGCCACGCCCACGCGTCGCTCAGAATCAAGCCTAAAAGTAGTGAAGAGCCGAGACCGACAATGAGTAGCCAGCGGGGGGCGTTGGTTACCCGCGCGAGAACTGGGAAACTTTTACGTTCAAACGCGGCGCGGAGCGGACTTGCTGAATACTTCGGGGTGCTGGGAACTCGGGGTGCGGCCGGTTGATTCTTGCCAGATTGAAACTGTGGACCACCTGGGCCACGGACGCCGCCGTTACCTTTTGGTTCCTTCTTATTTCTGGCCACGGCCCTCCCTCTCAAAGGATTCTGAGCTCGAGATTAAATCCAAGCCCGCGCAAAATCCTAGTGCGCGTTAATGTTCGCATGTGAGCCTGCCAGATTTTATGAACATTCAAGCGAACCTGATTGCTGTCGTGGGGCAACTAATCGTGCCAGCAGCCGAACGGGATTCATTCGATCAAGGTTATGACCGCATGAGTGAGCTTTTTCGTGAATCTCCCGGTTTCTTGTCGATGGAACTGGGCCAGTCGACCGACTCGCTCGAAGTTCTGACGGTGATTCATAGGTGGGAGAGCGTAGGTTCCTACCGAAAAGCTTTGAGTCGCTACGAAGTCAAGGCTGAAGTCATTCCCTTTCTGTCCCAGTTTACGCGCGACTCGGTTACCGTGGAAATCATTAGTGACACTCAATCTGGCACGGCCAGAATGGGGGCGAGCTCACTCGCGTCGGATTCTGTCACCTTTGACCGGGGGAGTGTCCACGGTGAACGCTAAATTTGAAAACCTCTTCGATGCAGGTGTCGAACTTGGCTCACTTGTGCGCGAGGAACACTCGGAGCTAATTTCTGATGCTCAGATCGCGTGCGTCATGCCTAATGGGGTTCCGGTAGCGCTGGGTGTTGAAAGCGTGGTGGGAGTCCGGGATCTGTGTGGAATTCACCTCAGTCGCACTGTGGAAACCGTCGTACTCGATCCAAGCTTTGTAGCTGACTTCGATGCCGGCCGAGTAAAAGGCAGAAGAGTGATCTTGGTCGATGACGGCGTCGAGACAGGAACGGCGGCAAGAGTCTGTGGTGATTGGCTCAAATCTTTGGGAGTGCTCGAACTCGTATTAGCCGTCCCCGTCTGCCCACGCACAGCCATGAATCAATTGCAGTTCCTTTTTTCCAGCATTGTAACGGTTCAAGCGCCACTTGGTGCTCGATCATTGGCTTGGCATTACAAGGATTTTGACGTAATCGATCACGAAAGTGCGATCGCGCTCCTTGATGCGCGATCGAAGGCTTTGGGCCAATAAGGCCCACCGTTAGACTGCCGCTATGGATCGTGTTGACGCAGTCGTAAACCTTGCCAAGCGCCGTGGATTTGTTTTCCAATCCTCTGAAATTTATGGAGGAAGTCGCTCGGCTTGGGATTATGGCCCCAATGGTGTTGAGTTCAAAGAAAATATTCGCAAGCAGTGGTGGCAATCTGTCGTCCGTGAGCGCAATGACGTTGTCGGACTTGATTCCTCGGTTATTTTGGCGCCTCAGGTGTGGGAAGCATCCGGACACGTCAATGCATTTGTGGATCCATTGACTGAATGCAAAAACTGTCACAAGCGCTACCGGGCAGATCAGCTACTAGACTCATATGAAGAAAAGCACGGTAAGCAAGCAACCAATGGCCTGGCCGACCTTAACTGCGTCAACTGCGGGACAAAAGGCCAATTCACAGAACCGCGGGACTTCAACGGGATGCTGCGCACCTCCATTGGGGCGGTTGAAGATGCCGGTGCGGTGCACTACCTTCGCCCTGAAACTGCACAGGGAATTTTTATTAACTACCTCAACGTGATGACCGCCGCGCGTAAAAAGCCACCATTTGGCATTGGGCAGACTGGCAAGAGTTTTCGTAATGAAATCACTCCGGGCAACTTTATTTTCCGCACCCGGGAATTTGAGCAAATGGAAATGGAATTCTTTGTAAGGCCCGGTACCGACGAAGAATGGCACGACTACTGGCTTGATCAACGGTGGAACTGGTACGTGGACCTGGGCATGAACCCCGAGAACATGCGTCGCTTCGAGCACCCGCTAGAAAAGCTGAGCCATTATTCAAAGCGCACAGTGGACATTGAGTACCGATTCAAATTTGCTGGAAGTGAATGGGCCGAGCTTGAAGGTGTTGCAAACCGTACCGACTTCGATCTCAAAACCCACAGCGAGCATTCTGGAACTGATCTGAGTTACTTTGATCAAGAGTCCAGTGAGCGGTGGACTCCATACGTTATTGAGCCAGCAGCCGGTTTGACCCGCGCTGTCTTTGCATTTCTGTTAGACGCTTATGACGAAGATCAAGCGCCCAATTCAAAGGGTGGCGTGGATACCCGCACCGTGCTGCGTTTTGATCCGCGGCTTGCACCGGTGAAAGCCGCAATCTTGCCACTCTCACGTAACGCAGATCTAGGACCTAAAGCGCACGGCATTGCCGCCGAGTTGCGCAAGCGCTGGAATGTTGATTTCGACGACGCCGGTGCAATTGGTCGCCGGTATCGCAGACAGGATGAGATTGGCACTCCGTACTGCATCACGGTGGACTTTGACTCCCTAGAAGACCAAGCCGTAACCATTCGGGATCGGGACACCATGGCCCAAGAGCGCATTGGAATTGATGCACTCAATGATTGGCTCAGCGAGCGGCTTCCTCTTTAATTATTCCAGTTCTCGATGTGCTCGTCGGGTCGATCCAGGGGGCATGGAGCGGTAAGCAGACTTCCGCAGTCTGCGCATTGTGCGTCCAATAAATATCCAGCTATTTCATAGTCCTCAAAGAGGACTTTGACCACCATGACATTGCTGCCGCACGCGACGCACGCATTGGTTGGTATACCCCGTTGATCGATCGTCGTAGAACCTTTTGACTCCCGCCGACTTGGGTTGTTACGACGCACAGTTAATTGCCTGAAGGTTGAATGTCCGAAACGGCACGTTTGAGTGTTTGGCCGACAACGACACGAACGGCTTTGCGTGCGGGAATATCAAGTGGCGCTCCGGTCTGTGGATTTCGCCCGGCTCGCGCACTTCGCTCGATGACATCAAAGGATAAAAATCCAGGAATGGCGACTTTCTCCTGGCTCTTAAGTGACTCGATAACCACCGCTTGGATGCTGGCCAAGACTTGCTCTGCCGTGGCGAGGGGAACACCGCTGTGAGCTGCAGTGGCGGCGATGAGTTCAGATCGGTTCATGGGGCTCCTTAATAATAATGATTATCATTACTATAACACACGTGAACCTAGCGAAGCAGTTGTGCCCCAATTCGCTACCGTCTGCGTGTCGACTCAGTCACTCTCGAGAGGGTGCGTAGCCCTCGGACTCAATTCGACCAGCATTGCGTGGGAGAAGGAAACTTAAGAGCAGCCCAAGGAATACGAAGATCCCGGCAACAATGGAAACTGACTTAATTGCCGTGACGAAGCCGTCTGAAGCGCCGGCAACCAGTTCATCGCCATTGGGTTCGGTGGCCAATCCCACGATAGCCTGACCCGCACTGTTAGCAACAGCATTACTGACTTGCTCAGCTTGCGCTGTGGGTATCCCGCGATCTTCAAGGTGACCGGCAGTTGACCCAAGGGCAATCAGCAACGTGGTTCCAATCAACGCAGTACCAATTGCCGCGCCCACTTGGCGTGAAGTCGACTGGACAGCACTTGCTTGACCGGACTCAGCGATCGGTACTTCGGAAAGGATGACACCCGTAAGTTGTGCGGTGGCGAATCCAACGCCCATTCCGTAAACGAATAGCCAAGGTGCCATACCCCACCCGGTAATGGTGTCCGAAATGATGATTCCCAAACCCACGATTCCAATTACTTCTAGGACCATACCGATTTGCAGAACGCGCACCGGCCCAAGTCGTTGCGAGAGTGGCGCACCAGCTCCAGATGCGGCGAACGAACCCAAGGCAAGTGCCAACAGAATGAAACCGGTTTGCATTGCGCTATAGCCGCGAGTCGCCTGCAAGAACAACGGAATAGCGAACAGCAGACCGAACTCGCCAAGACTGACTACAAGCGCCACCCCGTTACCGGCACCGAAACTCCTTATGCGGAACAGGCGCAGATCTAAAATTACGACCTTGTCTGCGGCGATCCGTCGCTTTTCCACAATAACCATGATCACCAAAGCAAGAACACCCAGAACTCCTGCAACGAGAACGACGGAAACAAGGTCAAGTGGCCAAATCCAGCCGCCCACCGCAAATTCGGCTGTCGGCGCAAGCCAGCCGTACCTTTGCCCTTCGATCACGGCAAACACAATTCCGACCAGCCCCAAGGTGACCAATAGGGTGCCGGGAAGGTCAAAGCCTTTGCGTGCATACATATCGCGCGTCTCAGGAACAATTGCAATCACACCAATAATGACAACGATTCCGATGGGGACATTGATTAAAAATGCCCAATGCCAGGACGCGTATGTGGTGAGATATCCACCGACTAGCGGCCCGAGGGCTGCCATGCCACCAATAGTTCCGCCCCACACTGCAAATGCAACAGCGCGCGATTTGCCAACAAAGACCGAGTTAATGACGGAGAGAGACGCCGGCAAAATCATGGCCCCGCCAACGCCCTGAAGGGCGCGGGCAGTGATCAGGGTCATCGACGAATCTGAGGCGGCAACCAGCGTACTGGCCAGAACGAAAGTAATGACACCAATGTTGAGGAGTAGCTTGCGGCCGAAACGGTCACCCAAGCGACCAAAGAAAATCAGTAGGGACGCAAAAGTCAGCGAATATGCGGCGTTAATCCACTCCGCGTCATTGGTGGTCAGGCCAAGATCGGTCACCATGGTGGGGATTGCAACATTTACCACTGTTGCATCGAGAATAATCATGGCCACTGCGAGAGCTAGAAAGACCAACGCGACCCACCGCTTCTTGCCTTCTAACACCAGATTGTGGGTCGGTGGGGTGGCAGGACTAGCCATGATTCTCCTTATATTGTGGATACGAAACGAAGTCTGCCGTACGGAGTGAATTTTGCCGAGCCGGACATGCGAAACTTAGACAATGTCGGCCCAGCTCGCAATCGGATCCCATGTAGTTGATCCACCAGTAGTGCTAGCTCCGATGGCAGGAATCACTAATCGAGCATTTCGCAGACTTTGTCGTGAGGAAGGCGCAGGCCTTTACGTCTCCGAGATGGTCACTTCACGTGCACTGATCGAGCGAAATGAAGCGACCATGGATCTGGTGAGTTTCGCAGCAGATGAATCACCGCGGTCAGTTCAGCTGTACGGAGTTGACCCACTCGTTATGGCTAAAGCGGTCTCAATCATTGTTGATGAAGATCGAGCTGACCACATCGATATGAATTTCGGTTGCCCAGTCCCCAAAGTGACCCGCAAGGGTGGCGGTAGCGCATTGCCCTGGAAGCGTGATCTATTCAAAGAGATCGTAGAACGTGCGGTACAGGCAGCCAATGGAAAGGTCCCGGTCTCTGTAAAAATGCGCAAGGGAATAGATGCTCAGCATTTGACATACCTTGAAGCGGGGGAAAGCGCCGCGCGTGCCGGTGTTGCGTGGGTTGCTCTACATGGGCGAACTGCCGCGCAAATGTATGGAGGGCATGCGGATTGGGATGCAATTAGAAACTTGAAAGACCACTTACGTCAATTGAATACCCCGGTCTTGGGCAATGGAGATATTTGGACTGGATCGGACGCACTAGAAATGATGGCGCGAACCGGCGCCGACGGAGTAGTGGTGGGGCGAGGGTGTCTAGGACGCCCATGGTTGTTCTCGCAGTTGACCGCGGCTTTCGCTGGAGAAGAGTTACCCACGGAGCCACGACTTGGCCGGGTGCTTCAGATTTTGCGCAGGCATGCAGAGCTCCTTACCCTGGATTACGGTGAAGCAAAAGGCTGCCGCGATATGCGCAAGCACATGTCCTGGTACCTCAAAGGGTTCAGCGTTGCGCACACGGTTCGGCAAGCGTTGGGAACTGTACAAACCCTCGCTGAAATTGATGCGCTTGTGGCCCAGATCGATTCCGACCAAGCTTTTAACTCAGAAGTTGGATCAGGTCCGCGCGGCCGTACCTCGGGTTCGCGCCGGCCTGCGCTGCCCGATCGTTGGCTGGAAACCTGTGAATTGACAGCCGATGACCGTGTAAACGTGTCTTTAGCCGAACTCTCGGTCAGTGGAGGTTAACTTCAGGTTCTGCCCGCTGTTAACACTGCCCGTGCGGGTTGTCCGGGTGGCTGTTGGAGTTCGGCCACGATTGTGATCGATCCGACGCAATCTGCTAGGACGCTTCACTCACCTCAGAATATGTTGCCCGCCAAGCATTTGCGTTAGTTCGCCATTACAGATACAACGAGTGGGAATTGCCACGCATTGGGGTGGACAAGTAAAGTCACGTATGTGGCGATTGCGCAGGGTTACAATGAACAAGATGTTCAACGGCCGGTTCTAGAGCCCGTTAAAGAAGGTATTCGAAGTGCATTTGCCCGGGATCGCGCTCGCGTTCTCCACTCCGCAGCACTGCGTCGACTTGCCGCAAAAACGCAGGTTCAACTAGCCGGCGTCGCTGATTTTCCGCGCACCCGGCTGACGCACACCCTCGAAGTTGCCCAGATCGCCCGCGAACTGGGAGATGCTTTGGGCTGTGACGCTGATTTGGTTGAAGTGGCCGGACTTGCCCACGATCTGGGACACCCACCTTTTGGCCATAATGGTGAGGAGGAACTCAACCGGCTCGCAGACTCAATTGGTGGATTTGAAGGCAACGCCCAAACCCTTCGGGTGGTGAGTCGCCTTGAAGCAAAAGTATTTAATGAAGACGAGCAGTCAGCGGGTCTGAACCTCACGCGGGCATCCCTTGATGCCTCCTGCAAATACCCGTGGGCCCGAACTCGGGGTAACCCGAAGTTTGGCTACTACGAAGACGATGCGGAAGTTTTTGCGTGGTTGCGTTCGGGCGCTCCAGGAACCCAGACCTGCCTGGAAGAACAGGTCATGGATTGGTCCGACGATGTCGCTTATTCGGTACATGACTTTGAGGACGCTGTTTATTCGGGGCTAGTCTCAATCCTTGAATTCGGTGACAATAATGTCACCGATGAACTTTGTGCAATTGCCCAGGAAAGGTATTTGCCCGAGGTCCCGATTGAACAACTACAAGAGGCGGTGTCACGACTTCGCCGACTCGATTATTTCCCCAGTTCATTTGATGGCTCAATGCGCAGCATGGTGATGCTTAAGAAATTCACCAGCCACCTGATTGCTCGTTTTAGTGTGTCGGCGCAAATCGCGACCCAGCAACAGTATGGGGATCAGCACCTCACGCGTTATGACGCCACTTTGGTTGTTCCCCAAGAGGTACGAGACGAAGTCGCGGTAATGAAAACAGTTGCGGTCAAATGGGTCATGAATAGACCGGGTGCAGATCGGGCGTATGCCCGCCAGCGCGAAATGATTGCTGACCTAGTACATGCCTTGGTGCTCGACGAGGGTCGTAATCTTGAGCGTTGGCTCAAGCCGACTTTTGACAGTGCGGCAACAGATGGTGAACGGTTCCGCGTCGTGATTGATCAGGTCGCCAGTTTGACTGATATCAGTATTGAGCAGTGGCACAGCCAGCACTGTCGCTAACTCGACAAGCCGCGAACAACTTCAGCGCAGCGTTCAAGCTCTTCTAGCGTGTTGTAGATGTGCGGGGAGACTCGAACCATGGAAGTCACACCGTGGGCCAGATAGTCAACCTGTGAGTATTCAGGTGTTCCCAGGGAAACGTTGATTCCCAATTCCTTTAATCCGGCGACAATTACTGCAGAGTCAACCCGTTCATGCCGCAAGGTGATGATTCCACTTTTTTCAATTCCACGGTCTAGGACCTTAATGCCGGGGATTTCATCGAGCATGCATCGCATTTCTTTGGCGAGATAATTAATCCGTTGCTTAATCGCGTCCAGGCCGAGTGTGAGTGAGTAGTCAACCGCAGCACCAAGCCCCAGAATGGCCGCATAACTTTTTTCCCACGCTTCAAATCGCTGCGCATCGCTTCGCATGGTGTACCCATCTGGGGTCCATGTCGTTCCGAACAGGTCAGCGGGGAAAGGCTCCAACTCGGACAAGGCTCGTGGAGAGCAATACATGAACCCGGTGCCACGTGGTCCGCGAACAAACTTGCGACCGGTGACACTGAGAAAGTCAGCGCCAACGGCAACGGCGTCAACGGGCAACTGCCCAACCGACTGGCAGGCGTCAACCAGATACCAGGCATTTGACTGCGCTCGCGCGAGTGCGTGACCGATCGCGGCCACCGGGTTAATCAATCCGTTTTGGCTGGGACAGTGATTAATCAAGACTGCGGCGACGTTGTCGTCCAGCATGGACTCAAGTGCGGCGACGTCGGTTACCCCTGTTGCATCATCGGGAATAAATTCGAGTTGCACTCCAAGGTGACGGGAGAGTTGCATGACGGGCAGCACATTGGACGCGTATTCCGAGGAGGAAGCCAGGATTCGAGTGCCGGGTCCGTAATCATTGGCGAACTTGATCGCAACGAATGCCCGATCCCACGAGTCGGTCGCCGAATTACTCAAAGCAATATTCGACCCACTTGTATCCAGTAGTGCACCAATTGAGTCCCGAACCGCATTGATGCGATCCCCAGCGCGGGCATGTGCCTCGTACCCACCGATCAACTCTTCAAGCCTCAGGTGCTCGACCATGGTGTCAACAACAACGGAGGGTGGCAGTGCACTGCCGGCATTGTTCAAATGCACAACATTGGTGCAACCACGGGTATCAGCGCGAAGGGCGGCAACATCAAGTCCGGATTTGTCGTGCTGGTGTGTGTCGAGAGCCATGGGGACATTCAACCTTGGTTCGGGCTGTCGGCGCGCACCGGTCGTAGACTGTCCACATGGCGGGCCGGATCAGAGACGAAGACATAGCCCTGGTTCGCGAGCGAGCTCGGATCGACCAGGTTGTCTCTGAGTACGTGACCTTAAAGTCGGCGGGTGGAGGATCCTTAAAAGGCTTGTGTCCCTTCCATGAAGAACGCTCGCCAAGTTTTCACGTTACTCCAAGCCGTGGGATGTGGTACTGCTTTGGTTGTGGTGAGGGTGGAGATCTACTCAGTTTTGTTCAAAAAATTGATCATCTCAGTTTTGCTGAAACCGTTGAGAAACTTGCTGATAAAGCCGGGGTCCAGCTGCAATACGTTGACGGGGGAGCGACCCCAAATAAACAACACGGCCAGCGTAAGCGCCTGATTGAGGCCCACAAGGGTGCAAGTGAGTATTACCAAGCGCAACTGGCCACACCGGAAGCGCACACTGGGCGTGAGTTTCTGACCGCGCGCGGATTCGAATCTGAAATTTGTGCGACTTTTAGCGTGGGGTACGCCCCCAAAGGGTGGGATGCACTCACCAAGCATCTGCGCAAATCGGGCTTCAGCGATCAGGAGCTACTTGCCGGGGGTCTAGTATCCCAAGGTAATCGTGGAGTTTACGACAGATTCCGTGGCCGACTGGTGTGGCCAATTCGCGAACTTGGTGGTGACGTAATTGGTTTTGGTGCTCGCAAACTCTATGACGATGACGAGGGGCCGAAGTACCTCAATACCCCCGAAACACCTATATATAAGAAGAGCCATGTTCTCTACGGCCTCGACATTGCTAAACGCCTAATTTCTAAGGAGCAGCAAGCGGTGATTGTCGAGGGATACACCGACGTTATGGCAGCGCATCTTGCGGGCGTGGGTACGGCGGTAGCCACCTGTGGGACAGCATTTGGATCAGATCACATTAGGGTGCTGCGCAGGATTCTTATGGATGACGACCGGATGCGTGGACACGTAATTTTTACTTTCGATGGAGATGCAGCTGGGCAAAAGGCAGCTTTGCGCGCATTCGAGGAAGATCAAAAATTTGTGTCCCAAACTTTCGTTGCTGTGGAGCCCGGCGGACTGGATCCGTGTGACTTGCGGCTGCAACAGGGTGATGCTGCGGTACGAGCGCTTATTGAAAGCCGAGTCCCACTTTTTGAATTTGCCATCAAGACCGTATTGAACTCTTACGATCTCAACACCAGTGAAGGGCGCATCGCAGCTTTACAGGAAAGCGCTCCTATCATTCGAAAGATCCGCGATTCGGCATTGCGGCCGGAGTATTCGCGGCGTCTGGCCGGATGGCTCGGCATGGACCCGGGCACAGTTGCGAAGTCTGTCGGCGGAAGCGCCCCCGTATCGCGTCAATCCCGTAAATCCACGATTGGCTCAAGTGTGGAGCGCGAATCACTCAAGGCAGCATTGCAACTTCCTGGTGCCGTCAGTCATTGGTACGCCTCGGTTGAAGAGTCAGCTTTCACCCACTCCAAGGCCGCGGCGATTCATGGTGCGATTGCATCGGCCGGTGGACCGACTGCGCACCTTGATGGCATGGCGTGGATTGACCGGGTGCTCGCCAGCGCCGAGAACGACGAGATCCGGTCAACAATCCGTGAACTTGCGGTTGAGCCCATGCCAACGGAAGCCGGATCGCAAGATCGCTACGCCGTGGGCATGATTGCCAGGTTGCTGGAAGTGGATTCGTCAAAAAAAATTGATGAGTTAAAAGGTGAACTCACCCGATCCGAAGAGAGTGGAGATACAACGCAATTGTTGAACCAACTTGTTGAAATGGAGTCTTACCGGCGCTCACTGCGTGAAATTTCATTTGGTGATGCCTGATGTTTGGTCGCAATCAGTTCCACAAGCAGCTGAGGGTTGATGCGCGCCTATTGCAGGTCCCTTCGTCAGAGCGCATTATGGCAACAGCTCTGGGCCCTGCGAGTTACGAGCCACCTGTGGTAATTGCCACAGATAAAGCTCTCTATTTCGCGACCACGACCGAACCTAATCGGATTCATTGGCCAAAAATTGCCAAAGCAACTTGGGAAGAGCCCTGGCTGGAAGTCACCACCAACGAAAATATCTTGATTAAGCTGCATCTAGACCCTTGTGGTGATGTTCCTGCGGTGGTGCGGGACCGGGTCACGGCAAGTGTTCTATTTCGAGAAACGTTGACCCTGGCGAGTGGCGGCACCATAACGGCCATCGGCCGTCGCGAACCCGATCGGACTGAAGTTTCTTGGTTGATTGAGTTCCACGGGGATCTTGACCCGAAGGACCCACTCACCTCACAGGGTGCCGACACAGCACTGCGGGAACTACGAAACACCCTCGGCGTGTAGCTAATGGCCGGCGACTTGATAGTCTTCGGCCGTCAATCCCCCATAGCTCAATTGGCAGAGCATTCGACTGTTAATCGAAGGGTTTCTGGTTCGAGTCCAGATGGGGGAGCCAGCAAACTTCGTGGTCTTGGCCGGCGAAATTTTTCCACTGTCTGGCTTTTGTTCTTTCCTGCATTGCGTCTCTCCTCACAATAGTTTAGGTTTCAACCATGACACACTTGAGAATTACCCCCACAACGGACGGACCACTGGAAGTCGACGGCGAGGCAACAATAGTTGCGCCAGACGGCACAGTGATCAAAGAAACGACCAAGACCTATCTGTGCCGCTGTGGGGAGTCCAAGTCCAAACCCTTCTGCGACGGCAGCCACAAGAGAGTCAACTGGAGCGAAAAAAATTGATCTCTAGATTCCGCGCCCGTGTGGGCGAGTAGTAACGGTGAACGTTTTTCATCGCAAATGGTGAGATCCCGGCCCTGAAGTAGTTGGAGAGATAGGGGCCTTCATCACGGTTGTATGAAATTGATTCGCACGCTGCGTGAACTATTTGGTCTTACGGCCCTCGTTCAAACTATGTTCCTGCTGTAAATCGTGCCTCCTGTACATGCGTTGAGTGCGAGGTGGGAGGGATGTGGTCTTAGGGGTCTTAGGGGTCTTAAGGGTCTTGTGGGGGGGAAGTGTGGCGTGGGATAGACAAAATAACCGCAATTCGGTAATCTCCATGAAGCTCCAGACCGGGGGACGATTGCACAGAGGAAGTGAATAGTCATGCAGGGACAGGGAAAAGTAGGTTCTGGGTCAGATCAGGATCCGCTGGTAAGTTCTGCCGTGACGAATAGGGCCCCTGGCCAAGAGGTCCCGACGGCCGATCCTGAGGCGATCGCTCACATCATTAAAATCGTGTCACAAGCCCGAGTGATTCGGGGTGGAACAAAAAGCACCCAGGAAGAAGCAGCAAAGCCCCAGCAGCTAGGTGAGTCTGGGGACACAGCTGGCAAACCCTCAGCGGATTTGCTGTCTCAAACTCAGGGCGAACAGCAGACCAACTCACCGAAAAGACTCTCGCGTTTGGCGCGTCGGAGCGCCAGCCTGAGCAAGAAGCGATCTGGAAGTGGTTCGCGAGTAAATAACGAGCGTGAACAAGTTGACGGCGAAACGAAAGATCGCTGGGCCGGAGACAGCGAAATTAAGATTCACACAACGCAATCGAGTGAACCTGCCGTGGAAAATCCAAGTGTGGAAGGGCCTTCCATGGTCAAAGAAGCACTCCCAGTGGAAACCGCGCTGGTGCCTGATCCAGGGGTAGATCCACACCTTGACCCTGATCTGCAGGAAGTAAAGGATCAGTTGCGACAATTTTATTTAGATATGAAGGTTGAGAACAAAAGACTAGGTCAACTAAATCTTGACTTGCAGCGTGAGCGTGCTGCCCTAGATGTTGCAGCAATTGAGTTAGAAACAATGAAGAGCGAAGGCCTCTTAAAGAGCGAGCGAGTCTCCCTGGGTTTAGATGATGTCGAAGGCCAACAACATGAACTGCGCAAGCAGTTAGAGGCAACTTCCAAAGAGATAAAATTGCTGGAGGGAGAGCGCGCTGAAATTGAAGGTATGCGGGCCGCGGTGGAAGAAGAACGCCTGGCTGTTGTACGTGAGCGTGTGAGCGTTGACGGAATGGTTGAACACATGGCCAGGACCCGTGGAGAAATCGAAGGCGCTCAAAACCAACTTCGCGGCGAGGCTGAAGAGTTATCGCAGACCCGAAACGACGCCGCCGAAGTCAAATCCCAATTGGCTAAATCCTCTGAAATGATTGATCAGCGAGAAAATGAAGTGAAGGAGGAAGAAACAAGGTTGCTCGCACAAAAAGATCAACTTCACAACGCGGAACTAGAATTGGCACGCAGGGAGTCTGAACTGTTAGATCGAGAGAATATGCTTATTGAGGCTACGCGACAAGCTCAGCAGGTGCAGGACGACATTGAGACCCAAAAAATGGAGTGCTCTGTGGCCAGTGCCAAGCTGTCAAGCGGTATGGAAAGCCTTGAATCACGTACGCTCGAGCTACACGATGAGCGAGAAAAAATACAATCACAAGTTGAAGTCTTAGATTCCCAACGGGGTGAGATTGAGCGGATGCGTGAAGATCTCAACTCTCAACAGCGGGAGTTGGACGCCTCTCAGTCCTTGTGGGAGGAATTGCGTGTGAGTCAAAACAATGAGTTGGACTCCACGCGTTCGGAGGTTCTCGCTCAGCAAACTAGCGTTGCTGCTCAACTTCTCGAAGTGAATCAAGAAATCTCCTTGTTGTCGAAATCTCGAGAGGCCGTCGAACAGGAGCGCAGGCTTTTGGCCGAAGCGCGTGCGCTAGTAGAAGACGATCGCAACACTCTGCATCAGGATGCTGAGCAAAGTGAATTACTTCGCGTGGAGCTGAGCGACCTGCGAATGGAACTTGAGGAAACTCGGACGCGGTTGTTGGAGGAAACAAGTCGACGTGCCCAGGCAGAGCAGGGGCGCCAGTTGGCTGAGAGTTACCGCCCATCGGCATCAATGAATTCACGTCAAAACCCATCTGACGACCCCTTGCTGGCGCGATTGTTGGACCAGCAGTGGGATCTTTGGCTCAGCGACGACCAGAAGTAGGCTGACACAAAGCTAAAAGTTCCATAGGGTACACTAAGGCAGTTGCAGTTTCGTGCATTGAGTGTCGTCAGGAGTCCGCGTGTCACTTTCAGAAGCCAGTCCAGGGAGCAGTCTTTCCCCTGGACAAATCTTGGAGACTTTGAAGAGGCGCATCTCAGATTTAGAGGGACAGCTGGCGAAGGCAAATGGCCAAAGTTCGGATCACCGTCGACTTCAAGACCTCGGACCCGATGAGTTGGCACTTCTATCCGTGGGCGCTGCTGGAGAGATTATTAAAGCTTCACGTGCCCAAGCGGCAGAGGTTCGCGCTTCTGCTGAAGAATACGTTACCCAAAATAGATCTGCAGCGAAGGCCGCACTGGAAGAGGCAACAGCAAATTCTCAACAGATGCGAGCAGATGCGAGAGACAACGCAGCAGAAATCATGGCGACAGTCCGTGACCAATCTGTGGCCATGGTTCACAAGGCCCAGCAAGAAGCAGACGCGGTTCGACTGCAGGCGCAACAAGCGGCAGATAAGTTATCTGAGGAAGCAAGCGTGCAGTTGGGCCAGGCAGTGCAGACCGGCGAAAAAACGCTTGCGAGTGCGAATGAGGCGGGACGCAAGATAATCAACGCAGCTCGACAAATGGCAGATTCTTTGCGCGATGAAACTCAGAGCGAAACTCGGGTTATGCTGCAGGACCTCCTTGAACTCATTGAGATTCAGGAAAGCTCGATGGGTGAGCTCCTCGCCGATTCTGGCGCACTTCGTGATTCGATTGCCTCAGTCATGGAGGCAGTACGTGAGTCCTCTGAGCGTATGGCGGCACAGGCGGCGCGCACAGAGGCAAGGGTTCGCTCACATATCGGCACTACGACTCAGATGCGCTCTGATCTTCAACGCAGGCTTGGAACCGGAATGCGCAACGAGGCAGAGGCCTCACAAAGCACACGCAAAGCAATGGTGAATGAAACGAGCATTGCCTCCGACACAGGCTCCTGAAATACCTGAAGAGCTCATGAAAAGTTTACGTGGGAAGTGTGGGAGAACCCTTTTAGGTCGCAGTACCCTTTTAGTCGGGTTAATGGTGTCACTTGTCCTCGGCCCAGCTGTTACTGCTTCGGCAGGTGGGGGACCAATAACAAGCCCTACGCCGACCACTTCACCCGTACCCACACCAGCCGAAACTATTTCAGAGTCAGCGGCTCCCTCTGATCCAGCCACCCCTACCCCCACCCCTTCGGTAGCCTCGGAGACCGCTGCAACCGCTGTCGAATCGACAATTCCCGATCCGACCCCAACTACTAATCCGGATCTCAGTGTGAGCTCGGAGGATTCGAATCCTGCATGGTGGATTTTGGGCATCCTCGTGCTGGCTGCCCTAGCTGGTGGTGGAGGTTTAGTGGCTAGAAGTCGAGGCAAAAAGGAAGCTGCAACGGGGGCTGTAACTCCCGGCGGAGCAGATCTCGAGAGCCCATCAGGCGCCGCTTTAGCTCAGTCTCCTCCCCCTCTGAGGCAGCAGCCAGAGGCCGAAATTCTTTGGGAAGACCTAGGGGAGCGAGATCGAGCAAAATTTGAACAGGCCATTCGGGATTTTGGTATCGAGAATTAGTAGACATCTAGGCGAGATGCAGTTTCGTGCGTGATGAAGTGTCCCCCACACTGCAGTCTGCAATGTGAAGGGTCTTTAGTGACAGGTGGCACAATCTTTGCTTTTGGCGGTTTTTCATCGGGTGTAGTTAAAATTTCCTCGACTGAAACGGATCAAGCGTATTTATGACCAGGACAACGACTTCGATTTTGCTGGGGTGATTCCAAGCTAGCCCTCACCATTTGATGCTCGCGGACCAGCGGTGTCATTGTTTTCGCGGTCAGGTTTTCGCAGAGGCAGCCCAGGGACAGAAGATATGAGAAAGAGGATTGCGCCAATGAATGTTCCGATATTCGCTAGTTTGGGGTAGAGGGACTCCCCTGTTAACGCTGGAGCGTAGATGCCAATTGCTGAAGCGACGAAGAACAGTGAACCCCAAATATTCAATAATGCCAGGGTGCGATCGCTTATTGGGTTGCCTTTGCGGTGTTGAATCGGATACCTCAGCGAAAAGAACATGGCACTTGCCACCACGAAGCAGATTGAACCCGTAAGGTCAGGCACCCATAGGACCTGGTCTGGATGCGTGGGCGACAGGAATCGCAGTAGATCTCCGGTCGCCGATATTTGGAAAAATATGGCACCGGCTACTTGAATAGCTGCTGCTAAAGAGTTTCGGTTTGCTAAGCGTCGGGCTGCAAGAGGCCCACTGGCACCGTGGATTGCCATGTGTCGACCGCGAACCAATTGCACGATTGCCCCGATCAGGTATAGCGTTGATCCGATCAGATAGACAAAAAGAATCGCCTGGGTGGGCACGCGTGAGAGTGTGGGCAGAACCGCACCGAGTGCAAAGAGAATCGACCCAACGATGAACGTGCTGGCATTCCACCAGTCACCTTCTTGGGGAGCCCAAAGTTTTCGCTTGACCAAATATCGATGTTCCATAATGGAATCAGCATACGCGTTTCTCTGGTAGGTCCAGTTGCTGCATTTCATGGGTATTGTCCGGGTGGACTGCCGCAGGCTCACTCCCAAAATAAGGGGGAGGGGAGTCGATGAGTCTGATTGAGTCAAGAATCTTCGGTCACGTCACGATGGCTATTTTTCCAATGAAATCCTTCTCGCTAAAACGCCGTTGCGCCTCATGGATATCGGTTAAGTCATAACGCGCCGCGACCAAGGGCTGGATCCGGTCTTGCTCGATATAGGAGACTAGGTCGGTAAAAACTGACCTAGGATGAAAGGTGCACCCGTAAAAAGTAAGGTCCTTTAGGTAAAGGTCGCGAAGATCCAGAGCGACATGTGCACCCGCTACCGCCCCCGCAATTGCGTAGCGGCCGCCGGGGCGAAGTACTCGAAGCAGGCTCTCAAAGTGCGGCCCGCCGACCAGGTCAATGACAACGTCAATTGAGGAATCGCCCAACTGATCGACTAAGTCGCTCGCCCGATCAATTGTGTCTGCGGCACCGATTCGCTTAACGTCATCAGCATGAGCGCCGGTCGTCCCGGCGACAACTGATGCCCCACGCATGGCTGCCAATTGCACCGCGGCCGACCCAACCCCACCAGACGCGCCGGTGATGAGAACCCGCTCTGCACCAACCTGCGCGCGCTGAAGCAGCCCCTCGGCTGTGGAGTATGAACACGGAAATGAGGCGAGGTCCGCGTCATCGAGAGGACTGTCGATAACGAAGGCTTCACTTCCCCGGACGCTCAGATACTCGGCGAATGCGCCATCAATTTCCGAACCAAGCGTGATCGGGATCAGATCGCCGTCAACACTTAAGGGCTCTTGCATGGTGCGCACTAGTACGCGCTCTCCAATGCGCGCTGGATCAATGGCGCTGCCCACGCTCGTGATCTGTCCGCAGCAGTCGGCGCCTTGGATCCGAGGGAATTTCATGGGGTTTCCGGACCAGGCCGTATCTGCATCGCTACGACTCTGTGAATACCATCCAACACGCGTATTTACATCGGTGTTGTTGACAGCACTGGCGCCCACGCGAATGAGCACTTCTTCACGCCCGGGTCGAGGAATGGGTATGTCTTCACGGACATGCAGTTGATCAATGTCTCCATGACCCATGAGAACTGCTGCTCGCATTACGTCGACATTCTTCACAATGAATCCTTGGGAAACTTAATAGATAGTGGTCGGCAAAGGTCAGGGTCAACCGCCACTGCTGGATGGATTGACTCGGCCCTTGCTATCGGCCATAGCGATATCAGCCGCCACCCGGGCGTTGTTCAGGACTAGTTGAATATTGGCATCGAGGCTAGTGCCGCCGGTGAGCTCAACGATTCGACCCAGCAGGAATGGGCTGGTTCCTTTGCCGATGATGTTTTGGGCGCTGGCCTCGGCGACCGCGGTATTGATAGCCGCATCAATTACCGAGCGCTCCATCCCGTATTCGACCGGGATGGGGTTTGTTACCAGCATCCCGCCGCCGACACCTAGATCGCGTCGCACGGCCATTACCGCGGCCACACCGGCTGCATCATTGATCCGGTAGTCAGCGTGGAAGTCGCTTTCCCGGCTGTAAAAGGCAGGCACCATCTCGGTTCCGAACCCAATTACCGGCACGCCGTGCGTCTCCAAATATTCCAAGGTCAGTCCAAGGTCAAGGATCGACTTGGGACCGGCACACACCACTACCACTTCGGTGCGCGCTAGTTCTTGAAGGTCTGCAGAAACGTCGAAAGTGGTACTGGCCCCACGGTGGACGCCACCAATACCACCGGTGGCGAAAACCCTTACTCCAGCCATCGCGGCCAGCATCATGGTGGCCGCAACGGTGGTACCTCCGACCGATCCGTGGGCGATCGTAAAAGCGAGATCTCGCCGGCTCACTTTTACCGCTGTGTCGCCAGCTTGGCCCAGAGCATCGATCTCGTCGTCACTCAATCCCACTCGCATTTTGCCGCCCAAAACCGCCGTGGTGGCAGGAACCGCCCCACGTTCTGTAATGGCCGCCTGCACGGCCAAGGCCGTCTCAACATTGCGGGGATAGGGCATGCCGTGGGTAATGATCGTCGACTCAAGGGCCACAACCGCTCTTCCCTCACGCAGTGCCTCGTTCACAGGGGCGCTAATCTCGAGATGCTTATTTTTCACGGTGTCTGTTCCTTAATAATTATTTTGTCGTTGATGATTTGCTGAATGGATTCGGCTGAGAAGCCCCTCGCTACTGGGGTCGCCGAAGCAGCACTGAGAACGGCGGCGGCGAGAGCGAATCGGACTGCGTCTTCCAAATCAAAATTCGCTACATGAGCATGTACCAAACCCGCCATCAGTGCGTCTCCTGCTCCAGTAACGCTGGCCACATTTTGGGGAGGCACAGTGAGGATTCCGGAGGTCTCGGCGTTGGCGAAAAAGACACCATCGGCCGCAAGGCTGATCACAACGTTGCGTACGCCAGCATCGAGAAGGGCATTAGCGGCAGCTTTGAGGCTTCGTTTGTCCGATATTTCTATGCCAGATAGCAGTGCGGCCTCTGCCCGGTTGGGCTTGAGAGTGTGGACCGAAGCGAGATGGGGTGTCACGCGTCCGGCTTTGGCCACTGAAACCGGATCGACGAAAAGTGGGCTGTCGGTCTGTGTGCGCGTGATCTGGCCAATGCACTCCGACGAGAGGTTGCAGTCCGCGACTATGGCAGCAGCATTTTCCAGTGTGCTACTTCGTGCCTGCAGGGCAGCAACGTCGAGGGAATCCATTACGGCCATGTCGTTGACTGCCACCGCCATCTCGCCGCTGCCATCGATCACTGACAGGTAGGTTGCCGTCGGAGTCGATTCGGACCACACGCTGTCGGTCAGGTCAACACCGGATTTGGCGGTGAGATCGTGCAGCCATGTGCCGTTGTCATCGCGACCTAGGGCAGTGATGAGTCGGGTGGGTGTATCCAGACGCGTCAAATTTTCAGCGATATTGCGTCCCACTCCACCGGGTGAGCGGATCACAGTGCCCAGGTTAGAGTCTGCCAGCAATAGCGAACCTGGAACGCGTCCTTCGATGTCTAGGTTGGCGCCGCCCACCACGCATACGTAATTCGTGTTTTGTGGCACTCCAACATGTTATCCCGGCTGTCTTGGCGATCAGGGTTGCCCCGCCGCCAAGCCAGGTGTGACCTTGTGGCTGCAAAAGTTGGCGCAGAATGGAGTCACTCGAGGCAATCAATATGGCGAATCGTGGACGGGTTGAACAACGTTGGCAGCAGCGAGCATCTTGTCTGGAGTGTGACCCCCTACAATTTCATACGCATGGCGTACTTGTGATTGTCTTGTACACGGATTGGATGGTGGAATCGTGCGCAACCGTAACCGCAACGGGATAGTGGTCGTGCTGATTGCGGCTTCCTTCTTGCTCTCAAGCTGTGGCACATCAAATGATTCCAGTGGCTCTGGACCCAGAACTAGATAGGTAGCCATGAAAACCGACTTAGACGATCCGAGTGTCGCAACACGGATGGCTCGTTGGGCATGGGTCTGGGTTCCCCTTGCACTTCTCCTCACTGGCGTGGGTTGGGCTTTGACCAGCCCCGTGGGTTCTTCTCCGGATGATGACTACCATTTATCGTCCATCTGGTGTTCTGCTGGGGAATCGAGGGGTGGCTGCCTAGTCTCCGGCGCTGATTCTGTTCAAGGAGCTGATGGGGTTGCTAGGGTTCCCGCGAATGTCTTGCAGGCGAGTGAATGTTTCAGATATAACAGTTCGGTTAATGCTGAATGCACGCTCAAAGTGGCAAAGAACGAGTCGTTGGTGGCTACCAGTCACCTCAATCAGGTGAAAAATTTATACCCGACTGGTTATTACGGCCTGATGTCGCTACTCGTGTCAGAAGATGTCGAGCGGTCCGTCTTGGCAATGCGTCTGCTAAATGTCGCGATGGCCAGCTTGCTGTTGGCGTTGCTGTTACGAATTGTTCCCCGTGGTGTTGCATTCGCTACTTCTGCGGCTCTAGTTGTTTCTTTTATGCCGATGGGGTTGTTCCTGCTTCCTTCAACCAATCCCAGCGGCTGGGTGTCTTCGGGGATCTTGCTCTTTTGGGGTTTCTCTCTAGCCCTGTTGCATCAACGAAGCTGGCGGTCGCTACGGACTTGGTTGATGGCAGGTGGAGCGGCCGCGGCTGTCGCGATGGCGGTTAGTGCCCGGGTCGATGCTGCGGCGTACGTGGTGGTGACTTGCGTGGTGGTCTTTCTCCTCGCGGGCTGGCGCAATGCACGGGCCAACATCGGTTCATCCATGTTCGTGGTAATTCTTGGAATTGTTGGAGCGTACTCCTATCTCAGTTTCCCAACCCCCGGTGGCGGCGAGGAAGGTCTGATGGGAACAGCGGATCGTGGCCTAGGTCTACTGCTGACCAATTTCGGATACTTGCCGGCGACATTTCGCGGAATTGTCGGTGATGGCGCATTGGGCTGGAATGACACAATGTTGGTTCCATTGGTGCCGATGGTGGGTGTCCTTGTTGTCGGGGCGATGACTTGGGCGGGACTGTCGACAATGTGGACTCGCAAGGCGTGGGCCGCGTCGTTTGCTCTTGTGTCTTTGTACGTAATTCCACTCTGGTTCTTGCAGAAAGAGGGTCTAGGAGCGGGGGAGGTTGTCCAACCTCGCTACCTGCTTCCTCTATTGAGTTTGCTTGTTGCCTCGTTGCTTCTTGGGCGCAGTGTGCAAGTGCCGATCGTGATGCCGCGTCTCCCGCTGATCTGGGTCGCAGGCGGTCTTTCGGTGGCCGGAATTGTTGCGTTCTGGTCAAATGCGCACCGTTATGCCGCCGGAACTAGCGTCGGAATTTTTGACCCAGGGATGGTGCCTGCGTGGACTCACTCGGCAGGTGTGCCTTTATGGGTGTCAACGGCAATTGTTGTCGTAGGGACATGTGCGTTGATGTGGGGCGCATTAATCACCATGTCAGGATCTGAACGCTCGCGCGATGAATCTAGCCTGATGCGGAGTAGTAAACCCCAGAGCGTGTAGTTTAGTGGTTGCGGCCTAACTTTTCGTGTCCGGTGACCCAGTCTCCAGCGAGGACGGCAGATGCAAGCGAGATCTCGCCGGCGAGGACAGTTGCAGCGACGATCTCGGCTAGTTTTTTGGCCGTCCCTGGCCCAGTGCAACCTAAAAGTTTCAGGCATTCCTGTGGCGTGGCAAGTCCGGTACCGCCGCCGTGAGTGGCCAGAATTATTGAGGGCAAAGTGATTGACCAGTAGTAGTCACCATTGTCGAGAAGTTGTGTGTACAACAGACCACTGTGTGATTCAGCGATATTTGCAACGTCTTGGCCGGTTGCAATAAATAAGGCGGTCAGTCCGTTGGCCGCGTGCGCCCCGTTGTTCGCTGACCCAGCCATGAAAGCACCAGCCTGGGAAATTTGTCGGGCACGAAACAGATCTTTTGGGGAGACACCAACGAGATTTTGCAAGGTGTGCGCAGTGGTGGTGACTTCGGCAATCACTCGCTTTCCGCGGGAAAGCAAGGTATTTATCTGTGAGTGCTTCTTGTCAGTGTCGATGTTCCCGGACAAAATAAAGTCCACGTTATGCGGGTACGCAGATGTGATCCATTGGCATGCGGCGTTAGTGGCTTTGCTGGTCATGTTTTGACCGGCGGCGTCACCGGTTGTGTAGTCAAAGCGCAGATACAAATTGGGGCCCACTGCGAACTGGGTGATTCCTTCGAGCATTCCAACGCTGGTAGTTCCTTGGGCTACTGTTCTTATGTTTTCAATATTTTCGTTGATCCATAAGCCAAAATCTCGAGCCTCGCGTGCGCTGGCAAATAAGAATGCGGGGGAGCGCTGCATGCGATCGTGAGCAATGGTGACTGTGGCGCCACCGGATTCATGGATGACCCGCATTCCTCGGTTGTAGCTGGCGACCAACGCTCCCTCGGTGGTTGCAAGTGGTACGTAAAACTCGCCGGAAGCATGCTCACCATGAACAAGCAGCGGACCTGCAATTCCAATTGGCACTTGTGCCGCGCCAATAAAATTCTCAATATTCCCGCGGGTGGTGTGCGGGTCGAAACTAAAGCCGGCGATGTGGTCAAGTTTTGTGCCCGTGTGATCTACGAGGAAATCGCGACGGACTGCAGCGCTGTGATGGGAGTGATCATCCTTGTGATCGCGGGGAATCTGATTGCGACTCATGCTTGATTGAGCCTGATGTGATCGAGCAGCGCAAGGGTCGCGGCCCGTGCAGTCGCGGCATTGGCGCCAAGTTGGGAAACCAGTGGCGCGTAATCTTCCGGGGACACCCCAATCGTTATTGCCATGCGTTCAAGGGTTTCTGGCGTAAGTTCAATGTGTGGTTGCACTCCCCATGCATTTTCTCTATGAAAAATCAGGATGGCCTCGCTGACTGCGGAATCAATGATTGCTCCTGGGGCATCGGAAATAAAGTCTTCGTGCCAACGCACCCACGGGCCTCGTTGATCTGATCCGACAAAATCAATTTTTTCAAGGCCTTTATGAATTGTTGCTTGGCGGGTGACGTGTCCGCCTAAGGCGACTGCGAGAACTTGGGCGCCGAAACACAAACCGATGTAGTTGTTTCCTTGGGAAGTCCAGTCCTTGACCATGTCGATTTCGAGCGATGCGGGGGCTTGGGTGTAACCGGAAGCCACGGAGCTCAGGGAGCCCATATTGATCAGCAGGTCAGCGGGAGGAAACGGCACTGGGGCAAGTAAGTCTTTGCGGTAGATCCGTTCGATAGTGAAGTGATTCTCCAGCAGCCAATCTTCAACGTATCCGAGTTCGTGGGCGAGGTTGGTTTCCGAAAGAACGAGGGCGGTGTTCACAAGCGGAGTATAGAGTCTGGTTCGTATTCGTGAAGTCGTGTGCCGAGATATCCAGCAATTTCTCGATCCCACTTGCTAGGTCCTACGCACCAGAAAAGTGACTCTCTTTTAGATACGGCACGGAGCGGGTGTCTCGCTCACCAAATGCATCTCCTTGTCATACTGTTGCCAAATGAAGTTTTGGGTTACGCATGCAGTAGCAGCGTCAATCGCCTGGTTCGGGTTGGCCCTTGGCATGGTCTTGACGGTGTTCAACGTGAACCCACCGACAACGATCGCCCCGAATTCTTTGGGATTAAATGATGATGGCATTGCCGGACTGGTCGGTCGGGTAGTGGACTCCCTGAGTTATTTCACAAACTTGAGCAACCTAATTGTGGCGGTCGTATTAACTATGCTCGCCCGTAAGTCCGCCCGTGGTGGTGTTAGCTGGCATGCAGTGCGGATGGATTCACTTGTGATGATCTCCATCACTGGACTTATTTATGCACTCGTGCTCGCGCCCGAGGCCCAGGTCGAAGGGGTGGACATTGTTGTTAATGCGATCAAGCACTACATTGTGCCGGCTTTGACCGTGGTGATTTGGTTGATCTTGGGGCCGCGACGGCAGGTCACTTTCGGGTCGATTTTCACGGCTCTCGTGATTCCGCTGGCGTGGGCCGCATACACGTTGGTGCGTGGCGTATTTATTGACGCGTACCCCTACGGGTTTGTCAATGTCGCTGATTTGGGTCTTCAATCTGTGTTGGTCCATATTGCAGGGATCGCGGCCTTTGGCATGGTGCTCGGGCTGATTTTTTGGGGTCTTGACCGGCTTATTTCCACCGTGAGAAAGAGCGCAGTCCAATAGCGTCCTGCCCGCGCACGCCAGGCTTGATAAACAGTTGGGAACTGCGGGTGAATGATTGCGCAGACAAGTCCACCCGTTTCGGCGTGGCAACGTTGCTGAGGGCGGCTTTTGCTCTATAAATAAGGAAGTCCCCTCGAAGTATGAGTTCGAGGGGACGTCCATTTAGATGGCGCCTCTACTGTCTGGTTTCCCAGGGCCTTCGCGTATCTTGCTGTTTCGCGATGCTCGCTCCGCGTTGCCACTTCGCCAGTTCTTCTTCCATCTTTAGATCTTTCATCTCAACCGACCCCACCAGCAAGTGGTGTCTCCGGATCTTCCCCGGACCAGCTGTCGAATCTGTACCTAACCTTCGCCTTGCGGCTCAGTGGGTTATTTCTACACCCATTGCAATCCGGCGCGCAAGCATTTTTCACATTTATTTTAATTCTTTTTTTCTGGTGCGTCGCACCAGTAACATCATTATCACTAATGCTTTTCTGTCACAGAATTTGGACGGCTGTCTGTTTCTGCAATTGATCTAATCGGCGAATTGCTATTCCTTGACCACTTGGCTTTCACCCATGGCAAGGTCCGCGCTTGGCCAATTACCGCGCCGTTGCTGATCCGTTTGCGCCTCCACCAATGAGGATTTGGTCATAAGTCGAATGCGAGACAAGTCCCATAAACCGATGTTATGAGCCTCCGGGCATCCCTGAGATTATTCATCCACGCTCAGGGATGCCCGGAGGAGGAACACGATCATGGTTCCCCACTCTCGACCGGTAAGGTTTGGTATCCCGAAAGGGGCGGTAGCTCAGCTGGTTAGAGCCCCGAACTCATAATTCGGTCGTCGTCGGTTCGAGCCCGACCCGCCCTACAACTGGCACCACACGGTTTTTCGCACGTAGTCCCTGCGAAACCCCTAGCAGGGCTTTGTCGCGTCGCGATGTGGCCAACGCCTAGTTGCCTTCATTAATCGAAAAGTCCATGAGGTGTTGTACCAGTGTGAATGGGCAGTCTGATCGTGCGGCGATCGGGTTAACTAAAGATGCTGTTCAGTGTCAGAGTTTTGCTGGGCAATACTGGGGTGGCATCGACAACACGATGAGAGATCCAATCTTCAGTGGGCTCAGCAGTTGGATACTGGCTAAGTGACTGATAAAACTCTTCTACGCTCATGTTAAACGTGTTCACGAAAGCTTTTTTCCAATCGGGCTCTTGCGCATTTTCGGCTTGAAAGTCCCTCAGGATCGCTGTAAACGCGCGTTCTTCGGACATGCCTCGCTGCTGTAATTCCTTAGCGAGGGCAAGAACCAAGAACGCTGACCCGTTGTAGTTCATATCTTTTCCACTGCCGTAGTTCTCGAAGACCTTTGGGGTTTGCACCGCCGCTGCATTAACGGGCATTAATTGGGAGTCGAATTGACTTCTTCCGTAGTACTGCTGACTATAAAGTTCCTCAACTACTTTTGCGCCTCCTTCCCATAACCACTGGGTACCCTCGGCATCGCGCGACATTGCTATTTGATACACGTGAAAGTACTCATGAGCGATGACCTTATAGCGATGAAGATCGTTGAAACGAAACTCGTTCTCAGGAATCTCTAGAACCATCCACGTGTTTAAGCCATTCCCGGAGATCGATGCCCCTTGGGCGCCAGGAATTTGGGGAAACGGATTGCTGACAGCACTGTTCCACGCATAGATATTCATCGGGGACTGCACCCTTGGCACTTCATTGATTTTCTCAGATATGGGCATCAACTGCCCAAGATTGGACATGACTTGATTAAACTCGGCGACCCAGTCTGCAGGTAAACTCGCATCAATATTTTTTGCAAAAGAAAACGGCTCAGCCTTAGTAAGTGGCTCGGCTTTTTTTTGCCGACATATGATTCCGTCATTGTTTTTATCGAGCCGATCACGGTTTTTTTTGTAGACTGTTTTAGAGACCTTGGGTTTGGCAAAGCCACCCTTGACCGCCTTATTTCTGGCCTTCTTGTCTTTAGCGACGCCATTGGGATAATTCTTCAACACGTCTGCACATGAGGAAAACTTCTTTGCTGTCATTTGTGCAGAATGAGCAGGGCCTGAAATACTCGCAATCAGAAATATACTGACCAGTGCGATGGTAAATTTCCTCACGAATTCTCCTCAACTCCGCCACGATAAGTCTTCCCTACAAGGCTAGTCGAAACGCCCAGTGGCTTCTTTCGGGGTTCCTTTGGTTGTTCACCAACGACCATGAGTGCGAGATCCGACAAAGGACAAAACTGATCGCGTGGCGAACAAAATATCTATTCTTGTGAGTTTCAGCATTTAATTTATACGCCACAAGAACAGTCCGAAGATTTTAAACAAGCGCAGGTTCAAGTCCTTTTGTCGGAAGCAGGACATGCACTGAAACTAATGAGACTTGCCACGAAGCGACGGCTGATTCACATCTTTCTTCATTATTCTCGAATTCTTAGTCCACAGGGCAACGGATTCGGTATCACCATAAAGATTCCGACGGTACTTATGGCGTGGCTGGACTCGTCGCGAATATGGCGTGTCGCAGGAAAGCCTAAACAGAATGGGTAAGATGCCACAAGCCGAGAAGGTAGGTCGTAGAAACGCACACATGTCAGCCTTCTGCCGCATCGTCAGATACACGATTAAAGGAGGATCGCCAATGCACACCAAACGTAAATTAAGCGTGCCACTTATCGCCGCAGTAGGGCTCACCTTGAGTGGCTGCGCCGGGGAGCCGGCAAGCAACCTGGCAACCACCGCGGCCGATGGTCCTGGGTATGAAGTCATTGAAGACCCGCTTGAGTATTTCGGTGAGATGACAACCTTGAACGGCGAACGCCCTGACGGAGAACTCTTACCGCTTCAAGATGTGGAAATCATGTTAGACACCATCGATGCGGATGGAAACCGGCTCCTAGTCGAGCGAGGCATTCGCAAGGCAGGAACTCGCGTGGGCATTCACGTGCATCAATATGGAGGTCACACGTGTGTCATTGAGGGCACCATCACCGACTTTGCGGATGGAATCGAGCCCATGTTATTCCCTGAAGGCACCTGCTATTACATGCCGCCAAACAAACCCATGGCCGCGGCTAACCTCGGCGATAAAGACGCCATTCTTATTGACACATTCATCTTGCCGCCAGATGCCGAACCCATCTTTATCCTCGAGCCTGGCTACCCCGGTGGGCCCGGAGAGCGGATAGAAAACTAACTCCTGAGCGAGGCGCAACTCTCTTTCACGGGACCACCGACTGGATCGGTATGTGAACCTGCGTGACAGGGTTTGTTGCTCGTGTCCATGCGCTGCCCCGAGTGTCACATGCTTGCTGCGGTCTTTGGTCAAGCGGCTTCCCCATTTGAGATGAAGGGAAAATGTAGGCTCCCTCCATGTTGACTGTCATCGCACCCAGTGATTTGCAATTGAGTGACTCACACATAGATGTCGATCTCGGATCGGTCGGTTTTTATGTTCCTCCCTACATGGGCCCGCCTTCGAGTCTTGAAGTCATCGCGCAAATGCCAAACGTTGAAGTTGTCCAACTTCTGACCGTGGGCTTTGATTCCGTACTGAAGTACCTGCCTGATCACGTGAGGCTATGCAATGCAGTGGGGGTGCATGACGCGAGTGCGGCTGAACTCGCTGTTGCACTTACCTTGGCTTCATTGCGAGGCATCGACGATTTTGCCAGAGCAATGCCAGAGGGGAAATGGCTACATGAGCGAAGGGACTCCCTCGTCGATCGAAGTGTGGTTATTGTCGGCGCCGGCGGGGTCGGTCAAGGAATTGCGAATCGACTGGTCCCATTTGAAGTTGACGTGACTCTTGTGGCACGAACACATCGACCAGGTGTTCTATCTCGCACGGAACTTCCCCGTTTGTTGCCCCTAGCGGACATTGTGATTTTGGCTGTTCCGCTCACTACGCACACAGCAGATTTAGTTGATGACGCTTTTCTGTCGCAGATGCGAGATGGTGCGTTGTTGGTAAACATGGCAAGAGGTGGCGTCGTTAACACCGATGCTTTGGTGAGGCACGCTCAACAAGGACGTATCCGCGTAGCCCTTGACGTCACAGATCCGGAACCGCTGCCACCGGAACACCCCTTGTGGCGAATTCCTGGAGTGTTGATCAGCCCGCACGTTGGTGGCGATACTTCCGCATTCTTGCCACGAGCCAAGCTACTGGTGGAAAGCCAAATCGGCCGCTGGAGAAGCGGGGACCCGCTTGCGCATGTGGTGCAGCGAAAGAACTGAATTGTCGTGAATTCAATTCTCGTCGCACCAGATTTATTTAAAGGAACTTTTTTATCTGTTGAAGTTTCCCAGTACATCTCAGCGGGCATCCGAGCTGAAGGATTGACTGCAATTGAGTGCTCTCTGGCTGACGGTGGCGAAGGAACCCTGGACGTTTTGCTTCTGGCACTCAAAGGCGAGCGACAGTCTCAATCTGTGCAAGGTCTACTCGGTCAGCAGGTAGTTGCGCGTTGGGGTTGGGTTGCTGAGCAGCGATTGGCAATTATTGAAGTCGCGGCGGGCTAAATGCGGGCACCGTATCGGTTCGGACTGGTGGTTCCTGGTGACGCGTACCAGACGATAAGGACGAGACCTCCGAAGGGAACGAGCCCAAGGAAGTACCACCACCCGGACAAGTCTTGATCGTGTAACCTCCGGACGCTAACGGTGCGTCATTTCACGTACCTACACCTCTTGGTGAGGCTGATTACATAGATCTTGATGATGTAGGCAATCAAACAATCGTGTATGGGCCTCCAGGTAATATGCACCGTCTCAATTTGGGTTCACGCTGGAAATGAGTACTTGCCAAGTAGAAAACATGCCTAGAGGGTTTAAAAGTCACAATCCCTGTCTTGAAGCAGCAGTCACGTCACCTGACTCAGCGCATAAAGTTTAGGACCGCGCAACGCTGCGGATCATTAATCCACGCATATTTGAGGTTATCGGGTCAATATTATCCTCTGTATTTGAATCGATTCAAATCTGCAATCACTATTATTTTAAGGCACCGTTTTTTTGCAAGCCGGGTGTAAGATTTTTGGGAGTTCAAAGATCTAGATATGCCATTGCGGTGAACGGATGGGGCAACTGTTGGTAGCGGAGTCGGTCTACACGTAGTCGTGAGTGCGCAACCACTTAAAACCGAAGAATCCCCACAGTGGTGGCAGGTAGAAGGTGACGAGCCGGAATGTAGTGGCGGTGACAAGGGCCACGTCCGGTGGGACCCCTATGGCTTGCAAGCACAGGGCGTATCCCGCCTCGGACACGCCCACCCCACCAGGCACTGGCATGAGCCCGGCGAAAAGACTGACCAGAGTGTTAATGAGAATTAACTGGGACAGGCTCGCGCTGTATCCAAAAATGTGAAGACAGACACCAAGAATGATCGCTTGCATAATCTGAGCACCGGCGTTGCCTAGGATCAACATCACAACATTACGACGGCTGCCAAGCACTCTAGTGGAGTCCCGCACATTTTCGAACGAGTCGCGGATTGTCTCGCGGATTCTCGGTAGAATCGATCTGACCAAGTTGCGGCAGCGCTTGACGATTAGCACGGCAAGGAAAATCAATAAAATAAGTATGATTGCGAGTTCGACGATTACGAGAAGTCCCGAAAAATCCAGTCCAGAGGATTCGGTGATAACGGAACCAAGACTCACAGTGAAGGCTGTGAGACCAAAGATCCAAATACTCAGCAGGAACAGTATCTGGATCAAGAATCCGCTGAAACTGTCGATAACGCCGATAGATATCGCCTGCGCTGGAGGAAAGCCGAACTTTTGGAAAAAGCGAATGTTCATAGCCACACGTGCCGCAGTGGCGGGCATCGTCACGGCAATGAACTGGATCGCATATTGAAGCATTAAGGCAGGGGCATACTTCACCGGCCTTCGCGCAGCACCGATCGTAGATAAGGCGAAGAACACCTGAATAATTGGCGACAAAAGGAGCGCCAACAAAATTAATGCCGAGTCAGCATTTCGGATTTCGCGGATAATCGAGAGCAAATCCACTCCGGATAAGAGTCCATACAGAGAGAACGTGATGATGCCAACAATCATGATGGTCAGAATCGATTTCAGATCCACGCGACGGATCCGGGCAAGTTCAATTTCTTCCCCGCCGGTCACCTCGAGGACACGTCCTCGGAGTTTCTTGGCGTTAAGTTCCTTGCTAGCCGAGGAACTAGAACTCAAAGCAGCCTTTTGTAAGTAGGGTGCCATTTCAAGCAGTTGATCATCGGACAGAAATTCTCGGGCAATACTTATCGCGGTGTCGACCGAAACGCTCGCAGCCGTAAGTGCCAGGACATTAACCTTGTCGAGGATCCGGCCAGAATTGACTTCAGAGATGTAAGCGGAGCGAAGATCGTTAAATGCCAGCTCCCCGTCATTAGATATTGAGATCGCCTGTTTGGAAATCTCCGAGTGCACAATTCCTGCGTCGTGAAGCGCATTAATGAGTCGCCACATCCCCCGAGCGACGTCCGTGGTCATGGAGACGCCCATGAGGGTTTCACCGTAGCCATCGCTCACGACCAAAACGTCATTTCTATCGGTCTCCCACAGACTCTTAGCTGAACGAGTAGAAACCCCTGCTCGTTGGGCTAATGTCGACATCAGCATTGAGTGTTCGGCCTGATCTAGACGGGCCCTAACCAGCCTCGACTTTGTCTCCCTGTTTCGGAACGTGGAGGTCAAGCCTCCCCATAGCTGGGAGTCAAGCGCATCATATGCAAAAACATTTACCGAGATGGACGACCCGTCAGCGCAACGGCCAGACATCCGGTGGATTCCTGGTGTCACAACGTCTTCGGCGAGATTTTCGATCCTCAGACCACGGGACTCAAGAAAGTCCTTCACTTGCTTGGGCGAAGGCCCACCCGACGGTGTTCCAAAGATGATGTGTGTAATGGCTGCAGCAGCGAGTGCAATTAACACTAAGGCGCTCGCTTTGGTAGGCAGATACTCTGCCAACAAGATGGCACCAAAAAAGGCACCGGTAATCAAGACCCTCCCAAGAATTCTTGCCCGGCGACTTAAGAACGGCGAAGCCGTGGAAACGAGCGCCACCCCGAGTGGCAGGACGGTGCTGAATGACCAGTGCGGCTCCCAGATCCCAATCGTTCCAATTTGAAAAAATTCGCTCCCGTCCTTGTGTGAGACCGCAATCATCGAAGCCCCCACGCTAATAGCGAGCGCGACGAGGTACTGCATGAGGATCCGACGGTGCGACTGACTGAAGACTGACATGCCGAAGACGAAAAGCACCCAGACCATCAACCCGACACTGCTCAACAGTAAGACGGGGTCGGCAATGTTTGTCAGACTCGGATCGAGCTGCAATCCAACCAAGAAATCGTCCGGTAGAAGAAACGTGACGACGACGAATCCAACGAGCGTGCCAATCAGAATAAAAATATCCGTCGGCCGTCGGGCAACATTGACGATTTGCGAACTTGACCAGAATTGAAACTGTGAAAGCCGCGAGCGCCAGGCAAGCCTTACAGCTTCATCTGGCTTTTGCGAACTCATTCTTCTCTCTAATTAACGTCAGGTTACTACAATGATAGACCGATGAAAGGGCGTTGAGGCAACTACAGCGTGATCTGAACCTAACCGCCTGCTTTGCACCAAAAGCGCATAGAACAGTAAGACACCGGATTATACACCCAGATTGACCCGAGCGTGGGTAATAGTGTCCGGTGGGGTCCAAATGAGCCACAATCCGGTGATCTTGCTCCTCGAGGGAGCAGGCGAGTCTGTTTAAGCCAAAGTTCAGGACAAGGTTGGGAGAAACAACATAGCTTTGAGTAGTTGTGAGTGATCTAGGCTGCTCATTCAGACAAAAGCGTGGGGATGCTGGCCATCGAACCACAATCCCCTGAGTCAAACACCACCACCGCACCGGAATGACGACCTCTGGATACCAGTGGCTGTCGTTACGGGCTACGCAACGTTCTTGGCCTACTGGGCCGTGTCATATCGAATCTGGGGTCAAACAATTGGAATGCGAATGGGAGTCATGGTTGTCATCAGCAAAACGACGGGCCAAAGATGGTCTTGGGGACGTGCATGGCTGAGGACCATCAGATGGCGAAAGCGGTGATGAATCTCGGGTAGCGGACGGGACCTATGTTGGTCGTGACGTCAGACGAACAATGGCCGAACCGACGAACACGCTCACAACTCCCCACAACGCATTGACCGGGATTCCGGACCAGTAACGAGTTTCCGTGGGGAAGCCCCGCAAGCCCACGATGGCACGGTCGCCCGTGTGTGTCACGCAAACGGGTGGTCGTGCAATTTGGCTCTTTGTCGTTCGCCGACTGGCAGGGTGGGGGTAGTTGACGAGGACCACCCATCCGCGGGTGGAACAAATGGGTCGACGATGTCTCACGTCCCGATGTTGAACCGGGTCATCGGGCTGGAATCACGAGAAACAGCGAGTCACGGGTTCGCGAACGGTGGTGGTACATATCTGGTGACTTTGTCTCACCGCGTAACCAAGATGGCCTGTCTCTGCCATGCTGAGACTACGCACACCACCCTGGGTGCGCATGAAGGGAGATATCGTGTCGAGCGATGGCTACAACACACAGATTCCGTCGGATCTTTTTACGGACGATGACGCTTCCGTGGA
The DNA here is from genome assembly GCA_002390705.1 of Actinobacteria bacterium UBA4426. Classification (GTDB taxonomy): domain Bacteria; phylum Actinomycetota; class Actinomycetes; order S36-B12; family S36-B12; genus UBA4592. The sequence goes on along the minus strand of DGQA01000001.1, from coordinate 3,596 downwards.
CGGTGTCACCATGCAGTTCCGCGACGGAATGCCCATGCCCGCGACGGTCGCCGCGTCGTTCGGTGAGGTTGATTTCCACCGCGCGGTATCTCTGTTCATCAACATGGTGCCGGTCGCGAGCATGGAAGCAATCCGCCTGGGCGTCTCACAGCAGTTCTCGGGAGGAAATCCCGAGCAGAACTGGATGATCTTCGACAACCTCATGGACTCCAACAGCCTCTACCTAACGGGTAACACCGACACGGTGTATGCGTTCTGCGTGCTGGATCTGGAGAAGTCCGGCCCCGTCGTCATCGAAGTGCCCCCGGGGTGTGGTCCGAGCACTATTAACGACGCAACGTTCTCGTTCGTCACCGACATGGGTGCCCCGGGTCCGGACCGCGGTGAGGGCGGGAAGTACTTGATCCTCGGCCCGAATTACGACGGACCCTTGACGGGGGTTGCCAACGGTGAGGTCGCAGACGTTGATGGTGAGAAGTACTTCATCTCTCACACTCCGACGTATACCAACTTGTTGCCGTGTCGTGGCTTGCTGGTCAATGGTGATCCCGAACCAGCTTCCACCAATTTCCGAAAGGGCATCCGCGCCTATGCGCTGAAGGACAAGTCGAATCCGCCGGCCGTGAACTGGGTGAATGGGTCCGGCCTGGTGCACAACACCATTCACTCCAATCACGCGTCGTTCTATGAAGAGATCCACCGAGCCATCAACAAGGAGCCGGCCGACGCATTCGATCCCGAAGTGCTGGGCATCGCGAGCGCTCTGGGGATTCGTAAGGGGCAGCCCTTCTCGCTGGAGGGTCACCAGCGTGAGAAGTTCGAAGAGGCCGCCGCGACAGGCAGTGCGTATGCACGCGCGGTTGCCTTCGCCCCACGAAACCCCGCCGCTTACTCGTACGGCGAAGAGCACAGCAAGTGGTTCACGCTCTTCCCCGAGTGGGACTACCGATTCCTGGTAGACGATGGCGCCGGCGGAATCGACATCGACTCCCGCCTCGCGTACTTCTACATCGCGACCGTGAATACCCCGGCGATGGTGTGGCGCATCCCCGGTGTTGGCTCGCAATACGCGATCATCGCGCGCGATGCAAACGGTGAGTGGTTCGACGGGGACAAGACCTACACCGTCAGAATCCCGGCTAACGTCCCAGCCAAGAACTTCTGGTCTTTCGTTGTCTACGACCCGCAGACGCGATCCATGCTGCAAACCCCCGACCAGAAGTTCCCGAGCGTCAACAGCATGCGCGAAGACCTACGGACCGACCCCGATGGCAGCGTGCTGCTCACCATCGGGCCGCAGCGGCCATCGGAGGGCGCAGGGAACTGGATTCAGACGCGTCCCGGCAAGGGTTGGTTCGCAATCTTGCGCCTCTACGGCCCGGAAGAGGCCTGGTTCGACAAGACATGGCGCCCAGGAGAAATCGAACCCAACTAGTACGAGATTCGGGCAAGACAGGAAATCCCACAAGCGTAAGTCCTTTTGTGGGAAGCAGGGTAAGGGCAGAAGCTAATGTGGTTGATTAGCAGGCGACAACCGCGTCTTGTATGACCGAGCGTAACTGACTTTGTAGACGATCGGATACGCTCTCCGTAAGGTTTGTATCGCGAAGTAGAAAAGTGAAGAGGCGTAATGGCGCTCAGGACAGGGTTGAACGGGAAAGTCATGTTGACGCTGCCGTCCTACGGCGGCTTGATTGGCGCCGGCATTGGTTACGCAGCTTCCTTGACCCCTTCCTTACTTCCTCGAGGAACATTTTTCATGATCCTTGTCGCCGGGCTAGGGATGGCTGCCGGGTACGCAATCGGTTCGACCGTGGAATGGATCTCTCGCAGTGTTGTGCGGTTCACTGCAAGTTACCCTGACCGCAAAGTTGTCCTGGTCTCACTGCTGGCCATTTGGATTCCTTGCGCCATCTTGACCCCAATCGCACTTGGATGGCAATACGACCAGCAGGATGCTCTTAATTTCACCAAAGGCGCACCCGCAACCGTGGCGTTGTTTTTGGGAGCTGCCTTTCTGGGTCTGATTTTTGTATGTATCGGGCGTGGTTTTCGCGTCGTCACTCGCCTGCTGGCACGGGCCATTGCGCTCATCCCGGGCTTGTCCACGTGGGTGAGTGCTTCACCCGAACGCATCCGTTGGTTTCGTAGCATTGTTGCCGCCGCATGGTGTGTTGGCTCCGTCGCCGTTTTCGGTGGTGCATTTAACGCGATCACCGTCTCTTACGATTCGATCAACGCTGATTCCAGCGGTCAGAATCCTGTAAATCTTGGAATCAATAGTGGAAGTGCCGGGAGTAACACAGACTGGGAAACTCTTGGTCGCGAAGGACGGTTCTACGTTAACAACACAATGACATCGTCCGAGATCACCCGCATCACTGGCCGCCCTTCAAGCACGCCGGTTCGTCTGTACGTCGGGATGCAGCAAGCGCAAACTCCGGAAGAGAGAGTGGAAATTGCCCTCGCTGAGCTAGATCGTGTAGACGCGTGGGCACGGCCGCACCTCGTGATTTACGGAGTAACAGGCACCGGCTGGGTAGACCCTGACGCGATCAATTCCATCGAGGCAGTCACCGGAGGAGACGTCACAACAGTAACTGTCCAGTATTCCGCTGTGCCATCGTGGATTGGTTTTTTAATTGATCCACAGACTTCTATGGACCAAAACTCAATTTTGACCAAAGCGGTCGTCAACCGTTGGAAGTCCCTCCCGTCAGATTCAAGACCAGAATTAATCCTCTTTGGAGAGTCCCTGGGTTCGATGGGGACCCAAGGGGCTTGGCAAGCGGGAGACCAACCGGAAGAGGTTACTCAGGACATCCAGAAAATTGTGTGGATCGGTCCGCCAGCTGAGTCCACCTTGTGGAAGTCGTGGCAAGCCGAACGCACGAGCGGACCTGCGTGGGACCCCGTGGTGGGGGACGGTTCCATAGTGCAGGTAATTGTTACGCCAGAAACTAGTGGAACGGCGAATCCAAATCAAGGTACTCGCATCGTGTTTGCAGCTCACGCGAACGATCCCGTTGTTTATTGGAGCCCCTCATTGTTGTTGAGTAAGCCAGACTGGGCCGACTCGCCCCTAGGACCGGGAGTCATGCCGCAATTCCGCTGGATCCCAATTGTGACTTTCCTCCAGGTAGGCCTAGATTTAGTGGCCGGTGGAGAGCCACCCGAAGTAGGCCACAATTACAGTGCCCAAATGGCTCCCGCCGTCGCTTTGGGTATCGACCACCCAGATTGGACGAGCAGTGATCTGGAGCGCCTTTCTGCAGCATTGCCCAACTTGCGTTACGAGACGGGATAGTGGCATTGGCCACCACTAAAAAAAGTAAGATTTTTGAAGAGTTGCTTCTGTCAAATGACCCTGCAGCCGTCGGACAGACACTGCTTGTGATAGCTGAGATGGGCAACCTTGATAGCACGATGACATCGCTTTAATCAGAGTAAACGATTGACGCAGCAAAACGACTAGGTCAACTACGCAACGTATGCCATTCTTCAAGTTCTCAGCGAAGTTCTGCCGTTAGCCGTGGGGGTAAGTGCAAGTGCCGCAGCTGTTATTGCACTAGTACTCATCCTTCAAGGAGACCGAG
>DGQA01000038.1 GCA_002390705.1 Actinobacteria bacterium UBA4426 | reverse complement strand
TGTGGTTGCGGCCTTACGCCTCGTGCGCCTAGCGCTCGGGGCGTTTTTCATTGTTCGGAATTTTTATTTGGGGAATATGAAAGGAGCAACATGGCAAAGCCTACAAAGGCAAGCACGGTTGCCGAGATCGCTGAGAACTTCCGCAACTCACACGCGGCAGTCCTCACGGAATACCGTGGTCTTAGCGTTGCGCAGATGAAAGAACTGCGCCGTGCGCTTGGACCAGGGGTCAACTATGCAGTTGTCAAGAACACCCTCACCAAGATCGCCGCGCGCGATGCTGGTGTTGAAGGTCTTGATTCACTACTCGAAGGACCAAGTGCAATCGCATTTGTTTCCGGAGACGCTGTTGACGCCGCGAGGGGTATTCGCGACTTTGCAAAAGATAATCCGGCACTTGTAATTAAGGGTGGAATCATGGACGGCGCGGTCATGTCCGCAGCCGAAATCACCAAGATTGCCAACCTTGAATCCCGTGAGGTTCTGCTGGCGAAGTTGGCTGGCGCTATGAAGGCAAAGCAGTCACATGCTGCGGTGCTCTTTGCGGCACCGCTGTCCAAAACCGCCCGCACTCTGGCAGCATTACAGGCAAAACTCGAGTCAGCGCCCGGCGCAGTTGCGCCAGTAAAGACCGAAGAGGCACCGGCAGTAGAAGAAGGGGTTGCCGAAGCGGCAGTACCCGAAGAAGCAGCACCCGAAGAAGAACCCACCGAGGGCTAAAGCCCACCCGGCCCTCGGCCGGAATTATTGAAAGGAAAGCCACAATGGCGAAAATGAGCACCGATCAACTAATGGATGCTTTCAAGGAAATGACCCTTCTTGAATTGTCTGAATTCGTTTCAGCATTCGAAGAAACATTTGATGTAACCGCAGCTGCACCAATGGCAATGGCCGCTGCAGCACCCGCAGGTGGCGGGGACGCTGGGGCAGCAGAACAAGACGAATTTGATGTCATTCTCGAGGCTGATGGTGGCAACAAGATTGCCGTGATCAAGGAAGTTCGTTCACTCACCAGCCTTGGTCTTAAAGAAGCAAAGGACCTCGTTGAGGCTGCACCAACTGCAGTCCTGGAAAAGGCCACCAAGGAAGCAGCAGATAAGGCAAAGGACGCTCTTGAAGCGGTCGGCGCCAAGGTCACTGTGAAGTAATTTCTGAGTTAACTTCATTGTGGGGCGGGTGGTCTGTGACCAGCCGCCCCACAATTGTTTGTGCACATCTGCTTGCACGCCCTATTTTCACATGTTCACGAGCGAGGTGTAGGGTCACAATGTGGTCACAAGGGGCAAAAAACCCGCGCTTCGCTTGACCTTTTAGCGATTTGGGGCAATTATTTGGGTACTTCTCATCACGAGGATCGTAACTTTGCTGGATTCGGGCAGGTGCTGTCGGCCCCCAGAAAGGTTTCGGATCGATGCAATGAGGGGTGTCGCCTTGCGGCGACCTACGGGCCCTTGCCGGGGACCCCGTGAGACAGCGGTTTGCCCGTTCGGGTATACTGCCGCTTTGCGCTGTCTTCCAATATTCTCGCCCAGGGTGACTCTTTGGCTTTTCGCCGATTTGACATTTGGGGCTTAATCGGAATGTCAGCGATTTGGCCCGCCGAGCACTGGAAGGATTCCTCTTGGTTTCCCACGAAGTAACCCCGCTCTCCCCATCCCTTAACCGGGCCTCCTTCGCGAAAATTCGCGAACCTTTGGCGGTTCCGGACCTGCTGCGATTGCAGACCGCTAGTTCCGACTGGTTGCTTGGCAACGAGAAGTGGCAAAAGGCTGTGGCCGCCGCACTCAAAGACGGCAATACCGAGATTCCTCAGGTGTCAGGTTTGACGGAGATCTTTGAAGAGATTTCACCCATCGAAGACTTCGCCGGCATGATGTCGCTCTCTTTCCGCGATCACCGGTTCGAGCCACCGAAGTACACCGTTGAGCAATGTAAAGACAAAGACTTCACGTATGCAGCGCCGCTGTTCGTGACCGCTGAGTTCACCAACAACGAAACCGGTGAGATCAAATCCCAGACCGTATTTATGGGTGACTTCCCACTCATGACCGACAAGGGCACGTTCGTGATAAACGGCACAGAGCGGGTTGTTGTTTCACAGCTCGTGCGCTCACCCGGTGTGTATTTTGAGCGTTCAGTTGACAAGGCGACAGATAAAGATGTGTACGTCTCCAAGATCATCCCCAGTCGTGGAGCATGGCTTGAATTCGAAATTGACAAAAAGGACCTCGTTGCTGTCCGGGTTGACCGTAAACGCAAGCAGCCCGTAAGCGTTCTGCTGAAGGCACTGGGCATGTCAAGCGATGAAATCCGCCAGCGCTTTGGCCAGTACGAAACTTTCATGGCAACTTTCGAGAAGGACAATATTGAGTCACAAGATGACGCACTCCTTGATATTTACCGCAAGTTGCGTCCGGGCGAACCCCCCACGCTTGATAATGCGAAGAACCTAATCGAAAACTTTTACTTCAATCCGAAGCGCTACGACCTTGCCAAGGTAGGTCGCTACAAGATCAACCGCAAACTCGGTCTTGAGCTGCCACTAGAGCAAAGCACTTTGACAATTGAGGACATTGTTTCCACAATCGAGTACCTCGTGCGCTTGCACGCGGGGGACGCCGCGATGGAAACACCACGTGGAGCGGTCGTTGTTGAAACTGATGACATCGACCACTTTGGTAACCGCCGCCTTCGCACTGTGGGTGAACTCATTCAGAATCAAATTCGTACGGGCCTGTCCCGGATGGAGCGGGTCGTGCGTGAGCGCATGACCACCCAAGATGTTGAGGCAATTACGCCACAGACGTTGATTAACATTCGCCCGGTGGTCGCGTCGATTAAGGAGTTCTTCGGAACTTCGCAACTTTCGCAGTTCATGGATCAGACCAACCCACTCGCTGGGCTTACCCACAAGCGTCGTCTTTCAGCGCTTGGACCGGGCGGTCTTTCCCGTGAGCGTGCCGGCTTCGAAGTCCGTGACGTTCACCCCTCCCACTATGGCCGCATGTGCCCGATCGAGACCCCGGAAGGCCCGAACATTGGCCTGATCGGCTCACTGGCAACCTATGGTCGGATTTCGCCTTTTGGTTTCATTGAAACCCCTTACCGCAAGGTCATCGACGGACGGGTGCTCGACGAAGTCCAATACCTCACCGCCGACGAGGAAGACATGCACATCATCGCCCAGGCAAACACCGCAATTGATGCAGACGGCAATATGACAAGTCTTGATCGCGTCGTTGTTCGCGTGAAGGGCGGCGAGGTCGAATACGTCAAGCCCGAGGACGTCGACTTTATGGACGTGTCCCCACGCCAATTGTGGTCAGTTGCCACGTCCATGATTCCTTTCTTGGAGCACGACGATGCAAACCGCGCACTCATGGGTTCGAACATGCAACGTCAGGCTGTCCCGCTCTTGCGGGCCCAAGCACCCCTTGTCGGTACCGGCATGGAATTCCGCGCCGCCTACGACGCTGGCGATGTCGTCATCGCGCAAAAGTCCGGTGCAGTCAAGGAAGTTTCTGCCGACCTAGTTGAAGTTGCGAATGACGACGGGACTTACTCCAGTTACAAGCTTGAAAAGTTCCGTCGGTCAAACCAAGGCACATGTTTCAACCAGCGACCAATTGTAGCTGGCGGAGCCCGGGTGAAAGCCGGAGAAGTGATCGCTGATGGCCCCTCAACTGACCTCGGCGAGATGGCACTCGGCAAGAATCTGCTTGTGGCATTCATGTCATGGGAAGGCCATAACTACGAAGACGCAATTATTTTGAGCCAGCGTTTGGTGCAGGACGATGTACTGTCTTCTATTCACATTGAAGAGCATGAAATCGACGCCCGCGACACAAAACTTGGACCAGAGGAAATCACGCGTGATATCCCGAACGTGTCAGAAGAACTTCTCGCTGACCTCGATGATCTCGGAATAATTCGAGTCGGTGCGGATGTCGTCCCAGGTGATGTTCTCGTGGGCAAGGTAACACCTAAGGGTGAAACCGAGCTGACTCCCGAGGAGCGCCTGTTGCGCGCGATCTTTGGCGAGAAGGCTCGCGAGGTTCGCGATACTTCGTTGAAGGTGCCCCACGGTGAGTCTGGCAAGATCATCGCCGTTCGTGTCTTTGACATGGACGAAGGCGACGAATTGCCACCGGGTGTCACCAAATTGGTGCGCGTATACATCGCTCAAAAGCGCAAGATTAAAGAGGGTGACAAGCTCGCTGGCCGCCACGGTAACAAGGGTGTTATCTCCAAGATTTTGCCAGTTGAAGATATGCCATTTCTCGAAGACGGAACCCCGGTTGACATCGTACTTAACCCATTGGGTGTCCCTGGTCGAATGAACATCGGTCAGATACTCGAAACCCACCTCGGTTGGGCTGCTGCTGCCGGTTGGAGTGTTGATGCAGCTGATCCGCGTGCGGCCCTGTTGCCAGACGCGGTGAAGTCAATTGCCCCAGGTACCAAGGTGGCAACTCCCGTATTCGACGGTGCACGTGAAGAGGAACTGAGCTTGGTTCTGGATTCAACGACCCCGACAAAAGACGGCCTGAAGCTGGTAAACCCCAATGGCAAGGCAGACCTGTTTCACGGTCGAACCGGTGAGCCAATCCCAGGTCAGATTGCAGTGGGTTACATTTACATTCTCAAACTCCTGCACTTGGTCGACGACAAGATTCACGCACGCTCAACCGGTCCCTACAGCATGATTACCCAGCAGCCGCTGGGTGGCAAGGCCCAGTTTGGGGGGCAAAGATTTGGCGAAATGGAAGTCTGGGCGTTAGAGGCCTATGGCGCGGCTTACGCACTGCAGGAGCTTCTGACTATCAAGTCAGATGACGTCCTCGGTCGAGTTAAGGTCTACGAAGCAATTGTTAAGGGTGAAAACATCCCTGAACCCGGTATCCCGGAATCCTTCAAGGTGTTGGTCAAGGAAATGCAATCCTTGTGCCTCAACGTTGAAGTTCTTTCCAAGGACGGTGTGGCCATCGAAATGAAGGATAGCGATGACGACGTATTCCGTGCTGCCGAAGAACTCGGAATTGACCTGTCACGGCGTGAGCCCAGCAGCGTTGACGAACTGTAATCACTCTCTCACCCGAATTATTCGAAACGAACGAAGGACACATACGTGCTAGATGTTAACTTCTTTGACGAGTTGCGAATCGGTCTTGCAACAGCAGACGACATTCGTACCTGGTCATACGGTGAAGTCAAGAAGCCCGAAACCATTAACTACCGCACACTCAAGCCAGAGAAAGATGGCTTGTTCTGCGAAAAGATCTTCGGACCTACTCGCGACTGGGAGTGTTACTGCGGTAAGTACAAGCGGGTTCGCTTCAAGGGAATTATCTGTGAGCGTTGCGGCGTTGAGGTAACTCGCGCGAAGGTTCGTCGTGAGCGCATGGGACACATCGAGCTTGCTGCGCCAGTAACCCACATTTGGTACTTCAAGGGTGTCCCTAGCCGTTTGGGTTACCTACTTGACTTGGCACCAAAGGATCTAGAAAAGGTCATCTATTTCGCTGCTTACATGATCACATGGGTCGACGAAGACGGCCGCCATGAGGCGCTGCCTTCCCTTGAGAACCAACTCAGCGTGGAGAAGAAACAGATTTCAAAGCGTCGCGACGCCGACCTTGAAACCCGCGCTCAGAAGATGGAAGCCGACATAGCTGAACTTGAAGCTGAAGGCGCTAAAAGCGAAGTTCGCCGTAAGGTTCGTGAATCGGGTGAGCGTGAGCTTGCTGCCCTACGCCGACGTGCGGACGTCCAAATCGATCGTCTAGACAAGGTCTTTGATCGTTTCCGCACCCTCAAGATCCAAGACCTTGAAGGTGACGAGATGCTCTTTCGTGAGATGCGCGATCGTTATGGTCGTTGGTTTGATGGTGGCATGGGTGCTGCAGCAATTGAAAAGCGCCTCGAGTCATTTGACCTTGCAGCCGAGTCGGAGTACCTGCGTGAAGTAATCGCAACCGGCAAGGGCCAAAAAAAGACCCGGGCCCTAAAGCGACTGAAATTGGTGAACGCGTTCATGAGCACTACGAACTCGCCAATGGGCATGGTCTTAAATGCGGTTCCGGTTATCCCACCGGATCTACGCCCCATGGTTCAACTCGATGGCGGGCGCTTTGCCACCTCTGATCTCAATGATCTGTATCGTCGCGTGATCAACCGCAATAACCGCCTCAAGCGTTTACTTGACCTCGGTGCACCGGAAATTATTGTTAATAACGAAAAGCGAATGCTGCAAGAAGCAGTTGACGCGCTCTTTGACAACGGTCGCCGTGGCCGCCCAGTTACTGGACCAGGTAATCGGGCATTGAAATCACTCTCTGACATGCTCAAGGGCAAGCAGGGTCGCTTCCGCCAGAACCTTCTGGGTAAGCGTGTCGACTACTCAGGACGCTCAGTGATTGTGGTGGGACCACAACTCAAGTTGCACCAGTGTGGTCTGCCTAAGCAGATGGCACTCGAATTGTTTAAGCCCTTTGTCATGAAGCGTCTAGTAGACCTCAACCATGCACAAAACATTAAGAGTGCAAAGCGCATGGTGGAGCGTTCTCGTGCAGTGGTGTGGGATGTGTTAGAAGAGGTCATCAACGAACATCCAGTGTTACTGAACCGCGCACCAACCCTGCACCGTTTGGGTATTCAAGCTTTCGAACCCCAACTCATTGAAGGTAAGGCAATTCAGATTCACCCACTCGTGTGTACTGCATTCAATGCAGACTTCGACGGTGACCAGATGGCAGTGCACGTACCGTTATCAACTGAAGCACAAGCAGAAGCGCGCATCCTTATGCTTTCGAGTAATAATATCCTTTCACCTGCTAATGGTCGTCCGATCACAACGCCAACACAAGACATGGTGTTGGGTATCTACACACTCACGACCATGACGTCGGCCAGTAAAGACGTGCCGGACAACGAGTTGCCCGCTTACTCTTCGATCGCTGAAGCAGTGATGGCTCTTGACCGAGGATCACTTCTGCTCGGCCAGAAAGCTCGATTCCGTTTGGCAGACACCACACCGCCGCTGGGACATGAAGTGCCACAAGGTTGGACTTTCGGCGATCCACTCACGCTTGTATCCACCCTTGGCCGCGTATTGTTCAATGAAGCACTGCCATCTGACTACCCATTTGTCAACGAGAAGGTTGATAAGAAGGTTCTCGGCTCGACAGTTAACCGTTTGAGTGAGATGTACCCCAAGATCGAGGTTGCTGAAACTCTCGACCAACTCAAGTCACTCGGTTTCCACTGGGCGTCGCGTTCCGGCGTCACCATCTCGATTTCCGATGTGGTCGCCCCGTCGGCCAAGGCCGGTTTGATCGCAAATGCTGAAGAAAAGGATGCAAAGGTCCAACAGCAATACGAGAAGGGTCTGATCACTGACTCCGAGCGTCGGCAGGAACTCATTGAGATCTGGACCCGCGCAACCGATGAAGTTGCCAAGGCAATGCAGGAGAACTTCCCAGAGTCGAACCCCGTCCATATTATGGTCGACTCAGGAGCCCGCGGTAACTACATGCAGGTTCGTCAGATCGCAGGTATGCGCGGTCTCGTAGCTAACCCAAAGGGCGAGATCATTCCTCGTCCAATTAAGGCCAATTTCCGTGAAGGTTTGACGGTACTCGAGTACTTCATCTCCACTCACGGTGCTCGAAAGGGTCTTGCAGATACGGCACTCCGCACCGCTGATTCGGGTTACCTCACCCGCCGGTTGGTCGATGTCTCTCAAGACGTAATCGTTCGCGAGGTTGACTGCGAGACCGAGCGCGGTGCTGAAATAGAGATTGCTGAAATGGTCGACGGAACTCTGCGCCCACTTGAGAATCTTGATACGGCACTGGTCTCACGAGTACTCGCCCGTGATGTTGAAGTTGATGGCAAAACGGTTGCTACCGCAGGTGAAGAACTCGACATCCCGCGACTCGAGAAGATGATTGCTGACGGAGCAGACAAGGTCCGTGTTCGCACCGTTCTCACTTGCGAGAGTGCTGTGGGGACTTGTGCACGGTGCTACGGGCGTTCAATGGCGACGGGTAAATTGGTCGACGTCGGTGAAGCTGTCGGCATCGTCGCTGCCCAGTCCATTGGTGAACCCGGTACTCAGCTCACAATGCGCACGTTCCATACAGGTGGTGTTGCAGGTGAAGACATCACACACGGTTTGCCACGTGTCGTGGAACTCTTCGAAGCGCGAACACCCAAGGGCGTCGCTCCGATCAGCGAAGTAGCCGGACGGGTTGGCATTGAAGACGCTGAGAAACTTCGTAAAATAGTCATCACCCCTGACGACGGCACCGAAGAAATTGAATACTCGGTTCCACGTCGTTCGAGGATGCTGGTTGAAGAAGGCGACAGTGTGATTGTGGGACAACAACTCGTGATTGGTGCGGTTGATCCGAAACAGGTACTTCGTATTCTGGGCCAGCGTGCGGTCCAATTGCATCTTGTTGAACAAGTACAAGAGGTCTATCGCTCACAAGGTGTGTCGATCCATGACAAGCACATCGAGGTAATTGTTCGCCAGATGCTCAAGCGCATCACGATTATTGAATCGGGCGATTCAAACTTCCTCGCTGGTGAACTTGTTGCCCGTGGGGTCTTTGAAGTTGAGAACCGCCGAGTTGTCAAAAACGGTGGAACACCAGCATCGGGTCGCCCCGAACTAATGGGTATCACCAAGGCCTCGCTCGCAACCGAATCCTGGCTATCGGCCGCTTCTTTCCAAGAGACCACCCGTGTCCTCACTGACGCAGCGATCTCCGCGAAGAGTGATCCACTGCTCGGCTTAAAGGAGAACGTCATCTTGGGCAAGCTGATTCCGGCTGGAACCGGAATGCCGATCTACCACAACATTAGGGTGGAGCCAACGGAGGAAGCGAAGGCTGCCATGTACGCATCCTTTACCGGATACGACGACATGGAATACGCATCCTTTGGTCAAACATCGGGTGAAGCTGTTCCGTTGGAAGAGTTCCAGTTCCGCGGCTTCTGAGCCACAAGCGCCACATACATATGAAGGGGAGCAGGGAAACCGGCTCCCCTTCATATTTTTCGAATTACTCCCAGGGAGATCGACTCTCGGGCGCACAAATCGGGGTTCACCGCGTTTACCGGGGCAAGATGGGCACTCGAATTCACGTAAACACTATGGGTGCAGGACTGTCCCGATTAAGGTTAGATTACGTCAAGGGTAGATTACGACTATGAGTAGCGAAACGTCAGAACCAGAGATAAGCCCGGCCCAGGTAAGTGCTCCCGCAGAGTCAAGCGGGAAAGAAACACCCCCTCAACCGGCGCTGGGTTTGCCGACAGCCCCTAGCGCCTCCGGCAATTCGATCGCGGCCCTGGTGCTGTCGATAGCTTCCTGGGTGATCTTCCCGATTGTGCTAGCTATTGTGTCGTTAGTTTTCGCCAATAAGGCAGAGAAGGAAATCGCCGCCAGTAACGGTTCCATTGGCGGGGGGCCGCTGGTTACCGCATCAAAAATAGTTTCCTGGGTCAATATTGGTCTGTATGCTGCCTTGGTGATCTTGGGAATTCTGGCCCTATTTGCCATCATGATTCTTGGGGTGTGGGGGAGTTAGAGACCTTAGGGGGACCCCGGTGAATGGGGTCAAGTAAGGGAAGGTAGTCTTCCCAATCGTGCCTGACCCCCTCAGGCGCAATCTCGCGTGCGGCAGGTAACTCGTGCTGCGCGAGGTGGTAATACCACCGGAGAATCTTACGAGTGTAAGCGTAGTGGAGTGTCGCAAGGCGCTCGACACGCCCGAGCGCGTGGGTCGTTCCGGTTAACCGAAAACGAACGAGAAGTCAGGAGAGGCGCAACGTGCCTACGATCCAGCAGCTGGTCCGAAAGGGTCGGCAGGACAAGGTCTCCAAGAAGAATGCCCCAGCCCTTAAAGGCAGTCCACAGCGGCGCGGGGTGTGCACACGTGTATACACAACCACCCCCAAGAAGCCGAACTCAGCGCTTCGCAAGGTGGCCCGGGTGCGGTTGACCTCCCAGGTGGAAGTCACCGCCTACATCCCTGGGGTTGGCCACAATCTGCAGGAGCATTCAATTGTGCTGGTGCGTGGTGGGCGTGTCCGCGATCTTCCCGGCGTTCGTTACAAAGTCATCCGCGGCGCACTTGACGCTCAAGGCGTTAAGAACCGCAAGCAGGCACGGTCCCGCTACGGCGCAAAGAAGGAGAAGGCCTAATGCCTCGTAAGGGTCCAGCAGCAAAGCGACCAATCGTTATCGATCCAGTGTATGGGGTACCGATTGTTACCCAACTGATCAACAAGGTTCTTCTCGACGGCAAGCGTTCCGTGGCAGAGCGCGCTGTGTATGGCGCGCTTGAAGGGTGTCTGGAGAAGTCCGGCACCGACCCAGTACAGACTTTGAAGCGAGCCTTAGAAAATATTCGCCCCACATTGGAAGTTCGCTCCCGCCGGGTTGGCGGCGCGACCTACCAGGTTCCCGTTGAGGTTAAGCCCGGTCGCTCAACAACTTTGGCACTGCGTTGGCTCGTGGGATACTCGCGCAAACGCCGCGAAAAAACCATGACCGAGCGCCTCATGAACGAAATCTTGGACGCGTCAAATGGTCTGGGTGCGGCAGTGAAGAAGCGGGAAGATATCCATAAAATGGCCGAAGCCAATAAGGCGTTCGCTCATTACCGGTGGTAATTCCTCACACATTAACGTAAACCAATAGAGAAAAACGGAGAAACTCGTGTCAACAGGAACAGTCCTCGACCTCGCCAAGGTCCGCAACATTGGGATCATGGCGCATATCGACGCGGGCAAAACCACGACTACTGAGCGCATCCTGTTTTATACTGGCATCAACTACAAAATCGGTGAAGTCCATGAAGGCGCAGCCACCATGGACTGGATGGAGCAAGAACAAGAACGCGGAATCACGATTACCTCCGCTGCCACCACTTGCGAGTGGAAAGACAACACGATCAACATCATCGACACGCCAGGTCACGTTGACTTTACGGTTGAAGTTGAGCGTTCACTTCGGGTGCTAGATGGCGCGGTAACAGTTTTTGACGGAGTCGCTGGTGTAGAACCACAGTCAGAGACGGTGTGGCGTCAAGCCGACCGCTACAGCGTTCCCCGCATGTGTTTCATTAACAAACTCGACCGCACTGGGGCGGACTTCTACATGTGTGTAGACATGATCGTTAGCCGATTGAATGCGGTCCCGCTGGTCCTGCAGTTGCCCATTGGCAACGAGTCGGACTTTATTGGTGTTGTTGACCTCATTGAAATGCGCGCCCTCACCTGGCGAGGCGAGACCGTTATCGGCGAGGACTACGAAGTCGAAGAAATTCCCGCAGACATGGTGGACAAGGCCAAGGAATACCGCGAGAAGCTGGTCGAGACTCTGGGTGAAGCGGACGACGAAATCATGGAGAAGTACCTAGATGGCGTTGAGATTTCGGTTGAAGACATCAAGGCGGGTATTCGCAGAGCAACTCTGGCTGCCAAACTCACGCCAGTATTGACTGGATCGGCCTTCAAGAACAAGGGCGTACAGCCGATGCTTGACGCTGTCATTTCGTTTCTTCCTTCGCCACTTGACATCGCTGCGATCGACGGTCACAAAGTCGGTGACGAAGACGTGGAAATCCTGCGCCAGCCCAATGACGATGAGCCTTTTAGCGCACTAGCATTCAAAATTATGACCGACCCGCATTTGGGAAAACTTACTTACGTGCGGGTGTACTCGGGCCGCTTGCAGACCGGTACCCAAGTGCTCAACAGTATTAAGGGCCGCAAAGAGCGAATCGGGAAAATTTACCGAATGCACGCAAATAAGCGCGAAGAAATAGACTCGGTGGGTGCTGGCGACATTGTCGCTGTTATGGGACTAAAAGACACCACAACCGGTGAAACCCTGTGCGACCCGGGCAAACCTGTCGTACTTGAGTCAATGAGCTTCCCCGACCCAGTCATTTCGGTCGCGATTGAGCCAAAAACGAAGAGCGACCAGGAAAAATTAGGAACGGCAATCCAGCGCCTCGCTGAAGAAGACCCCACTTTTCGCGTGTCAACGAATGAAGAGACCGGCCAAACCATTATTGAAGGAATGGGCGAACTTCACCTTGAGGTCCTGGTCGACCGCATGAAGCGCGAGTTCAAGGTCGAGGCCAATGTGGGTAAGCCGCAGGTCGCTTACCGCGAGACTTTGACTAAGAAAGTTGACCGCATCGATTACACCCACAAGAAGCAAACGGGTGGATCTGGCCAGTTCGCGAAGATTCAAATTTCATTGGGACCAAATACCGAAGAAGGTGGCGGATACCTATTCGAGAACAAGGTCACCGGTGGACGAATCCCTCGTGAGTACATCCCCTCGGTTGATGCTGGCGCACAGGAATCGATGCAACATGGAGTGCTCGCCGGCTACCCGATGGTCGATGTCAAAGTCACTCTTCTTGACGGAGCCTTCCATGATGTTGATTCTTCTGAACTGGCGTTCAAGATCGCAGGAACTATGGCCTTTAAAGAAGGTGCCCGCCAAGCTGGCCCGGCACTGCTTGAGCCGATGATGTCCGTTGAAGTCACCACTCCAGAAGACTTCATGGG
Organism: Actinobacteria bacterium UBA4426; assembly: GCA_002390705.1. Taxonomy (GTDB): domain Bacteria; phylum Actinomycetota; class Actinomycetes; order S36-B12; family S36-B12; genus UBA4592. The sequence goes on along the minus strand of DGQA01000038.1, from coordinate 65,058 downwards.
CGACGTCATTGGAGACCTAAACTCGCGCCGTGGACAGGTGCAAGCAATGGAAGAGCGCTCCGGTGCTCGAGTTGTGAAAGCACTTGTGCCCCTGTCTGAAATGTTCGGCTATGTAGGAGATCTACGTAGCCGTACTCAGGGACGTGCGAGCTACAGTATGCAATTCGATTCCTACGCGCAGGTCCCAAAGGCCGTCGCCGAAGAAATCATCGCTAAAAATCGCGGCGAGTAACCGCGGATCACATAGAAAAACAACAGAAGAAAAAGAACCGATAACCGATCCGCGTTTTGCCGGACGGCACGAACAGAGGGAGTACGAAAGTGGCGAAGGCCAAGTTTGAGCGGAATAAGCCGCACATCAACATCGGCACCATTGGGCATATTGACCATGGCAAGACCACGTTGACTGCTGCTATTACAAAGGTGCTGCACGATCGTTACCCAGACGTGAACCCATTCACGCCTTTCGACATGATCGACAAGGCCCCTGAAGAGCGTCAACGTGGGATCACGATCTCGATCGCACACGTTGAGTACCAGACAGAAGGCCGGCACTACGCCCACGTCGACTGTCCAGGTCACGCTGACTACATCAAAAACATGATCACCGGTGCTGCGCAGATGGACGGCGCGATCCTCGTGGTTGCCGCAACCGACGGCCCTATGCCCCAGACCAAGGAGCACGTTCTCCTTGCTCGCCAAGTGGGTGTGCCATCTCTGGTTGTAGCACTCAATAAGTGCGACATGGTCGATGATGAAGAACTCATTGAACTCGTCGAAATGGAAGTTCGTGAACTGCTAAGCCAGTACGAATTCCCAGGTGACGACATTCCAGTAGTTCGCGTTGCCGCCTTCCCAGCACTGCAGGGTGACGAGAAATGGGGTGCTTCGATCATGGAACTCATGGACGCGGTTGACTCTTACATCCCGACTCCCGAGCGCGAGATTGACAAGCCCTTCCTCATGCCAATCGAAGACGTCTTTACCATCACTGGCCGCGGTACCGTTGTTACCGGTCGGATTGAGCGTGGAATTGTCAAGATCAACGAGGAAATTGAAATCGTTGGAATTCGCCCAGGACCTGCGGTCAAGACCACGGTTACCGGAGTCGAAATGTTCCGCAAGCTGCTTGACGAAGGTCAAGCAGGCGAAAACGTCGGTGTACTCCTTCGTGGAACCAAGCGTGAAGACGTCGAGCGCGGCCAGGTGTGTTGCAAGCCAGGCACGATCACACCTCACACCGAATTCGAGGCTCAGGTCTACATTCTTTCGAAAGATGAAGGTGGCCGCCATACCCCGTTCTTCAACAACTACCGTCCACAGTTCTACTTCCGGACGACAGACGTTACCGGCGTCGTGTACCTGCCAGACGGCAAGGACATGGTTATGCCAGGAGACAACACCGACATGCGCGTTGAGCTAATTCAGTCAATCGCGATGGAAGATGGTCTTCGCTTCGCGATTCGCGAAGGTGGCCGCACCGTTGGTGCAGGTCGAGTAACGAAGATCCTGACATAAGACGTAACCACCACTGAGTCTTCGTGGCGGGCACCGCGACCCGGTTCCCGCCACGAGTACACCGAGTTAACGTTTCACACGAAGAGCGTTTCACTTCGATTCGCAACTACACGAGTAAGGAACCAAGCCACCATGGCGGGACAGAAGATCCGGATCAGGCTCAAGGCCTACGACCACGAGATCATTGACTCCTCGGCGCGCAAAATCGTTGAGACAGTCATTCGTACCGGTGCACAGGTTGCTGGACCAGTGCCGTTGCCGACCGAGAAGAACGTGTTCTGCGTTATTCGTTCACCACACAAGTACAAGGATTCGCGGGAACACTTCGAAATGCGCACCCACAAGCGACTAATCGACATCCTGGACCCCACGCCCAAGACCGTTGACTCGTTGATGCGCCTAGATCTTCCAGCTGGCGTCGACATCGAAATCAAGCTCTAATCGAGATCAAGTTTTAGAGGAGATCTGAACACCATGAGTAACAACGTCAAGGGATTGCTCGGCGAAAAGCTGGGCATGACTCAGGTATGGGACGAGAACAACAAGGTTGTTCCCGTTACAGTTGTGCAAGCCGGGCCTAGTGTCGTCACGCAGGTGCGCACCCCAGAAATAGACGGCTATTCCGCGATACAAATCGCATTTGGTGCGATTGACCCGCGAAAGGTCAACAAGCCAGATGCAGGTCATTTCGCAAAAGCCGGGGTCACCCCCCGCCGCCACATTATTGAAGTACGTACCCCCGATGCCTCCGAGTACATCCTCGGGCAAGAGCTCACCGCAGGAATTTTCGAGACCGGGCAGGTGGTCGACGTCGTCGGCACCACAAAGGGTAAAGGTTTTGCCGGGGTAATGAAGCGCCATGGTTTCCACGGCCTCCGTGCTTCCCATGGGGTCAAGCGCGCACACCGCAGTGCTGGATCAATCGGTGCCTGTGCAACGCCGGGTCGCGTTTTTAAGGGAAAGAAAATGGCTGGGCGTATGGGTGGAGATCGCCAAACCACGCAAAATTTGAAGGTCCAAGCAGTCGACATTGAGCGTGGATTGATCCTGATCAAGGGTGCAATTCCTGGCTCTAAGGGCGGCATAGTGTTTATTCACTCGGCGGCTAAGGAGGTCCAGCTGTGAGCTCAGTCGACATTATGACCCCAGAAGGGAAAGCGTCAGGCAAAATTGAGTTGCCCGCTGAAGTCTTCGATGTTCCGGTCAATATTCCCTTGATTCACCAGGTGGTTGTCGCCCAGCTTGCTGCGGCACGCCAAGGAACCCACTCGACCAAGACCCGAGCCGAGGTGAGTGGTGGTGGCCGCAAACCCTATAAGCAGAAAGGAACGGGTCGTGCCCGTCAAGGTTCGATTCGCGCACCCCAGTTCGCCGGCGGTGGAATCAGCCACGGACCTCAACCGCGTTCATATGAACAGCGCACACCAAAGAAGATGAAATCGGCGGCACTGCGCGGTGCACTGTCAGATCGGGCACGTGAAGGACGAATTCACATTGTGTCTGAATTAGTCAGTGGAGACTTGCCGTCAACAAAAGGTGCAACTGCAACACTTAAGGCACTAAATATTGAGGGCCAGATTTTGATCGTACTTACCCGCGAAGAAGCAGTGGCGTGGTTGTCACTGCGCAATCTCGGAGACGTTGCGATTGTGGCACCTGATCAGCTCAACACCTACGACGTGCTCATCAGTGATCATTTGGTGTTCACCCAAGGGGCGTATGAAACATTCGTGGCCGGTCCAGCCAAGGGTAAAGGCGCTAAAGCAGTTGCCACCGAAAGCGAGGTAGAAGCATGAGAATCGCAGACCCACGTGACATCTTGATCTCACCGGTTGTCTCTGAGAAAGCTTATGGGCTTCTTGATCAAAACAAGTACACCTTCATTGTTTCTCCTAGTGCGAATAAGACCCAGATCAAGATCGCGGTCGAAGAAGTATTCGGTGTCAAGGTGACAAGTGTTAACACCATGAATCGTGAAGGCAAGCGCGTACGCACCCGCTCTGGATTTGGTCGCAAAGCTGCAACAAAGCGTGCGATTGTTTCTGTTGCAGCAGGCGATCGCATCGACATATTTGGCGGCCCGGTCTCCTAACGGGGCCCAGGGAAACCGAGAAACAACGAAACGAGAGACGAAAATGGGTATCCGTAAGTACAAGCCGACTACACCGGGCCGTCGTGGTTCAAGTGTGGCCGACTTCTCTGAAATAACCCGGTCTGAGCCTGAGAAGTCATTGCTGCGTCCACTTCCTAAAAAGGGTGGCCGCAACAACTCCGGCAAGATCACAACCCGTCACAGAGGCGGTGGCCATAAGCGTGCCTACCGACTTATTGACTTTAAGCGAGCTGACAAAGATGGCGTACCCGCAACGGTCGCGCACATCGAATACGACCCAAACCGCACGGCTCGCATCGCTCTTTTGCACTACGCCGATGGTGAAAAGCGATACATCATCGCCCCGAATAAGTTGAAGCAGGGCGACCGCATTGAAACTGGTGCAAGTGCCGACATCAAGCCCGGCAACTGTCTGCCAATGCGCAACATCCCGGTGGGAACCGTGATTCACGCAATTGAGCTCAAGCCCGGGGGAGGCGCGAAAATTGCGCGTTCTGCCGGTGCGGGCGTCCAGCTCGTAGCAAAAGAAGGCGCATTCGCCCAGCTCCGGATGCCTTCGGGAGAGATTCGTAACGTCGATGTGCGCTCACGTGCGACCATCGGTGAAGTGGGTAACGCTGAGCAGTCAAACATCAACTGGGGAAAAGCAGGCCGGATGCGTTGGAAGGGTAGGCGCCCAACCGTTCGCGGTGTGGCCATGAACCCGGTCGACCACCCGCATGGTGGTGGCGAGGGTAAGACGTCCGGTGGTCGTCACCCCGTCAACCCTGGCGGTAAGGCAGAAGGTCGCACTCGGAAGAAAAATAAGGCCAGCGATCAATTCATTGTACGTCGTCGCAAGTCCGGCAAGAAGCGTTAAGGAAAGCGGTAAAACATGCCACGCAGTCTGAAAAAAGGGCCGTTCATTGACGGTCATCTACTCAAGAAGGTAGATGCCCAAAACGAATCGGGTTCAAAGGGTGTGATCAAGACTTGGTCACGTCGCTCAATGGTGGTCCCGGCGATGCTCGGGCACACCATTGCGGTGCACGATGGGCGTAAGCACGTGCCCGTGTTCATCTCCGAAGACATGGTCGGTCACAAACTGGGGGAGTTCTCACCCACACGCACATTCCGGGGTCACGTCAAGGACGACCGTAAGGCAAAGCGCCGTTAAGACATATCCTGAAGGGCAAGACCTGCCTTACCGTGAACTCGGTGGGCATCTGAAAACCAAATAGTTTTTATTAATGTAGCAATAACGAGAAGCAAGGGGAAAGCGATGGAAGCCAGGGCCCAGGCGCGGTACGTCCGCGTGACGCCCATGAAGGCACGTCGGGTTGTTGATCTCATTCGTGGGATGAAAGCCGACGATGCCCAGGCCATGCTGCGGTTCGCCCCGCAAGCAGCTAGCGAACCCGTGGGCAAAACGCTCGCGAGTGCGGTGGCTAATGCGGCGAATAACCACGGCATGGATGCCAAGGAACTCACCATCAGTGAAGCTTTTGTTGATGAAGGCCCCACTATGAAGCGCATCCGCCCCCGCGCACAAGGTCGAGCTTTTCGTATCCTTAAGCGTAGCTCCCACATCACGGTGATCGTCTCTGACGGCGTTGCAATGCCCAAGATCTCGCGCCCCACGAAGCCTGCCAAAGGTCCTAAGGCGGCACCGGCTCCGAAGGTCGAGGAAATTAACGAGACCCAAGTGAGTGAAGCGCCGGCCAAGAAGGCTGCCGCGAAGAAGGCGCCTGCAAAGAAGGCGCCGGCCAAGAAATCTGCAGAGAAGAAGGCTGAGTCGGCCAAGAAGGCTGCCGCGAAGAAGGCGCCGGCCAAGAAGGCTGCCGCGAAGAAGGCGCCGGCCAAGAAGGCTGCCGCGAAGAAGGCGCCGGCCAAGAAGGCTGCAGCCCCTAAGACCACCAAGAAGGAGGGCTAAACCATGGGTCAAAAAGTTAATCCGCATGGCTTCCGCCTAGGTATTACAACGGACTTCACCTCACGGTGGTTCGCTGACAGCACGAAGAAGGGCCAGCGCTACAGCGACTACGTGCAAGAGGACGTCGCTATTCGCAAAGTGCTCAGCAAAGGTATGGAACGTGCGGGAATCGCCAAGGTTGAGATCGAGCGCACCCGCGATCGCGTCCGCGTAGACATTCACACGGCTCGTCCTGGAATCGTGATTGGTCGTCGCGGTGCTGAAGCAGACCGTTTGCGTGGCGACCTTGAGACTCTGACCGGCAAGCAAGTTCAGCTGAACATCCTTGAAGTGAAGAATCCTGAAATGGAATCACAACTCGTGGCTCAGGGGATTGCGGAGCAACTTTCAAGTCGTGTTTCATTCAGACGCGCAATGCGTAAAGGCATGCAGAGTGCGATGAAGGCTGGAGCAAAAGGTATCCGAGTCCAAGTCAGTGGTCGCCTCGGTGGCGCTGAAATGTCTCGCACCGAGTTCTACCGCGAAGGCCGTGTTCCATTGCACACTTTGCGCGCAGACATCGATTACGGTTTTTACGAATCGCGCACCACATTTGGTCGGATCGGAGTGAAGGTCTGGATCTACAAGGGTGAGGCACTGCCAACGCGGTCTGAGCGCGAGGCAGCTGCGGCAACCGCTCGTATGGGTGCCACGCGTAATAAGCCAAATGAGCGTCCACGCCGCGAAGATGGAGCTGAAGCAGCTGTCGCAGTGGCAACTGTCGCTGAGGTCGCCGCTGAGGTCGCCGTTGATCCCACGGTCACAGTAGAAAGCACGGAGGGTTAGTCATGTTGATTCCCCGTCGCGTCAAGCATCGTAAGCAGCACCACCCAACCCGTCGCGGTGTGGCAAAGGGTGGCACCAAAGTAACTTTCGGCACCTACGGCTTGCAGGCGCTCGAGCCTGCTTACGTAACCAACCGGCAGATCGAAGCATCACGTATTGCAATCACGCGTCACATTCGCCGTGGTGGCAAGGTGTGGATCAACATTTATCCAGACCGCCCTCTCACGAAGAAGCCAGCTGAGACCCGCATGGGTTCCGGTAAGGGCTCTCCTGAATGGTGGGTGGCCAACGTCAAGCCGGGTCGCGTCATGTTCGAACTGTCCTACCCGGACGAGAAGGTCGCACACGAGGCGTTAACCCGTGCAATGCACAAACTCCCAATGAAGTGTCGGATTGTTCGGCGCGATGAAACAGGTGAAGACTAATGGCCGCTGGTACAGCAACAGGTGAACTGCGCAATCTAGACGATGCAGAACTCACAGAAAAACTGCGTGAATCCAAGGAAGAGTTGTTCAATCTACGCTTCCAAGGTGCAACTGGGCAGTTAGAGAACCATGGTCGGTTGCGCGCTGTGCGCAAGGATATCGCTCGGATCTACACGATCCTGCGCGAACGTGAATTGGGCATCACGCCCGTTGAGGGTGAGGAAGGTGCCGCATGACCGCTGGTACGCAAAATGAGCGTGGCGATCGCAAGGTCCGTGAGGGCCTTGTCGTAAGCGACAAGATGCAAAAGACGGTTGTTGTTGCAGTCGAAGACCGCTACAAGCACCCGTTGTATGGCAAGGTTGTGCGCCGAACGAATAAGCTCAAGGCACATGACGAGGCCGAAACCGCAGGTATCGGTGACCGAGTACTTCTCATGGAAACCCGTCCACTGTCAGCAACGAAGCGCTGGCGTGTGGTCGAGATTCTTGAAAAGGCCAAGTAAGAAGTTCCGCAAGGCTCACCACAGTAAGTGGTGAGGACCAGCAGACGATCAGGAGAATGAAGTGATTCAGCAAGAGTCGCGACTACGCGTTGCGGACAACACGGGTGCCAAGGAAATCTTGTGTATTCGCGTACTTGGCGGTTCCGGCCGCCGTTACGCAGGCATCGGCGACATCATCGTCGCCACCGTCAAGGATGCAATTCCTGGCGGGGGCGTGAAAAAAGGTGAGGTTGTGAAGGCAGTGATCGTGCGCACGAAAAAAGAGCGCCGCCGCCCCGATGGCTCCTATATTCGTTTCGACGAGAACGCCGCAGTGATTCTTAAAGCTGATGGCGATCCACGTGGAACCCGGATTTTCGGCCCGGTCGGTCGCGAATTGCGCGAGAAAAAATTCATGAAGATTATTTCGCTAGCACCGGAGGTGTTGTAATGCCGAAGTTAAAGATTCGCAAAGGCGATACCGTCCTGGTGATTTCAGGTAAAGATCGTGGCATACAGGGCAAAGTCATTGACGTGTATCCCGAAGCAGACAAACTCATCGTCGAGGGTGTTAACCGGATCAAGAAGCACACCAAGGTTGGCCAAGACGCACGTGGCGCTAAGAGTGGCGGAATCATCACCACTGAAGCCCCGGTTCATGTCTCCAACGTGATGCTGGTTGATCCAGAAGACGGCAAAGCCACCCGGGTTGGGTTCACCCGAGAAAAAGTTGAGAAGCGTCGCGCAGACGGTTCGACCTACGAAGCAGAGCGCAGCGTGCGTATTTCACGCCGCACCGGCAAAGAGATCTAGGACGGATAAGCAATCATGACTACTGCAACAACGCCTCGATTGAAGGCTCGTTACCGTGAAGAAATCGTTCCTGAACTTAAGAAGGAATTCAGCTACGGGAACATCATGCAGGTCCCAGGCCTGACCAAGATTGTGGTCAACATGGGTGTCGGCGAGGCTGCTCGCGACTCCAAGTTGATTGAAGGCGCGGTCCGCGACCTCACCGACATCACGGGTCAAAAGCCACAGGTGACCAAGGCTAGGGTTTCCATCGCTCAATTTAAATTGCGTGAGGGACAACCGATTGGTGCACACGTCACACTTCGTGGCGACCGCATGTGGGAGTTCCTCGATCGCCTGCTCAGCACCTCGCTCCCGCGTATCCGTGACTTCCGGGGTCTGTCTGCAAAACAATTTGATGGCAACGGAAACTACACGTTTGGTTTGACGGAGCAATCCATGTTTCACGAAATCGATCAGGATAAGATTGACCGCACTCGCGGCATGGACATCACGGTGGTAACCACCGCCAAGAACAACGACGAAGGTCGAGCGCTGCTCCGGCTTCTCGGATTCCCATTTAAGGAGGCTTGAGCACATGGCGAAGAAAGCTCTGATCCAAAAGCAGCAGAAAACACCGAAGTTCAAGGTGCGGGGATACACCCGGTGCAACCGGTGTGGACGTCCACACTCGGTCTACCGTAAGTTCGGCTTGTGCCGCATTTGCTTACGTGAGATGGCACATGCTGGCGAACTACCCGGTGTAACAAAAAGTTCCTGGTAAACAACGACGCTGCAGGTCTTCGGTAACCACCGAAGAAACCACGGCGAGGAAGGCCAAGCGGCCATGACAATGACAGATCCGATCGCAGACATGCTTGCACGTCTGCGTAACGCAAATTCGGCATATCACGAAACCGTGTCCATGCCACACTCCAAGATCAAGGCGAACATCGCCGAGATCTTGAAGGAACAGGGTTACATCGCTAGTTTCGACGTTGCAGATGCAGAAGTAGGTATGACCCTCACACTCAACCTTAAATACGGTCTTTCGAGAGAGCGCTCAATAGCAGGATTACGCCGGGTGTCCAAACCAGGTCTGCGAGTCTACGCAAAGAGCACCAATCTTCCCAAGGTTCTCGGCGGCCTAGGCATTGCCATTTTGTCCACCTCGACCGGGTTGCTCACTGACCGCCAGGCCGCGAAGAAAGGCGTAGGTGGGGAAGTCCTCGCCTACGTTTGGTAGGAGGAGCAATGTCACGTATCGGACGCGCACCAGTCCCGGTGCCTGCGGGAGTAACAGCCACGATTAATGGCCAAGATATTGCGATTGTTGGGCCTAAGGGTTCGTTGGCGATCACTATTTCTGAACCCATTGCGATCAGCCAGGTTGGCGAGGAAATTATTGTCACCAGACCAGATGACGAGCGCGAGTCGCGGTCCCTGCATGGTTTGAGTCGAACTCTGATTTCAAACATGGTCATTGGCGTCACTACAGGCTATGAAAAGACTCTGGAAATTGTGGGGACCGGTTACCGGGTTGCTGCAAATGGCAATAATCTAGAATTTGCCTTGGGCTTTAGTCATCCTGTTGTCGTGACCGCACCGCAGGGAATCACTTTTGCGGTGGAGTCACCCGTGAAGTTCACGGTGATCGGTATTGACAAGCAGAAGGTAGGCGAAGTCGCTGCCAATATCCGCAAGATCCGTAAGCCAGAGCCATACAAGGGTAAGGGTGTTCGCTACGAGGGCGAAGTTGTCCGTCGCAAGGCCGGAAAGGCTGGTAAGTAATGAGTTCCTTTGCCCCCAAGCTTGGCTCAGGCAGCAAGACCGCCGTTGGCCGCAAGCGTCGCCACCTTCGCGTTCGCAAGAAGGTTTCGGGTACGGTCATGAGACCCCGTTTGGTGGTCAGCCGGTCTGCCCGTCACGTTTCTGCACAATTAGTAGACGATGTACAGGGTGTGACCTTGGCCGCTGCTTCCACCATGGAGAGCGACCTACGAGTTGCCGATGGTGATAAGACGGCTAAAGCACGTAAGGTCGGAAACGAACTTGCTGCGCGCGCACAAAAAGCTGGAATAGACACAGTGGTCTTTGACCGCGGTGGCCATAAGTACCACGGTCGCGTAGCCGCTCTCGCTGAGGGCGCTCGCGAAGGCGGACTCAACTTTTAATTTTTCGATCGGGAAGAGGTAATAATGTCTGATACGTCGCGCCGCACTGGTGGCGGAGGCGAGCGTCGAGATCGTAAAGATCGAGGCCCTCGCGAGGAGAAGTCAAATTTACTGGAGCGCGTAGTTGCTATTAACCGCGTTTCTAAGGTGGTGAAGGGTGGTCGTCGCTTTAGCTTCACGGCTCTTGTGATCGTTGGTGACGGTGACGGAAACGTTGGTGTTGGCTACGGCAAAGCGAAGGAAGTTCCTGCAGCGATTGCTAAGGGTGTTGAAGAAGCCAAGAGAAGCTTTTTTAAAGTTCCCCGCATCCAAGGAACAATCCCCCACCCAATCAAGGGTGAATCTGCTGCCGGCGTAGTCATGCTGCGCCCAGCGGCACCTGGTACAGGCGTTATCGCTGGGGGCCCGGTGCGTGCAGTGTTGGAGTGCGCTGGTATTCGCGACATTCTGAGCAAGTCATTGGGGTCTGACAATGCCATTAACGTTGTGCATGCAACGGTTGTTGCTCTTCGCGGACTTGAGTCTCCAGAAGCGGTCGCGGCTCGCCGTGGACTACCTCTAGAAGATGTGGCACCGGCAGCACTGCTGCGGGCTCGCGCGGCAGGGGCGGGTGCGTAATGGCGTCGATTAAAGTCACTCAGATAAAGTCAGAGATTGGCGGCACGAGTACTCAGCGCAACACCTTGCGTTCACTCGGCTTGAAGCGAATCGGTCACACCGTGGTTAAAGAAGACCGCCCAGAGTTCCGCGGAATGGTAAACACCGTCTCGCACCTGGTTGTTGTCGAGGAGGTCAAATAATTATGACACTGAAAGTTCACCACCTACGCCCGGCACCGGGCGCTAAGACAGCCAAGACTCGTAAGGGTCGAGGCGAGGGATCCAAGGGTAAGACTGCAGGCCGTGGAACCAAGGGTACGAAGGCTCGTTATCAGGTGAAGGCTGGTTTTGAGGGTGGGCAAATGCCACTTCACATGCGCCTGCCCAAGCTCAAAGGCTTTACCAGCCCGAATACTAAGGTCTACCAGGTTGTTAACGTAGCCGCGATTGAAAAATTGTTCCCTGAAGGTGGCACCATTGGTGTTGCTGATTTGGTAGCTTCTGGCGCTGTCCGCAAGGGCGAGCTGGTCAAGGTACTGGGGCTGGGCGATATTTCAGTAAAGGTTAATGTGAGTGCAGATAAATTCTCTGGCGCTGCTCGTGACAAGATCGTTGCCGCGGGTGGGTCGGTAACCGAACTCTAAGCAGGAGGCCAAATGCACATCAGTGCGTTCAGGGATGCCCTGCGTACACCGGATCTTCGCAAGAAGATTCTGTTCACTCTTGGGTTACTCGCGATCTATCGTCTAGGTTCGGTGTTGCCGACCCCTGGCGTTGACTACTCGGCGATCCAGCGGTGCATCGACGTAGTCCAGGACAACTCTGTTTACGCGCTGATCAATCTCTTTAGTGGTGGAGCACTCCTCCAACTTTCAGTTTTTGCTCTCGGCATCATGCCTTACATCACGGCCAGCATCATTTTGCAACTGCTCACGGTGGTAATCCCTCGGCTGGAAATGCTCAAAGCTGACGGCAACGCCGGACAAGCAAAGATCACCCAGTACACCCGCTTCGTCACCATCGGACTTGCGATCTTGCAATCAACGGCAATTCTTTCTTTGGCTCGATCGCCCGGATCCCTGTTCCAAGGCTGTAATGAAGAAATTATTCCCAACCAAGCCATTTGGGTGATGCTCGTCATGATCACCGTCATGACTGCGGGAACGGCCGTCATTATGTGGTTTGGTGAGTTGATCACCGAACGCGGCGTGGGTAACGGCATGTCCGTGCTGATCTTCACTTCAATCATTGCGGTCATTCCCGCCCAGTTCGTCAATATTCTCAGCAGTCGTGGGGCATTTACTTTCACCATCACGCTACTTGTCGGCCTACTAGTAATTACCTTTGTTGTGTTTGTCGAGCAAGCGCAGCGTCGTATTCCCGTGCAGTACGCAAAGCGCATGGTGGGCAGGCGAATGTATGGCGGAACCTCTACCTACATCCCGCTCAAGGTCAACATGGCTGGTGTTATCCCAGTCATTTTCGCCTCCTCTCTACTGTTCCTGCCAACCCTGTTTGTTCAGCTTTCGGGAAGCCAATCCGGTTGGGCACAGTGGCTGCAGCAGAATTATGGAACAGGAAGTGGAAGCGTCTATTTGGCAACCTACTTCTTATTGATTGTGTTCTTCTGCTACTTCTACGTATCGATTACCTTTAATCCGACTGAGGTTGCCGACAATATGAAGAAGTACGGCGGCTTCATTCCTGGTATCCGGGCTGGTCGTCCCACCGCTGAGTACCTGGACTACGTTCTTACCCGATTAACTGCTCCGGGCTCGCTGTATCTGGGCATGATCGCAATTGTGCCGGTGTTTGCATTCGATTTCTTGGGTGTATCAACGCAGTTCATCTTCGGCGGTACATCGCTATTGATCATGGTGGGCGTCGGACTTGACACGGTCAAACAGATTCAAGCCCAATTGCAGCAGCGTAATTATGAGGGTTTTCTTAAGTAGGGAAGTGGGCTGGCTCTAGGGTTAGCGCTCCACTAGGATTTCGTCGTATGCGCATAGTTTTCATGGGCCCACCGGGGGCGGGCAAAGGGACCCAAGCGGCTCTGCTGTCCATGCAACTGGGCATCCCTCATATCTCAACGGGAGATATTTTCCGCGCCAATGTCAGCGCGGGCACTCCGCTAGGGATCGAAGCACAGTCCTACATGGACGCTGGTGAGTACGTACCTGACGGTGTCACTAATGCGATGGTCCGCGATCGCTTAACCCATGAGGACGCCCGTCCGGGTTTCATTCTCGATGGCTACCCGCGAACGGTTGAGCAAGTGGCAGAGCTAGATGCAATGCTCAGTGCAGAAAAATCGAAAATTGATCACGTAATTGAATTGACAGTAGATGTGGACGTAGTTGTTGCCCGTTTGGTAAAACGTTCCGCCGAGCAAGGCCGCACCGACGACACTGAGGAAGTATTAAGGCGCCGACTTGAGGTGTATGCGGAACAAACCGTCTCCCTGGTTGAGGTGTATCAAGATCGTGGACTACTTGTACAAGTTGATGGACTGGGCGATATTGACGCGGTCACAACCGCAATCCTGTCAATGGTTAACTCCTAACCGACAACATGGGGTTTCGTAAAAAAGAGCGAGTTCAACTTAAGACGCCCGCGCAAATCGGATGCATGCGCATCGCTGGCAAGGTGGTTGCCGAGACTTTGGAAACATTGCGGATTAATGTAAGTCCGGGAATGACCACTGGCGATCTCGATGCTATCGCTCGCGAGTGCATATTCAATTCCGGTGCGACACCGTCATTTCTGGGCTACTACGGCTTCCCAGCCGTGATCTGTACCTCCATAAACGAAGAAGTCGTGCACGGAATACCCGGTGACAAAGTGATTTCCGAAGGTGATTTGATCTCAATCGACTGTGGTGCAATCGTGGAAGGGTGGCATGGAGATGCCGCAATTTCGATAATCGCATCAACGAACCCGCATGCAACGATTCAAAAACTTTCTGATGTAACACGAGCTGCACTTGACGCTGGAATCAAAGCCACAGTGGCGGGCAACCGCATGGGAGATATTGGTAACGCAATTCAGACGGTGATTCAAAATGCGGGTAATTACGGCATCGTTGAGGACTACGTTGGTCACGGAATTGGCACCGAGATGCATATGTACCCACCGGTCCCCAATTACGGCAGAGCAGGGGACGGAATTGAGCTTAAAGTGGGCATGGTCTTGGCCCTCGAACCAATGGTCACGATCGGATCCCCTGAGGTTGTTACCTTGGCGGATAATTGGACGGTGGTAACAACGGATCGCAATTGGGCATCCCATTGGGAGCACACCATCGCGATCACAGATTCGGGTCCGCAAATTCTTACCATCCGTTAACTCAAATTAAGTGCGCCATCATTTCGCCGGTAAATGTCAGTGGGAGATCGAATCCTGATCACCCACCAAAAATTTTCCAGCTGAAAATGGCGGCAATGGGGTCTGGTCGATCTGGGGTGGGGCGGGGCGAGTGTCAAATAGGTACATTTGGCGCAATTTCGCCTAGAGTCGCCAACCCATATGGCAATTGACCCCAACGCTCGGGCCGGTAGGGCTCTTGCGTAGACTCTGACGGCTGAAGTGGTGATCACTTCTGGCTGCAATCATAGGGAAGCGGAGTAGATGGCTAAAAAAGAGGGCGCGATCGAGCTTGAGGGCATGATCACCGAATCTCTGCCAAATGCAATGTTTCGGGTTGAGCTAGATAACGGGCACAAGGTGCTCGCCCACATCAGTGGAAAGATGCGGATGCACTACATCCGAATTCTTCCGGACGATCGCGTTGTGGTTGAGCTTTCACCCTATGACCTCACCCGTGGCCGAATTGTTTATCGTTACAAGTAACAACCGTTTCCAATAGAAACTCGAGAAAGAGTAACCATGAAGGTGCAACCCAGCGTCAAAAAGATCTGCGACAAATGTAAGGTCATTCGTCGCCACGGTCGCGTGATGGTGATTTGCGAGAATGTTCGTCATAAGCAACGCCAGGGCTAAAAAGGCTTAATAGCCTAAAAGCACTGGGGTGTTACCGGGAGAGACAACTCGAACACCAAGTACAGGGAGAACCCGACCCCGGATCAAGAGATCCGGACGACACCTTCGGCCACGGGGCCGAAGACCAGCCTTGGCGGGCTGGATTGGCTCTCCCACCACACGACCCCGTGAACTACTGAAAAGAGAGTACGCCCATGGCACGACTTATTGGCGTGGATTTGCCCCGCGAAAAACGCCTGGCAATCGCGCTGACCTACGTTTACGGTGTTGGCCGCTCGCAGGCTGCAAAAGCCCTCGAAGCAACTGGCATTGATCCGCAAATGAAATCAAAGGATCTGACCGACGATCAAACACTCGCTCTGCGCGACTGGATCGAATTAAATCTGAAAGTAGAAGGTGACCTGCGCCGCGAGGTTGCAGCCAATATTCGCCGCAAGGTTGAAATTGGTTGCTATCAGGGAATTCGTCACCGCAAGGGTCTTCCCGTCCGCGGGCAACGCACCCATACCAACGCGCGCACTCGTAAGGGTCCACGCAAGGCAGTTGCCGGCAAGAAGAAGGTCTAAGCGAACGATCTCGTTGTCACACGAGAAAAACCCTCAAACCTCTAAAGAATAGGAATCACACATGGCCCCCAAAGGTCCAGGCACCAAGAAGGTGCGGCGCAAGGAAAAAAAGAATGTGGCCCATGGTCACGCTCACATTAAGAGCACGTTTAACAACACCATTGTTTCCATCACTGACCCGACTGGTGCTGTAATTGCATGGGCATCAGCTGGCCAAGTTGGTTTTAAGGGCAGTCGCAAGTCAACACCATTTGCTGCGCAGCTCGCCGCTGAAGCTGCTGCACGTCGCGCAATGGAACATGGCATGCGCAAGGTTGACGTATTCGTCAAAGGACCGGGTTCAGGTCGCGAAACTGCGATTCGCTCACTACAGGCAACCGGCCTTGAAGTTGGCTCAATTGCCGACGTAACTCCAGTGCCATTTAACGGAACCCGCCCAAAGAAGCGTCGCCGCGTTTAATCCGCGGACCTTTCATAACACTTAGAAATTAGGAGAAGACAATGGCGCGTTATACGGACGCAGATTGCAAGCGGTGCCGCCGCGAAAAAATGAAGTTGTTCCTTAAGGGATCAAAGTGCGAGTCACCAAAGTGCCCATTTGAAAAACGCCCCTACCCACCCGGCCAACACGGCCGCGGTCGGTCAAAGGAGAGCGAGTACTTGTTGCAGCTTCGGGAGAAGCAGAAGGCAACCCGTATGTACGGTGTTCTAGAGAAGCAATTCTCTAACTACTACAAAGAAGCACAGCGCATGCCGGGTAAAACTGGTGAAAACTTGCTACGAATCCTTGAAAGCCGCTTGGACAATGTGGTCTTCCGTGCTGGTTTTGCAAAGAGTCGCGACATGGCTCGCCAGTTGGTAACCCACGGCCACTTAATGGTCAACGGCCAAAAGGTCGATATTCCGTCCTTCCGGGTTTCCCCTAATGACGTAGTTGACGTTCGCCCCAGTTCACTGGAAATGACTCCGTTCATTGTGGCTCACGCTGAGATCGGGGAAAAGACAGTTCCACCATGGCTTGAGGTTGTGCCATCAAAAATGCGCATCCTTGTTCACTCAATCCCGTCACGCGAGGGCATTGACACCCAGGTCAACGAACAGCTCATTGTTGAGTTGTACTCCAAGTAGTAGCCACTCTCGATTCACTCGAATCGAGCCGAGAAACGCGATATCAAATAGAGGGTATCGCTGGAAGGAAATGAAAAGTGCTCATTAGTCAGCGTCCAATTCTGACCGAAGAACCAATCAGCGAGTTCCGTTCACGTTTTGTGTTGGAACCCCTTGAGCCGGGCTTTGGTTACACCCTTGGCAACTCACTTCGTCGAACATTGCTCTCCTCGATCCCGGGTGCGTCTGTCACCAGCATCCGTATTGATGGGGTTCTACATGAGTTCAGCACTATCGATGGAATCAAAGAAGATGTCACCGAAATCATTTTGAACCTCAAGGGCCTTGTGGTTTCCAGTGAAATCGACGAACCAGTTGTCATGTACCTGCGCAAGCAGGGCCCCGGGAGCGTCACCGCGGCTGATATTCAGCCACCAGCGGGCGTGGAAGTTCACAATCCCGAGCTTCATCTTGCAACACTCAATGACAAGGGCAAGCTCGAGATCGAACTCGTCGTTGAGCGTGGTCGCGGTTACGTGCCTTCAACTATGAACAAGCATCCAGAGCAAGAGATCGGCCGGATTCCGGTTGACTCGATCTACTCACCCGTACTAAAAGTGAGTTACAAGGTTGAGGCTACCCGTGTTGAGCAGCGTACCGACTTCGACAAGTTGATCATCGATGTTGAGACCAAGCCATGCATGTTGCCACGCGATGCCGTGGCATCTGCTGGTTCCACATTGGTTGAGCTCTTTGGCCTTGCTCGTGAGATGAATGTTGACGCAGAAGGTATTGACATTGGTCCAAGCCCAACGGATGCATTTGTGGCCGAGCAACTCTCAACTCCAATTGAGCAGCTCGACATGACCGTGCGTTCCTATAACTGTCTTAAGCGCGAAGGCATCCACACCGTTGGGGAGCTCATCACGCGCAGTGAGGCTGATTTGCTTGATATCCGTAACTTTGGCGCTAAGTCAATCGAGGAGATTAAAGTGAAGCTGCATGGTCTTGGTCTCGCGCTTAAGGACAGCCCTCCAGGGTTTGATCCCTCTACAGCTGTGTACTTCGATGACACCGATGTCGATATGGATGTCGACCCCGAAGAAGTCCCGGACGTTATTGAGACCGTCACAGAAGATGCCTACCCCGAGGACGAGCAGCTCTAAGAGCCGCAGCGCTTCACGAATTACTGACTCACCGAGATCAATAAGGAGACAAGATGCCTACGCCAACAAAAGGTTCCCGCTTCGGCGGAGGACCGGCTCACGAGAGGCTCATGCTGGGCAATCTAGCAACCGCGCTCTTTGAGCACGGGCGCATCACCACCACCCATGCGAAGGCGAAGCGGCTTCGGCCACTCGCTGAGCGCATGGTTACCTTTGCAAAGCGTGGAGACATTTCGGCACGCCGTCGTGTTCTCACCGTAGTGAAGGACAAGGGTGTTGTGCACACGTTATTCACGGAGATTGGCCCCAGTTACGCGGGCCGCCAAGGTGGCTACACCAGAATCATCAAGATTGGTAACCGTAAGGGCGACAACGCCCCCATGGCGATCATCGAAATGGTTGAGCCAATGGCTGAGGCGGTCGTCGCTGAAGCAACGGGTGCCACCAAGCGCGCTGTTAAGGAATTAGCCGCGAAAAGCGAAGACACCACGGTCATTGAAGAAATCACACCAGTCACCGAGGAAGTCCTCGAAGAGGAAACGGGCGAACCGGTAAATACCGAAGGCGAAGAAGAAGTTGCTGCAGGCGAAGAAGCAGAGCCCAAGGAGTAAGTCCTGAGTTCGCAACACGAAATTGATCAGCCCGTTCTCGGTTTACCCGGGGACGGGCTGATTCGTCTGCGTGTCTACCTGGCCTACGACGGTTCCGGTTTTCACGGTTGGGCCTGTCAAATGGATGCCCGCTCGGTTCAATCTGAAATTGAAAACACAATCGGTGCGCTGATTCACCAACTTGACTTACCGACGATTGTTGCCGGACGCACAGATGCCGGCGTCCATGCTCGCGCACAGGTGTTCCATTTTGATATCGCCCGCAATCACCCGCAAATGAACAAACTGACCGCCGAGCGAATTAATAAGGCGTTGCCGGGTGACATTCGAATTCACAAAATAGAGGAAGCACCTTACGGTTTTGATGCACGCTTCTCGGCCCTGTGGCGCGAGTACACCTACACAATTTGCGATGACCCCACCGGTCCAACCCCACTTCACCGTCATGAGGTCTTTGCGTGGCCAGTCTCCCTTGACATCGACAAACTTAATGAGGCAAGCCAATGCCTGATTGGGGTACACGACTTTTTTGCTTTCTGCAAAGAAAAACCTAAAACGACCACAATCAGGGAAGTCCAAAGACTCGAATGGCACCGCAATAAAGATAATTACGTTGTTATGACAATTAGAGCTGATGCCTTCTGTTATTCCATGGTCCGCAGCATTGTGGGAGCGCTTTTGCCAATCGGTGATGGTCGCAGGCCCGTCACCTGGACACAACATCTCTTGAGCCAAGAATCCAAAATCTCTCACATTCAGACAATGCAAGCGTTCCCGCTTGTCCTTGAACGAGTGGGTTATCCACCGGATAAAGAATTATTCGCCCGCCAAAGTGAAACTAGGGCTCGGCGGGGCTGAATACTTCTCCATGTGTGACTGACATCGCCGAGCCGGCTGCAGGTGAGAAGCGCGAAATGTGGCGGTCTTGTCGTAATGTTGGATCATGATCCGTGGATATTTGGCCAGGAGCACCCCCGTGCAGCATGCTGAATTACCCGCACATGAAGGCGTGAGTACAGGAGTGAGCGCCCTTGACACAGAGGGTGATATTGAAGTTGGCGTGTGGGAACACTCGGTCGGCACTTCGACCGACACGGAGGTGGAGGAGGTATTTGTGGTGCTATCCGGGCGAGGAACTGTGACCTGCGATCAGGGTGGCCAGATCTTGCTTGAACCCGGAACCGTTGGGATGCTGCCCATGGGCGCGAAAACCGTATGGTCGATCACGGAGCCCCTGCGAAAAGTGTGGATCACGCTGTCGTGAATGGAGAATCATGTTCCCAATGTCTGATGGAAATGACTTACTGACCCTGAATTGGAGGAGTTAAATGTCTTGGGTAGATGACGGCTTTATTGCATTTGACACGGAGACGACGGGTGTTGAGGTAAGTGCAGACCGAATTGTGAGCGCCGCTGCGGTGGAGTTTCGTGACGGTGTTGAAGTGTCCTCGCGCGAATGGCTGATCAAAGTCGATGTGCAGATTCCACAAGCAGCCAGTGCTGTGCATGGAATCACCGATCAGATGAGTCAGGTCCAGGGCCTTGTACAAGTTGAAGCTCTTGGGGAAATTCGTGAATACCTTGTGTCAAGCAAACTACCGGTAGTGTGCTTTAACTCCCAATTTGATCGAATGATTCTTGATTCAAATCTTGAGCGGGTGGGCTATCAGCCGCTTTTGGGTGTGGTAGACATTTGCCCCTACGTAATTGACAAGCACATGGATAAATATGTGAAGGGCAAGGCTCAGCGTCGCTTGCAACCCACAGTGGCTCGATACGGGTTAGAACTCAATGAAGCCGATTGGCATGGAGCTCTTGCTGATGCCCGGATCACTGGCCTATTAATGTTGGCTCAGCAAGCGCGATATCCGCAACTGTTCATCAGTGAATCGGGTGAATTCGGACACTTGGTGGAGCAGTGGCGGAAGGAACAGGATGCCTCTTTTAAATCGTGGCTGGCGTCCCAGCCACCGCGTCCCTCGTAGTTTTTTTGGTTTTTTGTGGGGAAATACACCGTTGATCAGGGGGGATTCGGTGGCCGCTTCTGTGGACGGGTATCCTTTGGGGTCGCTGTGCGTGTTGCAGCCTGGACGCCCGGGAAGGTGCCCAGTACGGCCTATCAACCGGTAGGTGCAGAGTCCGAGTCCCTACGAGAAAGCAAGGTAGCGCCCCATGCGCACATATAGTCCCAAAGCCGGCGAGATCATTCGCACTTGGCACGTAATTGACGCCACCGACATTGTTCTCGGACGGCTCGCCAGTCACACCGCGGCATTGCTTCGCGGAAAGCACAAGGCCACCTTTGCACCACATATGGACACGGGTGATTTTGTTGTCATTATTAATGCCGACAAAGTTGCCCTCACCGGTTCGAAGCGTGAGCAGAAAAAGGCCTACCGCCACTCGGGTTACCCTGGTGGTCTTACGGCTATCACCTACGCCGAGTTGTTGGAGTCACACCCAACGAAGGCGGTTGAGAAGGCAGTTAAGGGAATGCTCCCTCATAATAAACTGGGTCGCCAGCAGTTGACCAAGTTGAAAATATATGTGGGGGATAACCACCCGCACGCCGCCCAAGAGCCCAAGCCATTTGTCATTACCCAGGTTGCGCAGTAGCGCTAAGGAGAGATTTACGTGTCTGAAGTTGCTATTGACGTAGTTGAAGAAGAAGTGGAAGAAGTTCCCTCGGAGTACACCAGTGAAAGCGCAAAGCCGGTTGTTAACCGCGACGTCGTGATCGCACCGGGTGCTGCAACTGGCCGCCGCAAGGAAGCCGTTGCCCGCGTCCGTATTGTTCCCGGAACCGGACAGTTCAAGATTAATGGTCGCGATCTCGCCTCCTATTTCCCGAACAAGGTTCACCAGCAAATTGTGAACGAGCCATTTGTTACCCTTGGTGCTCCAGGCCGGTTCGATGTCATTGCTCGTCTGCACGGAGGCGGCACCAGTGGTCAAGCTGGAGCACTTCGTCTAGGTATCGCTCGTTCACTGAACGCAATTGATACCGAAGGTAACCGCGCTAGTTTGAAAAAGGCGGGATTTCTCACTCGCGACCCACGGGCCAAGGAGCGTAAGAAGTACGGTCTGAAGAAGGCCCGTAAGGCTTCGCAGTACAGCAAGCGCTAGTCGGAGCGGTTCACACCACTCCATGGGTCTATTCGGAACCGACGGTGTTCGCGGTGTAGCTAATCAAGATCTCACCGCCGAATTGGCTTTGGATCTCTCGGTTGCTGCTGCACACGTGTTGGCCGATTCGGGCGAATTTGACGGACACCGTCCGCGAGCAATTGTTGGTCATGACACGCGGGCTTCGGGGGAGTTCCTTGAAGCCGCGGTCGTGGCCGGTTTGGCAAGTGCGGGGATCGACGTCACTTTGGTTGGCGCGCTGCCCACTCCCGCGGTCGCTTACTTGGTGTCTTCACTGGAAGCCGATCTCGGTGTGATGCTTTCTGCTTCACATAACCCGATGCCCGATAACGGCATCAAGTTTTTTGCCCGGGGCGGTCAAAAGCTTGATGATTCCCTTGAAGTGGCAATTGAAGCTCGAATGCGTGAACCCTGGCAACGCCCCGTGGGCAAAGATGTCGGCAGAGTTGTTGTGGATCCCAGTGCCGGCGACATTTTTGTGGCCCATTTGCTTTCGACTTTAGAATCTGACTCCTCACTTTCGGGCCTGAAAGTTGTTGTTGATTGCGCTAATGGCGCGGCTAGTGTTGTGGGACCTGAAGCATTGCGTCGTGCTGGCGCTGAGGTAATTGCGATTCATGCAGCGCCCAATGGCTTGAACATCAATGAGGGTTGCGGCAGCACTCACCTAGACGACCTTCGAGTTGCCGTTGTTGAACACGGTGCTGATGCCGGTATCGCATTTGACGGTGATGCCGATCGCTGCCTAGCAATTGATGCGCTGGGTAATGACGTTGACGGTGACCACATTCTGGGAATCCTGGCTATCTCCATGGCCGCGGCTGGCACTTTGACTCACGACACCGTTGTCTCTACGGTGATGGCAAATCTTGGTTTTAATCGAGCAATGGATGCTGCGGGGATCACAGTGATTTCAACAGCGGTCGGTGACCGTTATGTTCTGGAATTGATGCGTGAGGATGGCTATGTTCTTGGTGGGGAGCAAAGCGGACACATTGTCATGAGTGAATTTGGAACGACCGGCGACGGTGCCTTGACTGCATTACATCTTTTGGCGCGGGTTTCTAGTAGCGGAAAATCTCTAGCCGAGCTTGCTGGCGTGGTGACTAAATTGCCACAGGTGCTGATCAACGTGGGTGGGGTTGACCGTGCCGGTGTGGAGTCAGACACCAAAGTGGCAGCCGAACTCAAATCATTGGAGTTAGACCTGGCGGGTAGGGGGCGAATTTTGCTGCGGCCTTCGGGTACTGAACCGGTAGTGCGCGTCATGGTTGAGGCAGAAAGCCAGGAGACGGCCCAGCGGGTGGCTGAACAACTCGCGCGAGTAATTACGGCAGAATTAGCGTTGTGAGTCTCTCCATGGCGATTTGGGTGGGGAATTCTTAATCCCCGTTGAGGCTTCCGTGAATCACAGTTGATCGGGCGCGAGGCAGTAAAGCTTCAGCGGTACGCTGCTCGGGTGTGCGGAATCATTGGGTACGTTGGTCATAAGCAGGCCCTAGAGATCGTGGTGGCCGGGCTTCGGCGCATGGAATACCGGGGCTACGACTCCTCAGGGCTAGCTGTCATCGCCGACGGGGGTCTGGAAGTACGCAAGAAAGCCGGGAAGTTGGGCAACCTCGAGCAGTTGCTAGGGGAAGACCCGTTGCCGAGTTCAACCACTGGAATTGGTCACACCCGTTGGGCAACCCACGGAGGCCCAACCGATCGCAATGCACACCCGCATGTCAGCTCTGATGACCGGATCGCAGTTATCCATAACGGGATCATTGAAAACTTTCATATTTTGCGCACGGAACTGGAAGGTGCGGGCGTCCAACTGGAGTCCGAGACCGACACCGAGGTTGTCGCCCACCTCATGGCCCACACGCTGCCCGAGGTAGGGAATTCGTTACCCCTAGCCATGCAGGCGGTCTGTTCCCGACTTCAAGGCGCGTTTACTTTGGTGGTGGTAGATCGGAATCAGCCAGATGTCGTCGTGGGCGCTCGCCGCAATTCACCACTTGTTGTGGGCTTGGGCACTGATGGAAATTTTTTAGCATCTGATGTGAGCGCGTTTGTTGCACATACCCGCCATGCTCTTGAACTGGGGCAAGATCAGATCGTTGTCATGAAGGCGGACTCGGTCGTAGTCACCGATTTTGATGGCAATGTAGTTGAAGCCAAGCCATTTGACATTGATTGGGATGCATCGGCTGCTGAAAAGGGCGGATACGACCTATTTATGTTGAAGGAAATTTCCGAGCAGCCTAAAGCGGTAGCTGATTCACTACTGGGTCGGATCGATGAAAACTTTAGAATTACACTTGATGAACTCAGTATTGACCCTGCGGTGTTGCAACATATTAATAAGGTGATCGTGATTGCCTGCGGAACCGCAGCGCACGCCGGTATGGTCGCGAAATACGCCATTGAGCATTGGACCCACCTACCGGTTGACGTGGAAGTTGCAAGCGAGTTCCGCTACCGCGATCCAATTGTTGGACCAGATTCGCTGGTGATCGCGATTTCCCAGTCAGGTGAAACTATGGATACCTTGATGGCATTGCGTTATGCGAAGTCACAAGGTGCCCGCACTTTGGCTATTTGCAATACGGTCGGTTCAACTATTCCCCGAGAATCTGACGCGGTCATTTACACCTACGCTGGACCTGAGATTGCCGTGGCCAGCACGAAAGCATTTCTTACTCAAATAACAGCGACCTTTCTAGTGGGACTTTTCTTGGCGCAAGTGCGCGGCACAATGTTTGAAGATGAAATCCGAGGGATACTTGCCGACCTTGACGATATGCCTCGCCAAGTGGATCTGGTACTCGATACGGCAGAACCAATTCGTGAACTTGCCCGGTCACTTGCGTCGGCGCGGTCAGTCTTGTTCCTCGGCCGCCATGTGGGATATCCGGTTGCGCTTGAAGGCGCGCTAAAGCTTAAAGAGTTGGCTTACATGCATGCGGAAGGTTTTCCCGCAGGTGAGCTCAAGCACGGGCCGATAGCCTTGATCGAAGAAGGTATCCCTGTGATCGTGATCGTTCCTTCGCCGAAAGGGCGCGCGGTCTTGCACGACAAGATCGTGTCCAATATTCAAGAAGTGCGGGCGCGCGGAGCACGAGTAATTGCAATCGCCGAAGAGGGCGACGAAAGTATTGTGACCTTCGCGAACCATATTATTCGCATTCCCGCAGTACCGACGTTGATGCAACCGCTCGTGGCAGTAGTTCCACTTCAAATTTTTGCATGCGAAATGGCAACGGGCAAAGGGCATGACGTGGATCAGCCTCGAAATTTGGCCAAGTCCGTAACCGTTGAGTAATCAAATGACTTTGGATCTAGCGACGAACGAAATTGGCTCTCCGGTCTATTCCGTGACCCAGATCCGGAAGGCTGAAGAGCAAGCATTCTCCGCTACCGCCCCCGGCGAACTCATGCAACGGGCCGCGTTTTCCTTGAGCGTCGGTTGCGCCGCTATGTTGCGCGAATCATGTGGTGGGGTGTATGGAACCTCAGTGTTGGTGTTGGCTGGTCCAGGTAATAACGGTGGAGATGCACTCTTTGCTGGAGCGCTACTGGCCGCTCGCGGGGTGTGCGTTCGGGTGTATCGCGTGGTTCCCCACACTTGTCACGAAGCAGGACTAGTTGCTTGCCTTGGCGCCGGCGGACGTCTCATTGATTCACTTATTGGTAAATTTGACCTCATCATTGACGGTATCGCCGGGTTGGGTAGTTCGCGCCCCGTGGATCTTGAGTTAGCCCGCTTTATTAATCACTCGGCGCTGGTAGTTGCGGTGGACATGCCAAGTGGAGTTGACGCAAATAGTGGTAAATGTAGTGCCGATGCATGTGTTCACGCAGATGTCACATTTACTTTTGGCGCAATCACACCGGGATTGGTACTTGTGCCGGGCGCAGAATTTGCCGGCGCGATTAAGGTGGTTGATTTGGATTTAGAATTTGAGGGTGATCCGGTACTCCAGGTATTGGGGAATCGTGAAGTTGCCCAGTTAGCCCCTTCGCACAATTTTGACTCGTACAAGTATTCCCGCGGGGTAGTGGGGATTGCTGCTGGTTCTCCCAGTTTTCCGGGTGCAGCGGCCCTAACGGTTCTTGGCGCAGAACACAGTGGGGTCGGTATGGTCATGCTGCGTGAGAATTTTGTTGATCGCAATCTAATTCTTGAATCGAGCCCTCATGTGATTGCGGTGGACTCGGATTCCCCGCGGATTACCGGTTGGGCAATTGGTCCTGGATTTTCTGGTCGTGATCTCGAGCACACATTTTTGCTTCACGTTCTCGGCGGCCCACGCCCACTCGTGTTAGATGCTGGAGCATTGAGCTCGTTGGCGGGTTCACCACACTTACGTGCGGCGGTTGTTACTCGGTCAGGGGTTACGGTTGTGACTCCACATATTGGTGAGTTCCGTCAGCTCTTTCCTCGCGAGGATGACTCCGGCTGGGACTGGGACGTGGACTCGGTGCGGGCGGCGGCACGTGAATTGAATGCGATTGTTGTCGCAAAGGCTCCCCGGACTCTCGTGATTGGCCCGACTGGGCGTGCTTTCGTGGACATTGGGGCAAGCCCAGCTCTGGGTACGGCCGGCTCAGGTGACGTCTTGTCCGGAATTATTGGTGGGTTTCTGGCTGGGAATGATCTCACTCTCGTTGACCCTGTGTCCGTGGTGGCAGCCGCTGTCTGGATTCACTCGAGGGCGGGGCGTCTTGCCGAAGCACACGTGGCGAACCCGACCGCGGCTGATATCGGAAAGATGGTGGGGGAGGTGTTGGGCAATGTTTAATCCACATGCTGGTGACCGGGCGTGGGCGCAGGTGAGCGGTGAGGCAATCCTAGGCAATTACGACACCCTTCGAGCGACATCTGGAGTAGACGCAATGGCGGTTGTCAAAGCCGACGCCTATGGCCACGGGGCCGACGTTGTCGCGCCATTGCTGCGCTCCCATGGGGTGACCTGGTTGGGTGTTGCATTGCCTTCGGAAGCGATGGCTCTGCGGGCTGCGGGAGATACGGGAAAGTTATTGTGTTGGTTGAGCACACCAGGTGACCCCACACTTTCCGAGTGTGTCGGTGCCGATGTGGACTTGTCTGTTTCTAGTTTGCGGGAGTTACTTGAGATTGCCACAGCAGCTCGTGATGCGAATACTTGTGCGAATATTCACGTCAAAATCGACACTGGTTTAAGTCGAAATGGCGTTTCCCCTACCGATTTGGGTGCACTAATTAGCGAGTTGACGACTTTGATAGGCGAAGGAACTATCTGCGTTCGCGGGGTGTGGAGCCACTTGGCGAGTGCTGATGACCCTGATCTTGTGTTGTCCAGTAAATCAGTTTCTGCCCAAAGGTCAGTGTTCGTCGCTGCTTTAGACGATTTTGCAGCTGTCGGCATTGAGCCTGAATTTGTGCATCTTGCTAACACGGCGGGGGCATTGTGGCATCCGGATTCACGCTTCAATCTGGTACGCGTGGGAATTGGGATGTATGGCCTCTCGCCCAATGCCGAGCGCGCAGGGTCTGAGCAGTTGGGATTAATCCCGGCGATGACCGTGGTTGCGCGGATAAGTTCGCTGAAGAAAGTATCTGCGGGAGCGGGCGTGTCTTACTCACATACCTGGATTGCCAAGCGGGAGACACAGGTGGGGTTGGTGCCGGTGGGTTATGCCGATGGAATCCCGCGCAATGCGAGTAATCGGGTGGGAGTTGCGATCGGCGGAAAAATAGCCCCGCAAGTGGGAACCATCGCAATGGATCAGTTTGTAGTCGATTGCACGGATTTGGGTGCTGAGGTGTCTGCGGGTGCTGAGGTGTACGTGTTCGGTCCGGGTGCTCATGGTGAATGGACTGCGGATCAGTGGGGCCTGGCGTATGGAAGCCTCGGTTACGAAATAGTAACCCGATTAGGTGCGCGGATACCACGGGTTCACCTGTGAACGCGTGAATGTGATTCGATAGGGCGATTCGATTCAATAAACTCGAATTATGACGCTAGGGGGTGAAGCGCACAGGTGGCTGTTGATTTTGGCAAGGTAGCGGGGCGTGCTGCGCTCTCACTCGGCGCCGTGGCCCTCGGCGCTGCTGCTGGGGCTACCGCAGAGCGACTCGTCATGCGGCTGAGCGCTACGCCGAGTAGTGACGTTGATTTGGCGGAGTTTTATTCGTTGCACGGAGATCGGGTCGAAGTTGCCACTTCGGACGGCGCGGTACTGGTTGGCGAGGTTGATCGACTCCCTGGCTCTCGGGTCACAATCGTGCTACCACACGGTTTCGCTCTGAATCGCAATTTCTGGTACTACCAACGACTTGCTATACGCAACCGGGCGACCTTGGTGTTCTACGACCAAAGGGGACATGGCGAATCAATCGGCGCCACCGGTGCAGCGTCCCAGGATTACAGCATTAGCCAACTGGGTCGGGATTTGCATTCGGTGATCAATCAGCTTGCACCCGATGACCCTGTAATCCTGATTGGGCATTCCATGGGTGGCATGTCTATTTTGGCTTTGGTCGAACAGCACCCGGAGATTTTTGGTGCGCAGGTAATTGGGGTCGGACTAATTTCAAGTTCAGCCACATCGGTTGCTACATCAAGTCTGGGTTTGCCCACACCGATCTCCCGTGTTGTGCAAAGTCTCGTTCCCGGTGTCGCTGTTGCGATAGCAAAAGGTGGGGTTGCGCTTTCGCACTCACGGTGGAGCAAAACAGATTTGGGCCTGCTCATCACTCGCCTGTATTCATTTGGATCGGTTGCTCCGATCAATTCCGTTGATTTTGTCGCCGACATGATTTCGTCAACCGATTTCAATATTTTGGTTAAATTCTTGCCAAATATCTATGAACACAACACACTCGAATCACTTGAGCCACTGCAACAGGTGGACACTTTAGTGATTACTGGTGAATCCGACCGCGTGGTGCCGCCGGCCATGAGCGAGGCGATCATTGAGCGGGTTCCGGGTGCCGAGTTTGTTGTATTCGCTGAAAGTGGCCACATGGTGACGATTGAGCGGCATAAGGAAGTAAACGAGTTGTTGGCTGGATTTGTTGATCGAGTCATTGAAAGACTTGACCACCGTGAAGATTGAATCAGCCCAGGACATGCAAGCTTTGGGTGAATCAATTGCGGGGGTGGCTCGCGGTGGTGACGTGTTGATTCTCACCGGCGAGTTGGGAGCTGGCAAAACCACGTTCGCCCAAGGAGTCGCCCGTGGCCTAGGAATCACTGAACCGATAACCAGCCCAACATTCGTTATGAGCAAGTACTATCCGCCAGTTGCCAGCCTCGGGCTACTGCATCTTGATGTGTATCGGGTGGGTGCGGCCGATCAACTACTTGACCTCTGGTCTGAACTTGATGCTCAGAACTCGCTGACATTAGTTGAGTGGGGGATTCCTTGGGCAGGTGAGTTTGGAGATTGCGTAGTCGAAATGTGCATTGACTCTGAGCATACGGTTGGTTTCTCTGCCGTGTCTGCTTTGGGTGAATTGTTCTTAGGGCGGATTGAACCGGTGCTCGCATGATGATCCTTGCGGTAGACACGTCAACGGCATTGAGTTCTATCGCGCTTGTTGACTCAGGCACAGCAATTTCGATGGCGAGTCATAACGATGCTCGCGGGCATGTTGAAGCAATCGGATCTTTGTTCACACAACTAAGTCTCGATGCACATTACCTACCCGAACTGATTGCGTGCGGGATTGGTCCCGGTCCATTCACGGGGTTGCGAGTGGGAATTGCTTTTGCGCAAGGGCTGTCGGCAGCATGGTCGGTACCGGTAACCGGTGTGTGTTCCTTAGATGCCGCTGCCAACTTAATTATTCGCGAGACTCTCGTTGCACCCGGGAGTGAATTTATTGCAGCAACAGATGCTCGCCGCAAGGAGTATTACTGGGCAAGATTTGACGGTCGCGGAAACAGGCTCTCGGGTCCAAGGGTTGAGAGCATCCAGACGGTTACATCTTTGGCTGCTGACCTGAGTATTCCTTTGATCAGTGGGGTGTTGCCCCACGCGATTGATATCGCGGCGCGTGCTGAACGTGGAGACCGCCACGAAGTTTCTCCCATGTATTTGCGAGAAGCTGATGCTCAGCCGAGTGCCCCGGTCTCCTTATGACGACTTCAGTAATTGAGGTTCGGTCTATGCGCTGGTGGGATATTGACGCGGTCGACGCACTCGAGCAGGCACTGTTCCCGCGGGACCCTTGGTCAATTGACCAATGGTGGCGGGAGTTAGCCCAGCTTCATAATCACTATTTTGTTGTCGAGAGTGCCGGTGAACTGTGCGGGTATGCGGGGCTCAGTATCTCCGGTAACGATGCGGACATTCAGACAATTGCTATTTCAGATTCCTTTCAAAGACAAGGCATCGGTCGAAAGTTACTTGATCAATTGGTTGATCTTTCGCGTGATTTGGGTGTGACCTATATTTTTCTTGAGGTACGCAGTGATAATACGAGTGCGCTTTCCATGTATTCATCATTTGGCTTTGTGGAGATTAGCAAGCGGGCTAAGTACTACCCCGACGGAACTGATGCCGTGATTCTGCGTCGCGATGATCGCGAGAGTTCCCCATGAGTTCTGATGAACCATTAATTCTTGGCATTGAGACTTCATGTGATGAAACAGGGATTGGGATTGTTCGCGGTAGAGATCTTTTGGCTAATGCCTTGGCATCAAGTGCCCCGGAGCACGCCCGATTTGGTGGAGTAGTTCCCGAGGTGGCTAGCCGGGCTCATCTGGAAGCGATGTTGCCCACAATTGATCTTGCCTGTTCACAGGCAAGAATTTCTATGTCAGATATTGATGCAGTAGCGGTCACTGCAGGCCCCGGTCTGGTCGGTGCGCTGATTGTTGGGGTTGCATCTGCTAAGGCGATCGCCTTGGGACTGGGTATACCGATTTTTGGTGTCAATCATTTGGCAGCGCATGTGATGGTGGATGAGCTTGAACACGGACCCCTTCCTGAACCCGTAGTTGGATTGTTGGTGTCCGGCGGTCATTCATCCTTAATAAGCGTAAGTGATGGAAACTTTGAGGCACTTGGCCACACACTTGATGACGCGGCTGGAGAGGCATTCGACAAGGTTGCGCGGCTACTCGGATTGCCATTTCCTGGCGGACCCATGATTGACCAAGCAGCCCAAAGTGGTGATCGCGATTCGATTGATTTCCCACGGGCCCTTCGAACAGATCCGGTTCACGCCTTTAATTTTTCATTCTCTGGACTTAAGACTGCTGTGGCCCGGTGGGTCAAAGAACAACAGCGGGCGGGTAACACGATTTCGGTTCCAGACGTTGCCGCATCGGTGCAGGAGGCGATTGCAGATATCTTGACCAGCAAAGCGGTCATGGCTGCTGTTGCCCAAGACGCCCCGCACTTGGTGATTGCGGGGGGAGTGGCGGCTAATTCACGCTTGCGCGCTTTAGCGGCAGAGCGTTGTGCTGTCGCAGGGATCGAATTACGGGTGCCAAGTGCAGGGTTGTGTACCGATAATGGAGCTATGGTTGCGGCGTTGGGCTCACATCTGGTCCGAATTGGGGCGGCCCCTTCGCCAGTGGACTTTCCCGTCACGTCGACATTGGCAGTTGATCGAGTTCATTTCTAGTCTGACCCCCAGTGGGCGGATGTGGGTACCGGATTTCCGGTCACACTGACGGTGCGCTTGTGACTAATCCATAGATGTGATGCATTTTTCCCTCACGTAAATACGCGATATGAAATTGCCGTGAAGAAAATCCGTGATGCGGGACTCACCTTGGTGAATTTGGCGGGCTACCTACCCCGGGAAAGCATGGTCGCCGAAATTCTCACGGTTCCCGCTGCACTAAGACCGCCAGCTCGCTAGCCCCTGATCCCAGGACCACTATCGCCCAATCATTGTGATCTCCTTTGCCGGAAGCTTTGCGCAATTCCTTGAGTCCCCGCCGTGAGTCCTTTGTTTTGATTGCGATTCCGGGTAAATGCGCCACCCGAGATTTCACATCCTTGATCGGGAAGTGGTCGTGTACCTCGTATTGCCGTGCGTGGGCAAATGGGACGCTCGAAGTACCAAAAAGCCAAATCCCCTTTTCACCGACAGGACTCACACCCAGTTCACCGGCGACCTGTTGGCTGAGCCCTGCGCGAGTGATTGCTGGATCAAGTTCATAGAGAAAGCCACCAATGCAAATATCGTTCGCCACACTTTTTGTCGGGTTTGGGGAAGTCGAGATGACATTTGCTTGCTCGGTGCGTGAATCGATCATCACCGCGTGGACCCCGGTCATCGCATTTGTAGTGAACATTTCGATCAGGGTCCCGTCGACGCTGATCATGAATGAGGCCCAACCTCGGGGCGGAGCAAATGCAGGGGCGGCTTTCATGTAGATCTGGAATCTGTCGGCGAGAGCTGTGACAAAGGACAGGGACGGGGACCAGCGTTCGGGGTCGCGTTCGGGCAGGGCGCGGGCACCATCTGCTGTGCGAGATCCCACGCGCCGCGCTGGGTCAATAAATATTGTGTACTGGGCGGCCAGGTAGTGAGCGAAATCAACCTCGGTGCAGTCACGGGTCAATACGGTCGCTTCTGGCACATTGTGTGCGAGGAACGCGGCAGTGTCGGGGTGGCGCTCGAGTGCTGTAACGCGCAGACCGGCTTCGATGAAAGCAGCGCTGTCGCTGCCAAGACCTGCCGTGAGATCAATAACGTGGTTTACCCCGCTTTGAACGATCAAATTGGCATGGAACTGGGCAACTAGTGGATGGCTGGCCTGTTCAAGCCCGTCTCGGGTGAGCAACCAATGCTGGCGGGTCTGCCCTCCGGGCTTCCAGGCAATGCCAGCTTTTGAGCGCAGTTCACACTGTTCGATAGCTGCCCTTACCGCCTCAGGCTCATGGCCTTGGGCACGCAGGGAGGCGATTACCCCCAGTTCGCTGGCTCCCGCTTGGCCCAGTTCACCCGCTGCCGCAGAGATCAACTCCTCATTGGGAAGGTGGCTCACGGTTCAAGACTAGGGGTTCAGGACGCGTGTGCTGGCACTCGGTTTGACAGAGTGCTAACTGTTGCGTAATATTCGTTTGGCACTCTCACCATGTGAGTGCTAACTCTAAGAACCAATGAGATAAGACCCAATTATTCGTAATCGCGACCAGCTTCCGGGCTGGCGCCCACGAGCCGGAGGAATAAACCGTGTCGGTTTCCATTAAGCCCCTAGAAGATCGCATTTTGGTACAAACGCTGGAAGCGGAGCAAACGACCGCCTCAGGACTTGTTATCCCTGACACGGCGAAGGAAAAGCCCCAAGAGGGCAAGGTCCTCGCAGTGGGACCAGGTCGTTTTGATGAAGATGGCGATAAGCGCATCCCCTTGGACATCAAGGTCAACGATGTTGTCATTTATAGCAAGTACGGCGGCACCGAAGTGAAGTATGACGGCCAGGAGTACTTGCTGCTTTCTGCTCGCGACGTGCTTGCAATCGTTGAGAAGTAAATCTTCGAATCAACTTTTCGCGCTTGATGCTTGATTGTTTGGTGAGCCCCGCGAATCCTTTGGGAGCCGCGGGGCTCACCGCAATAAAAGACTCTATAAGAGATTTTCCGCTAGCTAACTGAGGGAATAACACCATGGCAAAGATTCTTGAATTTGATGAGAGCGCTCGGCGTAGCCTTGAGCGCGGAGTGAATGCACTCGCTGATGCGGTGCGAGTAACCATTGGCCCTAAGGGTCGCAACGTGGTAATCGACAAAAAATGGGGAGCCCCCACGATCACCAACGACGGCGTAACAATCGCTCGAGAGATTGAACTGGAAAATCCCTATGAAAACTTGGGTGCGCAACTAGCCAAGGAAGTTGCCACTAAGACCAACGATGTTGCTGGGGATGGAACGACCACGGCGACCGTGCTCGCACAGGCAATGGTGACCGAAGGCTTGAAGCAAGTCGCCGCAGGGGCAGCTCCCATGGCCATTAAACGCGGCATGGACGCGGGAGTGGCTGCAGTTACCGCCGAACTATCCAAGATGGCTCGTGAAGTCTCTGGAAAAGAAGAAATCACCAATGTGGCCGCTATCTCCTCGCAGGATCGTGAGATCGGTGAACTGATCGCAGACGCATTCGACAAGGTCGGCAAAGACGGCGTGATCTCGGTCGAAGAATCCAGCACTACCGCAATGGAGATGGAATTCACCGAAGGAATGCAGTTCGACAAGGGTTACATCTCGCCATATTTCGTGACCGATCAGGAGAGCATGGAAGCAGTACTGGACGACCCGCGTATCCTGCTAGTTCAGGGCAAGATCTCGTCGGTTGCCGAAGTGTTGCCTTTGGTTGAAAAAGTCGTCGAGACGGGCAAGCCACTGTTGATTATCGCCGAAGATGTTGATGGAGAAGCGCTTTCGACCCTGGTTGTTAACCGGATTCGCGGAACTTTCTCCTCGTGTGCGGTGAAAGCTCCAGCATTCGGTGATCGTCGCAAGTCAATCCTCGAAGACCTTGCTGTCCTGACCGGTGGTCAAGTGGTTTCAGCTGACATTGGCCTCAAGCTGGACCAGGTTGGTTTGGAAGTACTCGGGAGCGCCCGTCGCGTTGTGGTTACCAAGGACAACACGACTGTTGTCGACGGTGGCGGAAGCGCAGACGCGGTGGCTGATCGCGTTTCTCAGATCAAGAGTGAGATCGAGCGCTCAGATTCGGATTGGGATCGCGAGAAGTTGCAGGAGCGCCTTGCCAAGATTGTTGGCGGCGTTGTTGTGATCAAGGTTGGCGGACACACCGAGGTCGAACTCAAGGAAAAAAAGCACCGAATCGAAGACGCAGTCTCGGCTACTCGCGCTGCTATCGAGGAGGGGATTGTGTCCGGTGGTGGCACCGCCCTTGTCCAGGCCGCGAAGGTGTTGGATACCAATCTTGGGATGACCGGCGATGAAGCAACTGGTGTTTCCATTGTTCGCAAGTCGACCTCAGAGCCACTTCGCTGGATTGCGGAGAATGCCGGTGAGCACGGTTA
The DNA here is from genome assembly GCA_002390705.1 of Actinobacteria bacterium UBA4426. Taxonomy (GTDB): domain Bacteria; phylum Actinomycetota; class Actinomycetes; order S36-B12; family S36-B12; genus UBA4592. The sequence continues at coordinate 30,628 of DGQA01000038.1, read as the reverse complement.
TGTGGTTGTTTCCCAGGTCGCGGCGATGCCTTCCGGGCACGGACTGAACGCAGCGACCGGTGAATACGGCGATCTGATGGCTCAGGGTGTAATTGATCCGGTCAAAGTCACTCGTTCGGCATTGCAGAACGCCGCATCAATAGCGGCGATGCTGCTGACTACTGAGGCACTGGTGGTTGACAAGCCAGTCGATGAAGAGCCAGATGCAGGTCAGGGACATCACGGGCACTCGCATTAGTGAGTCGTTAACGTTTTTTCATATAAGTAAGGGCGGGACCGGATTTCCGGTCCTGCCCTTACTTATGAATGGATGATTACGATGCAGTTGCAACCTGAGGTGGGGGACTGATCGCGCCAGCGGTGAGTTCAAGGCCGAGGGCCGCGTTGGCTGCCAAGCGGCCCTCGTAGATGTCTTCGCGATCGTCTTCGGTCAGACCACCCCACACCCCGTAGGGCTCTTTGACTGCGAGAGCGTGCTGGGCGCACTGCAACTTGACGGGGCAGGCTCCGCATATTGCTTTTGCTGCTGCGTCCCGATTGACGCGGGCTGGGCCACGCTCGCCTTCAGGGTGAAAAAACACATTGGGATCTTCGCCACGGCACAGGCCAATGAGCTGCCAGTCCCAAATGTCCGCGTTGGGTCCGGGTAGCCGGGATATGTCAGCCATGATGTCTCCTTGTTGATTGGGTGCCAGGACTAAAGAATACAAATCGTTTCATAGGTTGGTCAATATAAATGGGGGTGATGTCGGTCACAAGATGCGCAGATGGCCGTGATGCCTCACAATATGGGCGATGCCAGCAATAATTAATGCGCAATCTGAGGCCAGCAGCCTATGGGTCAGCGTGGCCGTTGCGGCTCGTAGATTGGGGATAGCGCCCGCTACTTTGCGCACCTGGGATCGACGCTATGGCTTGGGACCAAGTCAACGCGAGGGAGGATCTCACCGGCGGTACTCGGTGGTCGATCTAGCCCGGCTGGACTACATGGCCGCTCTGATCCGTTCGGGAAGTTCCCCGGCGCAAGCCGCCGCCACAGCATTGTCCCGCACATTTACCCCTGAAGAGTGCGCACCAATCGCTTCACGTCCGGCAACGGTGATTGGGGGTGGTGCTGCACTAGGTCGAGTTGGCGGCGGCAATGTGGTGGCAACGCCGGGGGGCGACCGCAGGGTTCGAGGATTGGCAAAGTCAGCGAGCGCAATTGATCAAACTGCCTGCGCATCCATTATTTCTGAGTCATTGCATGACATTGGTGTGATACCCACGTGGGAGGAACTACTGATGCCGGTATTGAAAAGTATCGGCGAAATGTGGGAGCTTCGCGAGTGCGGAATTGAAGTGGAGCATGTTCTTTCCACGGCTGTTCAAGTCGAGCTATCCGCTTTCTCATTCAAGACTGCCACACAAGCGTCCCGCGGAACAGTGCTTTTGGGCGCGCTAGCAGGAGACGATCACCAGTTGCCACTCTGGGCGGTCGGAGCGGCTTTGGCTGAGCAGGGAATTCGATTCGTTCACCTCGGCGGGGGGTTACCCCTGGAAAGCCTGAGCGATGTGATCTCGCGCATCGGTCCCAGCGGGGTCTTCCTGTGGTCACAACTCCAGGGCTCGGCTGACGCCGACCGCCTTGATGGGCTTCCTTCCCTTCGTCCGAACCCGAGAATTGTGATTGGCGGGCCTGGCTGGCGAAATGCGCCACCGAGAGGGGTTCATGTAGCCGATAGCTTGGGCGGCGCGGTCGCGCTCATGAGCGAAATCATCGCCGACTAACCTAGGACTTTCACCCCAAGGAGGCCCCATGGTTGAGCGGACAAGCAAGGTTGCATTGCTGGGACTGACATTTGATGACGTCCTCCTCTTGCCAGGAATCTCAGATGTTGTACCAAGTGAAGTGGACACAACTGCTCGGGTCACCAAAAACATTTCTGTCAAAATGCCATTGGTGTCTAGCGCGATGGACACTGTCACTGAATCTCGAATGGCGATCTCCATGGCGCGCCAGGGCGGTGTTGGTGTTTTACATCGCAATTTGTCCGTACAGGCGCAAGCCGCTCAGGTGGATTTAGTAAAGCGCAGCGAAGCGGGAATGGTGCACGACCCCGTGACGTGCGCACCGACCGACGTGTTAGCTGATGTCGATCGACTGTGCGGCCGTTACCGCATTAGCGGCGTTCCCGTAGTTAATCCGGATGGAACTTTGATGGGAATCGTTACCAATCGTGACATGCGATTTGAAGACAACATGGCACGCCCGGTGAGTGAAGTGATGACCCCAATGCCCCTTGTCACAGCACCAGTTGGTGTCGCACCACTTGATGCACTCAATCTTTTAGCAGCCAAGAAAGTTGAAAAACTGCCACTGGTCGATGCCGATGGGAAGCTACGCGGCTTATTCACGGTCAAAGATTTTGTAAAGATAGATAAATATCCACACGCTTCTAAAGATGCGCTCGGTAGATTAATCGTTGGTGCAGCGATTGGCGTCGGCGATGACTCATTCACGCGCGCAACAGCATTGGTTGCCGCCGGCGTTGACTTTCTCATCGTAGATACAGCACACGGGCACTCACAAGCAGTGTTAGACATGGTTGCTCGTCTCAAAAATGCGTTTGATGTTGATATTGTCGGCGGAAATATTGCCACTCGTGAAGGCGCACGGGCGCTCATTGATGCCGGTGCTGACGGAGTGAAGGTGGGCGTTGGCCCGGGCTCAATTTGCACCACCCGGATTGTTGCAGGTGTGGGTGTTCCGCAAATTACGGCTATCGAAGAAGCGGCATCGGTTGCGCACGCTGCAGGTATCCCCATAATCGCAGACGGCGGGATTCAGTACAGTGGAGATATCGCTAAGGCAATTGTTGCTGGGGCAAGTATTGTGATGCTGGGTTCGTTACTTGCCGGGTGCGAGGAAGCACCCGGCGATGTCGTTTTTGTCAATGGCAAACAATTTAAGTCCTATCGCGGCATGGGTTCTCTTGGCGCAATGCAAAGTCGTGGCGAAGCCCGTTCCTATTCAAAGGATCGTTATTTTCAGGATGATGTTCTCAGTGACGACAAACTTGTCCCTGAGGGAATTGAAGGCATGGTTTCCTACCGTGGACCACTTGAGGCGGTGGCCCATCAAATTGTCGGCGGCCTACGAGCTGCCATGGGCTACGCGGGTGCGCACACTATGGCTGAACTTGGCGAGAAGGGCCGCCTCGTGCAAATCACGGCTGCGGGGTTGCGCGAGAGTCACCCGCATGACATTCAAATGACAATCGAAGCGCCAAACTACTCAGGACGGGAATCATGGTAGAAGTCGTTATTGGTGGGACGAAGTCGGCTCGCCAAGGGTTTTCGTTCGAGGAAGTAGCGATCGCTCCGCAACGGAGAACGCGCGACGCTTCTGAAGTGTCAACTTCTTGGAACATCGACGCTTACAAGTTTGACACGCCTTTTATTGCGGCTCCCATGGATTCAGTAGTATCACCCGAAAGTGCCGTCACGATTTCGCGTAATGGAGCCCTTGCAGTTCTCAACCTCGAAGGCTTGTGGGGAAGATATGAAAATCCAACAATTTTTCTTCATGAAATCGCACAGGTTGACCCCGATCAGGCAACCACCTTACTGCAAAAATTGTATGCAGAAAAACCGGTAGATGCCGGACTGATCAAGAATCGGATTGCCCAGCTCAAAGAAACTGGAATCACAGTTTCTGTTGCGGTGTCACCGCAACGAACAGCCGAGCTCGCACCAATTGCTGCAAGTAGTGGAGCTGACATTCTAGTGATCCGTGGCACAACCGTTTCAGCTGAGCACGTCGCTGCAAGTGGAGAGCCACTTAACCTCAAGAGTTTCATCTACGACCTTGATATCCCGGTAATTGTTGGCGGCTGTGCAACGGCGCAGGCGGCCCTTCACTTGATGCGAACAGGGGCTGCTGGTGTCCTGGTGGGGTTCGGTGGTGGTTCGGCCCACACCACTGCGGAAGTTCTCGGAGTGCGTGTTCCGATGGCAACGGCGATCGCTGATGTTGCTTCAGCGCGACGGGACTATCTTGATGAATCTGGTGGCCGCTACGTCCACGTGATCGCTGACGGGTCAATGGGAAACAGCGGGGATATTGTCAAAGCATTTGCGTGCGGAGCCGATGCGGCGATGGTTGGGTCGGTTCTCTCCCGTGGAACCGATTCACCAGGCGGGGGAACACACTGGGGCTCGGAAGCATGGCACCAGACCCTGCCGCGTGGGGAACGTCAGCCAATGAAGCAAGTAGGAACCCTTGACCAGATACTCAATGGCCCAGCCACAACCGGCGACGGAACCATGAACCTTGTTGGGGCGTTGCGTAAAGCAATGGCGACGACCGGCTACAGCGACTTGAAGGAATTCCAGCGTGTTGAAATGATTGTGTCCTAATCATGGCCGGGGTGATAGAAGACCTGGATTACTGGTCGCGGGTGAACCGGTTAGCGACTAACACATCCGGTGATTGCATCACCGTCACATCTCCCTATGGCGACACATTGTATTCACTAGCGCTATCTCGAGAGAGTGATGTTTCCACTGCCGTACACACGGCACAAGCGGCGCAAGTGGCGTGGGAGAGCCTCAGCTTGAGAAATCGCGCAAGAGTGTTCCTGCGCTTTCATGACTTGGTGCTCGCGCATAAAGACGAACTCTTGGACTTGATTCAGTGGGAGACGGGGAAAGCTCGGCGCGATGCTAATGAGGAACTGCTGGACGTTACGCTCAATGCTCGCTACTACGCCCGGCACTTGAGGGCACTGAAAAACCGTAAGCACTCAGGAGCTTTTCCCTTGTTGATTAGTGCAATTGAGCGCCATGTTCCAGTGGGTGTGGTGGGGATTATTGCTCCATGGAATTACCCACTCACCCTTGCGGTGAGTGATGCGATTCCGGCGCTACTGGCGGGTAATGCAGTTGTGCTGAAGCCGGACCCGCTGACATCAGCCACGGCTCTTTACGTAATCGATTTGCTGTACCGTGCCGGATTGCCGGAGGGACTATTTGGTGTTGTGATCGGTGACGGGGAAACACTGGGTATACCACTGATCAGTGAAGTGAATTTTCTTATGTTCACTGGCTCGACCACAGTGGGTCGAATTGTCGCTGCTCAATGTGGTGAGCAACTTATTGGTGCTGCATTGGAACTTGGTGGTAAGAACGCCATGATCATCCGTGCCGATTCCGATGTTGACAAAGCCGCTGAGATCGCCACTCGGGCATGTTTTGGTAATACAGGTCAGCTCTGCGTCAGTATTGAACGACTTTACGTGCACGAAAGTATCGAGCAAGCATTCCTTGAATCGTTCGTGCGCAAAACCCGCTCAATGACCTACCAGGACAGCGTGGGTTGGGGAGGTTCTTTTGGACCGCTCATTAGCCCAGTTCATGCGGCTCGGGTCATGGCATTTATTTCTGATGCCCGCGAAAAAGGTGCCAAAATTCACACAGGCGGTGAGTTGGCAGGTAATGCCACGATCGCCCCCACAATATTGACCGGAGTCACTGAGCAGATGAGTCTGTGCCGAGAAGAAATATTCGGCCCCGTGGTAGCGGTCAGCGCTTTTGCCACCGATAGCGAGGCGGTTCGGTTGGCAAATGATTCAGAGTACGGCCTCAACGCAAGCGTGATCTCCAAGGACAAGAAGATCGCCCTCGCCATTGCCAAAGAACTCCACGCGGGGACAGTTAATGTCAATGAAGGCTATGCGACTGCTTGGTCAACCCTTGGTTCGCCAATGGGTGGTTTTGGTGCGTCAGGACTTGGCCGCAGGCACGCGATTGCAGGGATTTTGCAATACACGCAGTCTCAAACAATTGCGACTCAAAACGGATTGGGATTTGGTCCGCCATTTGGTTTAAGTGATGAAAAGTGGGGGAATCTACTCACCGCGTTTTTGGGAGCAATGAAAAAAATCGGCTGGCGCTAGGAGCACCAGCCGATTCAATTACTGATTAATCTAGGAAATCCCGGCTGCCTTCGCGACCGATCGTGCTGTCAGTACGCGTGCCAAGTGCAAGCGATAGTCAACGTCAGCATCCTCGTCAGCAAATGGTGAAAGATTGTCCGATGCGTACATTGAGGCTGCTTCGACCTCAGCGATCGAACTTGCACCAACAAGTGCTTGCTCAACAGCGCTGGCCCGGTGGGGTGTCCCACCAACATTGGTTAAGCCAATACGGGCTTCTGCGATTTTTCCACCTTCCATTCGGACGGCCGCGGCAACACCGATGATGCTCCAGGCTTGGGCAGCGCGGTTAAATTTTTCGTAGTGGCCGCCCCAACCATCAAGCTTGGGAAACGCGATGCTCACCAGAATTTCATCGGGACCAACTGCAGTTTCAAACGGTCCTTGGAAAAAATCGGCGGCGGCGACGCATCGTTGACCAGTTGCGCCGGCAATGGTGAACTCGGCATCTAGGGCCAGCGCAACAGGTGGCTGATCTGCACGTGGGTCACTGTGTGCGAGAGCGCCACCGAGGGTTCCGCGGTGGCGGATCTGCGGGTCAGCGACACTCGCTGTCGCATCAGCGAGAACTTTGAGACTGGACTTCACCGCTGGATCGTTCATGACCGCGTGGTGAGTGGTTCCGGCGCCGATCACGATCTTGCCGCCCTCATCCTTGATCCCCTTGAGCTCAGGGATGCTGGAACAATCGACGACAACTGACGGAGCGTTTAGACGAAGCCGAAGCACTGGGACCAGTGATTGTCCGCCACCCATGAGCTTGGCATCTTCGCCACCCTCTGCCAGAGCTGCAAGAGCGTCTTCCACCGAACTAGCCTTCTTGTAATCAAAAGCGACCGGAATCATTATTTGCCTCCTTGGGCAGCTTGAATTGTTTTCCAGACAGTCATGGGCGTTGCCGGCATCAGGACGTCGTTGACGCCAAGGTGCCGGATCGCATCAACGATCCCGTTGATGATCGCTGGTGTTGATGCAATCGCACCGGCCTCACCAACACCCTTAGTCCCCAATGGATTAGTCGTTGAAGGGGTGCAGGTGGTGTCAGTGATGAAAGATGGCAGATCTGGCGCGCTGGGAATCAGATAGGTGGACAGATTTGCATTTTGTGGCTGTCCATCCTCGTCATAGTTTGCGCCTTCATAGAGTGCTTGCGCAATCCCCTGGGCAACGCCACCGTGTACTTGACCTTCAACAATCATTGGGTTCACTTGAACACCAACGTCGTCGACGCAGACGTACTTGCGCACGGTCACCTTGCCCGTCTCGGTGTCCACTTCCATAGCGGCAAGGTGGGTTCCATGCGGGTAAGAAAAGTCCTGCGGGTCGATTGTCGCCTCGGCGGAGAGAGTGGGTTCGACACCGTCAGGCAAGTTGTGTGCGGTGAAGGCCTCGAACGCGACGGCACCAAGTGGCTGAGATTTTTCGGGGTCGCCTTTGACTTGGAATACCCCGTCGACGTACTCGAGGTCCTCTGGGCTGCATTCAATTTGGTGTGCTGCGATCACCCTGGCTTTCTCGACCAGCCGCTCGCTAGCCTCCTTAATTGCCTGTCCTCCCACTGCGAGGGATCGCGAACCGTAGGTGTCCATGCCGTAGGGCGCACGGCCCGTATCACTGTGCACAACCTCAATGTCCTCAACCGGAACACCCAGAATACTTGAGGCGATCTGACTCCACGCGGTTTCATGGCCTTGACCGTGTGGGGAGGTTCCGGTGATGACTTCTACCTTGCCGGTTGGCAGGACCCGAACTGTGCAGTGTTCCCAACCACCGGCGACATATTTCAATGCGCCAAGCGTGCGCGATGGAGCCAAGCCACACATTTCAGTGAAGGTCGAGATCCCTATTCCCAACTGAACTCGATCACCGGAATCTCGGCGACTCTTTTGCTCAGCGCGCAAACCCTCGTAATCAAACAGTTCCAGCGCGCGTGCTGTTGCCAGCTCGTAGTTACCCGTGTCATAGGTAAGTCCGGCAATTGTTGTGTAGGGGAACTCTTCGTGCTTAATCCAGTTTTTACGACGAAGTTCCATGGGTTCCATGCCAAGCTCTGCGGCGAGTTCGTCCATGATCCGTTCGATTGCATAGGTCGATTCAGGTCGGCCAGCACCGCGGTATGCATCAGTTGGCGTCGTGTTGGTGAATACACCCGTGCACTGGAAGTCGTAGGCATCCATTTTGTAAATACCCGGATACATAAACATGCCCAGAAGAGGAATTCCTGGAGTAATGATTTGCAGGTAAGCGCCCATGTTGGCCTTCAAGTCAACTTTTAGCCCAACCAATGTCCCGTCGGACTTCGCAGCGATCTCAATGTCTTGAATTTGATCGCGCCCATGATGGGTCGCCACCATGTCTTCGCTGCGGGTTTCGGTCCATTTCACCGGGCGTCCCAATTTACGAGCTAATTGGGCAACCAGAATTTCCTCACGGTAGATCTGTAACTTTCCCCCAAATCCACCGCCGACATCGGGTGCGATGACGCGCAGATTATTTTCGGGAATTCCAGTTACCAGTGCAATGAGTAGACGCAAAATATGCGGGATCTGGGTCGAAGTCCACATGGTGATTTCGTCGGACATGCCCATTGGGGCAGCAACAACGCTGCGGGGCTCCATGAACGCAGGGATGAGACGTTGATTAATGAACCGACGTTTGATAACAACATCTGCTTCTTTCACTTTCTCGTCATAACCACCACCGAGGTTGTAGACGTAGCAGGTGTTGGTGCCCTTGTCCTCGTGGACGAGTGTTGATCCAGGGCTGATTGCACTTTCCATATTCACAACGGCCTGTAGCGGTTCGTAGTCAACGGACATTGCTTCGAGTGCGTCAGCCGCGCTGACTGCGTCTGTGGCTAAAACAACCGCAACGCAATCACCCACATGATGGACCGTGTCTTTGGCAAGAGCGGGAAAGTCCGGAGCAACCATGTCGTCGGTCACCGGCCAGACGCAGGGAACCGAGCTATTTAGTTCCCCGAGCTCAGCCGCGCCAAAGGCCGCAACCACATTAGGCATTGCCAGTGCACCACTGACGTCAAGGTGGGTAATTTTTGCGTGTGCAAGTGGACTGCGCAATATCGCCATGTGGACGGTTCCGGGGAGTTGAATATTGTCTGTCCAGTTTGTTTGCCCGTGAAGTAACCGTGCATCCTCCTTGCGCTTAATGGGACGCCCGAGTGCCGTTCCTGCATCTACTACATCAGTCATGACTTAGCTCCTTCCATGAGTTCGGCCGCACGTTGAACACTTTTGACAATGTTGTGGTAGCCAGTGCAGCGGCAAAGATTGCCTTCCAGGCCCTCGCGAATTTCTGCCTCAGTTGGATTGGGGTTCTCATTGAGCAAGTCAATGGAACTGATCACCATGCCCGGCGTGCAGTAGCCGCACTGCAATCCGTGGCACTCCTTGAATGCAGATTGAACTGGGTGCCAGTCATTTCCATCGGAGACCCCTTGAATTGTGGTGATCTCACTGCCGTCGGCTTGAACCGCCAACATACTGCATGACTTCAGGCTTACTCCGTCAACGAGGACGGTGCATGCGCCACAGTTCGAGGTGTCGCAACCGACTACGGTGCCGACACGACCTAAATCCTCGCGCAAAAAATGCACAAGGAGGGTTCGAGGTTCTACTTCCTTTTGATAAGTGGTGCCGTCGACGGTCACCTTTATGTGCTGCATGGGGCCCCTTTTCACGGTTGCTGGTGACGAAACTGTATGACGAAGATCACAGTTATGTGGCGAAATTCCAAAAATACATCCATTCGACCGATTTGTGACAAATTGGTGGGGCCGCTGATTTAGTTGCGCGTAAGGGATAGGAACCGCGCGCAGTGGCTAGGAGCGTTACCGTGCGGGCTCTAGTCTAGGCAATCTTCAACAAGAGGAGATGCGGGATGGATCAGCCCCAAGTAGCGAATATTGCCATTGTCGGAGCAGGCTTTGCTGGACTAGTGAGCGCCAAAGTCTTTAAGGACTTTGGTTGGTCGGTTACGGTGTTTGAAAAGGACTCTGAAGTAGGTGGAGTGTGGTCGAGCTCACGGCGTTATCCGGGGCTCACGACTCAAAATGTACGAAGCACCTATGCGCTATCAGATTTCCCCTACCCAAAAGATTACCCTGAATGGCCTTCCGGTGAGCAAGTACAAAAATATATGGCCGCCTACGTGGATCATTTTGGACTCGGTGGAGCGATCGCACTCAATACGATGGTGGACTCGACCACATTTGATGAAGCCACGCAATCGTGGAGCGTAAAAACGAGTGATTCTCTAGGAAATCATGAAGAAAAATTCGATTTTTTGGTCGTTGCAAATGGAATCTTCTCTGACCCTTTTGTGCCGAAATTTGACGGAGAGCAAGCGTTCCTCGACGCGGGCGGCACAATCGAGCACGCGTGTGACTTCCATAGTGTCGACGAAGTCGTTGGTAAAGACGTCCTCGTGGTCGGATTTGGAAAGTCCGCCTGTGACGTGGCGGCCGCAACGGTAGGGACGAGTAAATCCACCACCGTGGTTGCCCGGAAAATTATTTGGAAGATCCCCAAGAAATTCAAGAACGTGCTCAATTACAAGATGCTGCTCCTCACTCGCATGGGCGAAGCTTTGTTTCCCTATGTTGAGTTGAAGGGATTTGAAAAATTCTTGCACGGCAAAGGAAAAGCTGTGAGTGCAGGAATGCTGGGCAGTGTGCAATCGGTTGTGACTTCCCAATTTAAGTTAGATGACGTTGATCTCAATCCACATACGGGTCTGGACACCATTGTTCGCAGTACCGTGAGTTTAGCTTCTGACAATTTCTTCTCATATGTCCAAGAAGGGAAGTTAGTTATTGAACGTGATACTGAAATAACTAGGCTTGACCCTGGAATGGCGACACTTGGCAATGGAAAACAGATCCCGGTCGAGGCAATTATTTGTGGAACAGGTTTTTATCAGAGGGTTCCGTTTTTTTCTCCAGAATTGATGGACAGAGTTACCGACTCTAAGGATAATTTTAGGCTCTACCGACAAATATTGCCGATTGGTGTACCACGTTTGGCGTTCAATGGTTACAACTCATCATTCTTTAGTCAACTAAATGCTGAGGTGGGAGCTTGGTGGATCGCAGCGCATATGTCAGGGATGCTGGACTTACCCAGTGATTCTGAACAGATCGCCTTCACTGACAAAAGACTGGAGTGGATGGAAGAACGTACAGAGGGAAAACACGCTCGTGGCACTAACATTATCCCGTTTTCAGTTCACAATGTCGATGAATTGCTTGCAGACCTGGATGAGAATATCAGTGGCTTTAAGCGCTTTCAAGAATGGTTATTGCCAATTGATCCGAGAAATTATGCCCGCATAGAGGGTAAGCTAATCAAGCGCCGAGATGAGCAAGTCGGCGCTGTGAAAAGTGGGTAGCCGCTACTCCATGAGAAGTGGAATCGCCGGGGTCGCCTGTTCGGGGCCCATCGCGCTGTAACCACCGTCGGCGGCCCAGTCCGCCCCGGTGACAACAGAAGAAGCGTCGCTGCAAAGAAAAGCAATCACTCGGGCCACCTCCCGTGGGTCGCCGACTCGTTGGGTGAGGTGAAATGGTGCGGCAACAGCATCAGTTTTCTGTCGGTTACCACCGGAGAGCGAATCCATGATGGCCGACCAGGTCCATCCAGGGGAGACAGAATTCACCCTGATGTGATCCGGTGCGAAATCCATGGCCATGTTTCGAGTGAGTTGGACCATGGCGGCCTTGGACACCGGATACGTCCATCGCCCGATCTGTGCAACCTTGGAACTAATGGAAGTGAGATTAACAATTGAACCACCGCCACGCTTAACCATGTGTGGACGCACGGCCTGAGCAAGCATTGCAGCACTGGCAACATTCACATTGAAAGTATTCATCCATTCCTCGCGCGTGCTATCAGCTCCGGAGTCCTCATAGGAGCAAGCCAGGTTGATCAGCAGGTCAATCCCACCCCACGTTGCGGTAGTTTGACTGACAATTTCGGAGATTCCTGTGTCGCTGGTGATATCGGTGCATAGTCCTGAAGCGGCTGCACCGCATTGGTTGAGGGCCTCTGCTAGCCCGGCGCGGTTGATATCGACTAAATAAATGTGTGCACCTTGGTCGACCAATTCTTGGGCGACGGCGATTCCAAAAATTGTGGCCGCCCCGGTGAGAATTGCAACTTTGCCTGTGAGCGGATCAGCGTTCGTTGTCATCGTGGATTCCTTTCGTCTGGGGACATGAACTGAATTCAATCTCATTTGAGGATCATGGTGTGGTGGATAGTAGAGCGAGTTGATCCACTTGCCAAGCCATTCACAGAGGCCAATATCCAGAAAACGCAAGAAATATCGCTATTTGGGTGCGTATTTGGGTAAACTGATGAAAACTGGTGACATGGTAGTGAAGGAATTGCTCAGTGAGCACACACTATTTCGGACCCACGATTTAGACGATGCCAGAGATCAAGTCGCTCGTGTGTTTTGTCCGCATCGACTGACTACTGCAGCCGCATCAGGGGAAGTGGACACTGTTCATAATTCGGTAAAACTCACGGATGTGTCACTGAACTACCTGGATTACGGCGCCGAAGTCAACATAACCCCAGGGGAGCTCAATTCCTTTTTCCTCGTCCAGATTCCACTTTCTGGCGGAGGACGAGTGACCTGCGGCTCTCAAAATATTGAGTCAAGTACCCAGGTCGCTTCGATTCCTTCTCCTACCGAGCACCTTGACATGACCTGGCAGGCACAATCGCCACACTTGCTTATTCATCTTTCACGGCACAGTGTGGAAACTCGCCTCGAAGAGCTCATGGGCAGGAGCCTCTCGGTGCCAATCCGATTCGATCTTGCTATGCGGATGGATAGCCCGGGCATTAGATCGTGGCGCCAGATCGTCGATGTCTTAGTTCAAAATTTTGACAGTGATGTTCCCGGGCTTCATGAAAGCGTTCAAGCAGAAATAGAGTCGGCATGTATTACCGGTCTACTCACAGCTCAACCACATAACTATTCGGCGAGCCTGACGAATGCCGCAGAGCCGGCCGCGCCTCGCTCCGTGCGAAGAGCCATGTCATTGTGTGAGGAGAAAACCTATGACAATCTGACCATTAGCGAGATGGCTGCGCATGCGGGGGTCAGCGTCCGAAGCTTGCAAGAAGGGTTTCGTTCCTACGTGGGACTCTCGCCCACTCAGTATTTGCGCGAAGTCAGGCTCCGCGGAGCCCATGAGGAGTTGAGCCAATCCGAAAACGGTGATCGTACGGTCTCTGAAATCGCCGGGGGTTGGGGTTTCACCCACCTAGGTCGCTTTTCCCACTACTACGCAGATCGTTACGGGCAACTTCCATCAGAGACTTTGCGCGGTGCTTAGCTCGCCAACTCGCTAATTTGACGTGTCTGCGAAGTCAGCGTGTGATGGGTGCGATTATGGTTAGGTAATGACCGCGACGGCCAAAACATATGTACGTTCGTCAGTGGTCGGCGCGATCTTTTTCTTTTTGCCCTTCGGTGTCGTTGCACTCACTTTGTCCTTTACGGCACGCCGTCGGTTCAGGAATGGCGATGAAAGTGGGGCGGTGCGAGCCTCACGCTGGGCCAAGAGATTCATGATTTTGACGTATGTCGTCGGTGTAATTATCTACTTGCTGATCATTGTCTCGCTCCTCGCACTCGGTGCATTTAGCAGCTGACGTCACCCGATCGGGTCACAGACGTAAATCGCACGGCTACTACGCTTGGGCGATGCTGCTCAATCCTTCTGGACCCGTACTTGTGATTGACTTCGGTGCCCAGTACGCGCAGCTGATCGCTCGCCGGGTGCGCCAAGAAAATATTTTTTCCGAAATTGTTGCCCACACAATTACGGCTGATGAAGTGAAGGCTAAATGTCCTTCGGCGATTATTCTCAGTGGCGGGCCGTCCAGCGTGTATGCAGAAGGTGCACCCACATTTGACTCGACAATTTTTGATCTGGGTTTTCCAATTTTTGGAATCTGCTACGGCTTTCAATTGATGGCTAACTCACTCGGTGGTGAAGTAGCTCAAACTGGTACCAGCGAATATGGACGCACAGAACTGTCCACACAAAATGCCACGATTTTTTCCGATGTGCCCGAGTCGATTTCAGTGTGGATGAGTCACGGGGATGCCGTGATATCAGCTCCACAAACTTTTAAAGTCTGTGCAGTTTCGGCAGGTGCTCCGGTGGCAGGTTTTGAAGATCTTGAGCATTCGCGGGCTGGCGTGCAGTTTCATCCAGAGGTCTTACATTCGGAGTATGGCCAGAAAGTGCTCTCCAATTTCCTGATTCACGTGGCCCACTGTGAACAAAGTTGGACCATGTCCAACGTAATCGACGAGCAGGTCGCCAAGATTTCTGCACAAATTGGTGATTCGGCAGTTATCTGTGGGCTCTCTGGCGGAGTCGACTCGGCAGTAGCTGCTGCATTGGTACATAAAGCCGTGGGGGATCAACTCACCTGCGTTTTTGTTGACCATGGGCTATTGCGCGCCGGTGAAGCGGAACAGGTTGAACGTGAGTACGTGGCCGCCACAGGGATCACACTGGTAGTGGTTGATGCAAAAAAAAGATTCCTTGATGCACTCGCGGGTATCACCGATCCCGAGACTAAACGCAAAATTATTGGCCGCGAATTTATTCGAGTTTTTGAAGATGCGGCAGGGCAAGTGGTGGAGACCGCAGGCAGCGCTGGTCACAAAGTGAAATTCTTGGTGCAAGGAACTTTGTATCCCGATGTTGTGGAATCTGGTGGTGGTTCAGGAACAGCCAATATCAAGAGCCATCACAATGTTGGCGGTTTGCCAGAAGACCTTGAGTTCACTCTGGTTGAGCCATTACGAACATTATTCAAAGACGAGGTCCGACAGGTGGGTATCGATCTAGGTTTGCCTCCGGAAATTGTGTGGCGACACCCATTCCCTGGCCCCGGTCTTGCAATTCGTATTATCGGGTCGGTCAACGAAGAGCGGTTGGAGATTTTGCGCCGCGCTGACCTCATTGCACGTGAGGAACTTACCGCTGCGGGGCTCGATCGTGATGTGTGGCAATTTCCTGTCGTGCTTTTGGCGGACGTCAGGAGCGTTGGGGTTCAAGGCGATGGCCGCACCTACGGGCATCCAGTGGTGCTACGCCCTGTCTCAAGTGAAGACGCCATGACGGCTGACTGGTCCCGGTTGCCCTATGACCTGATTGCGCAGATTTCTAACCGAATCACTAATGAAGTGGCCGAAGTAAACCGCGTGACACTCGATGTCACGAGTAAGCCACCAGGAACCATCGAGTGGGAATAGAGTGGGCCTATGGAGTTTGTGTATAACCTGATTGTTGTTCTGCACTTCATCGGCCTAGCCAGTTTGGTGGGCGGATTCATTGTGCAAATATCAAATTCGGAAAAGGGCGTTAATGCCGCCATGTTCCATGGGGCACTCACCCAGCTCGTCACCGGATTGATCCTGGTTGGCATGGTTGAAGGTGGCGCAGTTGATGACGAACTCAATATGACCAAGATCAGCGTAAAACTTGTAATTGTGTTGGTAGTAACGGTGCTGGCAGTGACAGGCCGCAAGAAGGCTCCGCCTCAGGTTGCTTTGTGGGGAGCAATTGGCGCGCTAAGCATCGCTAATATCTTTATTGCAGTTTTTTGGAGTTAAACTCTTAAGCGGTATTGATTACCCGAAAACTTTCAGCAAGTGCCTCGGGCGCAAAACCGGCTTCAATTGCAGTGGCTGACATCCAGGCGCGAACGCGCCCTTCAAGGTCTTCCATGTGCGCGGTTTGTGACTCGTGCAATTGCAGGGCTGCGAGTTTGTCCGGCAGCATTTCGGTGACATCTTCGTAGTGATTCGAATCAGGTGCTCCCATTACCCACACCTCATTCACGGTCCACGCGTCTAACCCTTCGTCATCGAGCAGAGTGGGGTGCGCAAATGGATTGCGGGCGTCGGGGTACACGGAACATATTGCCGCTTCACCAGCGGCCAAATGATCCGGGTGTGAGGAATAAATTCGATCCCAGTTGCGCTCCGGGGATTGCATGACCACGCGCTGGGGTTTGACCTGGCGGATCACTCGACTGATATCTCGACGTAGATCCTGGGTCACTTGCAGGTCACCGTCTTTGTAGCCCAGAAAATGAATATCGGTGACACCGAGGGCCCCGCCGGCTGCTTTCTGCTCGGCTCGGCGAATGCGGGGAATCTCGCTTCGAGGCACATCACGGTCTGCCCCGCCGGCATCACCATCGGTGCACACGCAGTAGCTGACCTCAATCCCCGACCGGGTCCACTGGCGAACAGTGCCCCCCGCGCCAAAATCGACGTCGTCGGGGTGGGCGGTGATTACCAAAATGCGCTCAATTTCCATCAGATTCCCTCTATAAGTGATCAAAGTTGTCAATAATTATGAATTACATGGGTGTGCTTACTCGTGGTGATTAGTCACATGCGTCACTTTCGTGTCAGAGTAGGTACGTGCTTCCCCACAATACAGGGCATTCTGCCCTGCCACGCCTTCATGCGCTCATGCGCGGTGGCGGCATTTTTGTATGTGTGGGCGCCCTAATTTTACAAGTCAGCCCGGCAACGGCGGATGGCAGTGGCTGGCAATCCACCAATTGGACCGGTGTGATTGCCGGTGCTCCTGAGCCGGGGGTTGGTCTACCCGCGGTTCCATCACCTGCGGGTGCCCCCGTCGCGCTTCCGGCTGAATACGACGTCCCCGCCGAATACGAAGGACAATCCACTTGTGATCCCCTCCCAAAACCGGGAACCCAACGATTCGCAGACTTGATTAAGGCGACCTACGGCCAAGATGAAGTCGTATGGATTCCGCGCGATTGTGGAGTCAACGGTCAAAGTGAGCATAAAGAAGGTCGAGCTCTCGACTGGATGCGTAGCGTTCGCGACCCCCAGGGCCGCGCCGAAGCCGAGGCTTTTTTGAATTGGCTGCTGGGGCCAGATCAATTCGGGGTTGCTTACGGCAACGCAATCCGACTGGGCGTGATGTATATCGGTTGGAACGACCGAATCTGGCGCGGCTATAAGTTAGATAAAGGTTGGACCGAACTGAAAGGTTGTTTCTCCAGAGCAGACAAAGGCTCTGATAACACCTGTCACCGCAACCATATTCACATCTCACTCACGTGGGATGGAGCCTCCGGTCGGTCTTCATTTTGGGATGGCACCGCGCTCACAGCGCCCTACTGTGCGCGCAGCCGGTCCACCGCTAGCGGCGCTCCTGCTACCCGCGTGGGCGGGGCTGTCGCCGTTGATCAAGTTCGGGTCGTGGGCACGCGTTCGGGGATCGGGGTAAAAGAGCGCTGTCGCCTACAACAAGACCGATGGAATGGCGACAGCCATAGAATTTTTGCCAAAGTTACAGGGGTGGGCGGGGTGCCAGCGGAGGGTGTTGCCGCAGTGCTTGTGCGCGTGAGCGCATTAGGGACCAACGCCCCCACTACTTTACGAGCTTGGTCACCGGGAGCGAGTTCCAGCGTCCCCGTTGTGCAAGCTCCGATGAATGCTGATGCGTCTGCAGATGCAATTATCCCGGTCGCATCCGATGGAACCATCGCGATTGCAACGACTGCTGGCGCAACAGATGTCACTGTTGATGTTTTGGGATATTACCCCAACGGGCCGGAAGTTGAAAACAGGTCCGAGGTGGTCAGCGAAACATTGATTATGCCCATGACCGAGTTAGGACTAAACCCTGCTCCGGTGCCCGTGGCTCCGGTAGCTCCCCAAGCACCGGCCCCCGGCGCCCCACCCGAAGAGGGGGAATTCGTGGGAATTGGTGCCGAAGTCGGTTACGAGTCAATGAGCCAAGGTGCAATTCAGCCGGGTGAAATTCGTACCGTGGCCCTTAACGGACTTCCGGCGCAAGCAACGAGTGCACTTGTCACCGTCACCACCAGCGACTCCACCAAGAAGGGCAAACTACGTATCGGCCAAATTGGTGAAAAACGTAACGCTGCCACTATCAAGGTTCGCAAGGCAAAAACTCGAACCGCAATTTTGGTTGTCCCAGTTGTGGGAGGAACGGTTCAAATTTCTGCGTCTAAGAAACCTGCAGTACAAGTCAAAGTTGAGGTGCTCGGGTACCGCACGGGCGCACTACCGTTAAAAGCCCGCGGCATGTCAGCGCGCAAACTGATCAAAACGAAATTTAATGGCACCAAAGTGAAACTGGCCAAGGCGACTGGAATCGGTGACGTACCCAAAAAGAAGAAAAAAGTCCTCGCCGTGATCCTGCGGGTCACAACAAAAGGCAAAGGTGCGGACGGTCGATTTGCGGCCTACGCAGTGGGTGGAGTCGATCGAGGTTCTCGATCAGCCACCGTTACCGCAAAGGGGAAAACTACTTCGATTATTGTTGCTGAGGTGGGAGACAAAGGCCTTGTCGCATTGGCAGCAAATGTTCGGACAAAAGTCCGGGTGACAGTAGTCGGCTACATCAGGCGCTGATATTCGCTATTGAGCTTGTTGTCTGGGTTTAGGCCTAGACTGACGTAGTGTCCGAATTGAGCCAATCCCCATCATTAGCGTTGCACGGGGATGAATTACTCGAAGATCTCAATCCCGCCCAGCGCACAGCCGTTGAGCATCGAGGCAGTCCGCTACTGATTGTTGCCGGTGCCGGATCGGGTAAAACTCGAGTATTGACCCGCCGGATCGCACACTTACTGGCATTCGGTGATGCAACACCTGGGCAGATTCTCGCCATCACCTTCACCAATAAGGCAGCCGCGGAGATGAAAGAGCGGGTTGCTGACATTGTTGGCCCGGCCGGTCGAACCATGTGGGTCTCCACATTTCACAGCGCCTGTGTTCGAATATTGCGCGCCGAGGCCCATCGTTTAGGAGTAAAAAGTAACTTCACCATTTATGACACGCAGGACTCGCTGCGACTCATTACATTAATCTTGCGTGATTTCAATATTGACGCAAAGAACACCAAGCCGCGCATGCTACTTTCCCGAATTTCATCAGCAAAAAATGAGTTGATTGACCACGAAACTTTCTTATCCAATACCCAATTGTCCTCAGATAAAGACGCAGCCATTGAGTCCGTAATCGCTCAGGTGTACCGCGAATACCAAAATCGGCTGACCCTTGCCAATGCTTTTGATTTTGACGACCTGATTGGTTCAACGGTTGCACTACTGCAACTTTTTCCTGAAGTCGCCAATATGTACCGACGCCGATTCCGTCACATCATGGTGGATGAATATCAAGACACCAACCACGCTCAATACATGTTAATCAAGGAATTGGTCGGAACGGTTGCTGCGTCTGCGGATTCACCACCACCGGGTGAACTGTGTGTCGTGGGTGACGCCGATCAGTCCATTTATGCGTTTCGTGGGGCGACTATTCGTAACATTGAAGAGTTCGAGCGGGATTATCCAAATGCCAGCACCATCCTCCTGGAGCAGAACTACCGTTCAACGCAAACGATTTTGTCAGCAGCCAATGCCGTGATTGCGAAGAACACATCACGGCGGGCAAAGAACCTTTGGACCGATTCAGGCGATGGGGATCTCATCAAGGTATATGTCGGCGACGACGAACATGACGAAGCTTCATTTATTGCCCGCGAGATAGACCGCATGTCAGACGAGGGAATTTCTCGGCCAGGAGACACAGCAGTGTTCTACCGAACCAACGCTCAATCGCGGGCAGTGGAAGAAGTATTTATTCGAACCGGGATGCCGTACAAAGTTGTGGGTGGGGTTCGCTTCTATGAACGCAAGGAAGTCCGAGATATTTTGGCTTATCTGCGCACAATCGTGAATCCGGCGGATGAAGTGTCACTACGCCGAATTCTGAACACCCCAAAGCGCGGAATAGGCGACCGGGCTGAAGCGATGATCGGCGCCTACGCCGAACGCGAGCGCATCACCTTCTTCGACAGCCTGCGGCGGGCAGCCGACGTACCGGGGCTGGCGACTCGCTCAATGAGCGCCATCGCAGGGTTCGTTGATTTGATGAACGGGCTACAAACCCTTTTCGAATCAGGCACAGAACCCGCTGTGGTAATTCAAGCGGCGATTGAGCAGAGTGGTTACCTCTCCGAACTGCGAGCATCAACAGATCTACAAGATGAGGGTCGGATCGAAAACCTAGCTGAGTTGGAATCTGTCGCGACAGCTTTCTTGGTTGATAACCCGGAAGGGACACTCGTTGAGTTCCTAGAAAATGTGGCCCTCGTTGCTGATGCTGATTCAATCCCTGAGGGTGAAGATCATGGTGGGGTAGTAACCTTGATGACCCTGCATACCGCAAAAGGCCTCGAATTCCCCACAGTATTTCTCACCGGAATGGAAGAAGGGATCTTCCCACATGCGCGATCCCTAGGTGAGGCGCGCGAATTGGAAGAAGAAAGACGGCTGGCTTATGTGGGTATTACCCGCGCCCGTCAGCGGCTCTATCTGAGCCGGTCCTTGACCAGGTCTTCCTGGGGGAGCCCGGCGGCTAACCCACAAAGCCGCTTCCTCGATGAAATCCCCGAGCACAACCTCACCTGGGAACGCGAAGCGCCACCCATGTTTGCCCCCAGTTCCAATTTTGGCTCGTCCACTTGGTCGGGGCCAGATTCACCATTGCGGCTCGGCAGCACGAGTGTAAGCGCCAACGCCATCTCACTCAATGCTGGTGATCGGGTCACCCATGAAAAATTCGGCATGGGAACAGTCGTTGAGAGCGGTGGCAGCGGTGATCGCGCTGATGCAACTATTGATTTTGGTGCATCAGGGGTTAAGCGCCTGCTCTTGCGCTACGCGCCCGTTGAGAAACTCTAATCCTGGAACTATTTTCCTGCAGTTGCCGCGATTACTGCCGCGGCAACTGCAGGTGCCACGCTATTGTCAAAGACGCTCGGCACGATATACACGGAAGAAAGGGCCTTTTCGTTGACGCATTCAGCGATCGCTAGGGCTGAAGCCATGAGAACCTCTTCGGTAATGTGAATGGCACCGCTATCAAGAAGCCCGCGGAAAATTCCCGGGAACGCAAGGACGTTGTTGATCTGATTGGGGTAGTCACTACGCCCCGTTGCTACCACTTTGGCAAATTTGGCCGCCTCAATTGGATTGATCTCGGGGTCTGGGTTTGCCAGCGCGAAAACAATTGAATCCTTGGCCATTTTTTCGACATCTGTCGCAGTGATGAGATTCGGCTGAGAGACACCGATAAAGACGTCTGCGCCCACAAGGGCTTCTGGCAATGACCCGCTAAATTTCTCCAGGTTGGTGCGGGTGGCAAGTTCAGTTCGATCGGGGTCTAGGTCGGTCCTGCTGGTGGAAATTGCACCTTTAGAGTCAAAGAGCAGGATGTTTTGCACTCCAGCATGCAGGAGAAGTTGCGCGACTGCGGCGCCCGCAGCTCCCGCTCCGGACATGACAATTTTTAGGGACGAAAGTTCCTTATTAACCAACTTGGACGCGTTAATGAGTGCAGCAAGCACCACAACCGCCGTACCGTGTTGGTCATCGTGAAAAACCGGAATATTGAGTCGCTCGCGCAACCGTCGCTCAACTTCAAAGCAACGCGGTGCCGAAATGTCTTCAAGGTTAATGCCGCCAAAGCCGGGAGCAATATTTTCAATGGTGCGGACGATTTCGTCCACGTCTTGGGTATCGAGACAGATGGGCCAGGCATCGACATCGGCAAATTTTTTGAACAGAGCCGCCTTGCCTTCCATGACCGGCATAGCTGCCTCAGGACCAATGTTTCCTAACCCAAGTACTGCCGAACCGTCGGTGACAACGGCCACCGTATTGCGCTTAATCGTGAGATTTCTCGCATCCGCCGGATTGTTGGCAATCGCGGTGCACACTCGGGCAACTCCGGGGGTGTAGGCGCGAGCAAGATCGGTGCGGTTACGCATGGGAACTTTGATGCCGACTTCGATTTTGCCACCAAGGTGGACTAGGAACACTGAGTCGCTGATCTGGTCTACTTTGCACCCACTCAGTGCGTTGAGCGTGGTCCGGAGTGACTCGGCGTGGTCGGGGTCATGTGCGAGGGCGCTGAGATCAACCACGGTCGTTTCAGTTCCCGGGTCTGACACATCAAGCCCGGTGATGACCGCACCGGCTTCGGTGACAGCGGCAACTATCTGCCCGGACGCGTGCAGTTCTGGCGTTACGTGCATTCGGATGGTAATCGAGTAGCCGGGCGCTTTGGTCATGTGCACAATCCTAGGCCGTGAGTTGTCAGTGGAATTGAGTGCCATAAATCTGGTTTACCCTGTGCGCTATCATCTGCGACATGAGTGCAGCTTCTCGCCCCGTGAGAGTAGTGATCGCTAAGCCCGGATTAGATGGGCATGATCGTGGGGCAAAGGTAATTGCACGGGCACTGCGCGATGCGGGATGTGAAGTGATCTACACCGGCCTGCATCAAACCCCGGCAGCCATTGCTGCTACCGCGGTTCAAGAAGATGCCGACGTAATTGGGATTTCGATTCTCTCGGGCGCTCATCTCACACTTTTCCCAGACCTCATGGGTGAATTGGCCGCGGCAGGAGCCTCTGACATCGTCGTGTTCGGTGGCGGGATCGTCCCTGATGCAGATATTCCCGTCCTTAAATCAGCGGGAGTAGCGGAAATTTTCACTCCCGGGACAACTTCGCAAAGTGTCGTGGACTGGGTTAACGAGCACGTAGCGCTCAATCGGTAATCTCCGATGCGTGCAAGATCACATCTATCTGGTGCTTGTCGCTGGTGAGAACTCAATAGGCTTAGCCGCACCAGGGTCGTTGATGCAATTACGTTGATTTGAGGAGCCACAGTGGATCTGTACGAATACCAAGCCAAGCACCTTTTTGGAAAGCATGGGTTGCCCCTTACCGCGGGGGATGTCTGCAGCGACATTGACGGTGCCGTGGCAATTTCGGAGTCAATTGGTGGTCCAGTGGTAGTTAAGGCCCAAGTGAAAACCGGTGGTCGCGGTAAGGCAGGGGGAGTCAAACTCGCCAAAGACCCCGCTGAAACACGTGAAGTGGCAACGGCAATCCTGGGCATGGATATTAAAGGTCACACGGTCCACAAAGTCCTCGTTGCCCACGCAGCCGATATCGCGGAGGAATACTACGTATCATTTCTGCTAGACCGAGCAAATCGAGCATTCCTTGCCATGGCCAGTGTCGAGGGCGGCGTTGAAATCGAGGAAGTAGCAGTTAACAACCCTGAAGCACTTGCAAAAATTAGGGTCGATGCCCTGGAGGGTGTCACTCCGGAAATAGCGCGGGAGATCGCCGTTGCCGCTCAATTTGAGGAAGCAATCCAGGGGCAGGTCGCAGATATTTTGGTCAAGCTCTGGCAAGTCATGGTCGCAGAAGACGCAACCCTCGTGGAAGTGAATCCACTGGTGCTTACACCGTCCGGTGAGGTGCTTGCGCTCGACGGGAAAGTCACCATTGATGACAATGCTGGGTATCGCCAGCCAGAGCAGGCAGACTTTGATGACTCGGCAGCCGACGACATTGAAACTCGCGCCAAGGCTATGGGCTTGAACTACGTAAAGCTCGAGGGTGACGTCGGGATTGTCGGTAACGGTGCAGGCCTAGTCATGAGCACACTCGACGTGGTTGCGTACGCTGGCGAAGAGTTCGGGGACATTAAACCTGCAAACTTCCTTGACATTGGTGGAGGTGCGTCAGCTGAAGTGATGGCCAACGGGCTCGACATTGTGCTCAACGATCCAGAAGTGCAGGCGGTGTTTGTCAACATTTTTGGCGGCATCACATCATGTGACGCGGTTGCCAACGGAATTCTGCAAGCAGTTGACCAGCTGGGAGAGCGTGTGACTAAGCCGATTGTTGCTCGAATCGATGGCAACAATGCGGTCGAAGGCCGCGCGATTCTCAACAAAGCAGACCACGAATTTATTGAACTGGTAGACACCATGGACGCAGCAGCGCGCCGGGTGGCTGAACTCGCAGCAGCTCGAAAGGGAGCGTAATTCAATGGCAATTTGGCTCGATGAACATAGCAAAATTCTCGTTCAGGGAATGACCGGGTCCGAGGGCACAAAACACACGCGCCGCATGGTCGAAAGTGGCGCAAAAGTTGTTGCGGGCGTGACCCCAGGCAAGGCTGGTGCTGACGTCGACGGTATTCCTGTGTTCAATGACGTGGCCTCGGCGATTGCTGCAACAGGTGCAAATGTCTCGGTAATTTTTGTGCCGCCCAAATTCGCGAAAGGTGCGGTGCAAGAGGCGGTCGACGCCACGATGCCACTCTGCGTTGTGATCACGGAAGGCATCCCGGTCCACGACAGCGCTCAGTTCTACCAATACGCCGTAAACGCGGGAAGTACCCGAATCATTGGGCCAAACTGCCCCGGAATAATTAGTCCGGGAAAGTCCAATGCGGGCATTATTCCCGCTGACATCACTAAACCCGGCCGAATCGGGCTGGTATCAAAGTCCGGCACTCTGACCTACCAAATGATGTACGAACTCCGCGATTTTGGCTTTTCCACCTGTGTGGGAATCGGAGGAGACCCGATCATTGGCACGACCCATATTGACGCTCTGGAAGCTTTCCAAAACGACCCGGAAACAGAGGCAATCGTGATGATCGGTGAAATCGGTGGAGACGCTGAAGAGCGCGCCGCGGCCTACATCAAAGAACATGTCACCAAGCCGGTTGTTGGTTATGTCGCTGGGTTTACCGCGCCAGAGGGCAAGACCATGGGTCACGCGGGTGCGATCGTTTCAGGTTCTTCGGGAACCGCAGTTGCAAAACAAGAGGCACTCGAAGCGGCAGGCGTTCAGGTCGGTCGCACTCCCAGTGAAACAGCGGACCTGATGCGAGAAATTCTGACGTAAATGCTTGCGCAATGGAGCGTACTTTCGGTCACGGTCATTGCTATCGCCATATTTCTTTACGGCGTCTCAAAAACTGCCATGCCGGTAGTGGGGGTGCTGGCGGGACCGCTGCTTGCTGCGGTCCTCACTCCGACGGTCGCATCGGCATTTGCCCTGCCTCTTCTATTGGTGGGAGACCTTTATGCATTGGCCCTGTACCGATCAAACGTTGATTGGCGCTTGATTTTGCGCTTAATCCCGGGAGTTCTGGCCGGGCTTTTGGTTACAGCTTTCCTTTTCAGTGTGCTCACAGCAACAGCCTTGAGTCGTATTCTTGGAGCCCTGATCTTGGTGTCAGTGATTTTGGAGATCGCTCGAAGGACGCGAAATCTATCGAGTGAGTTGCCAACCGATGCACCATTGGTGCAGTCAGTTAAAGCAACGCTTTTTGGTGTGCTTGCCGGCATGACTTCTATGGCGGCCAATGCTGGCGGAACAGCGATGAGTTTGTATCTGATCAATATGCGGGTTAGCACATTTACTTTTATGGGGACTTCGGCTTGGTTCTTCTTCTTTATTAATATCTCGAAGGTGCCAATTTTGATTAACCTTGATCTGCTGACTCGCGAGACCCTTGCCGCTGGTGTGTGGTTTATCCCAGTAATCGTGGCAGGAGCGGTGGCAGGATCTATCATCTTTCGCCACATCTCTGGCGAGTGGTTCTACTGGATTGTGCTAGCTGTCAGTGCCATGGCGGGGCTGTGGCTCCTCATTGTTGGATAGGGCAGTCTTTGGTCGACGCCCATGTTCTTTCAGGGCATACACCCGATCGCTGGTGCGGGTAGGGTACGGTGGCTGGGATTTAACACACTAAGTGGACATCAAACAATGGCAAGGAGGGACCCGGTGACAGAGCAAGGCGTCCCGACTGAATGGATCGGTGTGGGGGAACGCTTGCGAGGGGCGCGAGAGGCCGCGGGTATCAGTATGCGGGAGTTGGCCCGTCGGGTGGAGGTTTCCCCAGGTCATATTTCTAATGTTGAGCGGGGCTTGGCATCGTTGAGCGTGCGGTCGCTTTACACCATAGTCAGCGAATTACAAATATCGATGGATAGTTTATTTGTGAAAGTCGATTCGCAAGTTCACACCGGAGATTCTTCTGAGAAAGCGGGTCGAGCAGCCGATTCGCCCGGGCAAGCCTTGGCACTTGGTGAGCTAGAGGCCAAAGGTGTGGTGATGCGCCGTCTCTCCCGACCATCAATTCCGTTGCCCACAGGAACAAGATGGGAAAGGCTCACGCCGCATGCAGAGATGGGGGCGGAGTTCATTGAGGTGATCTACCCTCCGTCCAAGGAATCCTCACCGCCCGAAGAGTTCGTGTTGCACTCTAGCCGAGAATACGGGGTGATCACTCACGGGTCGCTGACGATCCAGGTAGGTTTCGACACGGCCGTTCTTAACGTGGGTGACTCGATTGCATTTGACTCCACGACTCCGCACCGGTATTGGAATGAAACGGACGAGGAGGTGCGGGCAGTGTGGTTCATTGCGGACACTTCTGCGAATTCGCCAGCAGCCGGGCCCGAATCTTCTACCGGCCATTTTTAGTCGACTCGCAACATATCCACTTAGGTTCTGACCGATAGCTTTGATTCAGACTCGCCTCTGACCTGGAATTGTATGCTAGCAGGCTGCCATCGACCGAAAATAGTAACCTTGACGTAACATTTGGGTAACTTTGCGGAACATGTCCTTGCGTTTGTCCTGTCACACCATACAAACTAGGGATCTATTGGGTAGGCAGACGAAGGCTGACCAATTGGTCGTAGAGGGTTATGGAAGGAATCATCAGTGGTTACTGCTGAAAGTGAGTTCGGCCCGGTTCTCATCGAGGCGGACGCCATCACAAAAAGTTTCGGCGGTGCCGTAGCCGTCGACAACGTCAGCATTTCGGTCCGGGCAGGCGAGATTTATGGTTTGGTGGGAGAGAACGGTGCGGGCAAGTCGACGCTTATGCGGGTGCTTGCCGGAATCTTGAGCCCGGATCAAGGCGAAGTCAGAGTCGATGGCAAACCTGTCCAGCCTGGCGCGCGTGCAGCTATCAGCGCAGGGATTTCCCTTGTTCACCAGGAACTCAGCCTCGTTCCCGAAATGACGGTGGCAGAAAACATCCTCCTCGGGTCGTTCCCTACGAAGGTTGGATTTACCGAGTACCGGAAGCTGCGCCAGATCGCCGCCGATGCCCTGGCGGAGATCGGGGTCGGTGTTGATCTTGATGAACGTGTGGGCCGGCTATCGGTGGCATTACGTCAGTTTGTTGAAATTGCCCGAGCTGTGGCAAAAAAGCCACGGATTCTTATCTTTGACGAACCGACCGCGACGCTGACTCCAGCTGAGACCGATTACTTGTTAGCAATGCTCCGCCGTCTGGCTGACGGTGGAATGGCAATAATTTACATCTCGCACCGCATACCTGAAATTTTCAGTACCTGCTCGACGGTCGCCATCCTCCGTGATGGCAAGTTAGTGCGTTCTTCATCCATCGACAGCTTGACGCCGAGTCAAGTTGTCGATCAAATGGTGGGTCGTGAACTAGGACTAGATCTCGCCACAAAGCGGACCGCAACCCCTGGGGCAGTTGTATTAGACGCCCAGGGGATCACAGCGCCAAAGGTAAATAACGTGAGCGTGCAGGTCCGTTCCGGCGAAATCGTAGGTCTGGGCGGTCTCGTGGGTGCAGGGCGTTCGGAATTGGTGCGCGCAATTATTGGCGCAGACGATCGAACGGCCGGGAGCGTCACCCTTACTCACAACGGGGAAACCATCACCATAGGCAGTTATCAATCAGCAGTGCGCAACGGCGTCGCCTACGTTCCTGAAGAGCGAAGAATAGATGGACTCGCGCTGTCGATGAGTGTCGAAGACAATATTCGCCTTCCAAACCGCAAAGAACTTTCAGTCGCGGGATTCAAAGTTGGAAGCAAAACGGCCCAAGTTGCGCAATTACTGGCGGATAAAGTCGGCTTGCGCCCACCCGAAATTCGCCGAGATGTGGGGGAGTACAGCGGTGGGAATCAGCAAAAGGTTGTTCTTGCAAAGTGGCTCGGCCGGCGCCCTAAATTTATTGTTCTTGACGAACCCACTCGAGGAGTTGACGTCGGTGCCAAAGCCGAGATTCACAGACTCGTAAAAGAAATCGCTGATCAAGGTACTGCAGTGCTCATTGTGAGCTCAGATCTACCGGAACTATTGGAGCTTTCAGACACTATTCACGTCATGCGCGACGGTCATGTGACAGGAACGTTGTCGAAGGAAGAAGCCAGTGAGAAATCAGTCATGTCTCTGGCCTCGGGTGAAACGATTGTGAGGTCGTCATGACAACAAAGGGCACTAACGCGGAAACCACCATGACTGAAGTAGGGGCAACGCAAAAAAGTAGCATTGGTGTTGCCGAGATCTTGGCATGGTCATCTCGCAATGGCGTGTTTGTATTCACGGCTCTTTTGATCATCGCCGCATTAGTATTCGTTGATGGGTTCGCATCGCTTATCAATGTGACCGACGTATTTCACCGCGCTGCCCCCGTGGGCATTGTCGCAGTCGGAATGACATTCGTGGTGATCAGCGGCAACTACCTGGATCTATCGGTGGTCGCTCAGGTAGCCACGGCCGGGGTGATCTTGATAGCCGTGAGCAATACGCATGGCATATTTATTGCGATGGTGGCTGCGCTAATGGCGGCCATATTATTCGCCTTAGTAAACGGCATTGCCGTGGGAGTGTTCAAGGCAAACGCCGTGATTGTCACACTGGCAACAACTTTCATTGGTTTAGGCGTATTGCGGTATTTCTCTGGTGGATCAATCTTTTTCGGCCCCCCAGATGGAATCATTAAGGCGTTCGGCATGGGCAAAGTTGGCCCGATTCCGTATTCAGCGATAGTTTTATTAGTCATGACAATCCTGTTGTCGATTTTGCTGAACCGCACAAACTTTGGTTTCTTAATCCGTTCCTTCGGTGTCAATGAGTCGGCGACTCGGCTTGGCGGTTCAAATACTGCTCTCATTGTGTTCGGTGCGTTTCTCGTTACTGCTATCGCCGCTATGGTGGCGGGGTTTGTCCTTGCTGCTTTCTCGAACACCGCGGTGTCCAACGATGGTGTCGGATATGACTTCCGTGCTTTGGCAGCGATTATCGTGGGTGGAACAAGCGTGTTCGGGGGCCGCGGAAGTGTATTTCGAACACTGCTCGGCGTAATTTTCGTCAGCGTGTTGACGAACATCCTCGTTCTTTCAGGTATCAGTTTCGGATACCAGCAGATAGCCCTTGGGGCACTAATCGTTTTTGCTGTGTCCTTAGATGCCATTGGAAGAAAGGTGGCTCGGTAATGAGTCAAATCTTGGAGTTATCAGATGCCAAGTCCAAGGGCTTTTTCGGCCGCGCTGGAACGGTTATCGGTCGTAGAACTGAAGGCCGCGGGATCGCGCTATTAAGTGTCATTCTTGTCATAGTTGCCCTAACTGAACCTCTCGTATTCAGCGCCTACTCCGTGACTTTAGGTCGAATAGCGCTGATTGGAATCGTGGCGTTGGGCCTGACCGCTGTGATCCTGATGGGCGAGCTGGACTTGAGTGTTGCCAGCACACTAGCCTTGTCCGGGGTTGTGATGGCCAGCATTCCTGAACTGTGGCTGGGTATTTTGGCCGCACTCGCGACCGGACTCATAGTGGGGTTGATTAACGCATTCTTTGTGTCTGTCGTCGGCATAAACTCGTTCATCGCAACATTGGGAATGCTCTTTGCGCTGCGAGGGTTAGCTTTCGTAATCTCAGACGAGGCTCCAGTTAGCCTCGTCAATAAAGAGGCCGGAATCTCTTTCGGTGAGCCACTGATTGGACCAATAACCCCAAGAGTTTTAATCTTTATACTGGTATTTATCGCGATACAAATATTTGTGTCTAAGGCGCAAGCTGGCCGCGAATTCTTTGCAGTTGGTGGGAACCGTCAGGCAGCGCGCGATGCGGGAATCCCCGTAACGAGACGAATTGTTACCGGGTTCATGATTTCAGGTTTCGTTGCTGCACTGGCCGGAATCATCAACAGCCTTGAACGAACAACCGCGGACCCAACTGCTGGCTCGACAGTGCTATTAACGGCTTTTGCCGCAGCCATTATCGGTGGAAATTACCTGAAAGGTGGCCGGGGTTCTATTGTGGGAACCTTGATCGGTGCTGCCGCACTAGGGGTTCTTCAGGTGGCGTTGACTATCTCCGGCGTTCAGGTTCCAGTGCAACAGATCTTCATTGGGGCGATTCTTCTCATCGCTGTCACGACAGATCCCAACAGCCTTCGTTCGGTGAGGGGAAGCATACGAACGCTTCGCCAAGGTCGAGCGAAAAATTCGGTGACTACCTAAGTCATCGAACAACTGCTCCACCGCCGGTGGAGTAGTGAAAATGTAAACAAGAAGGGCACAATATGCGAAAGTCTCGTCTAACATTCGCTGCGAGCTTGCTTGCAGCATGTGCGTTGACTCTGACTGCCTGTGGCAGTTCGGACGATGCTGATAGTGCAGAAACAGCGGCTGAATCGGCTGGTGAAGAAGCAGCAGAAGGTAAGGAATCCTTCGAGGTCTACGCGCTGCTTCCTCAAGGTAATGATCAGCCATATGGCACCACTTACCTTCCTCCGATGGAGGCAATGGCTAAGGAACTGGGCGTTAATCTGACCATCACAAACTCTGAGTACGATGCTGACAAGCAAGCCAGTGAGTGCGAAGTTGCAGTGGCAGCTCAGCCAGATGGCATCATCC
>DGQA01000010.1 GCA_002390705.1 Actinobacteria bacterium UBA4426 | reverse complement strand
TTGTGACGGCCCTCGACTCCGCCGAGCGATTGACGACTCTTTTCACCGAATAGCCAGATCTCCGTAATGAAATTGTTACCCGAATGTTGATAAATATGGCCATTTTTAGTTGCACTGCTTAAAAAATGAGATTATGTTGTCGCTCACAACAATTTAGTCATCCAATGTGGATTGAGGGACTCGTGATGGATCGTCTTACGCCCGTTCCAGAAGATAAATTTGCCTTCGGCCTGTGGACCATCGGCCATATCGGTCGAGACCCATTTGGTGATGCAACTCGACCAGCCATCACCACCTCAGACTTTGTCAAGGGACTCGCGGACATTGGCGCTTGGGGTGTTTCATTCCACGACGACGATCTCATGACTTTTGGAGCGAGCGAATCACAGCGCCGCGCCGAGCTTGATGCCTTCAAGAAATCACTGGACGAATCGGGCTTGGTATGCCCCATGGCGACAACTAACCTGTTCTGGCACCCAGTTTTCAAAGATGGCGCATTCACTTCAAATGACCGAAATGTCCGACGCTATGCGATTCAAAAGACATTGCGCAACATCGATGTTGCTGCCGAGCTGGGAGCATCCACGTATGTTCTCTGGGGCGGTCGTGAAGGGGTCGAGAGTGCCGCGAGCAAGAATCCTGCCGATGCACTTGACCGGTACAAGGAAGCTTTGGACTTTTTATGCGGCTATGTCTCCGAAAAAAAATACGACATTCGTTTTGCCTTAGAGCCAAAGCCGAATGAGCCGCGAGGGGATACCTTTCTTCCCACAATTGGCCACGTCATGGCATTTATTAATCAACTCGAAAATCCAGCTATGGTCGGCCTCAATCCCGAAGTCGCCCACGAAACTATGGCAGGACTGAGTTTCTTCCAAGGAGTTGCCCAAGCCTTGTGGCAAGGAAAGCTCTACCACATTGACCTCAATGACCAAAAAATTGGACGTTTTGATCAAGACCTGCGCTTTGGGTCTGAAGGCATCAAAGACGACTTCATGTTGGTGCGGTTGTTGGAAAACTCTGACTACACCGGGCCGAAGCACTTTGATGCGCGCCCCTACCGTAACGAATGGGGTGACGGTATTTGGGACTTCGCGCGCGGATGCATGCGCACCTATCTCGCACTCGCAGCCAAGGCACGTGAGTTCGACCAAGATCCTCGGGTGAAGGCAGCACTGGACAGATCGAGCACACCTGAACTCGCGGAACCGAGCGTTGGCAACTTCACGTCTGAAGTTGCTGACGGATTGCTTCGTGAGTCATTTGATCCAGATGCGCTTGCGGCTAGGTCCTACGGCAACGAAGCACTTGATCAATTAGTCATTGATCGAATTCTGGGAATCTAATTTCTCGGAAAAAGTTAAGCAGGAGATTCCTGCACTGAAAGGAAATACATATGAAGAAGAAGCTATATGTAGCTTTCGCGAGCATCGCGGCAGCATCATTAGTACTTACCTCCTGTTCGTCGAGTGACGACACAGCAGCCACAGACACTGCATCAGAAAGCGCAGTCACTGAAGAGGCAGAAGCAACTGAAGAAGCCGCAGTAGAAGATGCTGGAACAGCTTGCGTTATCCTGCCAGACAGCCAGTCTTCAGATCGATGGGAAAACCAGGATCGTCCAGCAATTCAAAACGCTCTTGAATCAGCCGGATTCTCAGCAGACATCCAGAATGCTCAGGGCGACACAACCCAGTACCTCACCATCGGAGACCAAATGCTCGCAGGTGGCTGTGGGGTAATGGTTCTGGTTGACTTGAACGGTTCCGGTGCAACGGTTGCTGAAAAAGCGAAGGCGCAGGGCATCCCGGTAATTGCATACGATCGTCCATTTGCACCTGCTGACTACTACGTTTCCTTTAATAACGTAAAGGTTGGACAGCTTCAGGGTGAAGGTCTTCTCAAGTGCCTCGGCGACAATGGCATTGATCCTGCTGCTGCGGCAGTCGTGTTCCTCAACGGTTCGCCATCTGACGGTAACGCCGCGATGTTCAAGGAAGGTTACGAAACCACCCTTGCAGCTGCAGGAGTAACACCAGTTAATGACCAGTCGGTCCCAGACTGGGATAACCAACAGGGTGGCGTCATCTTCGAGCAGATGTTCACGGACCTTGGTGGAAATATTGATGGCGTTCTCGCCGCCAACGACGGTCTTGGTGGAGCTGCAATTGCAGTTTTGGACAAGAACGGCATTAAGCTCCCCGTGACCGGACAAGATGCAACCACTGGTGGTTTACAAAACGTTCTCCTCGGAAAGCAGTGCATGACAGTGTTCAAGAACACTGCACTTGAAGCTGGCGATGCCTCGGCACTCGCCATCGCGCTACTTAATGGCGAATCCCCATCTGTAGAAGGGACCGTGGACGTCAACGGAACGACTGTTCCAGCGAAGTACTCAGACCCAGTCATCATCTACTCCGAAAATGTCAAGGATGTTATTGACGCATCTCCTGGCTTTGACGTGGCCGCGCTCTGTGCGGATGACGTAGCAGCTGTGTGTACCGAATTGGGCATTCAGTAAAGATTAAATAGGTAAACGGTGTGGGCTCGCACTTCAGTGCGAGCCCACACTGCTATCACAGCAATTGATCAAAAGTGGTTTCTGGTTCGCCAAATTCCTCTACTCTGGTGCGATTGTTTTGCAAAGGAAAATGAGGCGAAAAAATGGAATCTCCAAGTGCTATCCTGGAAGTCAAGGGCGTTACCAAGAGTTTCGGTGCGGTCGACGTGCTGCAAGGAATTGACTTTTCCGTCGAAGCAGGTTCGGTCACAGCGCTCGTTGGCGACAACGGTGCGGGCAAGTCAACCCTGATCAAAGGGTTGGCGGGAATACAGCCTTTTGACAGCGGAACGATTTTTTTTGACGGCAAGGAAGTTGAACTTGGTGATCCCCGTGCAGCCTCGCAACTGGGTATTGAAGTGGTGTACCAAGACTTAGCGCTCTGTGACAATCTTGACATTGTTCAAAACATGTTTCTTGGACGAGAACTGAAGCGTGGCGTGGCGCTAGATGAAGGCGACATGGAGTCGCGCGCTGGCGAGACGTTGCAGTCCCTGTCGGTGCGAACTGTTTCCTCTTTGCGACAAAAAGTGTCAAGTCTCTCAGGTGGACAACGACAAACTGTCGCTATTGCACGATCAGTGTTATGGAACAACAAAGTAGTCATTCTTGACGAACCGACTGCTGCACTCGGTGTGGCTCAGACGGAACAAGTACTTGCATTGGTACGCAGGCTGGCTGACAGCGGGCTCGGCGTCGTAATTATTTCTCATAACTTGCAAGATATTTTTGAAGTGGCCGACTATGTCTACGTCCTCTATCTAGGAACTATGGTGACTCGACTTCGAGTAGCCGAAACCAATAGCGGAGAGGTAGTCGAGTACATAACTGGCGGAAAAACTGACCTGACGGCGCAGAGCGGAGCGAATTCATGAGTACCGACGTCGAAGTCCCTGAGTACATGAAGTCCAAGGCCAGTGGCGTTGCTCAATCATGGAAGGCTTATCGAATAAAGGTGCGTAGCGGTGACATGGGCTCGTTGCCTGCAGTCATCGGGCTCGTTGTATTGGTTGCCCTATTTTCACTTGCGAATCCCGTTTTTTTTACACCTTTGAACTTCGCAAACTTTTTCACCCAAGCGGCGGTAGTCATGATTTTGGCCATGGGGTTAATTTTTGTGCTCCTCCTTGGAGAGATCGACTTGTCAGCTGGAGTGACATCAGGTGTGGCCGGCGCCCTGCTTGCCGTGTCTTTGTCTAGGTGGGGATTTGCTTGGCCCATTGCGATCGCTATCGCCCTGCTTGCCGGAATCGCGATTGGTCTGTTTATTGGAATTTTGGTAGCAAAGATTGGTATCCCATCATTTGTTGTGACGTTGGCACTGTTCCTTGCCTTTCAAGGACTTATCCTGGTAATCATTGGTGTTGGTGGGAACGTCCGGGTGACGGACGAAGTGGTCCTAGCAATTGAGAACAAGAATTTGCCGATCTGGCTCGGTTGGGTCTTTTACGCAGTAGTAATTATTGGTTATTTTCTGTTCTCATTTATCGGTCGCTCTCGTCGACTCGCCCGAGGCTTCGCTGCAAATTCACTGTCCATGATCCTTATCAAAACCGTCGTTATGGCAGTAATTGGTTTCGCAATTGTGTGGGCATTGAGTTTAGAACGTAGTGTGAATCCTGAACTAAACCCGCTAAGTGGTGTGCCAATAATCGTGCCGATCATTGCAGTATTGACATTGGTATACGGCTTTATTTTGAACAGAACCACTTTTGGTCGCCACGTGTACGCTGTCGGTGGCAATGTAGAAGCCGCACGGCGCGCGGGAATTAGCGTCAGTCGCATCCGCATCATCGTGTTCACAATTTGTTCTGGAACAGCAGCTTTTTCGGGCATCGTCTTCGCATCTCGAGCGGCTTCAGTTGATCCTAATGCCGGAAAGTTCATCGTTCTGAATGCTATTGCGGCAGCGGTTATTGGTGGAACCAGTCTTTTCGGTGGTCGGGGTCGAATCCACGATGCCCTTATTGGTGGCGCGGTTGTCGCAGTGATTGACAACGGAATGGGATTGTTGGGTTACTCCGCGGGTGT
Organism: Actinobacteria bacterium UBA4426; assembly: GCA_002390705.1. GTDB lineage: Bacteria > Actinomycetota > Actinomycetes > S36-B12 > S36-B12 > UBA4592. The sequence continues at coordinate 68,362 of DGQA01000010.1, read as the reverse complement.
CAAGTTAATGATCACCGGTTCCGTGCTGATGTTGGCAGCGGGTGCAGATGCGCTGTCACGTAAACGGTCGCAAGGAGTCATGCGGTAAAACGCCCTCGAAATGTTGAAACCATCACCAGTCACACCCGACGAAGTCAAGCGGCACAATCTCGCCAGAGTCATGCGTTATCTGCATGAGAACGGCGAATTAAGCCGTTCAGATCTGGTGCTTCTTACCGGGCTCAATCGCAGCACCATCGGGGCGCTTGTCTCAGATCTGGCAAAAGTAGGCCTGGTGGAGGAAGTTTCTGGAGTGGGTGGGTCACGCGGTCGCCCTTCTCTAGTTGTGCGCACGAGTAGTTCACACAATTTTGTTCTTGCATTTGATCTTGGCGTTGATCGGATAGTTGCCGCCGCTGTCGGTTTGGGCGGTGAAGTGCTGGCAACAATTCACCGATCCCGCGAGGATGGTCCTTATCCGGTGAAAAAAGCAATTGCCACAATTTTAGAGAGTACGGACGAACTTTTTGCTTCGTTACCCACTGGAGCGGTCTGGCTTGGAGTGGGCATCGCGATCCCGGGAGTAGTGGAGACTGAGCTTGGCTTTATTCGCAAGGCGCCCAACCTGGGTTGGATCGATGTTCCATTCGGTCAATTGATGACAGATTCCTTATGTGCACATATCGGGGTTTGCCCGACCGTGGTCTTAGGAAATGATGCGAATCTTGGCGCGGTCGCCGAATTTGTTCGTGGTGCTGCCACCGCTACATCGAGTGTTGTTTACCTGTCGGGAGATGTTGGTGTGGGCGGTGGAGTTGTTTTGGGAGGAAAGGTGTTAGCCGGGGGCAGTGGCTTCGCAGGCGAATTGGGACACATGGTGGTGAATCCAACTGGCGAACCCTGCAACTGCGGAAGCCGGGGGTGTTGGGAGACGGAAGTGGGCAGAGACGCGATTTTTTCTGCGGTGGGATTTTTGCCGGGTCAAGGTTCATTTTCGGATCTTGTGGCAGAGTCGCTGACGGAGCTTACTGACATAAAACGAGCACTGTCAGGGGTGGGTGAGTGGGTTGGTGTCGGACTCGTCAACCTGATGAACAGTATCGATCCCAACTATATTGTTCTTGGTGGCCACCTAGCAGAGATCTATCCGTACATCAGTGAAGTGGTGGACGCACGAATTGATCAGTCTCGGCCGAATACTCAGACCCGGGCTCATATCTCGCTTCCTTCTTTGTTACTGAACAGCCCGCTTGCTGGGGCGGCAGAAGCCGCATTTGGACCGCTGCTGTCAGATCCATTGCACGAAATGGATCGAGCGTTTGTACTCATCTAATGACTCGCACGTGGAAGTCGGATTTCGTGGCCATCAATTAATTTTTAATACCAGGCTCGCAGGGCGGGCGATGAGTTGGCAATACCAGGGAGTCGAGTTGCTGGGAGCTGCTGGCAAAGATCCAGTGGAGTTTGGTTTTTACCCCATGGTCCCTTGGGCGGGCAGATTGGAGAACAATTCAATCTGTGTGAACGGTGAATTATCGGAACAAGACGTCAACTATCAGGGTTGGGCACTTCACGGAGTGTCATTTGACCGCCCCGCGTCAAGTTGGAACGTCATAGAGAGCGAAGACTGCACGACGTTTATTGCACGACAGTCAATAACTGATTGGTCAAGTATCCTGGACATCACATTCACTTGGAATATTCGCGCGCATTCACTTGAGACCATAATTCAAGTCACCCCAAGAAGTGAGGTGCCCATAAATGTTGTCGTGGGCTGGCACCCATGGTTCCGCAAATCATTGAGCGTGGGTTCGCCCGCTCAGCTTCACATTGCTGATGCAAAAATTCTCACCAAGTCAGGTTCACTACCGACCGGTGAGCTCGTCGATTTTGATAATAACCGGGGGCCTCTCGACGATGCCCTAATTGTGCCAAATCGAGTCGTAACTATTGATTGGCCTGGCGCATTGCAATTGCGGGTAACGAACTCTCACCGATGGTTCGTGATCTACACCGGCCATGGAGATTTGATCTGCGTTGAACCGCAAACCGGTGCACCTAATTCACTTAACGGCCCGTTTAGTGAATCGGTGATCGCCTGCCATAAGAGTGAACCGGCTCGCATGAAAACTCAGTGGGTTTTGAAAACCTTCAATGACTTGCCGGTGGCTCCAGGCGCACAACTTCACCATTAGCAACTGAAATTCGAGCTGCATCTATCACCCGCGTTGTGGCTACGGCTTGATCCAGCGTGACAGTTGGTAGTACAGATTCGGTGAGGAAAGCCAGAACCTCTCGATAGTATTCGGGCCAGTTGCCAATTTCACTTGGCAACGTTGAATGCGTGAGTTCTCCGGCCGCATCACTTGACCAAATTTCAATAATTGACTCATCAGACTCAACCCCCCAACCGTCTCCGGGAATCACACCCAGTTTGAGGTGCTTTTCTTGAGTGTCCACGTCATTAATGCGCAGGGCACCTGTAGTTCCGGCGAGTGTGAATCGTGGTCCAGGTAAAGCAGTGGCGAGTGAACCCACGAGATAAGAAATTCCACCAGATTCGTGCTGCAACATGATTAGTAGGTCGTCATCAGATACTGGAATCTCGCGCAGGGTTCGGGCGTGGGCGTTGACCGAAACCACGGGTCCCATGAGGTCCAGGGCTTGATCGACAAGATGAGGTGCGAAATCGTAGAGCACGCCACCAAGCGCTTCGGGATCTTTCAATTCCCGCCAGTCTCCCTTGGGGAGAAGACGGAATCTTTCCATCCGCGATTCAAATCTATGTGGAGTACCGATCGTTCCCGAACCCACAGCCGCTTTGAGAGTGAGATAATCTGAATCCCAACGGCGGTTCTGAAATGGGAGAACGGCGACACCGTTGGCTTCCGCTAGTTCACCAAGCTCTGCAACTGCCTGGGCGTTAGCAGCGATTGGTTTATCGATCACGACGTTGATTCCGCGGGAAAGTGCGGCTCGTGAGTGAGGCATGTGAGTGACGTTGGCGCCTGCAACGATCACCAAGTCAGGGTTCAAATCAAGTAAAGCGTCGAGATCATTGCTCACCAGCGCATGTGGAAAATCAGATTTCGCCTGAGATACCCGTTGATCGTTTCCCGTTAAAATCCCGATCACCTCGAAACCAGGAATAGAGTGAAGTAGTTGCCCATGAAAGATTTTTCCTGCCAGCCCATACCCGAAAATCACGGCAGTTTTCATGTCACCAGCCTACCGGTACTCGCATAGTGCACCATTAGGATGAAAGCATGACCTACACGTTGCGCGACCTAAAAGACACCGTAGTTGCCATCACGGGAGCAACCTCCGGAATTGGTAAAGCAACCGCCGAACAACTTGTTGAACTTGGTGCCAAGGTGTCACTAGGTGCGCGTAACGCTGAACGGCTGCATGCGTTGGTTGAGCAACTCGGACCTGACAACGCTGTCGCTTGTCCCATGGATGTCCGTTCGGTTGAAGACAACCAGGCGTTGATTAATGCAGCGGTGGAAAAATTTGGAAAAATCGACTCAATTGTCCCGAACGCTGGTATCGGCATCTATGGCTCTATTTTGGACCACTCGGATGATGAACTCCGTCGCATGATGCACACCAATTACGACGGCACAGTCTGGACTATTCGTGCCGGCGTTCCCGAGATGCTCAAAACAACCGGGTCAGGAGACATCGTGATTGTTTCCTCGGTTGCGGGGTTTCGTGGAGGTGGAGACGAAGCCGTGTACGCCGGAACCAAGTTTGCGCAGGTTGGTCTAGCCGGTGCCTTGGATCGGGAACTGCGGGAGAAGGGGATCCGCGTCACCGCCGTGTGCCCGGCCGGTGTGGGCACAGAATTCGCAGTTGGCGCTGGCCGCGTTGAAAACGATGAACGTTTCGCCGACTGGCTGGTAGCTGACGACGTCGCTCATGCAGTCGTCTCAGTGCTCCAGCAGCCTCGCAGTGTTCGCACTACCGTTTGGCAGCTGTGGTCCATGGGCCAGCAGAGCTAGCGGCAATTCCCATTTGGTGCCAGATTATCGGGAAAGTGGTCGACCATTAGGATTTACCTGTGCATCGGGGTTGCTAGCTCAATGGTAGAGCTGCGGACTTTTAATCCGTAGGTTCGGGGTTCGAGTCCCCGGCGACCCACAACTGGCAAGTTTCCCACCCCCTGATGAGGCTATTTTTCGTGCTCACATTTCGAAACTGATGGATTATTTCTGAGAGCTACATGGAAAATCCAACATAAGGCTTTTGTGCACGGTTTGTTCGCGAACCCATCTCGCGAGCCCATGCGTGTAGGTGTAGCAGGAGCGTAATTTTTTAAGCTTTCAGTAGAGTTTGATTATCGCGGACATTGAGGCGAAAGGGCCCGTCGTATGACCATGCTTGGAATTGACCTCGGGACGGGGTCAGTGAAGTGCGCCTTGGTGAGCGAGTCTGGCCAGGTGCTTGCACGAGCCAGTCAAAGTTATTCAGTCCGTTCCACCCAACCTGGCTGGGCAGAGAGTGATCCTAATGTATGGCTTGCGGCCACCCAAAATGTAGTAATGCGTGTGTTGACCGAATCGAACGATACGCCCAGTTCAGTCGGCTTCTCAGGGCAAATGCATGGAGTGGTTGTCGCTGATCGCCATTTAAAACCCTTGCGTCCAGCAATCCTTTGGGCTGACAGCCGGGCCGCCACCGAAGCTGAGCGGATGGCTCGTGAGATGGATGCAGAGTTGTTAGCGCACCTAGGGTCACCAGCAGTCCCAGGTTTCGCGGCAACGACACTCGCTTGGCTTGGGCGTCATGAGTCAGATCTCCTTGCGCGCGCATCCCACGTTTTGCAGCCTAAAGACTGGCTACGGGCTGCACTTGGTGGCAGCATCGGGACAGACCCGAGTGACGCCTCAGGCACGTTGCTCTTTGATGTAGAAGCCGGCCAGTGGTCAAAGGAAGCGGTGACTTGGTCTGCAATCGATCCAAAGCTGCTACCCCCCGTGCGAGCATCTCAGTCAAATGGCGGACTCGTGAAGTGTGGGAGCCAAGAGATCGAGAGCGCAATTGGTGGAGCCGACACGGCTTGTGTTGTGGCTGGGCTCGGGCTTGTTCCCGGCCAAGGTTTTATTGCTGTGGGGAGTGGTTCCCAAACTGTTCGCGTTCTTGAAGGACCAACTCTCGATTCGAGCCTGTGCACCCACACGTTTGCTGTGGTGGGAGAACCTGGTGCGGGTTGGTACCGAATTGGGGCGGTTCAGAACGCCGGACTCTCTCTCAATACGGCACTTAAGTGGTTTGGTAGTTCCATCGAAGAAGCGACGGCCGCGCTCGCGGAAGGAGTCCGGGACGACGACCCGTTGTATGTTCCTTATGTCGCTGGAGAACGGACACCGTTCATGAACCCGAACCTGCGCGGTTCGTTGCATGGCTTGTCATTAGGAACGGACCGTTCAGCTCTACTGCGAAGTATTCTTGTCGGAGTCGCTCAGGCAGTGGCACTGGGCGCTATTACCGTTCAGAACATCGGCGCGTCTCTGCCGCGGCCGACGCCTTTAGTGGGAGGTGGAACCCATGACCCGGTGTTTCGCCAGCTCCTTGCGGACTCGACCGGGTTGCCCTTAGCAGTGATGGATGCGCCTGATGCTGCGGTGATCGGGGCCGCGCTGCTGGGAGCGGGCCTCACGAGTCTCCCTGTCCCACCCAATTGGTCCGATGTAGTCGTGCCCAATCGAGAAACTGTGGAGTATCTTCGCGCTCAACGCGACATAATGATCGAAAAAATAACCGAACAGGAGAATCCATGAAGATCGCAATTGGATCAGATCATGCTGGTTTTACCCTTAAAGAAACTTTGCGAGCGTGGCTTATGGAGCAGGGGCATCAGACCCTGGATGTGGGGACCTTCAATAAGGAACGGTGTGATTATCCGGACTTCGGTGCCATGGTGGGACGTGCGGTGGCAGGGGGAGAAGTCGAAAGTGGAGTTCTCGTGTGCGGGAGCGGGCAAGGTATTTGTATGGCCGTGAACAAAATCCCCGGTGTGCGTGGTGGCGTGATTCGAGATTCGCGAGATGCGGAGATGGCCCGCAGACACAATGACGCCAATGTTGCGTGTTTCGGTGAGCAAATAACTGCAGATAACGTCGCCATGGACGCGCTTCACGTTTTCTTGACCACACCATTTGATGGCGGGCGTCATGAGGGGCGCATTGCGATGATGAGTCGCCTGGATGAAACTCGCGGAGTGTCGACGAAATAGGAAAATACTTGAATAGATTCGGCAAAGCGACTCTTAACCAGTAAACCTTGCTTGCCTTCGAGCTAACTCCGCTACTCTGAAACCTATGGGGAATTGGTTCGTACCGTTGTCACTGGTTTTGGCTTGGATGTTCTTCCCGCCGGTGGGCATTATGTTTATTTTCAGTGGCTTTATGCACACGGTTCTTGCTAAGTCGACCGCTCAGAGCATCGGTTGGATGTCCAATAGATTCCAGAAAGAAGTCGGATTTGTCAGTTGGGGTAGGGGCCCTGTTGTTCTCGAACGGCAGTATTGGCGGTTAAGTGATGCTAAAACTTGCAACTGAATCTGATATTGCGTCCTTTCTAGATCGAAATGCGAACTGGTCTCGAATCGACAACGCCTTGAGTGCAGAATTCATTGCACCAAATTTTCTACTAGCAATTGAATTAGTTAATTCGGTTGCGGTGATTGCCGAAAGAATGGATCACCACCCGGATATTGATATTCGCTGGAACAGAGTGTTGTTCGCTGTGAGCACCCATTCTGCGGGTGGTATCACTTCCCTTGATTGGGAACTTGCAACGGCGATCGATTCGGTGGCACTTGAATTGCGTGGGAGCTGAGCGTGGGATCTAAAAGTTATGACCTGGTGTGGGGAACGGTATTGCGAACTACCACCGTTTTACATCGTGTAATTTACACGTTAAGCAAGGGGAGACTAGGTCGTCGTTTTCCGGGTGGTGCGCAGGTGGTGTGGATCACCACTCTTGGACGCAGGAGTGGTGAATGGCGCAGGACCCCGCTGCTGGCCGTTCCCGATTCTGGGGGCTGGGGAATCGCAGGTTCCAATGCCGGCCAAGAAGAAATCCCCGGCTGGGTATTCAATGTCCGAGCTCATGGCCAAGGCAAGATTGAGATTGACGGTGAAGTGAGTGAAGCAGTGTTCACAGAAGCACAAGGTGAAGAAGCGGCACGGATATATAGCGGCTTAGGTGATGCCTGGTCGTCCTATCGGATGTATCAGCGAAATATTGTGCGGGAAATTCCGGTCTTTAGAGTGACCACGCTGACACACCCCTAAGCGTGGGTCGTGCTCCCTAGGTTGAGAAAGACTAATCCAATCGTGACGAGAACAACCCCGACCCAGGCAATGGGTTCTGCGCTAGATTTAAATGCGATGAGCGAGATCAAAAACACGGTTATGGTGCCTATTCCTGCCCACAGTGCATAAGCCAAACCTAAAGGGATTGTTTTCACCGAAAAGGAAAGCATGACGAAAGCGAGTCCGTACCCGCCAATTGAGGCTGCAGTCCACCACGCGTGTGAGAAGCCGTTGGAGAGTTTCAAGGCTGTGGTTGCCAGCACTTCGCACGCAATCGCAATTCCAAGGAAAACCCAAGCCATGTAATAAATGTACCATGTGGTACATTAGCAATAATGCCGAAGGCACCTGCTTTTACATCAACAGACTTTTCTCGCTCAAAATTAACGTTGGTTCAATTACTGAGTGAGCAGTTGATCGCCGGTGGGGTGAATCAGTCCCTGCGCACACTGGCAGCCTGCGTCGGAACGAGCCATCGAGTATTGCTGCATCACTTTGCCGATCACAGCCAACTATTGCGTGAATGCTTGTTGTACATTAATGAAATTGTCGTTTCGCGTCTCGACTCAATTGACGTCCCTTCGCCTTGCAATCCACATGACTTGGCGAAAGTCATCGCCCGGGCGTCCCGGGGTATGGATATTTTCGGGAGTGGGTTGTGGTTTGAGATTCTGGCTCAAGCCGCACGAGATAATGAGCCATTTGTAGAGATCGCCCGGGAAATTGAAGGCAATTGGGTGGAAATCTTGAAGGAGCGCCTGGCATTGGATCGAAATTCAGCTTTAGGTCTAATCGCCAGCACGGAGGGCCTCGCCGTCCTTGAAGCCGTGTTTAGCCGAACAGCATCACGTCTGGCTAGCTTTTGATTTGGTCGAGCAAGAATGGATTTTCATAAAATTGAAATCCGTCTTGCACGGTGAATCCCGCTAGAGTGGGATGGGTCATGGTGAAAATTGCCGTGCAAGGCTCGTCAATTCGCAACCCCCACCCTCTTTCCAAGAAAAACTGCTGAAGCTGCCCTTCAGATTTTCGACTATGTGTCCCTATGGCCATGGTCACTGCGTGGCTTTGAATTGTCCCAGCGTTCTGTGAGGTTAACTCAAATTCGACGCCCTGCACGTCAATATGTAATAGATCAATCCGCATGTTGAGCGCACTAAAAACTTGGCTGAGTGCGATCGCTGGAATTTCGACATGCGGGAGGTGCGCACCTCGGTAGTCGGTTCCAGTGGTGCCGAGAGTGCACACGGCGACTCCCATGTCTTCAGAGGATACGTCTGGGAAACTTACGAAGGTGTTCTCCATCCAGCCGGCGGCGTGGATGATCTGCATTTCCGTGGTGGCGGAGCGCAGAGCATCAATAATTTCAGTTGGGGTTCCTTCGATTAGCTCAGCGTCAATTCCATTGTCTTGTGCATGGATTACAGCCCAAGACGCATGCGTAAGATCAGCCTCAATTGCTAGACCGCGGCCTTGCAAGCCCCTTCGCTTGGCAGTGGCTAGACCCGCCACTACCCATGGCGCCCAACCTGCACCCACTTCGACAATGCACAAGGTGTCGATTGCGCGATCTAGAGCAAGCGCAAGGGCGGCATATTCGGATGCTTCGGATCGATAGGAGTCATCCGGAATTGGTAGTGCTGCTGAGGTAATGCCAGCGAGTTCACTAGGTGCCCACGGTAGCATGCCAATCCGAGTGCGGATGCCCATCCAATCGACGTGAAATTCACTTTCAGCCGCAGGCAATTGACACGCTCTGACTGATTCGAGTAGTTTCTCGGCATCCTCCGGTGTTATGGGCTTACTCACTCCATTGCCGAGCGAAGGGACCAAAACTTCATCGGAGATTGGGACCATATTTTTCTTCAGTCCTACACGCATAATCGCACAAACCCCCCTACCATTACTTCACCCAGGATCGAAAGGCTGCACTAAAATTGGACCGCTCGCAAGGCAATCGCGACAGATGGGCATGATGTCCCGGTGGACTCCCCCCAACAAGTCAATTTGCTCAGTTGCGAGAACGTGTCAAAAGCATTTGGGGAGCGCCCACTACTTCGCGATGTTTCCCTCGGTGTGAGCAAGGGGGAACGCATTGGAGTCGTAGGTCGAAATGGTGCCGGCAAAAGCACCCTGCTCCGGGTTCTGGCGGGGGCGGAACCACCTAACTCAGGCCGAGTCACCCGGGGGGCGAGTGTGGTCGTGGGCGAACTTGACCAGGTGGGGACCAGTGCTGAGCACGCGACGATTCGTAGCCACGTGTTGGGAGATCGCGACGAACATGATTGGGCCGGCGACTCGGCAGTGCGGGAAATCTTGACCGCCCTGTTAGGCGGTTTCCAGTCCGAGCAGCTTGACCGACGGATTTCAGATCTCTCTGGAGGCGAACGGCGCCGCGCTTATTTGGCAGAACAACTCATTCGCGAAGTTGATGTCCTTTTCCTTGATGAACCGACGAACCATCTTGATGTTGAGATTATCGCGTGGCTTGCGGCTCATCTGAAAGGTCGGCCGAAGATTGCAATCGTGACCGTGACACATGATCGCTGGTTTCTGGATGAAGTGTGCGATCACATGTGGGAGGTGGTCGGCGGAAACGTTGAGGAATACGTTGGCGGGTATTCCGCATACGTCCTTGCAAAAGCTGAGCGCATGCGCCAGGACGCGGTGAGTGAAGCTCGAAGACAAAACTTGATGCGAAAGGAACTCGCCTGGCTGCGGCGGGGTCCGCCAGCGCGAACTACAAAACCCCAATTTCGAATCGACGCAGCCAATGAATTGATCGCCGCCGAACCGCCACCGCGCAATGCAGTCGAGTTATTGGAATTCGCTAGCGCTCGTTTGGGTAAAACCGTATTTGAACTACATGACGCTAAAATCGGGTTTGATACTCGAACCCTCATCGACCACATCACCTGGAATATCGCACCGGGTGCGCGGATTGGAATTCTAGGTCCAAACGGTGCGGGAAAAACTTCCGTTCTTCGGTCAATACTCGGTGAATTGCCACTGCTGGCGGGTAAGCGAGTTGAGGGCGTGACCGCTAAGCCAGGAGTTTTGAGCCAGAACCTGGCAGATTTGGATCTGAGTAAGTCCGTAATTGACACTGTCTCCGAGGTTGCCAACTACATTGAATTGGGCAAAGGAAAACAACTCAGCGCTAGTCAAGTGTGTCAACGCCTTGGTTTTGATCATGATGGTCAATTCACGCGAGTGGGAGAGCTCTCTGGCGGCGAGCGTAGGCGCCTTGAGCTCACCCGAATCCTGATGTCCGAACCTAATATTTTGGTTCTGGACGAGCCAACCAATGATTTTGATGTGGAAACTTTGGCTGCTTTGGAAGACTTACTCGATGGGTTTCCCGGGACATTGCTGATCATTTCCCATGATCGGTATTTCCTAGAACGGGTATGCGACAACTTTGTTGCGGTGATGGGGGACCGTGCGTTTACGGATCTACCTGGCGGCATTGAACAGTATTTGGAGTTTCGGAGAAACATGCTTTCGGTCGCCTCGGGTAAATCTGATGTGAACGTCGAACAAGAAAGCGGAAGGAAATCCATTCTCACTCCAGCCCGCGAGCGGGAACTGCGCAAGCTCGCAGACAAGTGGGAGCGTCAACTCTCTAAACTTGATGCTCAGATTATTGGAATCCATGACCAAATGCTCGAGTTCACGAGTGATTTTGAGCGCGTAGCGCAGCTTGATCAGGACCTTAGGGCATTAAATGAGAAGAAGGAAAAAATCGAAGTGCAGTGGCTCGAGACAGCGGACGAGCTTTCGGGTGGACTCTCGTAATCTGGCGGGGAATAGAATGGGATCATGAACGGAGCCAGTTCGACCCTGCCGGTGCGTCAATTAGGACCATGGCAGGTGTCGGCCGTCGGCTTAGGCGCCATGCCACTGTCTTTTGCGGACATGCTGGACCACCGGGAACAAGCAATTGCAACGATTCACCGGGCAATCGATCTAGGGGTTACTTTCATTGACTCGGCGAATATTTATGCGCCCAGCGCAGATACGGTGGGACATAACGAAGCGCTGGTCTGCGAAGCGTTATCACTGTACTCCGGGCCCGCAGATACTTCCCATATTGTGGTGGCGACAAAAGGCGGCATAACGAGGGGTGAGGGCGAAACTTGGTCGCGTGATGGAAGCGCATCAGGGCTCAAGGCTGCATGTGAGGCCAGCATGGCCGCGCTGGGTGTAACCGTCATCAGCCTGTACCAACACCACCGACACGATCCACGCGAAACCTACACCGACCAAATGCGAGGCATCGCGGCCTTACGCGATCTGGGCTGGGTGCGTGAGGTGGGAATTTCAAATGCGACTTTGCCCGAGCTTGAAGTTGCACTCGAAGTCTTGGGGGGGCCGGGCAGTGGTGGTGTGGTCTCCGTACAAAATGAATTCTCTCCGCGTATGCGTGAAGATCGGGAAGTCTTGGATCGGTGTACCGAACTTGGTATAGCCTTTTTGCCGTGGTCACCACTAGGCGGATCTCATCATGCCAAGAGCCTGGAGTCTCAATTTGGTGAATTTGCCTCAGTTGCCGCCGAACACAGCGCAACAACACAAGAGATCGCCTTGGCCTGGTTGCTCACGCTTTCGCCCGTTGTCATCCCCATTCCTGGTGCCACAAAGCCGGTGACAATCGATTCGATTGTCCACTCACTGAGTATCGAACTCACAGATTCACAATTCGAGCGACTCAGCGCAACTGAGCCTTTCGGGGAAACAATCTATCCGGATTCCGAGCTAAGGAGCCCACTGCGTTGAGCCAAGCATCAGAACAAATTAAACAAAAAGTACTGATTGTGGGTGCGGGTTTCGGGGGATTAACAGCCGCTTCTGCATTGGCCAAGAAAGGGAACGTGGAGATAACGGTTATTGACCGTCACTCTTACCAGCTTTTTTCCCCGCTGCTTTACCAGGTGGCGACCGGTGGCCTGCCCGAAGATGACATTGCTTATCCGGTTCGCGCGGCAATCCCCGGGGTAGAATTTATTCGCGGAGAAGTAATTAAAGTCTCCTTCCAAGCGAACAATATTCGCTTGGAAGATGGGAGAATCCTGTACTTTGACCAACTGGTTTTTGCTGTGGGGAGCATGGGCACAACTTTTGGTCTCCCGGGAGTCGAAGAAAATGCCCTGCAAATGAAGTCTTTGTTTGAGGCTCGTGCTATTCGCAATCGACTATTGCGAACCTATGAAGATGTTGAGACAGGCGCAAAGCCCAAAGAAGCTTTGTGGGTGGTTGTTGTGGGCGGAGGCCCTACCGGTGTTGAAATCTCGGGGGCCGTAGCTGAATTGCAGAAAAGTATGCACCGCGAATTCCCAAAGATCGCTGAGAATGCATCGGTCACCTTGGTTGAGGCAGGTCCTCGATTGCTGCCGTCGTTTGGTGAGAAGTCTTCAGGTCGGGCAAAAGGAGACTTAGAGCACCTCGGGGTGCAGGTAAAAGTTGATAGTGCTGTTGACCGGATGTACCCCAGTGACGTTCACTTGAAGTCCGGGGAGGTGCTACCGGCCGGAACGATTATTTGGGCGGCCGGTGTCGCCGCGCCTGCCGAGTGGAATGACTTGGGCGAAACTGATCGATCAAATAGATTAGTGGTGTCTGACACATTGCGCCTTCAGTCGAATGTGTGGGTCGTGGGTGATGTCGCCCACGTCGCCTCAAAAGGAAAACCTCCACTCCCAATGGTTGCTTCTGTGGCAATGCAGCAGGGGCGGTATGTAGCGGCGAGTATTGAAAAAATTCTCGGCGGTCAAGAGCCCAAGCCATTTACCTATAAAGACAAGGGGCAAATGGCCACGATCGGTCGTAGGCGGGCAGTTGTTGAATTGCCCAGTGGGCCAGCCATGCACGGTACTCTCGCGTGGCTGTCCTGGTTGGGCCTACACGTGTTCTATTTAGCGGGCGGTCGAAACCGAGTATCTGTGATCGCTGATTGGTTTTGGAATTACATTTCGTGGGGGATCGGCCCCAAACGCCCAGTTATTGATTAGTAGTGTTCTTAATGAATTCACTGTAGGGAACGAAGCACTGGGCTGTTCGATCCGCGCGTGACCAACCTGTTGAATTCGGCCAGATTGCCCACCACGGGTAGTACTTTTTAAGTGTGACGTATGGTTTTGCGGCCCTTTCACAGATCTTTTTTGTTTGCCGTTCTACTGTCCGAGATCCTGGAAATTTCTTGGTCGGTGTTCCTAGATCGCGCTCAAGAACCATGATCCAGTTTTTCTTGACTTTGGTGCAGGGGTAGGCGCTCGTGGACCTGTTTCCCGGAACATTGGGCGTGCAAAAATTTAGCTGATCCTTGGGGGTCACGGCAGCAAACTCGGCCATGGGTACCGAGAGTTTTTTGTACGCTTTGCCTGATCGGAAAACGACATCACACCGAACCCAGCGCTCGCCGGCGTTCCACTGCACTCTGGTAGGAAAAACAGGCATGCTGTGAAATCTGGTTGGCAGCTCACGGTTTTCCAAATTCACAAAAGCATTCATTTTTTTTGAGGTGCAGGCGCGGGTCGCTTTTAAGCGACTGGATGCTTTCGCCTTTTCGGGAACAGAGAAGTTGGCAGGCAAAGTGCCACTCCAGTAGGTCTGGGCAGTATGTGGTGTGCGGCAGTCAACGGCCGGTGCGCTAGCTGCTTGGTCCTTGGTTCCGCTCGCGGCATAGGTGTAACAAGTGCCTACTTCGGCAGCGTGGCTAGCGGGAAGGGTGGTTGAAGTCACGGTAATACTGGCGATCAGGCCAGCGCAGGCCGCGAGGGCTGTGTGCTTGGGGGGAAGGAAAAGCATGAAATTACACTACCTTCCCGTCAAATAATTTCTCACAAGGGTGCTTCCCAAAAACCCAGAACAACCCTGGCGAGGCCCAGGGATGTAGTTGTAGGGATCGGGTGTGTGGTGTGTATGTGGGGTGAGTTGCGAGAAAGGGGGTGGACCGTGAAGAATGAGGCCATGCCAGTAGTCAGTATTGTGAGTTTAAAAGGTGGGGTTGGTAAGACAGCGGTGACGCTCGGGTTGGCTGGTGCAGCAACCTCGCGGGGTCTTGCTTCACTCGTCGTTGACCTTGATCCTCAGGGAAATGCAACGTCAATTCTACGGACGCACCCCTCAAAAACATCGGTCGCAAATGTGTTGGAGCATCCAACTCGTGCAGAAATCGAGGGCGCATTAACTCCATGTGATTGGGAAATTGGTCCAGGTGAGGTTGACGTGCTGGCAAGTCACCCGAGTGTGATCAGATTTGATTCTTGGACCCACCCGGGCAGCGCTTTCACGCCAAAGTTAGCCAAAGCACTTACTCAACTAAATGGATACGACCTGGTACTTATTGACTGCCCACCCTCATTAGGTGCACTCACGCGAGAAGCGCTCGCGGCCTCGGACTTGGCTTTGATTGTGACTACGCCTTCGTATTTTGGGGCCCAGGGGGTTGAGCGAGCAATCGATGAAGTGGAAGAGATGCGTAAGGGCGTTAATCCAAGTCTGAAACTCGCGGGAATTGTGGTGAACCGGGTTCGGTCAGTCGCTGAAGAGCACCAGTACCGCATGAATGAATTGGGCACTTTATACGGCAAGGCAGCCATCCTGAAGCCTTTTCTACCTGAGCGGATCGCGGTGACCCAAGCTGAAGGGTTCGGCACACCGGTCAATGAAGTCAAAACTCCCGGTGGCCGAGAAGTTGCTCGGATTTTTGATAAGTACCTTTCGGCTTTATTGCGAAAGTAATTCTTTGTCAGTTGCCGTAGCGGCGCCAACCCCCAGAACGAGGACCCAGCCGCCGATATTTCCAGCGCAGACTCCGTCCGGTTGCAGGTCGCTTGCCCGGTCACAGGAATGTGTGAGTGGCTGAAGCCAATGTTCCTTATGGCAGTCTGAAAGAAATGGGTGACATCGATCCTGAGTTCTCTTCAACCGAAATGGCGTTTGTTGTTGGAGCTAGTGACGGGGTGAACCCAGCAGCAAGAACTGACACGACAGCGCCGAATTACGGAATGCCGTTCTTTTGATCCAAAACCACTCTGTTATTCGGTGATGTGAAAGACTCACTGACGAAAGTTACTTCTTCCCTTCAGGGGCTGTAGCAACTAGACGGTCCCGTAAAGCCGGTCTCCAGCATCACCGAGGCCGGGCACGATGTAGCCTTTTTCGTTAAGTTTTTCGTCGAGTCCGGCAATAACGAGGGATACGTTTTCAGTGCGGGCGCCGTAGGCTTGTTCAAGCCGCGCGAGACCTTCTGGCGCGGCAAGCAAACAAATCGCGGTTACATCTTTTGCACCGCGCTCCAGTAAGATGTCAATCGCTGCAATGAGGGTTCCACCGGTTGCCAGCATCGGGTCAAGTACGAAGACCTGGCGATTATGGATGTCGTCGGGCAAACGATCTGCGTAAATCGATGCGGTTAAAGATTCTTCATCGCGCACGAGACCAAGAAACCCGACTTCGGCGGTCGGCATTAAGCGGACCATGCCGTTCAGCATGCCCAAACCAGCGCGCAGAATCGGAACAACGAGGGGTAAGGGATGGGTCATTTCCTGGCCAACTGTGGGAGAGACCGGCGTGGTAATGGGGACCTCACCCACTTCAAGCCCACGCGTGGCTTCATAGGCCAACAGGGTGACTAGTTCCTCTGCGAGGAGGCGAAATGTTGCCGATGAAGTCTCTTCACGGCGAAGTCGGGACATTTTGTGGGCAACGAGTGGGTGATCAACGACAAGAGTGTGCATGCCCTCAAGACTAGCGCAAGGCCTGCAGGCGCTCACTAATATTGGATCGAGGTCGCGCTGTGGGTGGGAAACGTGCAACTATTACGCCATGGCAACTGAGCAGGTACGCATAGAGGACCTTGAT
Source organism: Actinobacteria bacterium UBA4426 (assembly GCA_002390705.1). Lineage (GTDB taxonomy): Bacteria > Actinomycetota > Actinomycetes > S36-B12 > S36-B12 > UBA4592. Next base: position 52,196 of record DGQA01000010.1, on the reverse strand, counting down.
TACAGTGCCATTTTGTGGCGCGAAGATGGGGTGTGGAATTCAATCCCGGTTCCGGCGCAGCACAGCATTGTTCTTGATGACCTTTTGGCATTGTGCAAGCAATACCCCGGTGAAGGCGGAGTGTACGCCGCCGTAGGGGTGGGCGAAGAGTTCTTTATTCTACTCCGGAACGACAACCAGAAGACCGAGGTCGTCATCAGTGATGGTGCGGCGCTCCTGGACTGGGATATAGCCGAAGACGCCGCCGACCTCATCGACTTGGACTGGGAAGAGGGCGACTTCGAAGAGTTCGAAGCGGTCGGCGACCTACACTTGCTATCGAACTTTGGACTCAAATCGCAGGATCTCTCCATGATCTGCGACAACCCGGATCTGGAGCCGGATCAACAGATCTCCGAAATATTTAAGCGCATTGGAGCTGAATTTGCTTGGCAGAAGATCCGCAATCAGTGACTAGCGCGCCCAACCAAACCCAGCTGCATGAAGGTTTTATGCGTCAGGCCATTGAGCAAGCCAAAATTGCGGCGGGGCGGGGTGATATTCCCATCGGCGCGGTGATCGTGACTGATCAGGGAGAAATTATCGCTCGAGCAGGAAATTCCCGCGAACAACACCAAGACCCAACAGCCCATGCGGAAATCCTGGCCCTGCGTGCGGCTGGAGCACAACTCGGCGACTGGCGGATCGCGCGCTCAACAATGTATGTAACCCTTGAACCGTGCCCCATGTGTGCGGGGGCAATCACCATGGCGCGGGTCCCACAGCTAGTAATTGGCTCGTGGAATGAGGAATATGGCGCAGTGGGATCCCGGTGGGACCTAGTGCGCGACCAGCGAATGAATCACCAAGTAGAAGTAATTCCTGGTGTGCTGGAAAACGAAACCGGGCAGTTGGTTCGGGAATTTTTTAGCGAAAAACGTTAGTCTGTAGTCAATGTCAACACCTCAAAGAATCGGGCGTCCCAAAACTCGCCCTGCCCAACGGCCGCTCTGGTTGACAGTGGTGCTGATTTTTGTTGCCATGCTGGTCCTTTTTGGTGTGGGTTTCGGGATCGCGACCTTATTCAAGGGCTCGGGTGGAGCAGATGTCGCCGATTCGACAGCATCTCCAAGCGCATCGGCATTGGTAGACGGTTGCACCTCAGTCATGGTGACCCCCGCTGAAGTATTACCACGCGCATCGCGGGTTACCCTCAACGTCTATAACTCAACTAAACGCGTGGGGATTGCGGGAGAGACGTCCAAGTTCCTTAGTGTGCGGGGGTTCAAGATCGCTAAAGTGGAGAACGATCCACTGGGTGTGGGCGTGCAGGGCGCTGGTGAGATTCGGTACGGCGCAAAAGGCGAAGCAAATGCGAAGCTTGTTGCCTATCACTTCCCTGATGCGACCCTGATCAAAGATGATCGTACCGGCAAGCGCGTTGACGTGGTTCTAGGCCAACAGTTCTCTGACCTCGCCAACGATGCCGAGGTAGTTGCCGAACTCGCGCAGCCTTCGGCGAGCGCGTCCCCAGAAGGCTGCACAGTCCCCGAAGCCGCCCCCAGCGTTTCGGAGTCCCCAGACGAGAGCTAGAAAGTGTGGCGGTGGCGGTGGGATTTGAACCCACGGTGAGGTTGCCCCCACACGCGCTTTCGAGGCGCGCTCCTTTGGCCGCTCGGACACGCCACCGTGGGAGAGATTACAAGTTGTGTGGCCTAGGCCATGAAGGGCATCGAAAAATCTCAACTCTGAACGGGGAGTCACCGAGTAGTCATCGGGGATCTTAGTAATCGGTGATGAGCCACTCCTCGCCACAGTCAGGGTTCACGAGCGGACCGCAGGTCCAGCTAACCCGTTCCGGCAATTTTCGGAAATGACGAATGGGGACTTTACATAAAAACTGGCCGTGAAATTGTACAGAACGTGGACCCGGCGACCGAAAAAATCGGCCGTATGCGTGCGCGGATCATCGATGTGGCGGAGGATAGGGGATTCGAACCCCTGAGGGCGTTAACCCAACCCGCTTTCCAAGCGAGCGCCATAGGCCACTAGGCGAATCCTCCGCGGGAGAGGCTACCCATAGCCTCGCTTTCACCGTGCACTGGCTTACGCGTAGCCTTAGGGCCGATCCCCCGTGCGGTATCACCTCGTTGAATCCCCCAGGGCCGGAAGGCAGCAAGGGCAGGCGGGCTCTGGTAGGTGTGCGGGGGATCCCTTGTTTCATTCGATGCCGACTAAGGTTGCGTTGTGCCAGAAACGACGCAAGGGGTCAGTCCGAAGGCTCCCTCAATGGCACTTTATCGGTCGTATCGGCCAGCGACTCTCAATGAAGTTGTTGGCCAGGATCATGTAACGGGCCCATTGCGCAGGGCGCTGGAAAATAATCGGATCCATCATGCGTATTTGCTTTCTGGTCCACGGGGTTGCGGAAAAACTTCGACTGCGCGCATTTTGGCCCGATCAATTAACTGTGAGCTAGGACCGACACCGGATCCATGCGGAGAATGTGAAAGCTGCATTGATTTGTCCGCGACGGGTTCAGGCTCAATAGATGTGATTGAACTTGATGCTGCCAGCCACGGCGGGGTGGACGACACCCGTGATCTGCGCGAACGGGCCATGTTTGGTCCCGCAAAATCGCCTTACAAGGTGTACATAATCGATGAAGCTCACATGATTACGCCACAAGGCTTCAACGCATTACTGAAACTAGTTGAAGAGCCACCCGAGCATGTCCGTTTTATATTTGCGACAACCGAAGCGGACAAAGTTCTCCCCACAATTCGCTCACGGACCCACAACTACGGTTTCCGGTTAGTGCCTGTGAAGATTTTGCAAGAACATTTGGTCATGGTGTGTGCTAGTGAAGGAATCCCCGCTGATCCCGCGGCACTCGCCCTGATTGCCCGGGCTGGTACCGGGAGTGTGCGCGATTCGCTATCAATATTGGGTCAAATTATTTCTGGTTGTGGGCCGGAGGGCGTTACCTATCAGGAAGCGGTCCTGCAGTTAGGCGTAACAGATTCAGCATTGCTTGACGAAACCGTAAATGCGCTAATTAATCGCGATGGCGCCGCATTGTTTACCGCAGTTGACCGAGTCATTGAATTGGGCAACGAACCCAGGCGATTTGTCACCGACCTACTTGAACGGGTTCGTGACCTGATTGTTTTGCAGAGAATTCCGGGAGCCGCCGAGAGTGGCTTGATCCACGCGCCAGAGGAAGTGATCGCCACTGAAGTCGATCAGGCGTCCCGCATTGGTGCAGCCGAATTGGCGCGCGCCGGTGACCTGGTCAGCCGGGCGTTAACTGAGATTAAAGGAGCAACTGCACCCCGGCTCCAACTTGAACTGCTCATGGCGAAATTGCTTCTGCCCGCAACCGATGATTCAACCGATGGCCTTCTTGCTCGGGTGGAGCTGCTAGAGCGTTCTGGGGTGCTGAATCACGCACCGGCCGGTGCACAGGTCACACCCGTCGCCACCGAAGTCGCTCTACCGCCCGCCAAGCCTGTTGTGCCCGCACCACCTGTGCCCGCACCACCCAAGAAGCCGGCAAAGCCAGCTGCAGTTGAGCCAGTTGAAAACACTCCGAAGCCGGTAACAGCACCAGCCCCCGTTACTAATCCGGGGAACACCACTGTTGCGTCATTTACATCAATGTGGCCGGCAGTCATGGACGCGCTGTCGAAGTATTCACGTGTCGCCTGGATGGGGTTCACAGAGTCAACGCCGTTATCTTTTGATAACGGGGTACTTGCGGTAGGTGTTAAAGACTCAGGCCACTACAACAACGTGAAATCTGGCGGGCACGACGAGCGCTTACGCCAGGCAATTCTTGATGTGCTGAAAATCGACACGGAGATCGATATCGTCTTGGGGGCAAAAGGCATTGTCGGTGGCGCTATCGTTCCGCCCGTTCCGGAGGAAGAAGATGCCCCCAGCATGGATGATTCCGCATCAAGTGAAGTAACAGGCGCGGATCTGATTGCTAAGGAACTTGGGGGAGTCTCCATCGGCGAAATTGAGAACGGTTAGCACATAATGTATGAAGGAATCGTTCAAGACTTGATTGACGAACTAGGGCGCCTACCCGGTGTTGGTCCCAAAAGCGCACAGCGCATCGCGTTTCACATCCTCGGCGAGGACCCAGACGACGTGAAACGCCTAGCTGAAGTACTTCTTGAAGTAAAAGAAAAAGTGCAGTTCTGCGAAATTTGCGGGAATGTTGCCCAGAATCCACAGTGTCGAATTTGTCTTGACCCTAAACGCGATTCGAGTGTGCTGTGTGTTGTGGAGGAACCCAAAGATGTTGTAGCAATTGAGAAGACCCGTGAGTTCCGCGGCGGGTATCACATTTTGGGTGGCTCAATTAACCCAATTGATGGAGTTGGCCCGGATGATCTGCGAATCCGCGAGCTCATGCTTCGACTAGCCGACGGCAGTGTCACTGAGGTGATCTTGGCCACGGACCCCAACCTTGAGGGTGAAGCCACGGCCACTTATCTTTCGCGCCTGTTGGTCCCCTTGGGTCTCACGGTCTCACGGCTGGCCAGTGGACTACCTGTTGGCGGGGATCTGGAATACGCCGATGAAATAACTTTAGGCCGCGCGTTCGCTGGGCGGCGCCAAGTCGGATCTTAGTTTTCTCCCCGCGGGGCCCAACGGAAAAACAGTGTGGCAAGTAGCGCGCCGAGCGCAATCCACACCACGAGAACGACTGCGGTCAAGCCGAGTTCCCATGAACCGTTAACTTCCATAGCCGCTGCAGACTCGGGGAGAAATACACTGCGCATTCCTTGGGCGAGCCACTTCAGAGGAAATAATGATGCGAAGCTTTGCATCCACTGTGGGAGGTCAGTGAACACGAAAAACACACCTGATGTGAATTGCAGCACGAGCACTACAGGGGAAACCAATGCAGCCGCGCCACGCCCTTGTTTGGGCACGACGGAGTACGCAATTCCCAGTAGGGTCGTCGCGATCAGGCCAAGGATGCTGATCCAAATAAAGGTGAAGATGGCAAATGACGTTGTCGGAATGTCAATGTCAAAAAAGAGCACTCCAACGGCGATCAAGATGGTGACTTGTGCGATGTAGGCCACAAAAACCATACCAATTTTCCCGATAAAGAATGCAGCGGGCGGCATCGGTGTTCCTTGGAGACGTTTGAGGGTTCCGTCCTCGCGTTCCATGGGGATCGATATGGCCAGATTCTGAAAGGATGTGTAGAGAATCCCGGAGGCGATCATCCCGGCAACGAAGTATTGTGAAAACGTAATGTCGGAATCACCCAGATCCTGTTCACCAAATACTGAACCGAAAATTACCAGAAGAATCATGGGCAGTAAGAAATTGAATACAGCGGATTCTCGGTCTCGAAAGAATTGTTTGAGCTCGATTCCTACCCGGCCCATGCCCATCCCAACAGCGTCTAGGCGAATAAAGTTTGTCATTGCTCACCAACATGGATGTCTCGGTCTTGGGCTATCAACTCAAGGTAGGCGTCCTCCAAAGATGCACGGCGTACTCGAAGATGCGGTATCTCCCCATTAAATTTGCTGGCGAGGGCAGCCACAAATGCTGTGGGCTCGGTAGTGGACTCGCTCATTTCACGCTTACCTTCGGACCACGTCACGATTGCGTCACCCCGATGGCCGATTGAGTCCGGCGTTCCGTGTGCCACGATCTGGCCGCGGGCGATGACCGCGACTCGGTCGGCCAAGTATTGTGCTTCATCCAGATAGTGAGTTGTGAGCAGGATCGTGGTGCCTTCTAGTTTGAGACGATCAATGAGTACCCAGAACTCTCGCCGTGCCTCCGGATCGAAGCCGGTGGTGGGCTCATCCAAGAACAACACTTCAGGGTTACCAATTATGCCGAGGGCAACATCGAGCCTGCGCCGTTGCCCGCCACTGAGCTTGCCATTGCGTGAGGCGGCCTTCTCGGTCAATCCTACAGCGGCTATTACCTGCTCGGGATCAGCTGGATTGGGGTAGTAACGGGCGAAGTGGGTGATTGTTTCCGTCACTGTGAGGTCTGCGAGGTCACTTGCATTTTGGAGGACGATCCCGAGTTTCGAACGCCAAGCACCTGTTGGCTTGCTGGGGTCGACCCCGAGTACTTCGACCTTACCGCCGTCGCGGGTGCGGTATCCCTCAAGGATTTCGGTAAGTGTGGTTTTGCCGGCGCCATTGGGGCCAAGGAGGGCGAGACATTCGCCGGCATCAACGTGCACGGAAACACCTGCGAGAGCGCTGAATTCCCCATAGTTCTTTACCACTTGATGTGCGTCAATTACGTGCGTGCCGCCCATTTGCTCCCTGACCATAAGAATTTCGTGTCTGCTGAGGCTATAGCTGGATTGGTCCTCATCGGTCAGGTTACCCGTTCAGACTAAACTTGGATCCGTGTCCCTGATTGTGCAAAAATACGGTGGTTCCAGTGTCGCCGATGCCGCCAGCATTAAACGAGTTGCCCGCCGAATCGTGGAGACGAAGCAAGCGGGCCATGACGTCGTTGTGGTGGTCTCGGCGATGGGTGATTCAACCGATGAACTCATGGATTTAGCCCAGCAGGTATCACCACTTCCACCCGCACGCGAATTGGACATGTTGCTCACCGCAGGTGAGCGGATCTCAATGGCTCTTCTGGCAATGGCGATTTCAGACCTGGGTGCAGTGTCCCGTTCCTATACGGGATCACAAGCGGGTTTGATCACTGACTCAGCTCACGGTGCGGCGAGGATTATTGATGTCACGCCGGGGCGGATTACCGATGCGCTTGCCAAAGGTGCCGTCCCAATTGTGGCTGGCTTTCAAGGTGTTGCCCAAGACACAAAAGACATCACGACTCTGGGTCGTGGGGGGTCAGACACAACCGCGGTTGCCCTTGCTGCCGCGCTCAATGCTGACTCGTGCGAGATTTACACTGACGTTGACGGTGTCTTTACTACAGATCCGCGGGTGGTGAGGAAAGCATCCAAGATCGACTTTGTCACCTACGAAGAGATGCTGGAACTCGCAGCGGTGGGTGCAAAAGTCTTGCACCTTCGTTGCGTTGAGTACGCGCGCAGATTCGACGTTCCTATTCACGTACGCTCATCATTTTCACACGCGGAAGGCACCTGGGTTCTGTCAGCCCAAGGTGTCGCAGATGCAGTCAAGGAAGGAAAGCTTGTGGAGCAACCAATTATTTCGGGTGTAGCAGCTGACGTAAAAGATGCAAAAATTACCGTTGTTGGAGTACCCGATAAGCCGGGCGAGGCAGCAGCGATTTTCCGCGCCTTGGCTGATGCCAAAGTAAACCTTGACATGATTGTTCAAAATGTTTCGTCAACCGCAACCGGGAGAACTGATGTCACATTCACGTGTGCAGCGGACTCGGTGAATTTGGCGATGGAGGCGCTCAAGGGAGCGCGCGACAAAATTGATTTTGAGTCACTCAATGTTGACGAAGGAATTGCGAAGGTGTCGCTGGTCGGAGCAGGGATGCGTTCTCACCCGGGTGTTTCGGCTGATTTCTTCTCAGCGTTGGCCCAGGCAGGGGTCAACGTTGAAATGATTTCGACTTCGGAGATCCGAATTTCTATTGTGACGAGGGCTGAACTTGCACATACTGCCGTTGAAGCGTTGCATACTGCTTTTGGTTTGGACTCTGACGGTGAAGCTGTTGTCTATGCAGGAACGGGGCGTTGAAGAAATGGCGGGGAAAAGCGTCGCGGTAGTTGGGGCAACCGGCCAAGTGGGAGGGGTCGTTCTTCGATTACTTGCCGAGCGGAATTTCCCGGTGAGTTCTTTGCGGGTGATGTCTTCAGCACGCTCCGCCGGGACGAGTATCACGTGGGAAGGTCAGGAGTACGTGGTTGAAGACGCTGCAACTGCCGATCTTTCAGGAATTGACATTGCAATTTTTTCGGCTGGTGGTGGAACCTCAAAGGAGCTCGCGCCAAAGTTTGCGGCTTCCGGAGCGACCGTGATTGACAACTCCTCCGCTTGGCGCATGGATCCTGATGTGCCGCTTGTGGTCAGTGAAGTAAATCCAGAGGAAGTCAAAAATGCAAAAAAAGGCATAATTGCCAACCCTAATTGCACCACCATGGCAGCAATGCCGGTGCTCAAGGCATTAGATAAGTTTGCTGGATTGCAGCGTGTGATCGTGACAACTTTCCAAGCTGTATCTGGGAGCGGGCTAGCCGGTGTTGCCGAACTGAAGACCCAAGTTGAGGCCGCGATGACCCAGGACATCGCAGCGTTAGCCTATGACGGAAATTCGGTGAATTTTCCTGACCCGAACAAGTATGTTCGCACAATTGCTTTTGACGTAATCCCGCTCGCGGGATCAATAGTTTCTGACGGAACTGATGAAACCGATGAAGAACAGAAGCTCCGTAATGAAAGCCGAAAGATTCTTGGGCTGCCAGATCTACTGGTGTCGGGCACGTGTGTCCGAGTCCCAGTTTTTACAGGTCACTCCTTGAGCATCAATGCCGAATTTTCCCGAGACGTCACCCCAGACAAAGCCATTGCAGTTGTGAAAGATGCTCCGGGGGTTGTGATCACAGATATTCCCACACCCCTGCAAGCCGCGGGTGCTGATCCAACTTTTGTTGGGCGGATCCGCCGGGACCAAAGTGTGCCCGGCAATAAAGGGCTCGTGCTTTTTGTCAGCAGTGACAACTTGCGTAAGGGCGCAGCCCTGAACGCCGTCCAAATCGCTGAGCTCCTTGTATAGCGCTTAGCAGCATTCCTCGGCGAGTTTTCGGTCCATGCCGTCGGAGTTGTCGTCGGTAATCGCGTAAAACTCCCAAGGTGTTCCTGAGGGGTCGTGGACCCACGCCTTGTCTTGCTTGGCATGGCAGCATTGAACATCCATCTGCTCCTCAACGGCGAGCCCTTCGGTGTGCAGGTGGGAAATTATTTCGACCACTTCTGAGGTGTTGGGCACTTCTACTCCGAGGTGGTTCAGGGCGCCGTGCGGCCCAGTTCCTCGCTCAGAGCCCGTTGTTTCAATCAGCACGAGTTTTAATGGTGGGTTATCAATTTGGAAGTTGGCGTAGCCGGGACGGATCTTGTGTGGTTCGGTCCGAAACATTTGTGAATAGAAATCAATGGACTCAGCTAAGTGTGCGACATTGAGGGCTAATTGAACTTTGGACATAATTTATGCCTTTCGATATATTGATATTTATCAATATGCAAGGTATAGTACATATTGACATTTGTCAATATAAAACTGAAACAGGAAATGAGTGCACGTGACTAAAAGCCCAGTAAAAGAATCACGGCGAGGACTGCAGGAAGTCAGTGACTGCTGCTCAGAAGGGCTCCGCTCTCCAATTGGGAAGCCGGAAGCGGACCTATTGGCTCCAATCTTAAAAGCCGTAGCGCATCCAGCCAGGCTGCAACTCCTGTCGATAATTGCCCTTAATGGGCAAGCGTGCGCCTGCGACCTCACGGCGCCGGTCGACCTAAGCCAACCGACGGTGAGTCATCATTTGAAGATTCTGACCGAAGCGGAGTTGATCCACAGAGAGCAACGAGGTCAATGGGCGTGGTTTCGAATCAATGAGAAAAGAATGAAGGACATTAGCGCACTGTTCGCTGTGTGAAAAGTCCAACTTGTCGGGGTGGCGGGATTCGAACCCACGGCCTCTTCGTCCCGAACGAAGCGCGCTACCAAGCTGCGCCACACCCCGTGGCAATTCCGTAAAGTCTAGCCCGCAGCCCCCTCTGTCGTGGGTTCGCTGCGAGACATGAGCATAAACAGTTTGTCTCGTCAGTGGTTGCAGGCCCCTACCGAGTCGGCGGGAGCGACGGCGCCCCCTATGAAAATCCAGTGAAGGGCGAGAAAACCCACTAGTCGGTGGATAATTCAGCCATTTTTGATTGCCAGATGGGTCGTTTCGTCATCACAAATAAATATGGTCTTTTTTAGGACTACAGTCGTAGTGGCGATCTTGGCGCTGGTGAGCGCGCCCTTTTTACTTCCTAGGGCAGCGACGTCAGGAACTCGAGTTCCGACAAAGGTGAGCCCGCCGGAGCAGCCGTACGTAATGGCATTTCATGGCTGCAAGACGGGCGCCGGGGGATTGCAATAATCCTTCAAGTCAGGAAGTTTATTTGACGCAGAGCAACGATGGTGCTTCATGAAGTTTGCTTCCCGGATGGGAGCCGCGAGAAGCCTCAGTCCCCAACGTGTTGAGGAGCGGAGACACGCTTTACGTGGTCTCAACCGGTGGGGTGAGTCGACTCAATATGCAAACACCTGCCCGTCAACAGCCGGTAACCGTTCCATCAAAGCAAGCCCAATGCCCATGGTGGACCTCCGCAAGTTGCCCGTGTGTGTGAACGGATGCGCCGCTAATCCTGCGACAAGAAGTCACTGTAGTTCTGCCGCTTTCTAGAGGGCGCGAATGATGTCGTCGACTCTGTCCTTGGCGTCGCCGAAAAGCATCGCGGAGTTCTCATTGAAAAACAGTGGATTCTGCACACCCGCATAGCCCGATGCCATGGAGCGCTTGAACACGATCACGTCGTTCGCGTTCCAGACGCGCAGCACTGGCATACCGGCAATCGGGCTTCCAGGATCAGTCTCAGCCGCAGGGTTCACCGTGTCATTGGCACCGATCACGAGCACGACATCGGTGTCGCCGAAATCATCGTTGATCTCGTCCATCTCGAGCACGATGTCGTAAGGCACCTTTGCCTCTGCGAGGAGGACATTCATATGGCCGGGCAGGCGACCGGCGACCGGATGGATGCCGAAGCGCACCGTGGTGCCGTTCTCGCGCAGTTTGCGGGTGAGGTCGGCAACACCGTATTGAGCCTGAGCAACGGCCATGCCATAACCCGGCGTGATAATCACCGACTTCGCGTTTCGCAACAACTCTGCCGTCTCGACCGCAGTGACCTCACGGTGGTCGCCGTAGTCCTTGTCCTCACCTGGCCCAGCTTCAATGCCGAAACCGCCAGCAATAACAGAGATGAACGAGCGGTTCATTGCCTTGCACATGATGTAAGACAAATATGCGCCCGAGGAACCCACAAGTGCACCGGTAACGATCAGCAGATCATTGCCGAGAAGGAAGCCTGCGGCCGCTGCGGCCCAGCCGGAGTAGCTATTGAGCATTGACACGACCACGGGCATGTCACCGCCGCCAATCGAGGCGACTAGGTGCCAGCCAAGGGCCAGAGCGATAATCGTCACCGCGACCAAGAGCCAGAGCGCCGGGTCAATCACGAACCAGACGGTGAGTGCGAGGAAAACAACGAGTGCGCCAATATTCAGCACATTCTTGCCAGGCAGCACGAGTGGATTTGACTTGAACCGGCCCGACAGTTTCCCGTACGCGACGATTGAGCCCGTGAAGGTCACTGCGCCAATAAAGACGCCAACAAAAACCTCGACGCTGTGGATTCCGAGGGTGCCTTCCGCGGTGAGCAGGGCAATTTCCTCCGGGCTTCCACCGCCCTCGACGAGTAAGTAGCCATTCCAACCCACCAGCACGGCTGCCAGGCCAACAAAGGAGTGCAGGAGTGCGATGAGCTCGGGCATGCCCGTCATCTCGACGACTCGTGCCCGCCACAGACCAATAGCAGCGCCAACGACCATCGCCACACCGATAAGGATCAGGCCGAGGGATTCGATATTGCGATCGATAGCCAGAGCGATCGTGGCGACGAGCGCGACTGCCATACCCGCTATCCCATAGGTATTACCCGCCTTGGCGGTCTCATGCTTGGACAGGCCAGCAAGGGCGAGAATGAAGAGCAGTGCTGCAACCAGGAAGGCTGCCTGCGCGATGGATTCGATAGTCATGTGATCAGCTCCGCGAGAACATCGAGAGCATTCGGCGCGTCACGGCAAAGCCGCCGAACACGTTAATGCTGGCTATTAGGACTGCGACGAAGGCCAAGACGGTGATCACGGCGTTGCCGTGACCAATCTGAAGGAGCGCGCCGACGATGATGATGCCTGAGATCGCATTGGTAACCGACATCAGCGGCGTGTGCAATGCGTGATGCACGCTACCGATCACGTAATTCCCGATCACGATTGCCAAGACAAAAACAGTGAGGTGCACACGGAAAGAAGGAGGCGAAGCCGCAACCAGAAGCAGCAAGATCGCGGCTCCACTGCCCACGTAAGTGAATCTACGAGCGGTGGTCATCGGGGCCTTAGCTGGCGACGCTTCCGCGACTACTTGCTCCGCCACTGCCTGCGTGGGTGCTGCAGACACCTGTACGGCGGGCGGCGGCCACGTAACCTCACCATCGCGGGAGACCGTTATGCCGCGTTGCACGACGTCATCCCAGTCGATAACAAGTACGCCGTCTTTACCCGGCGTCATGAGCTTCATGAGATTGACGAGATTGGTGCTGAAGAGCTGCGAGGCCTGCGCTGCGAGGCGGCCCGGCAGATCGGTGTAGCCAATGATCGTGACTCCGTTGGCGGTGACCACGACCTCGCCCTTCACGGTGCCCTCAACGTTGCCACCATTGGCTGCGGCCATGTCGACGATCACGCTGCCACGCTTCATATTCGCGACCATCTCGGCGGTAATCAGGATCGGAGCCGCACGCCCAGGAATCAATGCGGTGGTGATCAGGATGTCGATTTCCGGTGCCCACTTGGCGTAGAGGGCCGCAGCGCGCGCGTTGTAGTCGTCGGACATTTCCTTGGCGTAGCCAGTTGTTGAGACCTCGACGTCGGCGGCGGCGACTTCCAAGTACGTGCCACCAAGGGACACCACCTGGTCGGCGACTTCGGGGCGCGGATCTGTGGCATAAACGATTGCGCCCATTCCTCCGGCAGTTCCGATTGCAGCCAGGCCCGCCACACCCACACCGGCCACGAGCACCTTGGCGGGTGGCACCTTGCCAGCAGCAGTGATCTGCCCGGTGAAGAATCGACCGAAAGCATTTGCGGCCTCGATCACCGCGCGGTAGCCCGCGATATTTGCCATTGAGCTCAAAACATCGAGTGACTGGGCGCGCGAGATGCGCGGTACGGCATCCATGGCAAGTGCGGTGATGCGTCTGCGAGCCAGATCCGCGACTAGGTCAGGGTTGAGTGCTGGGCTGACTAGGGAAATCACAGTCGCGCCCTCGCGGAGTCGATCAAGTTGTGCCTCCGACGGCGCATTAATTCCGAAGACGATATCTGCGTCGGCGGCATCTCCGATAGATGCGCCAGCGACGACGAACGCCTCATCCGTGAATGATGATGCGGTGCCGGCGCCCGGCTCGATCACGACACCGTACCCAAGCTCAACCAGCTTCTCGACGGTAGCGGGCGTAGCTGAAACCCGGGTCTCCCCCGGAAGTGCCTCGTGGAGGACTCCGATGATCACTGAACACTCCCAAAATTAAGCGTTGAGAGCTGCACGGCACAGCTCAAAGTGTGAATATAGTGGTGTACACGGTAGTGCACCCACCGAAACGATTAGGCAATACCTAAATAATCAGAATCATCCACTTGATGGGGCCTTCACACAGAGCCGCCTCGGAGATTCGAACTGGCGGACCTACGCATTACGAGTGCGAGGACCAGACCCGTCGCGACCACAATTTTCGAAAGTGGGTGTATGACTAAAAGTTAGCACCACGAACGGTGAAATACCACCCCACTAGGTTCTCGGGGCGCGGACTGGAATTTGGTGTATTCATGACCATTTCAGATGTGAGCTGCGTGATTTAAGCGTGATCAAGGTTGCCTCGGGTGGGCAGGCAAACCGAAATGGGGCGTATTGAGAGCAACCCAGCCCTGCGGAAACGTGTAGTGCGGAACTGCGATGGTGCGAAAGCCCACGCGCCTGCTTGGGGTCAAGATCACAGTTGGTGACGAGCGCCCCGTAGCCGGGGACTCGAAGTTGCCCACCGTGGGTGTGTCCGGCCAGAATCAGTTGGGCATTGTCCGCTGCCATTGCGTCAAGGACCCGTAAGTATGGCGCGTGAACTACGCCGAGGGTGAGGTCAGCGTCTGCATTAAAACTGTGTGTGATTCCCGAGTAGTCATCTCGTGAAATATGAGGGTCGTCAACTCCCTTGACACTGATCAGGCGTCCGGCTACTTTCCAATCAACCTGCGCATTGGTTAAATCATGCCAACCTTGGGCTGTCATGCCGGCGACCAGCGGCTCCCAATCCAACATGGGGCGTGACGGGGTGAGTTGGCTTGGGCCGGAAAAGTATCTAATCGGGTTGATCGGCTTGGGGGCGTAGTAATCATTGCTACCCAACACGAAGGCACCGGGAAGATCCATGAGTGGATTCAGGGCCTCTAGGGCACTGGAAATTCCCTCAACATGTGAAAGGAAGTCGCCGGTCGCGACTACTGCATCGGGGCTGAGTGCCGCCAAGGATTGGAGCCATTCGGATTTGGTTTTTTGTCCCGGCACCATGTGTAAATCTGAAATATGAAGCACACGAAGTGAGTCTTGATCTGGCGGCAGGATGGGAACTTCAATTCGACGAAGGGTGAATCTCTTGGTTTCAAGGTGGGCGTACGCCAATGCGCCCAGGCCCGTTAAAGTCAAGGCTGCGAGAGCTTTCCGGGTTGACACCATGTGACCATGTTCCCACTCGTTGTGTGTAGGTGGAACAATGCCCACATGTCGACAGAACTCAAGCCCCAACTTCAAGCCGATCTCACCATTTCAATCAAGGCGCGTGATGAACTAAAGTCAGCGACATTGCGCATGGTCCTCAGCGCGATCACCAATGAAGAAGTTGCCGGAAAAGAGGTCAAGGTACTCACTGATGAAGAAGTACTCACCGTACTTGCACGTGAGGCAAAGAAGAGACGTGAAAGTGCGACCGCCTACACCCAAGCTCACCGCCCCGAGCTAGCCGCGCGTGAAATCTCCGAACTTGAAGTGATCTCGCTGTACCTGCCGGCACAATTAAGTGAGGCCGAACTGGAAGCAATAGTAGCTTCCGCAGCAGCGCAGGTAGCTGGAAGTGGTGCTACCGGTGGAGCGGCCATGGGCGCCGTAATGAAAATTGTTCAGCCCCAGGTCAAGGGCCGTGCAGATGGTGGGGTGGTGGCCGGGTTAGTTAAAAAAGCCTTAAAAAGTTAAGGAACAAGATTTTCGTCAGGGCCTTCTGTGGGTGCGGGATTCTCAAAGAACCCTTCTTCATCGGGTGCCTGACCTTCAGCAGGTTCCTGACTTTCACCCTCTGCCGGATCATCACTCGGGGCCACCAGTGAGTTCGGATCAGAATTATCAAATGTTGTTTGGCTTTCGGCGATGAAAACCTCTCCGTCGGAATCTATTTTCGGATCTTGATACGGCGCCACCGTGAATTCCGTACGCAAATCAAAATTAGCAATCGGCAAGTTAGCTGAAGCGCTCAGCATGGATTCTTTCCAAATGGGCCCAGGAAGTGTTCCGCCGTACACCTGTCGGTAGTACTTACCGTTAATGGTGATGTCTTTCAAGGGGAATGCGTAACCACCGCGTGGGTCACCCACCCACGCGGCCGCGGCGACCTGGGGGGTGTATCCGGCAAACCAGACGGCTGCCGAATCATTCGTAGTCCCTGTCTTTCCTGCTGCAGGACGGTTTCCAAGGTTCATGGGGGCACCCGTGCGACCCGGGATATTTCCGTCCACCACACCGTTAAGCATGACGGTGACCCCGTCTGCAACCGATCGATCCAAAATTTGGCGACAATCACCGTCAGGCACAGAAAGCTTAGCGCCGTCCCGATTTCGGATCTCGAGTATGGGAACGGGCTCGCAGTAGCGCCCGTGTGCTGCAAAGGTTGCATACGCATTTGCCAGGGATAGAGGCGCAATTTCCATAGTTCCCAGAGTGAACGAGGGAACGCGGAGAAGGGGCTCGCCATTACCCAAAGTGACTCCGAGCGATTCGGCAATTGCTGCAGGGCGGCAAATCCCGGTGCGCTCCTCGATCGCCATGAAGTAGGTATTGGTGGAATAAGCCGTGGCTTGGGGCATGTTCAGGGTGCCTGAGGTAGTGGAGTTACGAACAGTCACTGGTTCGTAAATTGCACCGGTGTCGCAGTTTTTGAAGTCAGTGAACGTATTAGGGCTCGGGGAACTTATGTATTCGTTAGGGGAGATACCCGCCTCCAGCGCTGCCGCAAGCGTGAAGATCTTAAAAGTCGACCCAGCCTGCATTCCGATGGTGCCGCCCATGCTCTGGGGCGCGTTGTAGTTGTAGGTGGTCTTGCCCGTACCGCTAGTTCCCCATTTTCGGTTTTGGGTCATAGCAATTATCTGCCCCGTCCCAGGTTGGACCATTGAGATCGCTGCCGCTTTTCTACTGTCGTCATCAATGGGAATTTTCGACTCAACGATTTCGGTTACGGATTTTTGAACGGTTGGATCAAGAGTTGATGTAATGGTGTAGCCGCCTCGGCGAAGAAAAGCTTCTCTAGCTTCAGGGGTGTCACCGAAGACCTCATTCTCGCGGATCGATTGTAAAACGTAATCACAGAAAAAAGGTGCGTAGCTCGAGGTGCATCCATTGGTCACTCGGGTCGGATTTAACAGCGACTGCATCGGAATTCTTTGGGCCCGCTCAGAATCCGCTTGCGAGATGTAGCCCGAGGAAGCCATTCGGCCTAAGACCACATTGCGCCGTTCGGTAGAAAACTCCGGATTGCGAATTGGATCGTAAGCAGTTGGGCGCTGAACAATTCCCGCGAGGGTTGCAGCCTCTGCCAGAGTCAGGTCTGCAGCTGGTTTTGAAAAGTAGCGCCGTGAGGCAGCTTCAATACCGTAGGCACCGGATCCGAAGTAAGCGATATTAAGGTACCGAGCAAGGATCTCACCTTTTGTGAATCGCTTTTCCAAAGCTAATGCCAACCGCACTTCTTTGATCTTGCGCGTCGAGCTGTTTCCGCGCGCGGCATCAAGTTCTTCGGCGCTGGTCGCTTGGTTCACGAGGACATTTTTTATGTACTGCATGGTCAGGGTTGAGGCACCCTCGGAGATTTCACCGGAGCTAGCGTTTGATGCCGCGGCACGGACTATCCCGCGGAAGTCCACACCATTATGTTCAAGGAAGCGAGAGTCTTCAACCGAAATCGTGGCTTGGCGCATGATCGGTGCAATGCTGTCCAGGGGAACTTCAATCCGATTTTGATAATAGATTGTTGCCAGCACGGAGCCATCGGAGGCCAGGATCACGCTTCGCTCAGGCAACGGTGGGGTGTTCAGTTCCTCGGGCAGGGACTCGAAATCCCGAACAAGGTCACGGGTCAGGACGCCCAGGCTTCCGGCAAATGGGATGAGCATGAGCCCCACGAGGACTCCGGCCAGGACTGAAATGGCCACGATTGCACCAATAATGGCCGAAATCCGGCCGGCTGTGACTCTTCTATGGGGCATGTTCATCAGACGACAAGGGTACGTTCCTCGTTCCCGAATTCCAAAGGCATCCTTGAAATGGGCCAACTTTCCGAACTGCAGGGAAAGATTTTGATAAAAAATATGTGCAGATATTGGTTGCTTTATGTAGAAATGGGTGTCCATTGCGCGAAGCGCTTGTGCAAAATTTCCCAAAATAAAAAACTATTGACTAGAGGGTCCCGGCGGAGCATAGTTTGGCTCGTACAAGAAGTGACTTGCGGATATGCCCGGGGGTAACCCATAGGGCAGCTAACTGAGGAGCGTGCAGTTATATGTCGACAGCAACCGAATGGGCCACCCAAGCCGCGTGCCGCGATACAGATCCGGACACACTTTTTGTTCAGGGTGCGGCACAAAATAGAGTGAAGGCGATTTGTCTTGGGTGCGATGTGCGCACCGAATGCCTGTCTGACGCACTGGACAACCGGGTTGAATTTGGCGTCTGGGGCGGAATGACCGAGCGGGAGCGCCGTGCACTACTGCGCCGCCGGCCCAATGTTGGTTCTTGGCGGGAACTACTTATGAGTGCTCAAAACGAGTACGAACGCCAATCTTTTCTGAGTGCGACTGATCGCGCCTCGTAATCACCAGGTAATTTCTTGATTGGCGAGGGCGGCGCCTATCTCACGCAGGCCCTCTAAATCGTGAACATCTTTAGTCATTGCGGGAACTGGTTGGGCGGGAACACTCGGATGCGCCGCAGTAAAGCGTGAGGCAAGGTGCTTTTGCCGACCTTTGATTTCCATCCGCTCCGCATGCAATCCCAGTAATGCAGCAGTGAGAGCGCCCGTGGTGTCTGCCGAAAGTTTTTGGGCCGCAGCCAACACTTGATCTTGGGTAAGTCCAGTTTCCGGTACTTCCTGCACTCGATTCAGGATCAGCCCACCAAGTGGCATCTCGTCTTGATTGAGTCGCTCCACAAAGTATGCAGCTTCGCGGAGCGCGTCACGCTCGGGAACCGCCACCACAATAAATGCAGTCCCCGAGTCTTTGAGGAGCGCGTAAGTTGCATCAGCTCGCTCACGGAAGCCTCCGAAGGTTGTATCAATTGCTGCTACGAAATTCCCGACATCAGCGAGTACTTGAGTACCCAAGAGTTTGCTCAAAACATTGGTAAATATTCCGAAGCCAAGGGCTGCGATCCGACCAATACCACGGCCGGCACCTCGTGCAGGTGCGGTCAGGATTCGAATGAACCGCCCATCAAGAAATGATCCAAGACGGGCGGGGGCATCAAGGAAATCGAGCGCATTTCGACTGGGCGGCGTGTCAACGACGACCAAATCCCACTGTGAGTCGTCAGCACGTAATTGCCCTAGTTTCTCCATGGCCATGTATTCCTGGGTTCCAGCGAAGGACGAAGAGAGAGCTTGATAAAAGGGATTGCTCAAAATTTGTTGAGCTCGTCCAGGGTCGCTGTGAGACTGGACAACCTCGTCAAAGGTGCGCTTCATATCAAGCATCATTGCGCTTAATGAGCCATTGGAAATCCCAGGAACAGGTCTCGGCGTGTTATCTAATTCCGTCAATCCCATCGCTTGTGCCAGCCGGCGGGCAGGGTCAATTGTGAGTACACATACATTCCGACCGAGTTCCGCTGCGCGAAGCCCCAAGGCGGCAGCCGTAGTAGTTTTCCCCACCCCACCAGCTCCAGTGCAGACAATTATGTGCTTGGTGGGGTCGGTAAGAATTGCATCGATATCCAACGTCACGCTATTGCCCCTCGCCGATTCCGTGGGCGGTCATAATTGCGGCAAGTTCATAGAGTGCCCCCAAATCTATTCCACTAGGAAGTAGAGGGAGAACAAAGAGTGGAAGTTCCTGCTCGGTTAAGCGTTGCAATTCATTGACTTCTAAATCAACCCGCTCGGCATGATCACTTGCTTCGGCCAGCAGGGCGTCAACTAATTTCCTATTGGGAGCGAGACCCGATCTCAGGATTTGAGTGTCAATTTCAGCTGCGGAAAGTTGGCCTGAGATAGCGAATGCGCGCTGCTGGGCATTGAGTTGGGGTGGTCTGGTCATGTTGACAAAGATCCCGCCGACAGGAAGGCCTGCCTGTTCAAGTTCGGTCACTCCATCGAGAGTTTCCTGGACCGGCATCTCTTCCAGGAGGGTCACGAGGTGAATAGTTGTCTGCTCTGATGCGATCACGCTCATCACAGAATCTGCATGCGACTTGATGGGTCCCACCTTGGCAAGGCCAGACACTTCAGAGTTGACATTCAAGAATCGAGCGATGCGCCCGGTGGGCGGAGCATCAAGAATTACAAAGTCGTAGGCATTGTCTTGCTTTTTTTCTTTACGCTTGACAACTTCACAAGCCTTGCCGGTCAGCAGAACATCCCGCAATCCTGGCGCAATTGTTGTGGCAAAATCCACTGCACCCATTTTGCTCAGTGCTGATCCGGCACGACGAAGTTTGTAAAACATTTCGAGGTAATCAAGGAGTGCATCCTCGGTGTCTACGGCAAGTGCCCACACTTCACCTCCACCAGCCGCTACTGCGATCTTGCGTTCTTCATAGGGTAATGGAGGGGTGTCAAAAAGTTGGGCAATTCCCTGCCGACCTTCAACTTCCATGAGTAGGGTTCGATGCCCACCTTTGGCGAGTGCAATGGCGAGAGCTGCGGCGATTGTGGTCTTCCCAGTTCCGCCCTTGCCGGATACAACATGAAGTGTGACTTCGGACCAATATTGCACTAGTGCACTTTACTCACTCTGTCCACGTTACGCTCGCGCCATGACAAACTGGGAATATGCCACCGTGCCGCTATTGGTTCACGCAACCAAGCAAATTCTGGACACTTGGGGAGAAGATGGTTGGGAATTGGTTCAAGTTGTGCCAGGACCAAACCCCGACAACATGGTCGCTTATCTTAAACGCCCGAGAAGCTAAGGGGTCAACACATGTCTGCAGTTGAAGACCGTCTCGCCGAACTTGGACTGAGTGTGCCTGAAGTCACAGCCCCGCTCGCCTCTTATGTGCCCGCAGTGATCAGTGGCTCGTGTGTATACACATCAGGACAACTGCCGTTTATCTCCGGAGCACTCCAGGCAACTGGGCGGCTCGGCTCCGAGATTGAAGTCGATGAAGGCGTGTCACTTGCTCAGATTTGTGGGCTGAATGCGATCGCTGCTGTGAAAAGTGTGATCGGTGATCTGGATCGCGTAGTTCAGGTAGTCCGCGTGACTGGGTTTGTTGCGTCATCACCAGAATTCACTTCCCAACCCGCGGTCATTAACGGTGCAAGTAATTTGCTGGGTGCCGCTTTTGGCGGGGCTCATTCACGCTCAGCAGTGGGTGTTGCTCAACTTCCGCTGGGAGCCCCCGTCGAAATTGACATGATTGTTGAGTTCAAGTAGCGCGTGGAGTTAATGCCACTGGCCGAAAGGATTGAGTCCGTTGCTCGTGGCGACGGCCGATGGAGCATCCCGGTGCCAGAGCCGGCAGCCACGGTTGTGATAACGCGACCTGCAGAAGTGGGTTTTGAAGTGTTACTCATGCAGCGCAGTGCCACCATGGCGTTCGCGCCACGCATGGCCGTATTTCCAGGGGGGCGGGTTGACATCAAAGACTATGAATTCCCCGATCCCTTCCTTGCCTGCGCCATTCGTGAGGTGGGCGAAGAGGTTGATCTTGAGTTGAGTGGGCTCATCGCCCTCGACCATTGGATTACTCCAGAAGTTGAACCAATGCGTTACGATGTGCATTTTTATCTCGCAATTGTTGACCAACAGGTTGAAGGCAACTTGGTGACCACAGAGGCCGACACGTTGCTGTGGCTTACCCCCGCAGAGGCGCATACTCGATCAATTGATGGTTCTCTGTCCATGCTTCGCCCCACACAGATTGCCCTGGCCGAATTGAATCTGAGCAAAGACATTGATCAGTTGCGGAAGTTTGCCAGCGAGCGGGATATTTCACCCAGACTTCCTCGACCCACATGGCAAGCATCTGGTGATATCCGCTGGGACTTAGTAAACGGACACACGGGTGAGGTGCTCGCGGTCAATGTCGGCCGGGCAAAACAAGAAACAACGGGCAGCAATGAATAGCCAACAAGAGTGGACGGGCGGATTGATAGCAGCTGATGTTCGCTGTGTGCTCGCACCTAACCCTTCCCCGTGGACGTTAGAAGGGACAAATACTTATCTCATCGGTGAAGTTGGCGGCAGGGCGGTAGTTATTGATCCAGGACCAGCACAAGCGTCACATCTGGAACGAGTCTCGCAATTAGCGCAGGGCCCAATTGCCGCCATTGTTCTCACCCATGCACACATTGATCATTCCGAGGGGGCCCCGGATCTATCTGAACTGGTCGGAGCGCCGGTGATTTCAAGTCGGGAAATTGACGGTCTGGATCTTGGGAGTGTGGAGTTGCGCATGCATCGCACCCCAGGCCACAGTTCTGACAGCATCAGCATTACGGCGAGTTCGCCAACGGGTCGGTACCTACTCAGTGGGGACACTATTTTGGGTCGTGGCACGACTCTGGTCGCTCATCCGGACGGCATCCTTAGTGAATATTTTGACTCACTTCGACTACTGCGCGATCACTGCAACGAGCAAGGGATCAACACATTGTTGCCGGGGCACGGACCAATTTCTGATACACCGGTCGCGCTGATTGATTTTTATGAAAAACATCGGCTCCAAAGATTGGAACAGATTCGTGAGGCAATGAAGTTAGGAGACAACTCGGTTGAAGCCATTACGAATGCTGTTTACTCAGATGTGAAACCGGAAGTTCGGATTGCTGCTGAATTAACGGTCGCGGCTCAACTTCATTATTTGCACAATGAACCGTATAGTTAGTGGGCGCGTTTACCGAGCCTGTCAACATCAAGGATCAACACTTGGCGCGACTCCAAAGTGATCCAACCGCGCTGAGCGAAATCGGCAAGAGCTTTATTGACTGTCTCACGAGAGGCACCAACAAGTTGCGCTAACTCCTCTTGGGTCATGTCATGGGTGACCAGAAGGCCGTTAGGCGTCAGGGCTCCAAACTTCTCACCAAGTTCCATGAGGGCTTTTGCGACGCGTCCGGGAACGTCACTAAATACGAGGTCCGCCATCGCTTCATTGGTACGTCGAAGCCTGCGGGCGAGTGCTTGAAGGAGGGATGCGGCGACTTCTGGTCTACCGGCAAGCCACGGCATCAGTTGCGCGTTAGACAGACGCAAGGCATGGGTTTTGGTGAGCGCTTTTGCGGTTGAGGTGCGTGGACCTGGATCAAAAAGACTCAGTTCGCCGAACATTTCTCCCGGGCCGAGAACTGCCACGAGTGACTCGCGTCCATCTGTTGCTGCATGAACGAGTTTGATTTTACCTTCAAGAATCAGGAAGAGGTCCTCCCCTGACTCACCTTCGTAAAAGAGTACTTCGCCTTTACTGACCACTTGGTCGATGAGTAATCCCCGCAAAGCTGAGGCACCCTCCTGATCCAGCGAAGCAAACAGTGGTGTTTGGTGTAGGACCGGGTCCATGGACACACCTTTCGCCAAAAAAATTGAGTTACAGAACTTTTTACCCTTGCTAGCCCCACCATATTGGATCTCGCTGGACTATGGGGCAGGTCGGGGGGTTTGATCGGGCCGCATGGGACTTAATCTAGGGGGGTGCCCCCTCCCAGGAAGACCCCCAAAACACCCGGTGCCGCACAAATTAAAGACGCTCGGTGGATTTTCAGGGAATTGGCCACGACCTATCCGGATGCCGGACCGGAACTTGATTTCACCTCGCCGCTGGAACTTCTGGTCGCAACGATTCTCAGCGCTCAGTGCACGGACCGAAGAGTAAACGCAGTGACCCCAATCCTTTTTGCTAAATATCCGGACGCTGAAGCTTATGCTGCGGCACGCCAAGAGGAGGTCGAGGAAATAATTCGCCCAACTGGCTTTTATCGAAATAAGGCGACGACGATCGTTGGGATGGGTGCCACGCTGGCCTCAGAGTTCGGTGGCACTGTCCCCAAGACGGTCGAGGAACTAGTCACCCTACCGGGGGTGGGTCGCAAAACTGCATTCGTCGTAATGGGCAATGCTTTTGGTCTACCGGGAATCACGATCGATACGCATTTTGGGCGCTTAGCCCGCAGATTCGGATGGACTGTCAATAATGACCCGGTTAAAGTGGAACGCGATATCGAGCAACTTTTCCCTTCAAAAGACTGGACCCATCTCTCACACCTTGTCCTGTGGCATGGGCGCCGCGTGTGTCATGCGCGCAAACCCGCCTGTGGTGCGTGTGCAATCGCAAAAAAGTGTCCTGCATTTGGTGAAGGGCCAACGGATTTCGCTGAGGCGGAAAAGTTAGTCAAATCTCAAGGTCGCGCATGAAGCCTGCCAGAACATTAAATGTGTCGGCGGTCCTGATCTGCGCAGCAATATTGCTCAGTGCGTGTGCAAGTAGTGAGACGGCAGGGGAACTCATTCGTCAATCAAGTGCTGATCAAGACAGTAGTGAGGTGACGCAAGGGGAAATCGAACGAGATTCCGAACTTCTTGCACTCATGCAGGAAGTGAATTTAAATCCGTGCCCGACCCAGGAATCGAATCCTGATACCGCGAATCCTGGCCTGCCAGAGCAGGTGTTTGATTGCTTGGGAGATAGCTCGCAAATTTCACTTGCCAAATTGCGTGGAATGCCCATGGTGATCAACGTCTGGGCATCATGGTGTCCACCATGCATCGCCGAACTGCCCTTGTTGGAAATAATGTCGCAAGAATTGACGGGCCAGGTGGACTTCATTGGTATCAATCTTGAAGACAATCCGACGAAAGCACTTCAACTGATGCAGGATTTTGATATCAAATACCCGTCGGTCTTTGACCCAGTAGGCGACACACGCGCACCACTCACCATTCTGGGTCCACCAGTTACTTATTTTGTTACTTCCAATGGGATTATCGCTGGTCGTTGGGATGGAGCGATCCCTGATCGGGAAACATTCGATACTTTACTGAAACAGTTTCTCGGGGTTACCTCGTGAATTGGCTCACCCAAGGGGAAGTTTTCCAGGATGCACTCGCAGGCCTGCCACGTTGGCTCGCGCCGACGGCTCAGGCAGTCGATGGCGTGAAGGCCAAAGATTTAACGCAATTTGTTCCCACGCAGGGGAGGGGGACCCATTCGGCGGTTCTCGTTCTTTTTGGCGAGCACAAAGACATTCTGATTATTGAACGAGCCACCGACAGTAGTGTGCACAGTGGGCAACCGGCCTTTCCTGGTGGACGGGTTGAAGACTTTGATCAATCTGTCTCCGAAGCTGCACTGCGTGAAGCTCACGAAGAGACCGGGGTGAATCCCGGTGGCGTAACCGTGTTTGCCCAGTTACCCGACCTGTGGATCCCAGTGAGTGATTACGTAGTGTCACCTGTTCTTGGTTGGTGGCATGAATCCGGTAACGTTGCACCACGTGATGCCCGAGAGGTTGCCAGCGTCCACCGAATTCCGATCGCTGATTTTGTCAATCCCCATAATCGGGTCCGGATTCGTCACCCGTCCGGTTACGTGGGCGACGCGTTTGAAGTCAATAATCTTTTGGTGTGGGGATTCACGGGTGGGCTTCTGTCAACTTTGTGTGAATTATCGGGTTGGAGCGTCCCTTGGGATCGCGATCGGGTGAGAGAGTTATGACAGACCGGATGAGAAAATGAATACGGTTGATTGGATTTTGATTGGAGCCTTGGCAATTTTCGCTTTGGCCGGTTGGCGTCAAGGATTTGTTGCGGGCGTTCTTAGTTTTACGGGATTCCTGGGTGGAGGGATTGCCGCCCTGATGTGGATGCCGAGTCTGATCAAATCCTTTGTCTCAGATGAAACGTTGTCCGTCATCGTGCTTGGGATTTCAGTTTTTGCCAGTGCGATTCTTGGACAAATCTTGTTGTCATTTGTGGGCCGGCGTCTACGGGATCACCTAACTTGGCGGCCGGTGAAGTTCGTTGATTCATTTGCCGGGTCAGCCCTTAACGTGTTGGCTTTTGCGCTTGTGGGTTGGGTTATTGCTAGCGTGTTGGTGTTTTTGCCCGGGAACTCAATTGCCGGCCAGGTGTCACAATCGCAAGTTCTCGAGACCCTTGATGGCTTTGTCCCTAATCGGGCGCGCATTATTTTTGCCAATGTCAGCATTCTTGTGGGGCAAACAGGAATCCCTCGAATAGTGTCCGGTTTTGGTCAAGATCAGGGGGCCAATGTGGCAAAACCTGATCCGGGAATTGCCACGGACGTGCTCCCCGTCGTTGAGACTTTCACAGTTCGACTCACCGGCGATGCCCAAGAATGTAAGCAGAGTGTTTCTGGTTCTGGTTTCTATTTCGCAACTGGTCGGGTCTTGACTAATGCGCACGTAGTGGCGGGGGTGCAGGACCTACGGGTTCGCCTCGTAGGTGTGGACAGTTCGCTTTCTGGTCAAGTTATCTACTTTGATCCGGAAAAAGATGTTGCCGTGATCGCAACTGATGATCCTGGCACGAGGACTGCATTATTTGCAAAAAGGACTGGTGATGCAGGTGAGAACGCTGCAGTTGCAGGTTTCCCGGGTGGCGGTGACCTGTCCATAACTCCTGCTCGAATCAGTTCAATCTTGGGTGCACGTGGTGAAAATATTTATGGTGGTAGCGGTGTTGAACGCGAGGTCTATTCGTTTCGATCGAAGGTAATGCCCGGTAATAGCGGCGGGCCGTTAGTGAACAGCAACGGTCGAGTTCTGGGACTCGTATTCGGTTCTAACACAGACTCTGATGTTGGATACGCTCTCATCAACACGGAGTTGCAGGATGCGATTGGTTTTGCAAGCGTGTGGACGCCGAGAAATGGCGCTGTGGACACCGGAAGCTGCCAGTTAAGAGAATGATTGTCGGCTGGAAGCATACGTAGTTAGATGTGTGGGGAGTCTGTGCGGCGGGCCGACTAGATCCGATTGGATCCGGCGCTAGATGGTTGTACTGTGGCGTGGTGAAGAGTCGCAATGGCTACATGCTTTCCGGACGCCTCGCCGCACACGGCTATGACTGGTGGTGGCATTCGCTTACGGCCCATCATGAGATCACGGGCGAACGACGCGGCTTCTTCTTTGAATACTTCGTTACAAACCCGTCGTTGGGCGGTGACGAGCCGGTCTTTGGTCAGACGCCAGCCAACAGATCCAGTGGGAGAGGTCCGTCTTACGCAATGTTGAACGCGGGCACCTGGGGGACCAGTCCACGTCAAATCCACAATTACTATGGAATCAATGACTCGGCTTTCAACTCTGAGCGACTTGATGTACGAATCGGTGACTCGATTGCTACCGAGACCGCCCTTTCTGGCCGAGCGGTTGCCAGCGACAAAGATGTTCAATCCCATCCGGAATGGATGTCAGACGCAGGTGACATCGAATGGGATCTCACCGCCAAGAAAGTTCTTACTTACGACTTGGGATTCGCGGCAAGTTGGCCGTTTCGCTGGTCACGGGCATTTCAGATGTTTTGGCACGTGCAGGGAATCAAAACCGAGTACACCGGCGACATAACCCTTGATGGTGAGCGGTACGTGGTTGAGCCGAGCAGCAGTGCCGGCTATCAGGATAAGAACTGGGGCGCGGACTTCACCAACCCGTGGATATGGTTGAACTGCGCACACTTCACCCGGGTGGGCAGTGCAGACCCATTGTCTTTGACCTGTCTAGATGTGGGCGGAGGTACTCCGATCGTGTTCGGGCGCCGATTGCGGCGCAAGCTCATCATTGGTTTCTTCCTTGAAGGAAAACTTTTTGATTTCAACTTTTCTAAGTTTTGGACCCGCCCGGGCCAGAGTTTCGAATGCAAGACTGAGGGTGACTTTGTCACGTGGGACATCGAAGCGTGGACTCGCACAGCCCGAATTGAGATTCATTTTTCTTGCCCCAAGGAAGAGATGCTGTTTATGAACTACGAGAATCCAAGCGGCGAGCGCAACCACCGCCAACTCTGGAATGGTGGGAACGCTCGTGGAACGGTCCGGATATTTTCGCGTAGTGGGCCTCATGAAACGTTGGTAGGAGAATTCGCTGGGACTTACGGCGGTTGCGAATATGGCGAGTATTAGCCGCGAGAAGTGAGCGAAAATTATTCACAACAGGACCGATAAGGTCACCCAACTACGACCGTGCACCATTACCCGATCATTGCAACTCAACCGATAGGCCGGAAATTTATGAGCGGCTACTGTCCATGGGAGTTTTATTTCGTCTGCTGCGCTGTTGACCCCATACCGACGACACAATCTAGATTCGCAGGGGTTGCCATTGCATTAGCGCTTTGAAACCCCGTGCCCGAATCAACAATTCAGTGGAGGGAAGAATTGTTTGTGTTACTAGGAAATTACCTTCGCTTCTTTTTCTTGATCGTGAGAACTCCTTGCTCAAGAGCATAGGCGCGATCGCCCAGCACGTTGGGTGCCTTAGAGTAGTAAATGCGGTACTTCCTTGGCCCAATGCGAATGCCCGTGGGATCTAAGTAACTCATTGATGATGGAGTCAGTGATTTGCGATTGATTTTCCAATTGAGTCCATTCTTAGAAGACGCCAGTAAAAGGCGCTGCGGTTTTTTTGGATCTTCAGGGGTTGTAGATGTGATCGCAAGCCAGGCTCCTTTTTTTGCGCTCAATACTTCGAAGTCGACGATGCCTCGAGTGGTCCGAAAGCCTCTATCGCGCACGAACGAGGTCCCCGATTTGTCTGTCGATGTTGCGCTGACAATCACTTCGCTGGCTCTTCGCCCCTGTGGATCGGGTTCTACCCAATAAATGCGCACCCGTCCGTCAGGAGTAACCACCGCATCGGGTACTCCCCAAGCCATTGCACCGCCGTCATTGATACCTAGAGGAATGCCTTCGCCCAGAGCAAGCCCGTCGGCTGTCATTGGGGCTGTATAGATTTCCTTACGCTTACTGTTCGGGTTCATCACGATGTAGTAGGCCTGTCGGGTGCCATTGGCTGTGACAACGTCCGTGAGATCGCTGATCCCTTGGAGTGAGCCAACCATCTCGCACGCTCCTTTCACAGTGCATTGTGCGATCGCCGTTCCGTTAACTGAGAGGCTTGGGAAATACAGTCGAGTTGTGCCATTGCTCTGAAGGTCTGCATGGGGGCTCACCCCCGATAAGCCGAGCTCTATTCGCTGCTTTAGTGTGCCGTGAATTGTGTCCGCTGCCCGGGCAACACCTGAAGCGCATCCCAAACCCAGACATGCTGCAATCATGATTGTGAGCCACTTGTTGCCCCTGCGCATTCCATGAAGATTAGTGATTTGGGACAGGAAAGTCTAGACATTGACTAAGACTTGACAGGAATCAAGAGGGCTTATGCGTGCGCCCCGTAAGAATGAGTTCCTTCTCGTCCCCTCACCAGCCCACCTTTCGAAGCCAGTGTCAGTAACTCTTAACTCGGATGACCCTGTATTTAGCCGTGATCAAGCACTCACTTAACTAGATTTTACCGTCGTACAGCCCTAAGAGTACTTGTGATGCGCGATCACGAATTTGCTCGAGATCTTCGCGTTGCGCGGCGGCCGCGACGGGTCGCGACATTCGGTGATTGCCAGCGAAGTAGTCACGATTGCGGTCCAAATAGTCCCAATACAAAGTGGTGAATGGACAGGCATCTTCCCCGGTACGTTTCTTCGGATCAAATGCGCAACCGCCACAATAGTTGCTCATTCGGGAAATATATGCGCCCCCAGCGATGTATGGCTTAGTCATCATGGCGCCACCGTCCGCATGCATCCCCATGCCGATCACATTTGGCACCATTACCCAGTCGGCCGCGTCAATAAAATGGGTACGCATCCAGTCAAGAAGCTCCTGTGGTTTCATGCCGACGAGTTGCGCAAGATTGCTCAGCAACATAAGTCGCGGGATGTGATGGACCCAGGCTCTCTCTTGGACGTCTGCGATTACAGAACTCATGCAGTTCATTTGCGTGGCTTGTGGATCCATGAAAAGTGGTAAAAGCTTTCCGTGTGTATCCAGAGCGTTCTCTTCCCGGTAGGAGTCCGGGAAATGCCAGTAAATTCCATTTATGTACTCGCGCCACCCAATGACCTGACGTACGAAACCTTCGATCGAAGAAAGCGGGATACCGCCCTGTTCATATTTATCGATTGCGGCTTGGACTACTTCACCTGGATGAAGGAGTCCCACATTGAGATAGGGACTCAAAAGTGAATGGTTTACCGTCCACGTATCCGTAGGCATTGCATCCTCGAACGGTCCAAAATTAGTGAGGGAATTCTCGGTGAAGTGGGCTAGTTGAGCGAGTGCGCCTGTGCGAGTTGTTGCCCACGTGCCGTTAGGGGGTTCGCCCCACGTGTGGAATTCACTCAGACGGTCGCGTACCTGATCATCAATCTGATCAGATTCAAATCGGAGTGGCTCTGGCCACAAGTGGGGAGGTTGCCCCTTTTTGGGGCGTGGAGGAGGAAGACGATTATCGTGGTCGAGGTTCCATTGCCCACCAACTGGCTGATCATGGTCCATCAAAATATTCAGCCTTTTACGTTGCCACCGGTAGAAGTACTCCATGGTTAACGACTTGTAGCCGCTGGCCCAGGAAGTGAACTGCTCTGGAGTTGTCAGAAAATTATTGTTTGGTAGCAGTTCGACCCCGAGGGAGTTCAAAACTTGACGCAGGGATCGTGAGCTTGGGGAAGTGCTCACAATCGGGAGATCAGGGTGCTGAGCGCGTAGTTTTTCAAGACCAGATCTCATACTGGAAGCGTGAATAGTTGTGACCTGAAAGCCGCCCGCATCAAGTTCACTCTTGAGATGCTCGCAGCAGGAGAGAAGAAAAAACAATCTTTGCGCATGCCAAGTTCGAGCCGTGAGCATGTCGTGGCTTTCAATAAAAACAATCTGATCTTGTCCAGGCACCGCTGTTGCCAAAGCGCCGTGGGACCGGGAGAGTTGATCGAAGGTCACAAAGATTATTCGCTCCGAAAACTGGGGGTTGCTCACGACTCGATTATTGCGGAAAAGAAGGATTTTAGCGCAACAGGATCAATGTGCGGCTCGGGTGAAAGTGCTGCATCCAAAGTTTCTTGGGCCCGCGAGGACAAGCGTTGGGCGCCTACTGGATTACCGCGGGCGTCGTGGGTGAGGGCAGCACCCATTTGAGCGCATGCCCGCCAGAAATCCTTCTCATTCGGTGGCGCGCACCGCCAACGCTGCTCGGCGACCTCATGCACGTGGAATGGCAACCCTTGAGCGAGATAGTCCGAGATTTCGCTCCACGCTTGCTCCCCGGAGAGTGAGGTGCGCTCGGGCACTTGCGGAAATGAATGAGCAGATATGGCTTCCCCGCGAAGCGGCCTGCCGAGTCGGTCGCGCGCCCCCATGTCGACTAGTGTGCCAATGAGCGTGCATGTTGACTCAGCCACGGGAGCAACAATTCGGCAAATGCACGTGGGTTTTCCTCATGGGGGAAGTGGCCGGTGGGCATTATTTCTCGAGTGTAGGGCCCACTCACCATTGACTCGTTGTCAATTAGATCACTGAAGACCATGGGATCGTGCTCGCCAAAAATATCAAGTACCGGATTACTGACGGGCGTGTCAATTGAATCTTGAAACCTTCTACCGTCGGTGCGGTATAGGGATCGAATCGCCCAGCGGTGAAACTCAATTGCTGTATGTGCTGTTGGCCAGTTTTGGTAGGCCGCTTGAAAACTAGCTCTTACGTCCGGGTCCAGCCATGAGGGATCGTAAGAGTACTTTTCAAAGAATTCGCCGACATTGTTAGCATCATTCTTGGTGTAGTAGCGCTCAGGAATAAATGGCAATTGAAGTCGAG
This sequence comes from Actinobacteria bacterium UBA4426, assembly GCA_002390705.1. Classification (GTDB taxonomy): domain Bacteria; phylum Actinomycetota; class Actinomycetes; order S36-B12; family S36-B12; genus UBA4592. The sequence continues at coordinate 21,022 of DGQA01000010.1, read as the reverse complement.
CGAGATAGGACAAACCAGAACGTTGGGCATTGTTGCGAAGAAGTGAATGCCGTAAAACGCGAGGATGTGCACCTGCGACGCTGACAACCGCGGTGACCGCGTCTGGGGTGTGCGCGGCCATGGTCCAAGCAACGACCGAGCCGAGTCCATGTCCAACGACAGTTGCTTGGGCCTCACCTAGTGATCGAATGACGCTGACGCAGTCGCGAGCCAATGTGGTCGGGTCGTAGCCCTGCGGAGGGTGGTCGGATCCGCCGTAACCTCGTAGGTCCATGGCAATGACCCGGTAGCCGGCGTGGGCCAGGGGCGCGATCAATTCACGCCAGGTCCACCAGAAACTAGGGAAGCCGTGCAGGAGAAGAACGGTGGGACCGGAACCCATTTCAACAATGTGAAAGCGGGCGCCATTGGCTGAAATATTTCGGTGGGTCCAAGGTCCGGTCGCGGTAATCGCCGCATCAGGGGTGATCACTTAAGTCTGTGAGTTATTCGCCGAGAGCGGTGAGTGATTCAGAAGTCTTTTTCCACTGGGCGCCGGCCAAAGTTGGGCCCTTAACCCCTTTACCTTTGCTCTTAATGAGAACACCCAGGATTCCGGTAACGAGGAAAAGAGCTGCCGCCACGATCAGGAAGCCGGCCCAGGTGGGGAGACCCAATGCAACCAAGGCATAGGCAATTGAGATGAGGACAAAAATTCCACCCATACCGATCAGAGACACGGCAATCAGGCCAAGTAGTGAAATCTTCCCGATTGTTTTTGTGGTCTCGCTGAGTTCAGTTGTGGTCAGGTTTACTTGCGCCCGAAGCAGGCGGGTGCCATCACTGATTGTCTGTGTGACCAATTGCTTCAAGCTCTGTTGTGGCTGCATTGAAATTCCCTCCTGCCGAGAAGGTTATCGCGGTTCAGGGCTGGAATCGGCGTCCCCCTGCTGATACACATTGGGGGTGGCTTCGCGACTCAGTTCAGCCTCTTCGATTTGCGCCATACGTGCATAATGTCGACTACGTGAAAGGAGGAGGACCGCGGCGAGGAGCGCGGCAATAACGGAAGCCGCTAGAACAGCGATTTTGGCACTTTCCAAGTAGAGCACGTTATCCGGGTATCCTAGCTCGCTAATGAGTAGAGCGACCGTGAAGCCTACGCCCGCTACCACGCCTACCGCCATCACATCGCGCCAGGCAATGCCTGGGCTCAAACTTGCCCGGGTGAATCTGGCCATGAACCACGCCATGCCCACAATTCCGATGGGTTTCCCTAATACGAGCCCGACCAAAATCCCAATCGCGATGGGTGATTGAAGGGGTTCCATCAATCCGGTGGCTCGTAAGTCAACACCAGCAGCAAACAGGGCAAAAATGGGAACGGCTAATCCAGCACTGATCGGATGGATTGTATGAATTAATTTGTCAGCGGGTGCTTCCGTCTCACCCGGGTCGGTGCGAACGCGAGTGAGGAATCCGAATGCGACGCCGGCCACAGTCGCGTGAACGCCACTCTTGTAACAGAAATACCAGCCGATCAGCACGAGCGGGATGAAAAGAATAGGTGAAGAAATGCGATTTTTCTGCAGAAGCCAATAAGCCAGCATTGTGGCTAGGAATCCAGCGAACCATAAAATTGCAAACTTATCGGAGTAGAAAATCGCGATAACACTGATCGCACCAAGGTCATCAACAACAGCAAGTGTGAGAAGAAAGGCGCGAAGTGCAACGGGAAGTTTTCGCCCAAATATTGCGAGTACCGCTAGTGCAAAGGCAATGTCCGTCGCCATTGGAATTCCCCAGCCTTGCAACGATCCTTCAGCCAGGGTGGTGTTAACGACGACGTAAAAAAGGGCGGGGACGAGCATGCCACCCAAGGCAGCTGCGGCAGGAACTATTGCTTGGGCAGGTTTTGATAGGGAGCCGAGCACGAGTTCATGCTTAAGTTCTAGACCAACGACGAAAAAGAAAATTGCCAGGAGTGCATCGGCGGCCCAAACCCCAAGTGAGAGATTTAAACCAAGTTCAGCAGGTCCAATTTTGTAGTGAACTAGATCAAAGTAGCTGTCTCCCCAAGGAGAGTTCGCCCAGATCAATGCACAGATGGCTGCAAAAAGTAAGACGGCACCACCGATGGTTTCGTCACGTAATTGACTTACTAGCCACCCGCGTTCGCCGAGACTTGGGCGCGACAAAATATCGTGAGTGGCCATGTCCGTAGTCTACTAATTAATCGCTCATTGCGATATCTCGAGTACTTAGTCGTCTGTGCTTGAAGACTCGAGGCCTGCCGAAATCAGATTCATCACTGCCGGGTCGGCGAGGGTGGTCGAATCGCCGATACTGCGATGCTCGGCGATATCTTGCAGCAGACGGCGAAGGATCTTGCCCGACCGAGTCTTGGGAAGCTCCGGGACGATCATGACCTGTCGTGGTTTTGCGATCGGACCGATCTCGGTAGCGACGTGATTGCGAAGTGTGGCAACCAAACTGGTTCCGTCAGCACCTTCCAGACCTCCGCGCAGGATTACAAACGCAACAATGGCTTGTCCGGTTGTTTCGTCAGCAGCGCCAACCACTGCAGCTTCAGCGACACTAGGGTGAGAGACGAGAGCGGATTCAACCTCTGTGGTGGAAATTCGGTGCCCGGACACGTTCATGACGTCGTCGACGCGGCCAAGTAGCCAGATCGCCCCGTCATCATCGAATTTTGCACCGTCGCCCGCAAAATAGTACTGCGGCCACTTTGACCAGTAGGTATCAATAAACCGTTGATTATCTCCCCAAATCCCACGCAGCATGGCCGGCCATGGTTCGGTGAGGACGAGGAAACCCCCGGAGCCATTACCGAGGGGAGATCCTGCATCGTCAACAATTGCCACACCAATTCCTGGGAGAGCGCGCATAGCTGAGCCTGGCTTGGTCGCTGTCACGCCGGGGAGAGGCGAAATCATCATTGCGCCAGTTTCGGTCTGCCACCAAGTATCAATAATCGGACAACGGTCTCCGCCGATCACTCTGCGGTACCAGATCCAGGCCTCAGGGTTAATCGGTTCACCGACTGATCCCAGTAGGCGTAGTGAAGACAAGTCATGCGATTCAGGAAATTCGTCACCCCACTTCATGAAAGTGCGAATGGCGGTGGGAGCGGTATACAGAATGGTGACCCCGTGGCGCTCGACAATATCCCACCAGCGATCCTTGGCTGGTGCGTCTGGCGTCCCTTCGTAGATCACTTGGGTAGCGCGGTTAGCAAGTGGACCGTACACAATGTAGGAGTGTCCGGTTACCCAACCGATGTCTGCGGTGCACCAAAACACATCAGTTTCAGGCTTGAGATCAAAAACATTGCGATGTGTGTAGGTGACTTGGGTGAGGTATCCCCCAGTCGTGTGCAAGATACCCTTTGGTTTTCCGGTTGTTCCTGACGTGTACAAAATAAATAATGGATGCTCGGAGTCGAATGCCTGTGGGGTGTGTTCGGGTGATTGACTCTCGACGAATTCGTGCCACCACACATCTTTTTCACCCCAAGTGACGTCGTTGCCGCAGCGCTTAACAACCAAAACACTATTTACCGATGGACAAGAAGCCACTGCTTCATCGACCGCGGGCTTGAGCGACATCACATTTCCGCGGCGATTTTGTCCATCGGCGGTGATTACTAACTTGGCGGAGGCATCGTCAATTCGACTGCGTAATGCTTCGGCACTGAACCCGGCAAAGACCACAGAATGTGGTGCACCGATGCGAGCGCAGGCCAACATAGCGACGACAGCCTCAACAATCATGGGCATATAAATCACAACGCGATCACCCGCCGTGATTCCAAGCGCGGTGAGGGCGTTGGCTGCTTTGCTCACTTCACCCAGGAGTTCGCGATACGTGACATTGCGCTGGTCGCCGGGTTCTCCCTCAAAACGGATCGCAACTTGATCGCCGTGACCCGAATGAACGTGGCGATCTACGCAGTTATAGGCGACATTGAGTGTGCCGCCGACAAACCATTTGGCGAATGGGGGGTTGGACCAGTCCAGAACTTCAGCGAAGTCAGTTTCCCAATCCAACCCGCGTGCTTGGGTAGCCCAAAAACCTAAACGGTCAGCCTCGGCTTGGTCATAGAGATCGGCTTTAGCATTTGCCTGAGCAGCGAATTCGGCGCTGGGCGCGAATGTGCGGTTCTCGTGCGCCAAATTGGACAGTGTTTCGTTCGCATCACTCATGTGGGAAAGCTCCTTAAATAACGGGTGACACAAACTTACCGAATTTTCGGACACAGTAGGGCCATGATTTAACAATCGGGGTCTTTTGACGCGGTGTAATTTTTGGATATGTACGGTTGCCTCATGCTGACACTGGAACAGATCGCTCAGTGGAAACTGGTCCAAGAGCTTACCGGCGCGGCCCGCGCAGATATTGATGAATTGCTCTGGCGCCGAGATGTCCGTGCGGCATCACGGGAAGTCGCCCAATCTTCAATAGCTAGAGGCGGCGCGGACTCGGCGGCTCTGGAAGGTGCAGATCTAGTGGGCGTCGAGCAATCACCTATGGGCAAAGTCCTCGCCGCCAGCTTGGCCGTCACGGCCGAGGCCCCAAGAATGAGTGAAATTTGGCCGAATGCGCCACTGCAGGTGATAACGGGGCTCCACACTCTTGTCGCCAAGGAATTCGTTGACGTTCAAGAGCTTGCGCGTCCGCGTTTAACTCAAAAAGCTGATGATCCGCTACACATTGGATCGCTGCCGCAGCACCAGGAAATTCCAGGCGCGCTGATGCGACTTTCCCAACAATGTTCAACGACGAGAGTGCCGGCAGTTCTCGAGGCTGGTTACATCCATGGTGAAATAATGCGACTGCGTCCATTCACTTGGGGCTCAGGTCTCGTCGCTCGCGCGACTGTGCGAACTGTGTTGAGTGCGCGAAGTGTTGATCCTTCAAACTTTTCGATCCCCGAAAATGGAATGTTCGAATCAACGAGAACGGCCTATGTCACGGCAATTCGAGATTTTTCCACTGGGACCCAAGCAGGAATTGAGAGTTACTTTGAGTGGTTTTCGGCAAGCCTCGGGCTCGGTGCTAGGGCGGTTGTTATTTAGACGCGAATTTTAAGCACGAAGACTGTAGCGCTTGGCATACCAAGTGAGCCCAAGTGCGACGGCTCCTATGGCTACACCAGCACTAGCCGCGATTGCCTGACGCTTTTCAACTTTAGCCCGCATGGAGACTGGTTTTTCAAAATCAAGTACTGCCCAGTTTCGCTCGATTGCGACTGCGCGAAGATCACTGTCGGGGTTGACCGCTCGTGGATTACCAACGGCGTCAAGCATGGGTAGGTCTGTGTACGAGTCTGAGTAGGCAAAGCACTCATTGAGATCAAAAGCGTGTTCAATCGCTAAGGATTGCATTGCTTCGGCTTTGCCTTCACCGTATGCGTAGAAAATTATTTCACCCGTGTATTTGCCGTCAACTATTGCAACTTGGGTTCCAATCGCAATATCAGCACCGAGGCGAGCGGCAATTGGTTCCACCATTTCGTTTCCTGAGGTTGAAATGACGATGACCGTGTGACCTTGTTCTTTATGAAAATTAATTAAGTCAAGAGCTTCCTGGTAAACAAGTGGGTCAATTAGGGTATCGAGTGTTTCGGCCACTATTGCCTGAACTTTTGCGGCATCCCAACCGGTGACGAGTTGGGACATGTATTCCCGCATTGACTCCATTTGATCATGATCAGCGCCGGACGTGAGAAACATAAACTGGGCATACGCGCTGCGCATGACGTCGGTTCGCCCGATGAGACCTTCTTTGTAGAAAGGCTTTGCGAACACAAATGAGCTGGATTTAGCTAAAATGGTCTTGTCTAAGTCGAAGAATGCAGCGACTGGCATAGGACCACGATAACGCATTGACAGAGTTGTCCACAGCGTTGAAATTGACTATTAACAAATGTGTCGCAGTGGCATTGGGTGAGACCATGTCACATTCACCTCGGGTATTACTTTTGGTCACTACGGATCCCCGCCTCATGAAGCACACTAAAGCCGTCGTCGATTCACTCCGATTTGATCTGCGTGTCGCCGAGTCGCCGCTAATTGCCAGAGATCTGTGGGAGGGAGCGGAATTTGTTTTGGTGGGCTCAGACCTGGCAGGGAAATGTGTTGAGAATCTTGTCCCGCGCCGATCCCACTTGCTAGTCGTGCATGTGAGCAGCGAGGTGGGGCTGGGAGTTGCTGCTGAATCAATTTCGGAGCGAGACATGTGGCGGCACGCGGTGGCGCTGGGCGCTGAAAACGTGCTGGAGCTGCCCGCCGCCAGTTCCCGGTTAACAGAGGTACTTTCAGAGGTGACAATTGCGGACCCTGCGCAAGGGGTGGTGAGTTCTAATGTGATTTCCGTAGTTGCGGGGAGCGGTGGGGTCGGTGCATCGACATTCGCGGTGAATCTTGCTACGCATGCGGTTGCGCGTGGGATGAGCGCGGTTGTCATTGACCTCGATCAATTTGGTGGCGGAATAGATCTGGTCCTCGGGGCGGAAGAGATCCCTGGCGCACGTTGGTGTGACATCGATCCAGGCTCAGGACGCATATCTGTGGACACGCTGGCAGCGGCGCTGCCCAGAGCCAATGGCGTAGCCTTCCTCTCACAGAGTCGATCCTGTTTCGGTGGCGTTAGCGTAGAAATTGTGGCTGCGGTCATTGATGCAGCGCGGCGCGCATTTGATCTCGTTGTCCTTGACCTTCCGCGTGAACACAGTGATTGCAATGAGCTTTTGATTGGGCAGAGCACGGTTACTTGTGTAATCACTCGCAATCACGTTCGCGCGATTGCTGGAAGCATTGCAGTTTCTCAAAGGGTGAGAAATTCTGGTGGTCAGGTTCAATTTGTTTTGATCAGCGACTCAAAAGGTTTAGGTTCACCGGACGTTTCCAGCGCCTTAAATTGTCAGGATCTCACTGAGATTGCCTTTATGCCGGCTATGACAACGCGTGCTGATGAAGGGGATCCACCCGGCACTAATTCCGGATACCGGCAAGTGTGCGAAGTGTTGCTGGGTGAGGTGCAAAACCACGGCTCGAAAAACACGGCATGAACAAGGCACTGGTAAGTAGAGTCCGAAATCGACTGATCACGTCCAATGCCGTCGTATCTCACTCGCATGTTCTTGGCGCGCTGCGCGAAGAGGGAGTGGTTTTGAGCGAGGAGTTGGTAGAGGACCTAGTGCTTATTCTTGAACGGGAGTTTAACGGCGCTGGCGTTCTGCAACCGCTGCTTGAGGAACGTGGCATAACTGATGTGTTGGTGAACGGCCCGGATTCAGTGTGGTGTGATCGCGGGCAAGGGTTGGTACTGACTGAAATTAGATTTGGTTCAGACCAGGAGATTCGACGACTAGCTCAGCGGTTGGCTTCGACTGCTGGGCGGCGACTAGATGACGCCTCGCCTATGGTGGATGCGCAACTGCGCGATGGAACACGCCTACATTGTGTTCTTCCGCCAATCTCAACGGACGGAACAATTGTTTCACTGCGAATTCCCAGCGCAAAATCCTTTACCTTGGAGTCTTTGGTCGCGGCCGGGTCAATTGATGAATCGGTTGCTGACCTTCTCGTTTCTATGATTCGTGGTCGACTTGCCTTTCTCATTAGTGGCGGAACCGGAACAGGCAAGACTTCGGTTCTTTCAGCTTTGCTCGCGCATGTGGATCCAGCGCACCGAATTGTTGTCGTCGAAGATTCTGCTGAACTCAATCCTGCGCATCCGCATGTGGTCCGCATGCAAAGTCGTTTAGCTAACATTGAAGGCAAAGGATCGATTCTTTTGCGCGATCTCGTACGGACCTCCTTACGAATGCGACCGGATCGAATAGTGGTAGGTGAAGTCCGTGGCCCGGAAGTCATTGAATTACTAACCGCCCTCAATACTGGCCATGAAGGTGGCTGCGGCACGGTGCATGCGAATAGTCCGCAAGCGGTTCCCGCCCGACTCGCGGCCTTAGGTTTAACGGCTGGAGTGGAGCGTGCTGCCCTTCACGCTCTCATTGGTGCAGGTCTTGATGCAGTTATTCATCTTGCTCGTCATGGTGGGCGCCGCTACGTGGACAGCATCCATGTTCTTGACTTCAGTGACAGTGGTGTGGTGACCACTCGTCCAGCGCTGACCCGAAGTAATGGGCAATGGGTCAGGGAATCGGGTTTGGTTGAGCTCCTCAGTCGCTGCGAGCAGGGTAGCCAGTGATTGTGTGTGCGGCTTTTGCCGCAGGGCTGAGTGCTTGGTTTCTTATCCCTGTTCGAGCTCGATCTCGGCTCAATAATGTGAGTTTCACCGAATCGGGGGAGCAGTTCTTGGGTAGGGGATCCGTCCTCCTTGCCAGGTTCACGCGAAAGTGGGGAAGTCAGGGGCGAAAGGTGATGAGTGAGCAGCAAGAGGAATCACTCGGGGCAATCTCAGTGCTTATGGCTGAGCTAAAGGCAGGCCACGCACCGGAAGCGGCACTGATCAATGTTGGCCCGAAGGTGTGGCCCTTCACTTATCGCGCTGCTATCGCGCACGGTGACACGATCGAGGCTTTAGCCATTGATGCCCAGGCACGGCCCGAACTGAGATACCTCGCTGCATGTTGGCAGGTGGGAATTAATAGTGGAGCGGGATTGGCGGCAAGTATTTCCTCGCTCTATTTGGCAATGCGGGCACAGCAAGAAATTCGCGGGCATCTTGAAGCCGAATTAGCGGGACCTCGCGCAACTGCGGCTACCTTAGGATTTTTACCCATTGTCGGGATTGGCCTGGGTTACATGCTGGGCGCACAACCGTTGACGTGGTTTTTTTCTAGCCTGCTCGGCTTAGGAACCTTGATTTTTGGTGGGGGATTAACACTGCTGGGTTTATGGTGGACGTCACGGATAGTTCACGGTGTCGAGGCGATGCTGTGATTGTGATCTCTGCGACTCTGACCGCGTTCAGCATCTATTTGTTTATGAAGCCGCTACCGTCACAGCGAAGACCACGTAATCGACTAACTCGAATTATTCACGGTGACTCAATAAAGACGGATACAAAAGCGAGTGCAGTCTCTCCGATAGTTTTACATATGACCGGCCTAGTGGGTGGAGCGTTACTGGGCGCGACATTCGGCGGATTCATGGGCCTGGTTATTGGAGTCCTCGCCGCAATGTCCTTAATTCGAATAATGGTTAAACGTGAGGGTGGTCCCTCCGACGCTGAAGCAACGAAACTTGCTCGAGATACTCCCGTTTTCATTGACCTACTCGCAGCCACCCTGGCTTCTGGGGCGACTATTCGTAGCTCGTTGGTCGCCGCTACGGCGGCAATGCGCGATAGTCCCGTTCGCATGCGACTTTCTCCGGTGATCTCAGCGATTGAGTTGGGAGCCGACCCTCGGGAGGCATGGGGCGTGCTGGCTAGTGAACCCGCGCTAGGTCGCCTCGCCCGAAGTGTAATGCGCTCTTACGACACTGGCGCTGGGCTCGAGTCAGTGTTGCTAGGCATCGCATATGAGATGCGTCGTGAGCACCGATCTCGAGTCGAGGTGGCCGCACGAACGGCGGGAGTGAAGGCTGTTATTCCATTAGCCCTGTGTTTCTTACCCGGATTCTTTGCCTTGGGAGTGATCCCTATTGTCGCATCCCTAGCCGCATCCACAGGCTTTCTTCCAGGCTGACCTTCCATCCACAACGTGCAGTTCACATCTGTTTGCGTGCGTTTAACTGACCCAGACTCATCCTGTTACCGAAAGTCGGGATACAGAGAGGCATTAATGGAAATAAATTCCGCGAAAATCATGACAGCACTCAAAGACGACACCGGGCTCACCACCGCCGAATACGCGGTGGGAACAGTGGCGGTCGCCGGACTTGGTGGGGTTTTACTCAAGCTTTTGACGAGCGACAGTGTGCGAGACCTGTTGTGGTCGATCATAAGCAACGCTTTTGCACGGTTCTTTGGTTAAAAGTGGCGATTCAGACTGTTGATTCCTTGGGTTGGCTTGCTAACCCAAGGAATTGCCCTGCACTGCGCAAAGACGAGGGAATGGCCACACTTGAAGCAGCGCTGATGGTCCCGGTTCTGTTCCTCATGACATTTGTTTTTCTTTCCGGGATTTCACTGGGTGTGCAAGCACTTTCACTGAGTGACGCAACACGTACGGCAGCTCGTGAGTTGGCTCGTGGCGCGCGAGAAGATTCGGTTCGGGAAATCTTTCATCGAAATGAGCCCAGTGCGCTCTTACAGATCACTTGGGACACGAACACAATCTCCGTTGAATCTCAGAAGCCGGGCGAATTTGGTGTGAGTTTTATGGGCACGATTCCTTTCGAGCTGTCTCAAAGTCACACTGCTCCACGCGAGTGGCTCAATGTGCAGTGAACAAGGGAGCGCGACTGTCCTCACACTAGCCTTGGGACTAATAATTTGTTGTGCCGGAATGGTTTCCCTGCTTGTTGTTCAATTAACTCTGGCTCGCTCAACCCTGGGGAGTTACGCTGACTTAGCTGCGATAGCTGCTGTACAAACTGCCGGTGAGCCCTGTGTGGCTGCGTCTTTGGTCAGTTCCCGCAACGGGATGGAACTCTTTGCTTGTGAAGTTAAGGACGGACAAGTCATTGTTGAAGTGCGAATGCCGGCACCAGAATTACTCGCACGGTTTTCTCATCTTCAATTCCTCGCAGTTACAGCTCGGGCTGGGTACTGAGCAGTGTGAGGACCTTGATCGCCCCCGCTTTACTGAGTGGTTCATTCCCATTTCCACACTTTGGCGACTGGATGCAACCTGGACAGCCAAAATCGCAGGGGCACGCTTGTATCGCCTCGAGGGTTGCACTGATCCAACCAAAGGCATTGTTGAATCCGAATTCGGCGATCCCGGCGCCACCTTGTAATCCGTCATAAATAAATATCGTGATCTCACCTGTGTCGGGGTGCATTGGTGTAGAAACGCCACCAATGTCCCATCGGTCACAACTGGCAAAGAGGGGAAGCATTCCAATGCTCGCATGTTCGGCACCGTGAATCGCGCCCGCAATGTCAGAGTCATCAACATCGGTCTCACTCAGTGGAAAAGTCCACCACACGGCTTTGGTTTTCAGCGATCGCACCGGTAGGTCAAGAAGTACGGCTCCCAGGTTTTCACCAGTGAAGTGCCTGCGGGTAAATGAAACGGTTTGTGAAGTGACCTCCACTTCACCAAAATGGATTCGAAGGCCCGGAGTCGTTTCGTGGGACAACTCTTCGCTGGTTACGTGAATATTGCTGATATCGCGTGCGAAGGTTGTGTAATCCACGGGAGTCGCCTCCACTAATGCGACGGCTGCATCAAGGTCAAGTTCAAGGACAACAAAGGTCTCCCCTTGGTGCGTGTAGACAGCCCCTTCATGGACAGTTCGGTGTGATGCCGCATTGTCGACGTATCCGCATAGGCGTCCAGTTCCTTGCTCAACTACCCGAACCGTTTCGCCCCCTGTTCCGCGAAGGTCAGCAAGTGCACTCGCTGACCGGGTACTTGTCCAGAACCAACCCACGGGGCGCTTGCGCAACAATCCCTGCTCCACCAAAGTCTGGAGAACCTCGGGTGTGTTGGAAGGGAAATACTGGGATAGGTCAACCGTGGTTAATGGGAGTTCTTGAGCAGCGGCGCAGAGGTGTGGGGCCAGTACGTATTCGTTTGAGGGATTGGAGATCGCTACTTCAACTTCGGAATCAAAAAACGTTTCAGGGTGATGCAGCACATAGGCGTCTAGTGGATCTTCTCTCGCGATGAAAATCGCGAGTGCTTCTTGTCCGCTTCGACCCGCGCGTCCGACCTGCTGCCACAGAGACGCTTTGGTTCCTGGCCAGCCCGCGGTAATCACAATGTCGAGCCCGGTGATGTCGATTCCAAGTTCAAGCGCGTTCGTCGCGGCCATCGCTCGAATCTCACCAGATCTCAGATCCTGTTCAAGTTCGCGGCGTTCGTGGGCAAGGTAACCGCCACGATAAGCGCGAACCATGTGCTCAAGATCTGCGGGCTCAAAATCTTGGACGAGTAATTCTTTAGTTTCCTTGGCTACGTATTCAACCCCGTGTCGCGATCGTACAAAGGCAACGGCTTGGTCTCCATTGGGGACAATACGAGCGAGCAGTCGTGCGCTTTCATCGAGTACGCCTCGCCTGGTATCGGTGCCTAGGATTGCTGGCGGCTGCCAGAAAACAAATGTTCGCTGTGGGATCGCCGCTGTGTTCTCTGTAAATGCGGTAGCAGGACGCCCGGTGAGCATTTCTAGACTAAGTGTGGGATTCCCCGAAGTTGCGGAGGCAGCAAGAATTGTGGGCGAAGCCCCGTACTTATTCGCAATTCGCAGCAGCCGTCGAATGATCATGGCGACATGCGCGCCGAAGACACCTTTGTATATGTGCGCCTCATCGACAATCACAAAATCTAGGTGCCGGAAATAATGTGCCCAGTATTTATGTCCGGGCAGAATCGAAAAGTGAAGCATGTCTGGATTGGTAAGTAGGTAGTTGGCATGTTTACGCAACCATTGACGGTCCTCACGCGAAGTATCGCCGTCGTATACGCCCGCGCGAATGCCATCGATGTTCCAAGTGCTCAAGGTGTCAGATTGATCTGCTGCCAGCGCTTTGGTGGGTGAGAGGTAGAGGACCGTGCCACCGTCGAGTGCTCCCGTTACGGCTGGCGCATTGAAGGCAATTGTTTTGCCAGTTGCAGTTCCGGTGGCAAGAATGGAATCCGCACGATTGTGGGCACTTTCCGCGAAGTCGACTTGGTGCTTCCACAAAGATGAGATTCCATCGCGATTCACGGAAGCACGGAATTGGGGCGAGACCCACCTGGGCCACGGTTCAGTTGTACCGGGATTTTCTGGAATTACTCGAAGATGCACAATCTCTTCACCCGAGTCCATGAGGGAGCGAGGATCAAGGAGCATGGGGACATCTTGCCTTGGGCTGACGACATTGCAATTTTCTGTCAAGGTAGAGCAATGGAACTCGACGTGAGTAGCCGGGTTGGTGGCTCAGGGGCACGGGTCAATATCCTGCGCTGCTCGGGGAATCTGGATCTTGAAACCGTTGATATCTTCACAGGTGCGGCCCTTCCGCTGCTAGAAACAGACGGAAAGCCGCTGATAGTTGATCTTTCTGGAGTCAGTTTTATTGATTCGATGGGCTTGAGTGGCCTGATCGCTGCCCTCTCACATGCTCGTGAAGTCGAACTTGGACTGGACCTGGTGGTGAACACTGAGCGGGTCTCCCGGTTGCTGTCCCTCACCGGCGTGGATGTCCTAATGCCGATCCATGAGTCTCTACAAGGGGCCTTGGCTTCGAATTAGTCACATTTTCATGACCTTCCGAATTATACTGATCGCGAATCGGTAGGCTCGCCCCCAATGTTCTAGTGGCTAACGCTGGTGCTCGCACCAGCTGGATGTCGCACAGGGGTCTGTGCAGTGCGACCGTGCCGAAACCGCGTTAAGTTAATGAGGAGAATAATGATCAAGTTTGCAGATGTAACGCTCGAGGGAAGCAACCAGACAATTGTGATTGTTGTTGCGGCCATTGCCCTCGCAGCATTGTTTGTCGCAGCCATTCTGGTTCGCCAAGTACTCAGTGCTGACCAGGGAACCGCGCGCATGCAAGAAATCGCCGGGGCAATTCAGGAAGGCGCATCCGCCTTTTTAAGTCGCCAATTTAGGACCCTGGCCATTTTTGCAGTGATTGTTTTCTTTGTGTTGTTCCTGTTACCTGCAGATACAAACAGTGAGCGAATTGGTCGAAGTATCTTCTTCCTTGTCGGCGCGGTGTTCTCTGGCGTTACCGGCTACATGGGTATGTGGCTCGCGGTCCGTGGGAACGTACGCGTGGCTGCCGCTGCTAAAGATGGTACCGAACAGAAGGCAATGAAAATTGCATTCCGCACGGGTGGCGTTGCGGGCATGTTCACCGTTGGTCTTGGCCTTTTTGGTGCTGCCCTCGTGGTTCTCGTCTACAAAGGCGAAGCTCCCAAAGTTCTGGAAGGTTTCGGTTTCGGAGCAGCCCTGCTCGCAATGTTTATGCGTGTCGGTGGCGGTATCTTTACCAAGGCTGCTGACGTCGGTGCTGACCTTGTGGGAAAGGTCGAGCAAGGTATTCCTGAAGATGACCCCCGCAATGCGGCAACGATCGCGGACAACGTGGGTGACAACGTGGGTGACTGCGCTGGTATGGCAGCGGACCTATTTGAGTCTTACGCCGTAACTCTGGTTGCAGCACTGATTTTGGGCAAGACCGCATTCGGCGATCTTGGTCTCGTTATTCCGCTTGTGATTCCGGCGATCGGCGTTTTAACCGCAGTGGTCGGCATCTTTGCTGTCTCGCCACGGGCAAGTGACCGTTCTGGGATGTCTTCGATTAACCGTGGGTTCTTTATCTCTGCTGCGATTTCAGCAGTGCTGGTGATCCTTGCGGTCTTTACTTGGGTTCCCGAATCATGGAGTGAAATTGAAGGCATGGGCGGCATCGTTGCGGGAGAGTCTGCCGACACGATTGATCCACGCTGGTATGTAATTGGTGCTGTCTTTATTGGAATTGTGCTTGCCGCATTGATCCAACAACTCACCGCCTACTTCACTGAGACCAATCGTCGCCCCGTGGACGATGTCGCCAAAACGTCCCTTACCGGTCCCGCAACAGTGATCCTGTCCGGGATTTCCTTGGGACTTGAGTCCGCTGTGTACTCCGCACTTCTCATTAGTGCCGCTGTGTATGGTGCGTTCTTGATTGGTGGCGGTTCGGTCCTGCTGTCACTATTTGCAATCGCTCTTGCTGGCACAGGCCTTTTGACCACCGTTGGCGTGATCGTGTCCATGGACACCTTCGGTCCGGTTTCTGATAATGCTCAGGGAATCGCTGAAATGTCAGGTGACGTGCACGGTGAAGGGGCTGAGGTCCTTACCCGCCTCGATGCAGTCGGTAACTCCACCAAAGCAATCACCAAGGGAATCGCAATTGCAACGGCAGTGCTTGCCGCAACGGCACTGTTTGGTGCGTTCCGGGACGCGATTCTCGGGGCGACGGCATCTGCAGGTGAAATCACCGCTACTGCGGCTGAGAAGCTGCAATACACAGGAATTCTTGACATTGCCTCCCCCGCGAATCTTGTGGGATTGATTATCGGTGTCGCAGTGGTGTTCTTCTTCTCAGGTCAACTAATTGACGCGGTCTCGCGGGCCGCGGGCGCAGTCATCTACGAAGTGCGACGTCAGTTCCGCGATCACCCCGGAATCATGGAGGGAACCGAGAAGCCTGAATATGCCAAAGTCGTCGATATCGTGACTCGTGATTCACTGCGCGAGTTGGTAACACCGGGACTTTTGGCTGTGTTTGCCCCAATTGCAGTCGGCTTCGGTTTGGGTGTGGGTGCCCTTGGCGCCTACCTCGCCGGAACCATCGCATCCGGTGTTCTTATGGCGGTGTTCCTATCCAACAGTGGTGGCGCATGGGATAACGCGAAGAAGTTCGTTGAGGATGGCAACTACGGTGGTAAGGGATCCTCGGCCCACGAAGCAACCGTTATCGGTGACACCATTGGTGACCCGTTCAAAGACACCGCTGGCCCAGCAATCAACCCGCTGATCAAGGTCATGAACCTGGTCGCACTGTTGATTGCCCCAGCAATTGTGGGTCTCAGTGTGGGAGCGGATGCCAATGACGTCCTCCGGTATGCAGTTGCTGCAATTTCGGTCCTGATAATCGTGATTTCGGTGATCATCGGCAAGCGTCGCCCGATCGCTGTGGGAGATCAACAGGAAATTTCCCACGCGTAGTCGAAATAAATTGATGTATCGAGAGGGTCGGGCCAGGTGCCCGGCCCTCTTCCCTTTCTTGGGGCCCCGACGCTCCGGCTGAGGGGCGCGACACGCCCACACCAAGGGGGCGGTGTCACACATATATATAGGTGTGTCCTACGGTCAGGCTTCGACCGCAGGGGCTAATTGGCCCCAGACCCGAAAGGATCACATGACTTCGAAGACACTGGTGATTGTTGAATCACCGGCCAAGGCGAAGAAGATTGCCGGCTACCTTGGACCCGATTACGAGGTCTTGGCATCAGTTGGTCATGTGCGGGATCTAGTTGCCAAGAAATCTGATCTCCCGGTCGAGGAGCGCAAAAAACCGTGGGCAAAGCTTGCCGTTGACATAGATGACGGTTACAAGGCTTTCTACATCGTGCACGAATCGAAGAAGGCAACGATTAAAGCGCTAAAAGCTGCGCTCAAGAATTCAGATGAACTCCTGCTGGCAACAGATGAGGACCGAGAAGGTGAGGCGATCTCTTGGCATCTCATGGAGGTGCTCCAGCCCAAGGTCCCGGTCAAGCGCATGGTCTTTAATGAGATCACCAAGGAAGCGATCCAAGAAGCGGTCTCCAATCCACGAGATGTCGACATGGATTTGGTGGAAGCCCAGGAAACCCGACGAATTGTTGACCGTCTTTATGGCTACCCAGTATCTGAAGTGCTGTGGAAGAAGATTGGTCGCTCAGCCCGCTCGGCGGGTCGAGTTCAATCGGTGGCGGTGCGTCTCGTTGTTGAGCGGGAGCGAATCCGCATGGCTTTTAACTCTGCCGGCTATTGGGATATCAAAGGAAAATTCGCGCCGGGTGATTTCGAAGCGAAGCTTGTAACCATTGACGGCAAGCGAATCGCAACCGGCGGTGACTTCAATGCTTCCGGAGTACTATCAAAGACTGACGTCGTACTCTTGAACGAATCAGAATCGAAAGCATTTGTCGCCTCCCTTTCTGGGGTTGAATACACGGTTCGTTCAGTTGAGCAAAAGCCTGGACAACGTAAACCAAAAGCGCCATTCACGACTTCCACAATTCAGCAGGAAGCGTCGGGTCGTTTCCGTTGGGGCGCTCAGCGGACAATGCGGGTGGCGCAAGGTCTGTATGAAAACGGCTATATCACCTATATGCGTACCGACTCAGTCAGCCTTTCCGCCCAGGCACTGAATGCTGCGCGCGCACAGGCCACTGAGCTGTATGGCCCCGAATACATTGACGCGAGTCCGCGCGTGTGGGCTAATAAGTCAAAGAACGCGCAAGAGGCGCACGAGGCAATCCGTCCAGCGGGTGACACCTTTCGGACTCCGGGGGAGGTCAGCAAGGAGCTGACCGGAGACGAATTCCTGCTCTATGAATTGATTTGGAAGCGCACTGTCGCAAGTCAGATGGTAAATGCTCAAGTGGCTACCACCACTATAAAATTCGGTGCCCAAACAGCAGATGGCAAGGATTCGGAGTTCAGTTCGAGTGGAACTGTGGTGATTTTCCCAGGGTTTAAGGCAGCACTTGACGACATCACCTCTGATGACGATAAGGAGGAGGACCGCCAACTTCCTGCGCTCAGTGAGGGGCAGAAACTTAATGCGAAGGAACTTACTGCAGAAGGACACGCCACGAAGCCACCAGCAAGATTCACCGAAGCGACCCTCGTCGGCAAGCTCGAGGAATTGGGAATTGGCCGGCCATCAACGTATGCCTCGATCATGTCAACGATTGTTGACCGAGGCTACGTGTGGAAAAAGGGCTCGGCACTTGTTCCCAGTTTCACCGCGCTCGCGGTGGTGCGGCTCCTTGAAGAGCACTTTAGTGAACTTGTTGACTACAAGTTCACGGCTAATATGGAAGAAGCCCTCGATGAGATTGCTCTAGGAAAAGCCAATCGAATCAAGCAACTTGATGCATTCTGGCGCGGTGGAGAAATGGCCCAGGGACATTTTCACGGCGTTAAGGCGCTCACCGAGGACCTCGGTGCAATCGATGCCCGTGGAATTGCGACCATGCCCATTAAGGGAACGGACGCGATGCTGCGTGTCGGCCGCTACGGCTCCTACGTGGAGCGCGACGAAGAGCGCGCAAATATTCCCATGAGTGTTGCCCCGGACGAACTCACTGCAGAGCTTGCAGAGGAGCTGCTCCTTGAACCATCGGGGGACCGGGAACTGGGACTTCACCCAGACACGGAACTTATGATTGTTGCCAAGTCCGGACGCTACGGCCCTTATGTGACAGAGAATCTGCCGGAGGGTTCACCAAAATCGGCCAAGCCGCGCACGGCTTCATTATTTAGTTACATGAAACCAAGTGAAGTGACATTTGAGCAGGCGATTTCACTTCTAAGCCTGCCAAGAGTTGTCGGCATTGATCCAACAACGGCGGAGGAAATTACTGCACAAAATGGTCGTTATGGTCCTTATCTGATGCGGGGAAAAGATTCCCGCTCCCTCGATAATGAGGATCGGATCTTTGAAGTAACGTTGGAAGAAGCCCTCCAGTTGTACTCACAACCAAAGGTCCGCCGAGGCCGAGGCCAAGCTCCCGGTCCGTTGCGTGAAGTTGGTGTTGATCCATCAACCGGAAAAATGATTGTCGTTAAAGAGGGTCGCTTTGGGGCCTATGTCACTGACGGTGAAGTCAATGCAACCCTTCGCGTTGCAGATGACCCAATGAGTGTTGGCCTTGATCGAGCGAGTGATCTGATCGCTGAACGGCGGGCAAAAGGACCAGCACCTAAGAAGGTTGCTAAGCGCGCACCTGCCAAGAAAACTGCCAAAAAGGTTGTGAAGAAAACTACGAAGAAGGCAGCTAAAAAAGCAGTAACTAAAAAGCCAGAGCCAACAGCGGCCGACGCCATGTCCGGCCAAGAAGTTACCACTTAGGAAACACTATGACCGGATATTTTATTGCCTTTGAGGGTGGAGAGGGAGTTGGTAAATCAACTCAAGAAGCGTTGCTATCGGACTATCTCACCCAACAAGGGCACGTAGTTTTGCGAACGAGGGAGCCGGGGGGCACGCCAGCTGCCGAGCAAATTCGGGACACAGTTCTTAGCCGCGCACATGAAGGAATGAATCCGCAGAGCGAAGCGTTGCTCTTTGCGGCAGCTCGCGGAGATCATGTGGCCCGAGTAGTTCGCCCGGCATTAGGGAGAGGCGATGTTGTCATTTGTGACCGTTACATCGATTCTTCGATTTCCTACCAAGGATATGCACGCGCATTGGGCGTGGATCGCATCAAGGATTTGAGTATGTGGGCAACAGGTGGGTTACTTCCGGATCTCACAATAGTGATGGCCCTTGATCCTGAAGTGAGTATGAAGCGAGTTGTGAACCCTGACCGTTTGGAATCAGAGCCAATGCAATACCACCGCGACGTGGCAGACGCATTTCTTGAAATAGCTGCTCAAGATCCGAGTCGCTACTTGATAGTGGACGCAACTGGAACAAAAGAGGAAAGTGCACGGTTAATTCGCGAGCGCGTAATACAAGAACTGAAATAGCCATGCAACCAATATGGGGCGCGCTAGTCGGGCAGTCAGACGCAGTGGAAAAACTGTGTCGAGCTGTCACGGACGCTGATAAAATTCGGATCGGTGAACCAGGCCCAGCCATGACCCATGCGTGGTTGATCACGGGACCGCCAGGATCGGGAAGATCAACCGCTGCGACGACATTTGCCGCAGCACTTATGTGCCCACTTAATGGTTGCGGTACCTGTCAGATCTGCCGCATGACCCCATTCGGTGGTCACCCTGATGTCCAAATCATTACGCCCAGTGGGCTCTCCTATGGTGTTGAGGAAGCCCGTGAACTAGTTCGACTTTCAGCATTCGCACCGATTGATACTCCCTGGCGAGTTGTCATCATGGAAGATGCCGACCGCCTCACCGACCGAGCGTTTGATGCACTGCTGAAGAGTCTTGAGGAACCGACCCCGCATACCGTGTGGGTTCTGTGCGCTCCCAGTGCCGAAGACGTGTTGCCAACAATCGTCTCCAGAACACGACACATTTCACTACGCACTCCAACAACAAAAGACGTAACTGACCTCCTCATTGATATCTATAAAGTCGACCCCGCGATGGCTGCATTTGCGGCGCGAGCATCCCAGGGACACATCGGCCGAGCGCGTGGTCTGGCCACCGAAGAAGTAAGCAGAGCCCGGCGGCAATCTGACTTAAGGTCGGCGATCAGCTTGCGCGATGTTCCTTCGTGTGTGTTGGCTGCCCGTGAGATGGTCACTGCGGCAGCGGCGGCCGCCAACACGCGAGCGGACGAGCTCGATACAAAAGAAGACGAACAACTCAAGGCAGCATTCGGAATCGAAGAAGGGAGCAGAATCAAAGGTCCGTCAAAGCGCAATGTGGATTCGGCAAAGAAACAACTGCTCGCGCACCAAAAAACCAGGCGCACGCGCATGATCCGCGATGAAGCGGATAGATCCCTTGTCGACTTACTGGGGCTTTTCCGTGATGTACTTATTGTTCAAGTTGGTAGCAACCTTGATTTGATTAATCAAGAAATGCTACCGGCAATTGAATCCTTCGCCGCCCGGGGAAACCCAGCTGACACAACGCGAACCCTGGAAGCAATAGAGCACGCGCGCGCGTCAATCCAAGCACACACGCCACCGCAACTTGCTGTTGAGTCGGTCATGGTCTCAATCAAAGATCCGAAGCTCGCATCAGTCCATGTGAATATGCGATAAGTGAGTCGGCAGCCGGCTGCAAGTTCACCATCTCAGTGAGGTCGGGTGAGGCCAGTAATTCGGCAGCAGCGGCAAGCAGATTGTCATAACTGTCACAACCAACATCCAGCCGTGAGGCAACAACCCCAGCAGCACTTGTGGCACTGTTCGCGGCAGCAGTACCGGGCAGTGAGGCCGCCAGTTGATGCAATACCAACAGACGCTCACACAGTGCGTTTAAAGCACCGGCTGCTTGTGCATCTGCATTTACTAACTCTTTGCCGGCAGCGGGGTGTAACACTGAAACACTGGAACTCATGTTCACCACCTGAGTGCGCACGGCCAGGTAGCGTTTAACGCAGTCGCGCCCAATTGCCCCTCGAGGCAACGGGGTGGCAGGAGCAACCGAGCCTCGACCGACAGGTTCTGGACCCAATTGACGCCAGCGGCGAATGCTCATCAGCGAGATCACGGCACCACCAATAGTGATAAACCACAGCGCGGGGTTCGAGCTCACAA
>DGQA01000025.1 GCA_002390705.1 Actinobacteria bacterium UBA4426 | reverse complement strand
ATTCTTTTTCCAGTTAACTTAAATGAACCCACTTGCCCGATTACCGACAATGTTGTAATCAAGAAAAGTCCGGCCAAAAGTGGGAGCAACAATTCTGTGCGCGTCAGGATCGCCAAACCTGCGATTCCGCCACCCAGAGCAAGGGAACCTGTATCGCCCATAAAGATGCGTGCGGGTGAAGTGTTAAACCACAAGAAACCAAAACTGGCACCCGCTGTCGCCGCGGCAACCATTGCAAGGTCAAGTGGACTTTGCGTGTTGTAACAAAACTCAGTCACTTCGAACGCGCAATTCTGTCCATACTGCCAAATAGCCAGAAGTACGTACGCCAAGAAACTCATGATTGCAGCACCCACTGCAAGTCCATCAAGTCCATCGGTCAGATTGACACCATTGGTTGTCGCTGTTACCAAGAACCAGACCCACAATAAGAAAAGGCCCAACGGGAGGACAAAGCTGGTATCACGGACAAATGAGATCGCCATTGATGCCGCAGTATTGCCCGAATCGTCCGGGAACTGCACCGATAGATACGCAAACGAGAATGCGATCACTGCTTGTCCGATGAGTTTGGTTCGCGCTCGAAGGCCTGTGCTTCTTTGCTTGAAAATCTTCAAATAATCATCCGCCATACCCACTAGGCCTAACCCGACCATGAGGTACAACACAAGTAGGGCCGAAATCGAAACAGGGCGCCAAGTAACCAGATGCGTAAGAAAATAACCCGCTAGAACGGCAATAATAATAGCGAGGCCGCCCATTGAGGGGGTGCCGCGCTTCCCTTCGTGTGCCGGGTACAACTCTCCTTCTTGTGAAGCGCGAATCGCCTGCGCATAACCATGCCTGCGCAGCAAGTTGATGAGTAAAGGGGTGCCCAAAAAAGAAATAAAGGTCGCGATCGCACCCGCGATGACCACTAGTCTCATAGGTTTCCTTGCTCTCGACCATTACCGGCATCTAAGTTCGTCATGAGACTACTTAATGAGAGCCCCATAACCTCACTTGCCACGCGTTCCAAACCTATTGATCGTGATGCTTTCACAAGCACGATATCGCCCGCGCGTAAACTACGTGCCAACAATTCCAAGGCTTCATCTACGTCAGATACCCACGCCGATTCCCCGCCCCAAACACCTTCATTTTCCGCGGCCAAGTGCATGACACGAGTTGCCTGTCCGACACACACCAGGCGAGAAATATTTAGTTGCGCCGCCAACCGCCCAATGGACTCATGCGCATCTAATGAGTATTCACCCAGTTCGCACATCTCTCCCAGCACCGCCCACGTCCTTCGGTCGGGCTCTCCAGAGCGATATTGAGCCAGGGTCTTCAGCCCAGCGCGCATCGACTCAGGATTCGCGTTGTATGAGTCATTAATCACGGTAACGCTATTGCCTGCTGTGGTGACTTCCATTCTCCATTTGCTGATCACCTTTACCTGGCTCAAAAGTTCACACGCTGTCTCAAAAGGAACACCAGCGCAGACACAGACGCTGACGGCAGCCAACGCGTTGCTCACGTAGTGCTGGCCAACTAATTGCACATGTACCTGGCGTGAGTGCCCGCCATGGGTGATGATGAAACGGGTTGTTCCATCAGGTTCTATGTCCAAATTGCTGGCACGAAAGTCACTGCCCTGGCCCTCCCCGAATGTGCAGATCTCGCAGTTTAGGGAATCACTCATCTTCGCCACAAGTAGATCATCCTTGTTAAGGATTGCGGTCCCAGTTGCCGGCAACGCACGGACCAGCTCGCTTTTCGCCTCTGCAATATTTTCGATGCTTCCAAGGAGTTCAATGTGCGCCGATCCCACATTGACCACTACTCCAATATCCGGTTCGGCAATTTCAGCCAGGGTCGAAATATGGCCTATCCCACGCATTCCCATTTCCAAAATGAGAAACTTAGTGTTCGCATCGGCGCTGAGAATCGTTAAAGGAAGCCCTATTTCAGTATTTAATGAACCGAGAGGCGCAACCGTCTCACCCCGCTGGCCCAGAATGCCCGCAATGAGATCCTTTGTTGAAGTTTTTCCACTCGAGCCCGTAACCCCGATAACTTGCGCCGTCAAAACATTGACGCGCACCCAGTGAGCAATTTGAGCCAAGGCTCTCAACGGGCTTAGCACTCGAAGCACTGACAGCCCTTCGACCATCGGCCTTTCCAAAGCTGTATCGACAATCGCTAAAGCAGCACCAGCCTCGAACACCGAATCCAGAAAGTCATGCCCATCTACCCGCTCACCGACTAGCGCAACAAATACGCCATCACGAATTGCACTGCGTGAGTCGACAAAGAATTGTGGAACGTTAAACAGATGTGACTCCGCGCAACCAATTAATGTTCCCCCGGTAATCTCTTCCAGTTGGCGTCCCGTGAACTCAATCATTGAGATTCCCGCCCTGCAGCATCTCGGTTACAACATCGATGTCGCTAAATTCAATTACATGACCGTGAATTTCCTGTCCACGCTCATGACCCTTACCCAGTATCGCTACTACATCGTGCCCGTGCGCAGACTCCAATGCCTTCGCAATCGCCATCCGGCGATCCCCCATCTCCAAAACTTCACAGTCGGAAACCTCTACTGCACCGGCGAGAAGTTGTTGCCGGATGACACTCGGATCTTCCGAACGCGGGTTGTCGTCGGTGACGATGAATACGTCAGACCCGTTTGCACCGACCTGCCCCATCTCCACACGCTTACTCGCGTCTCGGTCCCCTCCAGCACCCACTACCGTGATGATGCGACCACGAGATTGACTTTTTAACCCTGCGAGAAATTCCTGGATTGACTCTGGCGAGTGTGCGTAATCGACAAAAACTGATACACCATCACGGGTACCCACTAGTTCGGCCCTTCCGGGGACTGTGGCTCCACAGATTGCCTTGACGACTTCACTTCCATGGATACCCACTTGGTCTAACATCGCGAGTGCCAAGGCTGCATTCACGGCATTCATGGTGCCCGACATGGCGAGTGAATTCATGTGTGTTTCGTACCTAGGACCTCGCAATAGCCAAGACCCGCCGTCGTGGTTTTCGGTAATTTTCCAGTCAGGGGAACCCACGTTCCCAACTGATTCAAATGGAATCGCGATTGACTTGCTTAGTTTCATACCCCACGAACTGTCCGTGCAGATAAGCGCAGAGCGTGCAAACCTTTGCGAAAAAAGCTGGGATTTAGCGGAGAAATATTCAACCATGGAATCGTGGTAATCCAGATGATCGTGTGAAAGATTTGTGAACCCCACACAGTCAAACTCCACTGCGTTCACCCTGTGTTCAGATAAGGCAATACTGGAGACTTCCATCACGATTAATTTCACGCCACCATTTTTCATGCGCGCAATTGTGCGAAACAGGTCTGGTGCCTCGGGGGTGGTGCGAACGCTCCCTACTTCTTCTCCATCCATAACGGTCGCCAAGGTGCCAATTAACCCTGCCCTAATGCCTACTGCCCGCGCGGCTTGGTAAATCATGCTGCTGGTAGTACTTTTTCCATTAGTGCCAGTTATGCCCAACAAGATCATCCCACCGGCAGGATCGGCATACACCAACTTGCACACACTTCCAAGGGATGCTCGGGGATCGCTCACCATCACTACTGGTAATTCGATGTGAAGATCAGACTGTTCTAGCCATTTGACCCCGGCCGAATCGGTCAATATGGCCGAAGCGCCTCGTGTGATTGCTTGACTCACAAAAACAATTCCGTGGGCTGTTCGCCCCGGTAGTGCCGCGAAGAGTTCGTTTTCTTCTACCGTATTGGAGTTCAATGAAACACCGGAAACCCGGACTTCTGGATCGCCCGAAAGGGTCGCCGTAATCAGTGAAGCAATCTCGACAACCGATGTCGATCCCACATTAACCTCCAAAGGTCAGTGCAAGTTTAGGTGCTTTTGATCCAGTAGGTGGAATTTGAAGGGCTCCCAGCGCATAACTGGACACCTTCTTGAAGACTGGAGCAGCCAATTCACCACCATACCGACCATTTTGTGGTTCGGAGATGAATACGCCAACAACAAGTCGTGGGTTGTCTGCGGGCGCCATTCCAACAAAGGATGCGACTACCTCATCGCTATAGCCTCCCAGACGTGCATCAATCACCTGCGCCGTACCGGTTTTGCCCCCGACCCGGTATCCAGGGATTTTGGCGTTTGTCGCAGTTCCACCCTCGCCCACGACGCTTTCGAGCATCACTCGCATCTGAATTGCTGTATCCCGAGATACAACTCGCGTTGTCTGCGGAGCTGTAGGTTGCTCCGATGTTCCATCGGCGTGAATGAACCTTTTTACCAATGAAGGTTCAACTCGCAAACCGTCGTTTGCAATCGTTGAATACACGCTGGCTACTTGAACTGAATTCACGCTCAAACCTTGGCCGAATGAGATCGTTGGAAAAGATGTAGGAGACCAATCCTCGTGTTCGGGAACAGAACCATGGCTTTCGCCTGGAAACTTTAAGCCGGTTGGTTGACCGATACCAAACTTTTTTAGGTATTTGGAAAGTTTTTTTCCACCGATTCGCTCTGCCGCAAGAATAGTGCCAACATTGCTCGACTTAGCCAGGACGCCATTCAGCGTCAATCTCAAGGTGCCATTTGGGGTTGAATCTTTAAAGTCAGTGTCTCCTCGTCGCAGAACCTCTGGGACTTTAATTGGGGTGTACGGGGTTGCCGCCTCTTCATTGATGACAGCGGCCAGTGTCATGACCTTGCTGGTCGATCCAGGCTCGAAGATCGAAGTCAATGGTCGATTATTGCGGTCCCGCTCAGCAGTTTGAGTTGCAAAATTAGGATCAAAAGTGGGAGCCGTGGCCAATGCCAAAATTTGTCCACTTTGTGGGTCCATGACTACTACCGAGCCGTCTTTTGCGCCCGCACTTTCTACGGCCTCAGAGATCGCTTTCTGAGCAACATACTGAATATCGCGATCTATGGTGAGTTCGACGTCGACGCCCGCCTGGGCATCAACTCGAACTGAAGCCCCTGTTGGGATTGCCCGGCCGCCCGGGCCCCTCTCGAAGGTGGCCTTGCCCGGAGTCCCGCGAAGTCGTTCGTCAAATGCAAACTCGTATCCACCAAGCCCCGTTCCTTCAGCCCCAACAAAGCCAATGACGTTGGCGGCAAGCTCACCCGAGGGGTAAATGCGACGGGAAGTGTCTTCACTAAAAATGCCCGGTAATCGCAAAGCCGAGATTTTCTCCCAAGTTTGCGGAGTTACTTCTTTAGCTAAAAAGATGCTGCGTCGTTCACCGGTGAGACGGCTGGCCAAAATGTCAGCATCGGCACCTAAAATCGGTGAAAGCGCTTGAGCGACAACCCCAGGTTCAGCAATCATTGTTTGATCCGCAGTGACATTTTTGGCAGCGACAGTGATCGCGAGTGGCGCGCCGTTTGAATCTAGAATTGATCCACGTTTTGCCGGCAAAAACACAGTACGAAGCCGTTGGTCCAATGCCGCAGATGCGAGTTCACTTCCTTTAATGGCTTGCAGATCAACTAGTCGACCCGCAAAGATCATAAAAATGAGAGAGGAAACCAAAATCAGTGCCGTCCCGCGCCTACGGGTATTTCCAAGTTTAATTGGGGCCGTTCCATAATCACTAAAATTGCGATCACTACGACTCGGACTCATGAACACTCAACCCAGGGCTTCACTAATTACCTACTCGACTGCAATCGCATCAAGAGTGAGACCCTTGGCTTGGTCCGGTGTGTTAACTAATCGCGGGTCAGACCACTCTCCGGTAACCCCTTGCAAATCCGGGGTTGCTGAATCCACGCTTTCATCAAAAGCAACGGGAAGGTTTGCACTAGAAGGCAATTGAGCTAACCCAGCTGCTGTGAGTTCGACAGGCTTGGCAATCCTGACACCGGGTGCCGGACGAGCTTTTCCTAACACTTTGCCACTGGGAATTTTGATAAAGGCGGGGGTAGGGCTAGGGACCATCCCTAGTTCACGAGCACTCGCTTCGAGAACGGTGGGCCCTGTAAGAGCTGCCACAGTTTCAGTCAAGGTCGCTTCAGTGCGGATCAATTGCGTGTGAGTCCAGCGTAACTCACTGACTGTGAATGCTCCTTGAGCTAAAGTCGTATTGATCAGGAGCATGCCAAACAGACCAACGCCCAAAATGCTAGTAAGCACGATCACGAACAAGCCTCGACTCGCCTTGCTCACCCGAAGAGGCGCGACTAGCCGCAGGTTCTCACGCGTATTGCGGCGAACACGTTTAGTCGCATATTCGGTAACAGAGGAGCTTGACTCAATATGTGGGGAGTCCAGTTGTAGGGCGGCACTCATGCGGCCACTCCCTTTTCGGTACCTACCATGCGAATCCGCTCCGCGGCACGAAGTCGCACTGACGCAGATCGAGGATTGTGCTCAATTTCATTGTCAGTTGCCTTTTCGGAACCGCGCGTCAATAGCGACAATTCCGGCTTTGCCAATTCAGGAATAACTGGCAGACCATGGGGCACGTTGGCGACACTGCGCTGCGTAAGAACTCGCTTGACAATTTTGTCTTCCAAAGATTGATACGACATGGCAACGATTCGGCCGCCCAGAGCCAATGAATCAATCGCATGAGGAATTGCCCGCTCGAGCACAGAAAGCTCTGAATTCACTTCGATCCTCAGCGCTTGGAATGTGCGCTTGGCAGGGTTACCACCAGTGCGTCGAGCTGCAGATGGAATTGCCTCGCGGATCAATTCGACTAGCCGCGCAGAACGGTTAAAAGGTTCCAGCGCACGTTCACGAACCACGCGTTCAACTATTCGAGACGCAAATTTTTCGTCACCAAAATTACGCAAAATTCGCACAAGATTACCCGGCTCATAGGTATTGAGTACCTCGGCCGCAGTGAGCCCGCAGGATTGGTCCATTCGCATATCAAGATGTGTATCAACCGAGTATGAAAATCCGCGTTCTGGTTGATCCAGTTGCATACTGGAAACTCCAAGATCGAACAGGATCCCTTGAGCGCCGTCGAGATTATGTTGATTAAGGACCTCGGGAATTTGGTCGTATATTGCGTGAACGAGAATTATTCGCGAACCAAACGGAGCAAGTCTTTCAGTTGAAAGTCTAATTGCGCTGAGATCGCGGTCAAGCCCAATCACGGTCAATTTCGGGAAAGCATTTAGGGCCAATTCACTATGTCCTCCATGACCCAAAGTCGCATCAATGAGGACTGCATTCGGTTGGTTGAGTGCCGGAGCCAATAATGCCAAAACTCGGTCCGCAAGGACCGGGACGTGACGGGGCTCAATGCTCACGTGAGTCAGTTCCAGGACCCAACGAGAATTGATAGGAAATAGACGACAGTTCCCGTTGCGACACCGGCAGCGACGACGGCTGTTCCGGTGCGAACTCCATTGGAAATCAAGTCAACCTGATGATGGAGATACTCGTTAATTGTGCTCATTTTTACTTCTTTCCCTCGTGGAACACGATTCGCGGTCGGGTTCGCGCTGGTTGTGTGGGTGACTCATGGTGCCGTGATTTGGTGCCGTGATTGGCTCAATCAGGTCTCCTCCCGCTTTCTCAGTGAAGTGTTTTCACGTGACTTGTTCAGCGGGCCCTGGCATCGGGGAAGTGATGCCAGGATCACAGGCGGGTGGAGGCCTCATTGGCCAAGCAGCCTTAAAAGATTCCAGGGATTACCTCCTCACTCAAGGCTGAAAAGCCTGCTTCCTGACCAGCGAGGTATTTCTCCCACGCGGGCTCATTCCAAATTTCTAGAGTGGTTCCATTTCCCACAACAACAACATTGCGCTCCAGTTCGGCGTATGAGCGTAATTCCGCGGGAACCATGACTCGGCCTTGTCGATCCGGGATTTCGTCTACCGCTCCGGAAAAAAGGACCCGAAGATAGGCACGCACGCTGGCATCTGAACGGGAGGCAACGCTCAAACGCTCCGCGTATTGCGCAAACTCGGCAGCCGGCCACACCACGATTGAGCGCTCCTGCCCGCGGGTGAAGACCAGCCCAGCCGCTAACCCTTCCCGGTATTTCGCAGGGAGTACGAGGCGGCCCTTCTCATCGAGGCGCGGGGATTGGGTACCAAGAAACATTTGACACACCCTTCCCTTCCACCTCATATTTCTCACGGGCCACTCCCGGTAGAGCCACAATACTCCATTTTACTCCACAGTCAACCCCTAAACCCCATTTTTAATAAATATCCTTCCCTGCCCACAGCACCTACCCATTCGAGCGGAGGTTGACCGGAAAATGGGCAGCCGGCCACTAGGCTCTGGCGCGTGCTCCCCCGCAAAATCCTGCTGATCGGCGCAGCAACCCTTGCTTTAGCGAGTTGTTCCTGGCAATTTGCGACTCAAGATGCGGCCGGACCATATCCCTCAATCGCACCGGATTCGACTCCGTCGCCCACACCCACACCCTCACCTTCGCCCACAGTCGAGCAGGTACTTCACCCCCTGACCGGAATGCCATTTATTGAACTTGCCTCGCCGGCCCAGCTCTCAGAAATGCCAAAAGTTTTAGCGGTCAAGATTGACAACACACGCAATGCGCAACCTCAGGCAGGCATGGGTGAAGCTGATCTGGTTTATGTCGAGGAAATCGAATATGGCATGACCCGTCTGGTCGCAATTTTTAGTTCACAAATCCCGAACCGAATCGGCCCGGTCAGATCCGCGCGGATTACAGATATTGATCTACTCGCCCAATACGGATCCCCCGCTTTTGCTTTCTCCGGTGCCCAAAAAAAACTCTGGCCAGCACTTGACACTGCACCTTTTATTGATATTTCCGCGAACAAAGATCCAGACGATTACTCGCGTGATTTTGACCGAAGGGCTCCTTATAACTACTTTTTTGATGCACCCACGGCTCTTGCGCAATTTGACGAAATATCCACTGCAAAAGAAATGGGCTTCACCTTCGACGAACTAACACCCAGTGGTGGGGTGCCCGCTCGATCGGTCGAACTTACCTGGCCGTCCTCAACTCTCAAATTTCGTTACAACCCAAGCCAGGATCAATACGCTGTTGAACTTAATGGCGAGAGAGCCAGTGTTGAAGCAGTCGATCAAGTCGGACAAGTTGAACAAACGGCGTCCGTTCAAGGAAAAGTCTGGGCAGACACGGCGGTTATTCAACTTGTGGAACAAGTCCAATCTGTGTATTTCGACAAAGGCGGTGGCAACACTCCCCAAGTCGAAACTATTGGCTCAGGTAAGGCAATGATTTTTAGGGACGGCCAACTATTTACTGCAACGTGGTCCCGGCCAGACGCTCTATCAGGAACCACTTTCACCAATGCTGCAGGAAACCCAGTTCCCTTTCACCCAGGGCACACCTGGATCGCCTTGTATAGCAACGACCGAACCGTAGAAATCAAAGGAAATCAAACAATTTCCGCGCAGTAGTCAGGCACTAATCAACATCCGGTCACCATTGGCTGCGAAGTAGAAAATAGCAAATTGATTGAATTCACGCGCGATCTTCATACCAAGATCCGGTTGCATTCCCCACGCAATGTATCCCTGCTCTCGGTGTGCTCTATCTCGTGAGAAGCCATCGGCCTCCCAGATATCTGGGCAATTCTCCCGAAGCCGGGCCAGCAGTCGCTGATTCGCTTCGATATTGGCCGTAATGCTGGGGCGATGGGTCCCAGGGTTCCATGCGGTAATCACCACGGCACTTAATGCGCGTTTCCGCACTGTGTCGACCGCGTCTGTCCACACTTGGGTACCGATTGGTCGCAGTTCTATCTGCGCAGATTCATAAATTTCATGTAATAACTCGTGCGCGGGAACATGTGGCTGAGCGATTGCGCACTGCAGTTTGCGCGCATCTACCTCAATCACTCCCGTCCACGTTTGCCACTGACCACCTGTATGTAGATCCTGCACCAAGAGAAACGCGGCGCCCGCTCCCAATGGACTCACGGCCCATCGAGTTATCGATCCTGCCAAGCCCACACCGGTGGCTTTCCCCGCGGCCTCCTTTGCACACAAGATTGCAATTGCTGGAACAACTTTGGCGAGCTTTTGTTCGTCCACAGAAAAAGAGTCCAGCAGCCGGTCCACATTTCTATCAATGAACTCGATATCAACACCGATAACCGTGGGCGAACAGGCGCCGATGGCATATTGCCCAGTGCGCGAAATTGAAATATGCACTTGTGAGTTCCCGCCAGTCCACGCAGGGGCACCCAAATCCGAATACGTGAGCTCGCCAGCTGTCTCGCCGACCAATTGGTGCGTTGCCCGCGCCGCGCAATCCTGACCAAGTTGACGCATTTCTGCGACCGAAAAACTCCCTTCACTCCCACCAAGCGCTGCTCCCAGCACTAGTTCAACTTCCGGCAACGGGGTCTCCCAAGGGGAGAATCGGACCTGGCTAAGCATGCGCAGAGTCTGACTCATCCGAATTCATGGACCGCTACTGCCTCTCGCTCTCCGACATGACATAGTTGGACACCGATTTCTGGCGCCACGGGACAAGGGGCGCACAATGAGAGGAAGCCATGTCTGGTGTTTTGGATGAGGAACAGGAGTTCACAGACACCGCCTATTCCCTTCTTGATTCACATCGCGACCACTTGACAACCCGAATGAACAATCTTGCCCATTCGCCGTCAACCGGGACCGGCCAAGATGACCTCGAGCGGGAGGCCCATGCCGACAATCTACGCTCACAGCTACGTTCGGTTGAGGCCGCTAAAAATCGTCTCTATTTTGGCCGAATTGACAGTGATGATCAAGACGTCCACAGAATTGGTCGAATTGGTCTGAGAACTCAATCTGGGGATATGGCCCTCATCGATTGGCGAGCCCCAAATGCCGCCCCTTTCTATCAAGCCACAACCGCCAATCGCATGAACACGGCCTTGCGACGTCGTATTTCCATTAAACCCATTGATGGAAAACAGATCGTCACGCACGTCGACGACGAGATTTTGACAGAACCGGGCGAGGGTAGTTACCAGGCCGCAAAGGATTCGGTTACCACCCCAAGAGATGGTCGAATGGCCGACATCTTGGCCACGATTGCAACCGATCAAGACCTCATCATTCGCAGCCCACTGAATCAAATTACTGTCGTCCAAGGTGGACCAGGAACCGGTAAGACCGTTGTTGCCTTACATCGCGCCGCATGGTTGCTTTATACATTTCGGGAAAAGTTGGCAAAAGATGCCATCTTGGTCGTAGGACCCAGCGCCGCTTTTCTCAGATATATCGACCAAGTCCTCCCGAGCCTTGGAGAAACAGACATTGTGTTATTAACTCCGGGTCAACTTTATCCCGGAGTTAATGCCACTATTGATGACACGTTCGAAGTTTCAGGCGTCAAGGGCGGAGCCCGCATGGCCCAGGTGCTGACCAACGCCGTTTCACATTGGTCGAATATCCCTGACACACCGGTGAGCATCACCACCGAAGGCGGGACCAAACTCCGCATCAGTAGAAGTCAACTACGTGATTGCGTCAAGTCGCTCTCCACACGTTCCACCTACCACTCGAATCGGGAGGTTTTTCTCAAACGAGTTCTTGACTATTTGGCGAATAACCTGGCAAGCGATCAGGGACACGAGCAACTCGACCACGAAGCACGTAGCGATTTGATAATTGACTTTATTGACGATCAGAATGTGCGCCGAGTGTTAAATTTAATGTGGATGCCAACTACACCGCAGAAGGTTCTTACCAAATTGTTTGCAAATCCAAATTTTCTCCAACAAGTTTCATGCGACTTGCTTACCTCCCACGAACAAGCTTTACTCTTTCGCGAGAAGGAAAGTCCATGGACCGTTGATGACGTGGCACTTCTTGACGAATGCGCGGAACTCCTTGGGGAATGGGTGCGTCCTTTATCTGCGACGCGTGAAACTCATTCTGGTTACCGGGAATTGGACGCGGGAGAAATGAGATATAGCAATCGCGGTGGCGGATCTGCCCACACATCTACTGTTGCTGAACGGGCCCACCTTGATCGCGAATGGGTCTACGGACACATCGTGGTCGACGAAGCGCAGGAACTGAGCGAGATGGCCTGGCGAGCAATTCAACGACGAGCAGTGCGCAAGTCCATGACAATTGTCGGTGATCTCCAACAGTCATCTCACCCAGCCGGAGCCCGAGACTGGAACGAGACCTTGTCCTGGGCGGGTGAAAAAATGGCACTCTTCACTTTGAATGTCACCTATCGCATTACAGAAGAAACTGTGCAATCTGCGATTGAGCAACTTGTCAAATCAGGTGGAAACCCACCCGAATTGGTATCAATCAGAAGCGGTTCTCCAACGATCCATCAGAGCTTGTCCGAAAATGAAGTCGTAGATTTTCTCACCACGACCATGTCCGGTAAAGCTGGCCGCGCCTGTGCAATCATTCCAGATTCATTGCTGTCGCACTGGCAAGAGCAGTTCCAAGCCCAATCAGCGGATCTCGGCTTTGGACCAGCAGCCATCGACTCAAGAATTGCGGTATTGAGCGCAAAAAATACAAAGGGCCTTGAGTTTGACGTGGTATTTGTAGTTAACCCCGATGAAATCGGTTGTCAAGGTGTCCGTGGATCTGACATTTTTGTCGCGTGCACACGCGCTACCCACCAGCTTTACCTGCTTGAGGTCACAGCGGACTAATTACCCACCTTGACTTGTTTAAGCCCCCGAGCCACGCGAACTAATTGCGAGTAGCTTAGCCCTTTACTTTCGACAATAATTGATGTTTTGGCAGGAGCTTTCATGACAAGCAATCCGCCATAGGTCTTAACATCAGCTTTTGTGCACCGAGTGCCCGATCGGACAGCCACTTCAGGCTCCGCCACAGCGCAATTAGCGTAGATAGTTGCCCGCACTCTAGTTTGAGAATCCTTAAGTCGGATCGTGCGACGTTCCACAAGTCTTTGACCCGGATCGGCAACTCGACGTGCAGCCCATTTGACGTTTGCTCTTTTTTCCATAATGGAAAATGATCGAAGCCGTTTCGAATAATTCGCGGTAATCAGCATCGATAAGTACTTGACCCCCTGACGCGTTTCAGTAGGGCGCTTAAAAGCCAAAACGTCAATTCTTGAATTTTGCTTTAGCCCGGCGCGAAAGGTTGGTCTGTACAACACGTCTGCAGGTTCCAATGCCCGCGCCGCTTTTTGCCATGTGGCATACGAATCTACAACTGCCTTAGCTGCAAATGAAGATGTTGGTACGACTACCCCTACCATCAGGACGGCAAGAACAATGCCGATCAATTGCTTAGCGCGTGTCAAAGAGTTCCCATCTTCGAAGTGAGCGGTCGCGAAAGTATATGCGCGACCTCGGATAAGTCGACAAGGTTAATCTGCTACTCGTTGATCTCCATTGCGAACGTCATGTCGACCTTGGGCAGTAACGGTGCCCAGTCAAATACAACTTCGGTCCTTAACACAATATCTTGTACCGATTTGTTCTTGCGGCTGATCAGCGCCCAGGCCAAGCCAAGGGCAAAAATCACCGACAGCAACGATCTCAGGGCCGCCAGCCCCAAGCCAAGATTGTTACCGCTCTGAGTTTGGACGCGCAGTCCCATCAACACATTTCCCAAGGAGCGACCACCCGTTGACCAACTCCACGTCCAGTAGATCCACATGACGAAATAGCCCAGGAGGAGCAGTGGGAAGCCCGTCACCGAAGGCAGATCATAGAACCCGCTCAAGACGTACCGGAGGGCTTCCCATCCGCCCCAAGCCCCCAGGACCAAGACGGCAACCAAGCCTATGTCGATAAACGTGGCAATTGCTCTGCTGGTAAACCCAGCACTCACTCCTTGAATTGACCGGGCCCGTTCTGGCAGCGCACTGAAATGAACTTGCGATCCCGGAACAAATGCGTCACGAAATTGGCTAAACGTCGTCATTGATCACTTACACCTCTCGCTCAGGAGCACGCTTTTCTCTGCGAAAAAATACCCGGTCTACAATTCCACTGACAAAATTGTCTGTGTGAATTGCTTGGAACCGAAGTGTGCTCAACAATCCGTCGGCGACACCGCCGGTACTTTCGCGGATCAAACTTGGCAAATCGATTTCCTCGATCACGTAGTCGGCAATCTCGGTTATGGGCACTCGATCAAGGATCGGAGCGAGCTCCGCTTGAGCGACAATTTCATTGACGTCGACATGGTCTTTAACGATTTCATTGATATCAATTCGCGAAACAACCGCGCTCACGGCTATAGGTACGACCGCGTCCAGTACTGCATTAGCGATCGCTTTAGTGGACTCTGATGCCAGGTAAACCGTTGTTTCAGTCGCAAAGCGGGTCGCACCAAGGGCCCCCGATGCAATGGAAGTTGCTGCGCTGACAACCGAATAGAGGGCGCCAGCCTCGATTGGGTCATCACCACCATTTTCCACAGGCACATCATGTCCTACCCGGTGCTGTTCGCACGTGGGGATACTCAAATCTTGGGCGATTGGTTTCCTGGCACTGATCACGGGCTTAGCGCTTTTTGTAACTGTCAGCGTCATAAGTTCGAACTTCGACACCGAATGACCCAGAACGACTTACAGCCCTTCTACACTCCCCCTTCACCCCTTTAGGGCGCTGCCGCGGGGACCTCCTTCGCGTTGAGTCCCTCGGTGTCGATGTGGATGGCGCCGAATCATTGCGCATTCTTTACCTCACGGAACTCGACAATGGGGATCTAGCTGCCGCGAGTGGGATGGCTTTCATCCCGACCGCTCCTGCGACGAGCGAACCTCGACCGATAGTGGCGTGGACACATGGAACTGTCGGGGAAGGCGACGCGTGTGCACCTTCTCGTCAAAAGGACCCAGCCTCACAACTCACCCAATTTTTGCCAAACATGATCCAACTTGGTTGGGCACTTGTAGCCACGGACTACACCGGGCTAGGCACACCCGGAGTCCAGGCGTACCTACTCAAAGATCAAGAAATTCGCGACACGGTGAACAGCGTCCGAGTATTTCAACAGAATCCACACGCAGATGATGGGTCGCGCTACACGGTACTCGGCCATTCCCAGGGTGGGCATACCGCTTTATGGACTGGACATTTGAGTAAGAAATTCGCACCCGAGTTAGAAGTAATGCGATCGTGGTCACTTCACTACCCCAACTTGCCCAATTGACACTCTTCATGTTATCGACAAGAAGGTTAACCAGACCCGCTTAAAACTAGATTTAGTGCTCCTCGTACACCATGAAGTCATCGTAAAACTCGACACCGCGCACTAGTCGGAATATCGGATCCGCCAAAGGAATCAAAGGTCCACCCGGATTCAATGGCAGCAAGATATCAAGGGACATGCTCCACCGAAGGCACGACCAGTTTCACTTTTACACCGAAACTTTCCGCATCAGAGCCAGAACAAAGTAGCTTGCCGTAACAAGAATTAAGGCTAAGAAGACCAGGAGCCAGGTGAGTGAGCCATCGGCATGCGAAGGCAACCGCAGCACCCAGACAAGAACACCAATGCCAACCAGTCCAAGTGCGAACACTGCGGCATTACTAAAACGTGCTGCACGTTCGGCAAACGATTCGTTGGTAAACACTAAGAGGCTAAATACAGCTGCTGAGAGGGCTATCCCACCAATCGCGTCACTCGGTCGGTGCCAGCCGGCAAGGACTACCGAACTTGCAATCACAAGTGTGAAACCAAGGCCAACTGCAGCCGCTATTTGTCGGTGACGTGAAGGTGACATCGAAACGAGTACCAAGGCGAGGCCCATCGCAATTGTTGTGTGACCGCTAGGAAAAGTATTAAAGTCCTTGTTTACAAGGCTTGCTTCATAGAGAGCATCCAACTCTGGCCTGGGCAACACCAACTTCAAAATTTCAGCGGAAACCACACACCCCAAGAACGCAGATATGGCTCGCAGCGGTGAAAGCCTGGAGCCTTCAAGGCGAGAGATCAGCCAGATACCGAGCAGGGCAATCGCGACCGAGGAGATGCCGATGAGACTAAGAATTCTGGAGGCGTCTTTTTTCGTTGCGGAACCAATATCACCCCGGGCGAGCAACGCTTGGTCATCAATTGACTGCCCGAACGGAGTTAACACAAGAACCAAATAGGCAAAAATCAAAACCATCAGAGCGGTTAGCCCGATTGATTTCGCACGGTTTGCAAGCAATCTGAACCCTGTTCCTAATTTGAGTGGCCCTCCATGTCAGAGGCCACTCACGGCATGCAAAGACTACACTTAATGAGCGCCTGGAAACAGTGTTAACGTGTTGGGAACGGCTGGCACAAAGGCACCCCAATTTGCCCACGAATGAAATATTGACCCGCGCTGGTCAAAAAAATTACGATCATTTTGCCCGAGAATGCATTAAAGAGGCCGCCCTTGAAGCTGAAATCCGATCTAACGCCTTTAATGAACAATTCTTTTCCTCGAATCCATCAGAAAATCCAGCTTGGGTTACCGCTCTCAATGAGCAGACTCCCCCGCCGCTTCCAACCGACATGTCTTTGCTACTTATTCAAGGCACTGCCGACAAAATTGTCCTTCCTCAGCCAAATGCCTACTTACAAAAGACCTGGTGTGAGTCCGGCACGAAGATCAGCACACTGTGGCTTGGTGGGGTCGGACACATAGCCGCAGCAGCTAACACAGGTCCAACAGCGGTGTCATGGATGAAAGAGATTTTCGCTGGGACCACACCAACATCTTCTTGCGGTGGGCCAATTCCCATGCTGCCACCGCTCTAAGAATTATTCGGGTCCGAGCGGACCGTTTTTTGCTGCCGGGAAATAATCCTGGCCAATTCCTGAACTGCGCTTAGGCACCATTACTGATCTAAACCAGGACACAATTTCGTCTCCGTCTTGATTCAGACCCCTGGTCTTCATGCGGATGATTCCCATTTCGGGTCGGGACCCACTCTCCCGCTTTTCCAGACACAAACTCTCCGCATAAATGGTGTCGCCAATGTAGACCGGGTGGGTGAGTTTAATATCGGTCCAACCAAGGTTCGCCACCGCATTTTGACTCATGTCAATCACTGATAATCCAAGAACTAAGGCGACCGTTAAACCAGAGTTAACAATTATGCGTCCCTGAGTGATGGGATTGCTTTGCGCTAAATGCGCATTGAAGTGGTTCTGATTGGTATTGCAGGTTAACAGAGTGAACCACGTTGAGTCTGCTTCGGAAATGGTTCGCCCGAACGGATGCTGGTATGTGGTTTCAACTTCAAAGTCTTCAAAGAAACGACCCAATTGGGCAGGAACTATTTCACTCACGATGAGCTAGTGCCTGTTGGTCTTACTGCTCGCCGTCGGTGCGCTTACGCCACCGATCTTCCATGCGGTCCATAAGGCCCGAATTTTTGGGCGCCTTGGGTGCTTTGGCACGGAAGGCTTCAATATCTGGATCTGCTTCCGCCTCAGCTCCATCTGCCGAGACATTGACACTGCCCGTAAATGCTGAATAGGTCAACACTGCACCGATCAACATGACGGTGAAGCCAGCTACGCCAATTGCTGGGCCTACGGCCACTCCGAGAACTAACAGACCCATGCCGGCCAGGACCGCTAAAACACCCAACGCTGCTCGCTTGCGTGTAGCTCCAGTGCCGGGGCTACGTAAATTCGATGCGAATTTGGGGTCGTCCGCGTACAAAGCCTGTTCCATTTGTTCAAGCAATTTCTGTTCTTGCTCTGACAGTGGCATGCCGGCTCCCTTTCCGCTGGGTGCGAGTTCTTCGCTGAATACATCCGTACTGATCTAAGGATATGACGAATACTGCAGCAAGCAACCCCTCGCCCCTATTTCCCCGCATTTTTGTCTCGCACAGGGTGTTCGGGGGCGAAAATTGCTCCTTTGCCCGCTTAGTGCGTTTCGGTCGCGCCGGTCACGGTCCGACCCGGGCGTACCGCTCCAGGCCCAAATTTGTCGCGCAAAGTGTCAATTGCAAGTTCGGCATCCCGGCGGCCGTGTTCCGGCTCACCCAAAAGCAACTGATCCGGCACTTCATCCGCTGCCAGCAGTCCGTCAACTTTCACTCCCACGAGTCGAATTCGTACCCGTTGTAACCCGAGGGCCTCGTAGAGTTTCCAGGCTGTGGCATAGATTTCATGGGATAAATCAGTGTGGTGGCTGGTTTTCGAGCGAGTGATCGTGGTGAAGTCCGCAAATCGTAACTTCACGGTCACTGTCTTACCTTTGTAGCCGGCCTTGCGCAGCCGGGCTGCCACTTTATCTGAAAGCGCCGTGAGTTCAGCCCGGATCACACCGGGGTCATCAATATCCTCGCGAAATGTCCGTTCATTACTGACACTTTTTTCAGTTTCATGGGGTACGACCGACCGGGGGTCCCGGCCCCAGGAGAGTTCATAAAGATGGGTTCCACTTTGACCAAGAGTCCGGGTAAGGGTATTGACTGGAGTATGTGCAATATCGGCAACTGTCTGCAGACCGAGCCGGACAAGAACTTCTTCTGTTTTCTCCCCCACGCCCCACAACGCACCAATGGGAAGTGGGTGCAGGAAATCAATTACTCGATCTGCCGGAATGAGTAGCAGACCGTCGGGTTTGGCTCGTGTTGATGCGAGCTTTGCCACAAATTTAGTGCTCGCCACCCCAACGGAACAGGTGATGCCTTGCTCGTCTGCCACCCTGGCTCGGATTAGTTCAGCGATTGTGAGTGGATCGGACAGCCTGCGGGTCGCGCCAGAAACATCGAGGAACGCTTCATCAAGACTCAACGGTTCCACAAGTGGGGTAATCGATTCAAAGAGGGCCATCACGTTTCGGCTGACCTCTGAATATTTTTCATGGTGTGGAGTGAGAAATGTTGCTTCGGGCGCGATTCGTCGCGCGCGCGAGATTGGCATTGCCGAATGGACGCCAAGAGCGCGGGCTTCGTAGGTGGCGGTCAGAACAACCCCACGATTCCCCTGAGCGGCGATAACTACCGGTGTTCCTTTGAGCTCAGGGTAGTCGCGTAATTCAACAGCTGCATAGAAGGCATCCATATCAACATGCAAAATATTGCATCCGGAGTCATTGGTGCCAAAATCAAGTTTTCCAGTTTGACGACGCACTTGGCTTCGACTCATGTGCGCTCCTTAATTTGACTTGCTGTAACTATTTGGGGGTCCCCACGCTTCGATATCACATCTTGCACTACGGCTCTTGTGCCTCCGTGATCGCAGGTGAATCCACGATGCTCTGAATGCGGAGCATAAATGGAAAGTAGTTGCACTATCATGAGGATTTCACCTAATGAATGGAGTTAACATGGATGGGCAAGTTCTTTGGTCGTTTTTGATTATCTTTTTTATGATCGTGTTTTTCATGGTCTTTTTCATGGTCCTGATGGACTTGTTCAGTGACAAAGACATGGGTGGGGGTAGTAAAGCAGTGTGGATTATTTTCCTCATTTTTTTCACTCCCATCACGGTTTTCATCTACCTAATTGCCCGAGGAAAGTCGATGGCAGAACGACGTTCGGCAGCAGAAAAAGCAGCTGAACAAGCCCAAAAAGCGTATATCCAGAATGCAGTAGGAAGCGTTTCCCCAGCCGACCAGATTGCTTCCGCTAAGGCACTTCTTGATGCCGGGACCATCACGGACCAGGAGTTCGCCCAACTAAAGACCAACGCGCTAGCCCAGGCATAACGCCCGGAGAAAACGCCTACTCGGGACCGGTACAAGTTCAGTTACCCAACTGGCTCGTGCCGGCCCCGCGTGGTTTCCGACGGATGTTTTCTCCCGGGGCCTTGATATCAACATACGGGGATTGTCTAAACCCACTGGCATGGATGGGTGCGATTCGCTTTCGTGGTGCATCAGGATTTGGTAAGTCGTGCTCCAAAACAAGGTTGTTGACTGCTGCTATTCCCCCGTTAATCCACAATTTCCGAACACCTCCCAACTCCCAGCAACCTGTTGCCCGAAGAGAGAGACCCCGCGGCCCGGTTCTACGAATTTCCCCTCGTACCAACAAAATCCATGAATTAAATAGATCCTGGGAATAAGGGCCTTGGGCATCTTCAAAGAAAGTTGCATCAACCGGCCCGGTTGAATCGTCCAGGGTAAGAAACACCACTCGCTTGCCGCTACGGATCGGCGGCATCTGGGTTGCGACTTTGACCCCAGCCACAAAGATATTTTCCTTGGATCTGCAACTCAGTAGATCACGCGATTGAATAATGTTCAGACTTTGTACAAGATCTGCGTAAAAATCCATGACATGGCCGCTGACATCAAGACCAAGGACTTCTAACTCCGATTTAACGCGCTGTGCACTTGTCATTTCGGGTAGCCCAGAAGCAATAACGCTGGTGCCACTATCTGTGACGTCAAAACTGAGCTGAGAAATGGCGGCGCCCTTTTCGGTTTTTCCACGAGCGCGATCAAGATCTGCGATTTGAAGTAGCAGGTCACGACGAGTAATGCGGCCGCGAACTTGCCGTGAAGTGAAGCCGTAGAGGGCATCAAATGCTCCTGCAACAACTAAGTTCTCGGTAACCGGTCGAGATGGGCGGGCACGCAACCACAGGTCGGAAAGCGAAGAAAAAGGTTGACCGGAAATAATTCGCTCGATTTCAGCTTCAGAAATTTCTTTGAGATCGGTAAAAGGCACCCGAATGCCAAAACTCAAATCAGGTAACTGCTCGAGGTGATACACGCTATTCGATGCATTGATATCAAGGCCCAAAATTGTTACCCCAAAATTGCGGGCATCGTTAAGGATCAATCGCTTGGGATACATGCCGGGATCGTGGGTGAGCAGCCCGGCATAAAAAGCCGCGGGGTGATGCGTTTTTAACCACGCCGACTGATACGTGGGGAGGGCAAAAGCTGCAGCGTGCGCTTTGCAGAAACCAAATGATGCAAATGCTCTCAAGATCTCCCAGACCTGATCAATGTGGTCGATGTCGTAACCGCGCGCTAATGCTGCCGGGTAAAACCACACCCGTATCTCGTCTTGACCTTGTGGGGATCCCATGGATCGACGTGACTCATCGGCTTCAGCGAGTGAGCACCCGGTGAAAACGCTAAAAACGCGCAACACTTGCTCGTGGAAAACCACAACCCCGTAGGTTTCAGTTAATGCCGGTACAAGATCTGGGTGTGGGAATACTGGTGAATTCCACCCTTGCCGCGCCCGCAGAAACGGCGTGATCATGTCTGACTTCACTGGACCTGGGCGAAATAGCGAAATATCAATGACTAAGTCGTTGAAGGTTTCAGGAGCGAATTTACCCACTAACTCACGTTGACCCGGTGACTCAATTTGAAAGCACCCCAGGGTTCGGGTTGATTGGATTAATTCAAATGTTGCTTTATCGTCAAGAGTTGTGCCGTCGATCACCGGACGATTTCCGGTGACCCGCTCCGCTTCATTGAGCGCATGAGCCATTGCGGATTGCATACGCACACCCAATACATCAAGTTTTAATAACCCCATGTGTTCAACATCGTCTTTATCAAAATGGGACATGGGGAAACCCGATGCGCTGCTTTCCACCGGGGTTCGATCAAGCAGCGTCAGGTCGGAAAGCACAACCCCACATGGATGCATTGCAATATGTCTGGGCAGCCCATCGAGCGCTTCAACTAAGTGAAGAAAGTTATCAATCTCACCCGTTGCGGCCAATTTGCCAAATGAAGAATGTCGGAGCTCGGGTAAATCAACCAGCGCAGATTTAACATTGCGTGCGCGAATATGGGGAAATGCCTTAGCAAAAACGTCAATATCTGAAGCGGGTAAGCCAAATGCCAAACCAACATCGCGAATTGCTGAACGGGCACGGTAGGTCTCCATCATGGAAACGGTCGCAATACGTTCAGTCCCGAACTTGTCGAAAATCCACTGATAAATATCGAGTCGGCGTTCGGACTCAACATCAATATCAATATCGGGTAGTCCGCGGCGTAGAGGTGAAAGAAACCTTTCCATGAGCAAGTTCTGCGCAATGGGATCAACACCTGAAATTCCTAATAAATAGTTGACCAAACTTCCGGCACCAGAGCCACGCGCAGCAACTCGAATCCCTTTTTCTTTCACCATGTCAACGACATGGGCGACAGTAAGAAAGTAGCCAGAGAAACCTAATTGGGTAATGGTCCGCATTTCCGCCTCAAGTCGGTGGAATGCCACAGATCGGTCCTGGGAGTGGGAGTAACGCTGTGGTAACTGATCTTCGCAGCGGCGCAAAAGAATCTGATTTGCTTCTCGCTCTGGCTCTGCAACCGGGCGATTTAAAAGGACATCAAGTTCGGGAACAAATACATCACCTAAGCCAAGATCGTGGGCTGGATCTAACGCACAATATTGGGCTAAGTGTCGGGTATCACGCATTAATTTATGTGCATCACGTTCACCTGCCTGCTGGCAGATTTCACGGGCAACATGGTGCATCTGTTCGGCGTCTTTTAAAAACCCTTGTGGACTATTTCCCACAATATGGCGTGAATTAAGGGGAACGAGGAGCCGCGCAGAATCAAGGAGGTCGGCGACTTTCGCCTGGTCAGAGCTGGCATAACGGACGGCATTCGTTAAAACAACTGGCAGTGAGGCTTCACGTGACCACGACAGCAGTCGAGCAGCTTGTG
This sequence comes from Actinobacteria bacterium UBA4426, assembly GCA_002390705.1. Taxonomy (GTDB): domain Bacteria; phylum Actinomycetota; class Actinomycetes; order S36-B12; family S36-B12; genus UBA4592. The sequence goes on along the minus strand of DGQA01000025.1, from coordinate 4,938 downwards.
CAGTTGTTAAACCTAATTTTGATTTTTCTAAATGCGAAGTAACCGCGATGCCTAGGTACCGATCAAAGATCGCGCGCCACGGGCGAAGTAACGCATCAGCTTGGTGCGACTTTCCGGTGAGCAGTGCTTGCCCAACTTCTGACTCTGCGGTGAGCAGCGCGACTATCCCTGCGTGGTACTGAGCCAATGCATTCCAGGACACGACCGGGTCACCACGTTGTTCATGGGCCGCGGACACCAATCGACACAGCGATGTCCAACCTTGGGCTCCTGTTGCCAACAGAATCACTCGCGGCTTTGTTTCATCAACCCACTGACCACCGTATGCGGGAGTTCTACGAACACCACTACCGGAGATCACTTTTGCTTCGGTTTTGTCCACGGCAAGATCTACCCCGAGTACCGGCGAAATTCCATTACGCAGGCAGGCTCGGGCCCACTGCACTGCGCCATAGAGTCCGTTGCGGTCAGTGAGACCAATAATTTTCTGTCCGAGATCAGCGGCGTGGTCGACGAGTGCGTCCGGCCTGGACACTCCGTATTGCAGTGAATAACTCGATGCAACTTGTAAATGGACAAACGAATCTGGTGAAACCCTCATAACAACTAGCTCAGCCCACGCGTAAAAGTTGAAGGCGTGAATCTGACGGCGAAGTTTCACAAAGCAATCGTCCTTGTGTGAGTACATCAAGGGATGCGGCGACTTCATACAGGAACCGCTGTGAGTCTCGGACTAGGTCGTCGGCTTCACGAGCGGTAACACATGGGATACCTGCTTGCGCCGATGCACGTTTTTTCGCACCCGAAGCGAAGAAAGTAGCCCACTCTCCAAGTTCGGGGGCAACCTCGGTTAAGACCTCCCACGCACTGCGAATCCGTTGCCGCCGTGGCCCTGGAGCTACTTGCGCACGAGCGGCAAGAACTGCCGCAGCCACACGTAATGCCGCAAGGTGCGCTGCCGAGTAACGCTCATGGGGCGTGTGTGCAACTACAGCTTCTTGCAAACTTTCTTGGGCGCAATGCAGTAGATCTAACGCTGGACGTCGCGTGAATTTTCCGACCATGTGCAAATCCCTTCGGGTTGACCGACAAAACATTGGCGTCGAAAGGACACCGACTTTTCTCGACCCACCCGCACACAATCCAGTCACCGGGGCCGGGGTCGAATCGACCCCGGTGACTGTGATCATGTGGTGGTACTTACTGACCCAACCGCGCCTAGCCGCGAATCCGGGCCCGGGAGGCAGTTCAAGCAGGTAAAATCGAACACCTGTTCGAACACGCCCAAAGATAGACCCGGTCACTGACATCCGTCAACCCCACCCCCAAAACCCCTCTAAACTCACGTATCTCCTCTACGAGACGCGGATGCGACACAACAGATGCGGGGTTGTGACCTAGCCGTGCACGGACGCGACCGAACTGCCCCCACAATGAAGCAATGCATTCTTCCTCTGTCGCAAGCAGCCTTGATTCCTTGCACGAACTCCCTCTGCGCCGGATTCCCCGCCAACGACGATCCCGCCGTCGGGTTGCAGACATGATTTCTGCAGCAATTGACCTACTCGTACTCGGTGGAACCGAAGCGGTGACAACCAGTGCCGTTGCCGAAAAAGCTGGTGTCCCGATCGGTTCCGTCTACCAGTTCTTTCCCGACCGAGGAACCCTCCTCCTTGCCGTGGCTGAAGTTTCCAGCCGCCCATTACAAGAAACTGCACAACTGATTAAGGCCGACTCAATCACCAGAGCCGAACTCGATCCGTGGCTCATTACCGTGTTGACACGACTTGAAGAACAGTGGTCTAAGCACCCAGCAGATATCGCTGCTTGGAACGCCCTCGTTTCTGTTCCCAACATGGATTCGGTTACTGGACCAATCTTCACCGACTTTGTCACTGCATTAACCACTGGAATCATTCAGCATCAAAAGCCCGTGCACCTCACTGAAAAAGAAACACATGAGCTGTGCCGGGTGCTGATAATCAGCCTGACCGCAGTTTTGGCTTCTTCCCTCGCACCCAAGCGAAGTCACGCCATGACTGCCTTTAATACTTGGGCATCTCACCTGTTCGCACCAGCGCAATTGAACAGCAGCATTACACTTTAAACATGTCAGGTGCTGAACAGCAATCGGTGATTCATGTCCGTAATGCCTTAAAACTACTTGGGGCTCGCGGCGAAATTCGTGCCCTTGATGACAGTGCCAGAACTGCCAAAGAAGCAGCTGACGCATTAGGAATTGAAGTTGGTCAAGTTGCCAGTTCACTTATTTTTCTTGCCGATGGCAAACCCATTCTTGTCATGGCTTCAGGCAAGCACCGGGTAAATACTAATAACGTTGCTGCAGCACTCGAAGTCGATGAAGTTACCAAGGCAACAGCGGACGACGTCCGCGCAGCTACCGGCTATGCAATTGGTGGGGTGGCGCCCGTAGGTCACCCAGAACAATTACCCACAATCGTAGACATCTCGTTGAGCCAATATGACCAAGTCTGGGCAGCAGCTGGTCACCCGCATTACGTCTTCCCAACAACCTACGACGAGCTCTTGCGCATTACCGGTGGGCATGCCGCCGAAATCAGCGTCTAAATAGCGGTAGTGACCCTAGAAAGAATCAAATGTCGGCACGAACTGGCAAAGCCGGATTGCTAGCCTTGGGCTGACACGACCAAGAATCTGTTAATTATCCACCTGCAACCAAGTGATTGGGAGCGACTTCCCGCAATTAGGTTGGCCTCACTTTCAGAGAGCCCCGATTGGCTTTCCGGAGAAGGTCATGAATGCCGGTGACCCCGACCCTCACTTCCCCACCAGCCGCTGGTTGCAGGCGTGCTGGATCGAACCGAGTCAACGTGGCCGTGGAGTGTTAAGTGCCATGATCGAATTCCTGGACAACTTTGGCTCACGCCTTGGCTGGGAAACTCTTGGACTTGGTGTGTGGTTGGGAAATGATCGGGCGCGGACTGCCTATGCGCGAGCCGGATTTACCGCACCCACCGATCCACTACCAAGCCGAAAGAATCCAGAAAAGTTTTATATTGCAATGTCTCGGGAGATAAAACGATCCCACTCAGACTAATTGTTCACTCTCAACGAGTGCTTTCAATCGCACCAGCGTCTTTAAAATCGCTTTTTCATTATTGTTATAGGCATTCATCAAATTCAATGCGGGCGGGAAGCGCGAGGTTGATCCGTCAAAAGTCTCAACCACTTCTGTTTGGTGGTCATTGATTGCAATAAGTTGGTAGCGCCAACGGTGATGACCGGGATGACACCAGGCGATCTGGCGATCCTGTTCAAATTCTTTGACAGTATTTTTTATTCGATAATTGACAATCCAGTGCATGTCCATACCGAACTTGGAATCAAGTTCAAGCACATCTGGGCCGCGAACATTTCCTTTCACAGTGCCAGAACCGTCGAAGTCAACGTGTTTGCGCGGGTCGCTCAGATACGCAAAAATAATGGCTGCCGGGGCATCAATAGTAATTTTCCCCGACCGCACGTATCTTTTGCCAGTGTTGATGTGGGTTGCTCGCACACGCTCCGCCTATTCTGTGGCTTATTCCGGTCTGAGAGACCCTGCCCCCATGCCCGATCGGGTAAATTGTAGCCGCACCACTTCGGGTGTACCAACACATTTCTCGTATGCTTAGGTGTTATGAGCGTGCGGGTATACGACGGGCCTCACTCAGTAAGTGGCGGCAATCGTTCCAATTGGGTCCGTTTTGTTCCTTGGGTATTTACCGGTGCGACCATTGTCGGTCAAATTTTGTGGATATTGGCTTCAGGAGACTTCCGCACGGCACTCACGGTAATTACGGTGACAACTTTCTTCCTCGCCAGTGTGAGCCACGCATTTTTGCTCCGCGGGCCCGCTTGGACCCTGTCGTTTTTTAGCATCACCTTGGCTTTTGGTTGGCTCATCGAGGTACTTGGCACCAGCACCGCATTCCCATTCGGTGACTACACCTATGCCGACACACTCGGCGCCAACCTCCTGGGTGTGCCCATCCTGATTCCTATGGCTTGGTCCATGATGGCGTATCCGGTAATGATGGCGACCCAGCGAATGGCTGCCACTCCGCTAACAACCGCATTTATTGGCGGTTGGCTACTCGCATCATGGGACCTGTTCCTAGATCCCATGATGGTCGGTGAGGGTTACTGGAGGTGGAATGATCTCGGTTGGGTACTTCCCGGAATTCCGGACATCCCGATGCAAAACTTTCTCGGCTGGCTACTCGGTGCCATTGTTCTAGCCTTTGCGCTGAATCTGCTCCCCCGCAAAGCTGCCAACGATACAGTCCCGAACACGTTACTTATCTGGATTTACGTTTCCAATGTGATTGCAGCCGCAATCTTCTTCGGCCAAATTGGGGTTGCACTGTGGGGCGGAATTGCAATGGGTCTGGTGATCTTCCCCTGGATCTGGCGAATCTGGAGTCAACCTCAGTGGTAGTTCTCCCACTGGCGAGTGCACTTTCCATTGCCGTCACCGCACACACTGCATTTAATCTCACCCAATTGCGGGCACCGAGTTGGAACGGTGAACTGATCAGCGAAAAAGTGAGTGTTCTGATCCCGGCTCGCAATGAAGAGGGTCACATCGCACTTACAATCGAAAGCGTTCGGAACCAAATTGGTTTGTCGGATTGGGAAATAATTATTCTTGATGACCAATCATCTGACTCCACAGCCACAATTGTTGGACACATATCTGAACATGATCCTCAGGTCACTGTTGTGACCAATGTTGTCAATCCGCCGGATGGTTGGCTGGGAAAGCCACATGCGTGCCACCTGCTTTCGCAAGCGGCGACCGGAAGCGTGCTGGTTTTTGTGGACGCAGATGTGATCCTTGAGCCAACGTCGATTGCCGCCTGCGTAAATTTGCTCAGAGAAAAAAACTTTGGTTTGGTCGCGCCCTATCCCCAG
>DGQA01000046.1 GCA_002390705.1 Actinobacteria bacterium UBA4426 | reverse complement strand
GTAGATCCGCTCGGAGGGAGTGAACTTCTCGAGCGCCTCACCGACCAGCTTGAAGCCGAGGTGATGGCCGAGATGGACAAGATCGCGGAACTTGGAGGGGCACTTGCCTGTATTGAATCCGGTTACTTTGCAACCCGACTCTCAGACAGTGCGTATGAAACGGCCATCGCAATAGATACGGGAAAACGAAAAGTGGTTGGTGTCAATTCGTTTGTTTCAGACACGGCGGAATTTGAAGTTTTTACAATCGATCACGAAAGTGAAGCTCGGCAAATTGAGTCACTCTTACACGTCAAGGAAAAACGGGACCAAAGCCAAGTCACGCACACCCTGGAGGGCCTATCCAAAGCAGCGCATGACGGCATCAACATCGTTCCGTCTGTCGTCCTTGCCGTAAAAGCCTATGCGACCGTTGGTGAAATCACGGATGTCCTGCGAGAGGTTTACGGAAAGTGGGAACCTACGTCAAGTTTCTAAGAGCCGCTATTGCGGGCGGTGCAGACGTCAACTACGTGCTCTTGCGCCAAAGCACTCAAGCTGTCGTAGAAATAAAAGAACACTTCCGTGCCCTGGATCCCCGCCCACTCGGGTGGCAAGTGAGCCGCGGGTAAACCTGGGTCGCGATAGGGCAACGGCCGCCATGAAGTGAGAACCCGGGTATAATCAATGAATGCTTGCAGGGCCGTCTTGCTCACAACCCCAGACTGATAGTCGTGCTTCAAAGGCGCAAACGAGGCAGCGAAGTCTGTGTACTCGCTAGCGATGCTGTCCAGATCCCACCATCCACCAACGGCATCTGGCAGGCTGCGAAATGCCACATGTTCACTGCGAAACACATCCACGTGTTGGCTTACGCCCAAAGATTCAATCACAAGCCGCGCATCGGCTTCCAAACCTTCAGGAGCTATCCATAGCCCACCTGTTACCTGGGCGAAGCCCACCCGAGAGAGTCGTGAGCGGAGTCGATAACGAAGGTCGCGAGATTTTTCTGGGATCGAGAAGGCAACGAGAACCCATCGGTCACTCGATGGCGACTCACGTCGCTCCAATACTCGAGCGTCTCCGGTATCGAACGCTTTTCGGGCACTCGGACTTAAGGCGTAACCAGCAAGGCCATATCGATTTTCAGAGAGAAGTACTCCCCTGCGTTTGAACCGAGAAAGGGCGCTACGCACCGCCGCATCTTCGACTCCAATTTCGCGCAATAACTCGAGTAGTGCACCGACCGACATCCAACCACCAATCGATCGACTGTAGGCGCCATAAATAGTGAAGATGAGTGACTGAGGCCGAACCATTCGCTGGAGAAGTGCGTCTTTTCGTACTTCACGATCTTGTTCTTTTGATTTTCGAGATTGCGCGGTGTCTGTCACACCAACAGATTACAGGTAACAGGATTTCGGCAGATACATACGGTGATCTGCAAAGACATTAGCTTAAGTGAGCCGAAAAGCCTCCGACTGTGCAAATAGAAAGGGTAATGCACAGTCGGAGGCGTTAGTGTTTAAATCAGACCCCAACCCATGACGGCGTCTACTGGAACGAGGAAGAATGTAAAGAGCGCGGTGATCATCAAAATGATCCCCAAGACTCGTGCTTGCAGCTTCCCGTACGTAGTCAAGGTAATAGCGAGGAATGTGACGACCCACCAAATGAGGATCAACGTCCATTGGGTGTCCGAGAAGAAGTTAATCCAAAACAGCGGAAGGATTGCGGTTGGGATGGCGAGATTGCCGATAACCCGAAGGTCCATGTCGAGAATTTCCGCAAGTCCCAAGGCGAGGAAGAACAGACCGTAGAATCCGATGAGACCAGCAAGCAGCAGCGACGGATCAGCGTCCAACGGTCGCACCACGGTAATATAAAGTCCAACTACCAAATTGATAATTCCTGCTATTACAGAAATATAGCCAACTGGGACAATCGGACTCTTCTTGCCTTCCTCAGCGCTTGCTCCTATGCCAAGAAAGAACATTGCTTGCGTAAATACCGCAAGTCCTGTAATTATGAATACCATCGTAATGGGGGCCATTCTCATCTCCAATGATTGTAAGCCGCACATCCATTATACGACTTGTGATGTCCACAAAAGTACACATATCGGACTCGAACTTCAGCCAATTCATAATATTAACGAGAAAAAAATGAGAAAATTAAACGTTTTTCACGGGCATTGCTGCGGTGCCGCTAGGTGTTCGAATTAAGCCGGTAACCGTCTCTTCACGCAAATTCAGAACCTCTCGGCGTTCTCCGTCAGAGAGGATCTCGATGCTGCCCGAGTCATTTATAGACCCAACATTGGAAGCTGCTAGGCCGGTACGAGTGAAGATCTCAACACATTCATCAGTTCTGGATGGTTCACAGCACAGGAGGAATCCAAAGCATGGGAAACACGTGCACCAGTCCGCCAACGCGACGCCATCGGGCTTAGGGAGCACGTCGAGGTCGAGTTCTGCACCGAAGGACCCCCACTCCAGGAGCATGGCCAGTGAGCCGATGAGTCCGGCCATGCTGATGTCTTTGGCGGCGACAGCAATGCCGTCCTTGGCGACCTGCGCCAGAAGGCGCACGTCATCACCGAGACTGTCACCCCGTTCTGTAAAAGACGCAAAAAACGGGAATTCTGGATGCATCGATCCCTCAATGCACGCGGCCACCACAAGATCTTGACCTGCCACAACATTCGTAGTCGATAAAAGGTTGTCAGTGTGGCCGAGTGCAAATGCTGACAAGCTGGGTGGCCCATCTGTGAGTGTGAGGTGCCCACCAACAATGGGAACTCGGTATAAGGATGAGGCGTAGGCGAGGCCACTGAGAATTTCACGCGCGGTATCTTCATCGGCAGCTATGGTGTCAACAATTGCTAAGGGCAAGGCACCCATCGCGGCAACGTCGTTCACATTGGCAAGAATTGCGGCTATTCCAGCCCCGCGGGGGTCCGCCGAGACAAATGGTGGCCACAGGGCTTCTCCGCACACGATCCCAAATGTGTTACCAATCGAGATGGCCGCGCCGTCATCGCCGGGCCCCTCGACGAAGCCCGAGGAGCCTAAGGCCTCGCTGACGAGTCCTATTTCGCGTTTGGCCGCAATGGCGCTATTGCATGCCACAGCTGCCACAACCTCATCAAGTTGTTGTCGGGCGGTGCTCTCTGGGCCCATGGAATCCTCCAATGTAGTGACAATACGCAGGTGGTTACCCGCAAAATGCCAAGACGCAGTCGATATATTTACGAGTAGATATGTCGTAAAGTGAAAGTACACGTAGTATAGGACACATGTCGGACAATTTCCTGAGCCTTCCAGTTCTGCCTGAGAAGCCGCGTTCCACAGGTCTGACCCACGTGCTGGATAAGGGCATAACACTCGGATCGATGGAAAGTCACCTGGAGTCGTACGCGGAGTTTGCTGATGTGTGGAAATTTGGTTGGGGTACTGCTTATGTAGAGAAGCTTCTGCCATCAAAAATTGGACTCCTTCGCCAACATGGGATCACAGCCTGCCTCGGAGGCACATTGCTGGAGATCGCTTGGTCGCAAGGACGAGCAAGCGAGTGCCTCGATTGGGCAGAACAGGCCGGATTTACAGCGATTGAGGTGTCTCGAGGGGTGGCAGACATGAGTATGGAAGCAAAGTGGGAACTCATTCGCACGTCGGCGCAGTCATTTCGGGTATTTGCTGAGACCGGGTACAAAAGTGCCGAACGACCGCTCACCCCGACTCAATGGCATGCGGAGATCATGGGTGACCTCGCAGCTGGGGCTGAATACATTGTGGCTGAGGGACGGGAGAGTGGCACCGTGGGTCTCTACGACTCCCACGGGATGCCACAAACTGAAGTCATCGACGCGGCACTGCTGGCGGCAGGTCTCGATCGTGTGCTTTTTGAGGCACCCCGAAAAAATCAGCAAGCCTGGTTCATAAATACACATGGGCCGGAAGTGAATATGGGGAACGTTGCGCCTGAGGATCTACTTCCATTGCAAACTCTTCGGTTAGGCCTACGTGCTGACACCGCGTTGGTCGCCCTTGGTATTCCCTTGGCTTCGGGAGTGCGTAGATGACAGATACCTGGACAGACCCCGGTCAAGTCCTTCTTCGATCTCGGATCAATGTGGTTCCCAGCGCCTACCGAGGTGTCTCCGTGACCCACTCCACAGACTCCTTCACCTGGGAGTCCCTCACCGCGCACTTCACGGGTCGAGAAGTATACCGAAGAACTCGATTCCTCGTGGTCCATGAGCCGAATGGGGTTTGGCTGGCGACGGTCCAGAGGGCGGACCCGGTGCCCCTCTTTTCGCCCGTGACGAGTGTCGAGATCCTGGCAGATCCGACTGAGTGCACCTTTGTCACCGATGCGAGCATTGACACGGCGATTCCGTCCAATCTAGCGCGCGCCGCAGCGAATCACGCCCCTGAAGCGAAGGCTGTCGTGGTTGAAGGCCTGTACTCCCACATCAGTTTTATTCTCAACCCACAACCACTGAACATCCACGTCACTGAAGTAATCCCCCCGACTCCCGCGAAACTGTTTGATCAAGTACGCCGGCTCCTCGAAGTGGCCGAAGACCTACCTCCGATAGTCGCGCATCTAGATGCGTTGACGTTGGATTCGTTTGGATCGACAATTGCGAGTGGGCATTATCTACTTCCCTGCCGAGGCTCTGACACAGAAATTATTGGCGCCCGCACTTCCTACCTAGACCAACGTCCCGATCGCGAAGATTGGACCATGGTCGGATGTGAACGATCTGCACAGATACATGAGTGGTTCTATGGGGACCACCCGCCGATGGTGTCCTTCTGCCCAAGGGAACGCGAAGGATCATCGGGAACGGCAACAATAACAAAGTGCTGCCTCCTTGAGGAGTCAATCGAGATTGAGAACGGCCGGGTTGTCGTGCCATGGGGAGCATCTCTGGTTGACATCCGTGAAGCGATCAATGAATTAGCACGTACATGGGACCCGACGTGGACAACCGTTTGACTGCCTCATCCATGTATGCCCATGGATGGAGTACACCTGAATACGATCGTATGTTTGAGCATAAGCACAGGCTGCAGGCTTGGCTCAATATTCTCGTGGCGTTAGCACAAGCCCAAGCTGAACTAGGAATTATCCCCGATGCTGCATTTGAGGGTATCGCGAGCAAAGCACGGGTGGAATTACTGGATGAGGATTTTATCAGTTCGGAGACCCGGCGAACCTCACACTCGACCCTGGGACTGATCCGTGGACTGCAGCAGATTCTCGATAGCTCCTCCACAGAGTACGTGTATTTTGGTATTACGGTTCAAGACCTGACAGATACCTGGTTTGGCATGGTCATGCGCGATAGCGGTGATCTCATCCGTGCGGACCTTGTGAACCTGCGTGATTCGTGCGTGGAATTGGCAAAAAAACACCGGGACACGACGATCGCTGGGCGCACCCACGGCCAACTGGGCACACCGGTGACATTCGGATTCAAAGTGTCAACGTGGGCGGACGAGATGAATCGACACATTGAACGGATCGACGGGGCGCGGGCGCGGTGGAGCGTGGGGCAGCTCGCCGGGTCGACCGGCGGACTCGCTTTCTTTCCCGATCAGGGCTTACACCTACGGAGCAGATTTTGCGAACTCCTCGGACTGGGTGACCCTGGTATGTCTTGGACGGCCACCCGAGACAGGATCGCAGAATTCGGGACAACCATGGCAACAGTGGCCTCATCACTTGCTCGGGTCGGCAACGAAATCTACGAGTTGGCTCGACCAGAAATTGGGGAACTCAGCGAATCAAGAGATGTCCACGCAGTGGGCAGCATCACCATGCCGCACAAGCAAAACCCGGAATTGAGTGAGCACCTGGATACCTTGTCGCGGATAGCGCGTGCCGCGGCAGGAGTTCTAGTTGAGGGTGTTGTGTCCAGTCATGAACGAGATGGCCGAAGCTGGAAAGCCGAGTGGGCCATGTTGCCTGAGGTCGCGATGTGCACAGGCAAGGCAGCTAGCGTGGCGGCGGACCTTGTTGCTGGGCTGCGCGTCCATCCGGAGAAGATGCTGCGCAATCTAGAATCTGCAGGTCCGGGGAACACGGAGTCGGTTCTGCACGCTCTGTCTTCAAGGATTGGTAAACATCAGGCGCAGGAATTGATGCAGGTGGCTCTCTCTGAAAGAGACGGAACCGAAGATGTTCAGTCGATTGCAGCGTTGATTGCCGCAGCAGCCCACGTGTCACCGGAAATCGTGCTCGAGTGGATGAGTGTCGGGCCAACCACCGGTCCCCTTATCGACCACTGTTTGTCACTGATCGAAATGGGTGACGGTGAATCCGACTGATCGATTTCCTCGAACTCACCTGGGTCAATTTCCGACAGCCCTGCACCGGGCCGCGCCGTGGCAGGTCGACGCGGCGGCCCCCATTCTTCTCAAGCGTGATGACCTCACGGGCTTCGGACTGGCCGGCAACAAGGTAAGGCCATTGGAGTACCTCATGGCGGACGCCGTCAAATGCGACTCCAATGTTGTCGTTACCGGTGGAGCGGCAGGGTCTAATTTCATTGGAGCCTGTGCGCATGCCGCAGCGGCAGTTGGCCTTGATTGTGAAATTGAGGTGGCGGGAGAGCCGATGGATGTGTGGCCGGTACCTCTATTAATGGCACAGTCAACCGGCGCGGTAATTCACTTTACCGGGCTGGACCGATCGTTGATAAATGAACAGGTCGAACAAAGGGCAGTGGAGTTAGCAGCCGAGGGCCGAGGGCCGTACCCAGTCCCCCGAGGCGGCGCGACTGCCGTGGGTGGCTTGGGCTTTGCCAGAGCGGCAATTGAACTGCATGAGCAATGCAACGCGAGGGGTACGGATCCCAATCAGGTAACCGTGGTGCTTCCCGTTGGGTCCGGTGCCTCGATTGCAGGGATCCTTGCGGGCAGTGATTTCTTGGGAGCCTTGTGGAAGATTGTGGGCGTGTCAGTGAGTCGAAATGTAGATCAGATGGGTGGCATCATCAGCGACTTGTCAACGGAAATCTCGGAACTTTTGGGACGGGGGGCACCATCAATGGCGAATTTCACCATCATTGACGCAGTGGGTTCCCATGGTCAAGAGCTGGATGAGAATGGTGGATTGGCACGAGAACAAGCATTCCGGGGAGCTGGGGTTCTTCTCGACCCGACATACGGTGTCCCGTCTTACGAGATAATTTCTCAAATAACCCGTGAGTCCAAAGACACTCTGGTGTGGTGGCTGACGGGAGGATTGCCGGGGGCGATCGAATCACTTGCGGTGATGGGCAACCGTGGAAGCGTGGTGGCCGAAAATGTTTGACGTCTCCCCGGAACTCGCCGAATCCGGGTACGCGTGGGAGATTGCAGATGCTTCCATCCTGCACAATGCACTCAATATCGCGGATATCGCACACGCGTTGGACTTGTTAGACGCAGGAGCGCTCTCGCGGGCGGACGCACAGACCCTGCTCGGCGGTCTCCTTCACCTCGAATCCTTAACCAGCTCAGAAGTTAATTACGACCCGTCAATCGGTGAGATGGTGACGTGTAGAGAACAGTTTCTTATCAACCTCGTAGGACCGGTCGCTGGTTCACTACGAGCTGGTCGAACGCGGCGGGAGGCAGTTCGCACGGCATTACGCCTAGTGGTGCGTCAACAGGTCCTTGGGCTGACACAGGACTCGTGTGCATTGATTGAGGCGATCTGCGCGCGGAGTATTGAGCACTCCCACTCATTAATGCCTGACTATACGTATCTCCAACCGGCGCAGGCTTCGACATTCGGTCACTATTTGCTGTCGTTTGCTGATCCAGTGCTTCGAGACGCTAATCGGTTACTTTCTGAGCACGTGCATGTCAACTCGAGCGTATCCGGATCCGGTGGCGCGAATGGGTCGGTAATTATTCGGGACCGGATGCGGGCGGCCCATAACCTCGGCTTCAATAAACCGATCGAGCATGTCCGGGATGCCATGTGGCAGACGGATCCGTTTTTGCATGTACTTTTTACCGCCACCACTTTGACGTTGGGTCAGGATCGACTCGCCGAGGACCTTGAAATCTTTGCCAGCAGGGAGTTCGGCTTTTTGTCTTTGGGGAACTCGTCGGTGCGACCCAGTGTGCTCATGCCCCAAAAACGTAATCCGTACGCGCTTTCAGTGATCAGGGGCTCAACTGGGATTTTGATCGGCCGTCTGACTGGACAACTTGCCCTTTCCAAGGCCCCTTCGGCGCGCAGTGATACTCACATTTATGGCTATGGCGAGCTTCCTCGATCATTAGCCTTGGCTGGTCAGGTAACGCGATTGCTTACCTCAGTAGTGCGTGACCTCGTAGTGCATGAGGCTCGCATGAAAGCGGCAATCGAAGGTTCGAGTACTGAGGCTACCGATGCCGCCCATCTGCTGATGCGTTCGTGTGGACTGGATTACCTCACGGCCCACCGTGTCGTTCGTGTTGCTGTTACGCACGCCGCCGAGGGTGATCGAGGAATTTCCGCAGAGGACATCACCTGGGCACTGAGTGAGGGTGGGTTTGATCCGGAACAAGTTGAGACTGACGAGTTCGACGAGATCTTTGATCCGATGACTTTGATCCAATCGCGAAAGTCGATCGGGGGTGCAGCCCCGGACATCGTCACCGCGATGGCTGGAAGTCTTCTGGCGGCGGCCCTTGATTTGCGTACACGATTGGGCACTGAGCAGAATAATAGTGAATCGGCGGAATCCCATCTGCTGATCCGTGCCCGAGAACTCGTCCAAGGATAAGGAAGTGAGCCAAGAATATGGAAACAACTCCTCATAAGTTGCCACAGGACGCGGCAATAATCAACGTGGGACTTTCCTTGTTCGCGGAGGCGGTCCGCGAACAAGGAGCTGCGGTAACTCACGTGGACTGGCGTGTCCCTTCGGGAAATTCACCGGTTCTTCTTAGGGCACTCACTGATTCTTACGCAATGAAATCTTTGGAATACGACAAGGCGAATGTTGAGGCAACTCGCAGGATTGATAAGGGGGTGCCGATGCTCATTGGAGTGGCGGCCGCGCGGGATGCCTTGCCTACGCTCCCAGATCGCACCCTGCTGCATGCTGGTCCGCCCATTGAGTACGAATTTGTATGTGATCCGGTACGGCGATCGATGCGCGCTGCAACAATTGCGGAAGGGTGGGCACAAGACGTTGATACAGCTGACCGGTTGCTCACGGAGGGTTCCGTCACACTTGCTGCTGCCAATGATCATGCGACCGTGGTGCCGATGGCTTCAGCCATCGGACCCACAACACCGGTGTGGATGGCTGAAAATGCGGAGTCCGGGACAGTGGGATTCGCGCCCGTCAACCAGGGTCCAGGGGACGTTCCGTGGTTTGGCCGGGAGTCACCAGCGGCGATAGAAAGGCTGATCTTCTTGCGGGAGGTTGCCCAGCCGAGAATCTCACAGATCCTCAAGGAAAGTGGTCCGATTGACATTATGTCGTTGGCATCACAGGGAGTGCAGATGGGCGACGACGTCCACATGCGCACGCAGGCGACGACAAATCTTTTAGTCCGCGATCTGCTCACATCAATTGTCCGATTGGGAAATGATGAAGGCTCGGTGGCCTTCGCTGATTATCTGTCCAAGAATCACCTCTTCTTCCTCACAATTGCTATGGCGGCGGCAAAGTCACTGATGCTCGCAGCGGAGCAAGTATCTGGTTCAACAATGGTCACGACGATGGCGCGCAACGGGACCACTTTTGGGGTGAAGGTGGGGGACTCGCCCCGTTGGTACATTTGTCCGGCTCCCCCGGTGGCAGATGCGTTGTATTACGCGGGTTTCAGCTCGGAAGATGCCGCCCTTGACATGGGCGACAGTGCGGTACTCGAGCTGATTGGGCTTGGGGGAGCTGCTGCAGCAGGGTCTCCAGCGGTAGCAGCTTTTCTCGGCGGGTCGATGTCCGATGCAGCCCGCGCCACCGAAGATATGAGACGGATATGTGTTCAGGAAAGTAGCCGATTCAAATTGCCGACCACGGGTTTTCGAGGCACCCCACTGGGAGTGGATGTACGAAAAGTGGTTGAGACTGGGATTAGCCCCAAGGTCACCACAGGAATTCTTCATCATTCGTCAGGGGCAGGGCAGATCGGGGCTGGTGTTGCGACGGCGCCACTTGAAGGGTTTGAGCAAGCCCTTGTTGACCTTGTTACCCGGGGGGAAGGAGTGGAGTGAACCTTTCCCTTGACACGGGGGAAGGAGTCCGCGAAGGGCTCAAAAAAAGCTCTGCGGGCCGGGTCATTGCTAGCTTTCGTAAGGCGATGTATATCCGGGTGGGCGCACACGTTTTCGCACTCACCATCGCTAGCGTCCCTTCGGGCCCTCTCCATGCCCGAATGAACACGTTGCCTCTTGGTGCCGTGGGCGATCCGGTAGAGGTGCGCCAAGGAGAATTGCGCGTTGTAGATCGAGTCGTGCCCATCTCTGAGCAGCTGTGGGTACCGACCGTGTTCCCGGATATGAGAAGAGCCACTGGTTTACTCAGCACGGTGTTGTGTCACGTCCCAAATCTCAATTTGAGCGGCACATCAGACGATTTGTTGGAAGATGACTTGGCCAGTTTCTTGCAGGTAGGAGATCTCGTCGGTGCATGCGCACGGGTCATTGGCCACGGGGCGGGATTAACCCCAGCCGGCGACGATGTTGCTGCAGGCATCCTGGCCGTGGACTCGATTCTCGGGGTCCATGATCGAGTGATGCGCGAAGGGATTGTAAGTACCGCGGCAACCCATGAGATTTCGCGTGCGTTCCTTAGATGGGCAGCGGTCGGGCAGTCAATCGAGACACTTCACACTTTTTTACAGTCATGCGCATTCGGTCAAGAGGTAGCAGCGCGAGCATCGCGCGCACGCCTCACGGAACACGGTTACTCATCAGGCCTGGACCTCGCGTATGGGGCACTCATGGCCCTAAAGTATCTGCCGAATGCACTGGATGCGGCCCACTTCAGTGATCTACGCTCCACTCCAAAGGGACAAGCCCAAATGATGAGATAAGCAGAATCAACAACGTCACTGGGCAAATCAAAGCGCCAATTAATATTGAAAAAAAGTCTACGGCTCCGAGTGTGTATCACCCTAAAACCGTGGCCATTACTGATCGAAATTGTATACTTGACCTGATGTTTATAGCCGTGGAGTGTGAATGAAATAGTTGAGGTGGATTCAATGGCTGCAGATCGATTGGTGACCGCACGATGGCTAGGCGGCTATCAAGTGGACGTGATAGCTGGCGAGTTCTTAACTCGGGTCGATGAACCTGAGCGGGTGGGAGGGACGAACACCGGTCCCCAGCCGACAGACCTTTTCCTGAGCTCTGTGGCATCCTGCTTCGTTATGTCATTGGCGCACGCTGCAAGTAAAAGAGATCTGGAACTTTCAAGCATTGAAGTGGACGTGATCGGAACTTACGATGGGCCAAGGTTCAGTAAAATTGAGATCAGCGTGAGAATCCCAGTACCCGAAGAGACAGCCACCACATTAATTGCCTCAGCTGAGCGGGTGTGTTACGTGACAAATACATTGAAAAACTCACCCGAGATTAATGTTGTCAACAGGGACCCGGCCCTGCCACCTTTAAAGTGAGCGATCAGTTGCTAGGAAACGGCGACTAACCACTTCTCAATGCGAACCAGATCAATTGAGCTGTCTTCTTTCCTAAGTTTTCCCAACGATGCGGAACATCCCCACTGAAGTGCAAGGAATCCCCCATCTTGAGGGCGTACACATCGTTACCCACGGTGAAGCGGACCTGCCCGCTCAGCACATAAACCAGTTCCTCCCCCGGATGCTTTAATTGCTTAACTCCACTGTTTGCCCCTGCCGACATACTCGCGACAGCTGCCGCCGCTTGAAACTGGCGGTAGGACCCACTAATCCCACCAAGAGCGAGTCCATCATGTGGCGTGTAGACAACTTTCCGGGCTTCAGATTTGGTGATGTGCACAGATTCAGGGTGCGGATCATCCTCAGCGACAAAGTAGTTGACGGGCACTCCAAGTGCACCGGCCAACTTGAGAAGTGTTGTAATCGTGGGAACCATCCCGCTGCGCTCAATTTTATGAATTGCTGCAGCGGAGACGTCACTCGCGGTAGCGAGTTGCTGGAGGGATAAGCCTTGAGCTTTGCGTAGCCCTGCGATTTTTGGACCGATCATGCTTACGATCTCATTGAGTTCAAGGGCAGGCTCCACCCTGACTTCTAATGAGGGGTCTTTTTTAGTCATCATACGAGTTCCCAACTTACCCGTTCTTCAGTAAATGTGCGCTTGGTCTACAAAAATCCACCGATATATATTTTTTGGGTTATTCAACATAGTGTATGGAAAGTGGTCTATCGTATACGTGATAGATGTTTTGATTAGAGAGGTGGAGTCGACCGTGGGGCAAAATATTATCGTCATCGGAGGCGGAGGTGCTGGCCTGGGTGCTGCTGGAGGGGCGAAAGCCGTCGACCCGTTGGCGTCAGTCACTGTTTTCACAGAAAATGAAGACGTCGCCTACAGTCCTTGCGGAATCCCGTTTGTCCACGGAAAAGAAATCCCGAGTTTCGAAGCGTTGTTTCTCGCGGATAAGCAGTCATACGTCGATGCGGGCATTGAAGTGCGCTACCAGACCAAGATCACGGCAATAGACACTAGTACGAAGACCGTACAGATCGAATCTGACCAGCCAATGCGCTACGACTCCCTCGTCATCTCGACAGGTTTCTCCTATGCGAATCCCGGAGTGCCCGGTGGGGAGCTTGATGGCCTCTATTACGTGAAGAATATTCGGGAGGCGATGGAGTGGGATAAACGCCTCGACACTGTGAAGAAAGCGGTTGTTGTCGAAGCGAGCCCGCTAGGCGTTGAGATGATCACCGCTCTGGCCCATCGAGGAATAGAAACTCATGTGATCGATCCGAACCCGTGGGCTCTCGGGGAGCTCGCAGATCCAGACATTGTTGAACTCGCCCAGGAATCGTGGGCGGAGTTGGGTGTAACGATGCACTGGAACACCTCCCTACAAGAGTTCCTAGGAAATGAGTCTGGGGCTGTTCGTGGGGTTCGCACCTCAAACGGAGACATTGAGTGCGATCTTGTAGTAGTGGCCACTCATAAAGTTCCCAATAGTGAACTTGCTGTGGCCGCGGGATTGAAAACTGGCAGCACCGGTGGGCTCATCGTCGATGGCGGCATGCAGACCTCAGCCGCCGGGGTTTGGGCAAGTGGTGATATCTGCGAGATCCCTCACGGTCTCGGTGGCCTACCACTTCAAGGTCTTACGGGGAGTCACGCGTACGCCCAAGGGAAGGTGGCAGGAGCTAACGCCGCTGGGGGGAATCGGACCTACAATCCGGTGTATGTGCCTTGGGGAATGGTGGCCGGCAAGTGGATGATCGGTGGAGTGGCCCTCGGTGAGGTGACAGCGAATGCGCTCGGCATGCCTCATGTGGTCGCTGTGGCGGATGGCATCTCGCGCGCACGATACTACCCAGGTGTGAAAAAAGTCCGGGTGAAACTTATCGCTGAACCAGGAACATTACGACTAATCGGGGCCCAAATGGTGGGAGGCGAGGGGATCAAAGAAAGAGCCGACTTCCTGGGAGTAGCCGTCAAGGCTGGGTTGACATTGCATGACCTAGCCACAATGGAGAATGTGTACTCACCACCCATAGGTGCACTTAACGAGCCGATCGCGGTAGCCGCCCAAAAGGGTGTCGCGTCACAGATGGGGCGTTGATGAAATCACCATCGGTGTGGCTTCGCGAGAATGCCCAATATTACCTGTTGCGGGATGCTCAAGCCCGCGTTGCACACCGACACGGAATGGAAGCGCCAAGCACGAGTGGTGAATTCTTCTGGACCGGTGTATTCATTCCGATTTACAGGGTCATGCCTTGGGGCCTACGTAGGCGGATCATGGTGGCGATGCCCGGAAGCCACAGAAAAAACTGGGCCAAACAGACGTCGCCGGAGGGACCGGCGATCTAGTTGGACTCAACACAACACAATGGAGGAGTAATGCCAAAAACCGTAAACAGAACTCTACCGGCAGACGGAGAGTCATTATTTAATGCAGAAGAAAAACTATTCCCTGACATTAAGGCCAAGGATGGACAGAAGGCATATATTTTCATCCACACGGTTCCGTACGAAGGTTCGGTTCTGTTAGTCAACTTGTTGACCTCAACGCGTTTGGTACGTAAAGGGTTCGAGGTTAGTATCGTCTTGTACGGCCCCGGAGTTCTCGCAGCCTCAGGCACGCGCGGTTATCCTGGAGTTGGAATGGCCGCATTCCCAGGTCACCTAGCCATCAATGAGCAACTCAAGACGCTCATGAAAGAAGGCGCGAAGATTTACGCGTGTCGTTTTGCGATGGGTGCGCTGTACGGTTTCGGCGAAGATGATCTCATTCCAGGGGTTATCCCGTTCAACCCACTTGACGTGCTCGACACGGCTTTGACGGCGTGGAGTGAGGGTGCATTCCAGATGAATACTTGGACCCTGTAAATGCTTGACCTCGTGGGTGTTGGAGATTGTTATGCGCCCACGAGGTGGCAGGTCTTTATTTGTGAGGAAGGGGCCGTCAGGTCCCCAAAGATGAGGAGGGTTTGATGACAGAAATTCAACCGGCCAGCGGGGTGGCCGACATGGGTGGTGATTCTGGTTGGGGACGAGCCCCGATCATTGATCCCGACGAGGCGGTGTTTCCTGAGAAGTGGGAGGGGCGGGCTTTTGCCTTAGCCCTTTTATCAATGAGGCTTTCTGGGTCAAATCTTGACGCGTTTAGGCATGCTATGAATCGACTAGATCGAGAGCACTACATCGATGATGGTTACTATGGTCGTTGGCTTTACGGCGCCGAAAACCTACTACTTGATAGTGCGATAATTGCACCAGGAGCAGTCGAGGCGAGAGCTGCCAATATCGCGGGGGATCACGTGGACGAGCCACCTGCACCTGAAGCCACTAAACCTGATTACGCCCCGACGGCGGCGGGATCGATTCGAGAGATTGATGCTCCGCGCAAGTTCACTGTGGGCCAGCGAGTCCGCGCGAAAACAATGAATGCTCCAGGTCACACGCGGCTGCAGAAGTACACCCAGGGACATGTGGGGACAGTTACCATTGCTGAACCGGCGCAGGTTCTTCCCGATACGCACGCACATTTCATCGCCGAAAATGCCCAGTGGGTATATACGGTGAGTTTCGATTCGCGTGAGCTATTCCAAGAAAATGCGGAAAATTTTACACTGAATACTGACCTGTACGAGGACTATTTGGAGGCAGCATCATGAGTGACGCACAATCGTCGAGTGACCGGATCCCTATTAATCTTCGGACTGAGGCCCTTGAGCAGCTTCTGGTAGAACGTGGTCTCGTTGACCCACAGGTGATGGACACTTTCATCAAGACTTACGAGAAGGACGTGGGGCCACTTAATGGAGCCCAAGTTGTTGCCAAAGCTTGGACGGATCCGGAATTTAAGCAGCGGCTCCTCGACGACGGCACGGGTGCGATTGCAGAATTAGGCTTCAAGGGCCCTCAAGGTGAGCATCTCGTTGTTGTGGAGAACAGCTCCGCGGTACACAACGTTGTTGTGTGCACTTTATGTTCGTGCTACCCATGGCCACTACTAGGCCTTCCGCCCGCTTGGTACAAAGACCCGGCCTATCGTTCACGTGTTGTGCGAGAACCGCGAACAGTGCTGAATGAAATGGGACTTGAATTGCCCAAAGACACCGAGATAACGGTATGGGACAGCAGCAGTGAGGTGCGATTCTTCGTGTTACCTCAGCGGCCCTCAGGTACTGAAAAGTTTTCCGAAGTTGAACTCGCTGCTCTCGTGACCCGTGATGCCATGGTGGGCGTAGCTCAGGTGAATGCGTGATGACTACAACGATAGATTTTGATATTGATGGTCCGGCAGCCCCACCTAGGTCCAATGGGGAACTGGTTTTTGAGGAGCCGTGGCAGAGCCGGGCATTCGGCCTCGTCATGTCTCTGCATGAATCTGGTGCTTTCACATGGGAAGAATTTCGCGCTGAATTAATTTCGGCGATCGCCGCTTGGGAGGAGCAGGAAACACCGAGCGAGGAATACTCCTACTACCAGTGCTGGGTGACGGCCTTGGAACAGGTAACAGTGCACAACGAATTGGTCACTACAGATGATCTGGCAGGCAGAGCGCGAGACCTTGCACTGCGCCCAGCCGGGCACGACCACGATCACGACCATGATCACGACCATGATCACGACCACTAGTGGGGTTCCCTACCAAATTTCTCCAGTACTTCACGATAGATGTCACAGTGTTGGGTCGCCGAGGCCTCCCACGTGTAGCCAGCTAGGACAGATTGGCCTCCGGCGATAAGCCGGGACCTCAAATCGTTGCTCAATAGGATGGACTCGATTGCTCCAGAAATCGCTTCTGGATTTCCTGTTTCCGGGAGTAGCGCACTTACGCCATCGGTAAGAAACTCTTTAAAAACTGGGATACTACTGGCCACCACCGGAAGGTCCGCGGCGAGACCTTCGAGAGCAACTAGCCCAAACCCTTCTTTTGTGGAGGGATAAGCAAGGACATCCGCAGCACGGAACCACTGGCCAAGGGCTTGCTCGTCAACCGTGCCCACGGTGATCACATCGCGACCGAGTTCCAAACCTAGCCCAGGCAACAGACCCAGTGCGCCTTGTCGGTAGTCCTCGTAGTCTTGGAAAGAGTGGCCTCCGAGTATGACTAAGCGAACTCGGTGGCCGCGACTTTTGAGTATCCCCAATGCTTGAAACAGTTCGCGACTCCCCTTGCGTGGCTCGACTCCGCCTACCGCAAGAATCATGCTCCCGTCTGTGACTCCTACGGATTCTCGTAAGGCCATCTTTTGCACGTTTGAGATCTGCGGAAACCTTTCCGGTCGCACACCATTAGGAACAATGTCAGCGGGAACCCCGTATTCGTCCTGAAGGGTTGTCTGCCAAGTATGACTCACAACGAGAATCCGGTCTGGCTCCACGATCGCTTGTCGCTGACAGTCGATAAGCGCCTGAGTGGTGAAGTCATCTACATGGTGGACAGTGCGGATGACCGGGATGATTGGTCCGGATCTGGACACCGCCATAGCAGCCCGACCCGAAATGCAGTCCTGTGCATGGATGAGATCAAACGTGTCACGGAGTCCGGATAGACCTTCGGCCATCGAGGCAACTGATGCGAAAACTTTTTCATCCAGGCTCTGTGCCTGATCCACTGCCGGAAAAAGGGTAAACGGGACCGAGGTCGGTCGAAAAAAAGAAGTTCCGGGTGAACCCAAGGCAAACAGATGAACATCTACCCCCTGGCGATTCAGGGCCTCTGCCAATTCAAGGGAATGGACAACACCACCACGCGGTTTGGTGGAGTAGGTGAGCAGAGCTAAGCGTCCGGCGAAAGTCACTCCGCAAGTGTTTCATGAGACATATTGCGCTCTGCTAAGTGCGCTGCGAGGATCGCGGCGCGGGCGTTGGTCACGGGAACCAGGCATCCCGCTTTGGAAAGAGCAGCCACTTGGGACGTGTAATGCTGGGGGTCTGCATCGGTTCCCAATACGTATACGACGATTTGGGGTCCTCCGGATTCCATGATCCGCTGACAGATCGGAGCGAACACCGCCGCTGGATCAGGGTGAGCTCCATGCCCCAGGACTAGGTCCATGACAATAACGGCAACCTGAGGGTCCGCACCTGCTTCTTCCAGAAACTCTACGCGTGCGACCGGGTCGATCATCGGATGTGGTCGCCCCCGCGTGTACTCCTCCTCACCCAGATCTAGCAGCGTGCTGCTGTTAACAGGGGCGGGCATGCCGAGTTTCTTATCGATAGGAATGTTGGAATATACCGGTGACGTAAAGGTTTCGGCGAGAATAACAAGAGCCTCGTAGCACAGGGTTCCACCCGAGTAGAGACCCCGGATGAGTGTGCGATCTGCCGACATCTTGGCCAAGGTTGAGCGGACATCCGGACCCGCTATGGCCGAGGTGTCAGGGAG
Organism: Actinobacteria bacterium UBA4426; assembly: GCA_002390705.1. Lineage (GTDB taxonomy): Bacteria > Actinomycetota > Actinomycetes > S36-B12 > S36-B12 > UBA4592. The sequence continues at coordinate 9,088 of DGQA01000046.1, read as the reverse complement.
CGACTCACCCAGGACCTCCAAAGTGCGCAGTACGCCAGATTCGAGAGTGTTGGCGAGTATCACACCTGGCGGAGTCGCAGTGGTCATACCTATACCCATAAATGCTGCAACCATTGGTGAACCGTCAGCAAGAGCCATGACCTCTTTGGCAACTCGCTGGCTGGGAGGTTTGGACACGAAAAGAATAACCGCGGTCTGCGGATCGTTTCGCAAGGCATGAATGGCAAGTCGGGCCATGCGACCATCGATCTCGTCATTGAGGTCGCGACCGCCAAGCCCGATCACGTGAGACACGCCGATCCCCCAACGGTGAAGCAGAGCCATCACTTCCTGGGCCCCGGTACCGGCGGCGGCCACCACGCCTACAGGTCCTTGGCGCACAACGTTTGCAAAACCCAGTCCGATCCCGGCAAGGGAAGCGGTACCGGCTCCAGGCCCCATTACGAGAAGGTTTCGAGCGGCAGCATGATCCTTGAGGGCAATCTCATCTTCAGGGGTGACCCCGTCGCTGAAAAGAAGAACATCGAGACCCTGGGTCAGGGCTTTATGTGCTTCGAGAGATGCATACTCTCCCGGTACCGAGATAATGGCGATATTTGAGTTTGGTTGAAGCGTGAGCGCCTCATCCAGGGAAGTAGGGGACTCATCCACCATCGGATTGGCTTCATTGCGGGCGGCAAACATCACCTGGCGGGCGCTTTCGATTGCAATTTCTCCACTGCTGGGATCAAGGGATTCAACTGCTATAAATAGGTCACCGGGGCCGGCCCCCGTGAGTTCGGCGCTGGGAAATCCCCGGGAAATAAGCGTCTTGACGTTCGCCACCGTGCTCATCGCAGCCGAAGCCCACTGGACCCCTTCACACTGCTCCATCTCCCGCGTTCCCGACATCTGCAGCACCGAGTCAAGATAAGTGTCTGGGTACATGTTGATTGTAAATATGAGAGTCACGCAGGAGCTCCTTGTCTTGGTAACCCGCGGATCTCTCGAACGATCCGGGTCCCAGGCGTTTCACCTTTTCCTAATGCTGAGGCCATCGACGAGGCGTCGGTTATAACGGCGTAACCATCACTAGCGTCGATGAAGTCGAGAGCAGCCTCGACCTTAGGGCCCATGCTGCCGGTAGGAAATTGCCCCTGCCGGGCGTACTCCCGCATTTGTGCTGCATCCGCCAAATGAATTTCTCTTTCGGTAGGTTTCCCGAAGTCAGCGAGGACGCATTCGACACCGGTGACGAGAAGGAGAGCGTCAGCCTCAAGATAGGTGGCGAGTAAAGTGGCACTCCGATCCTTGTCGACGACAGCCTCTATCCCCGCTAGTGTCCCATCTCGTTCTACGAGAGGGATACCACCACCACCGCCTGCGACGACGAGATACCCGTCCTTTGAGAGTCTGGATATTGCGTCCCCTTCGACAATTGCTTGCGGGCGTGGTGATGGAACGGTAATGCGGTACCCGCGCCCAGAATCTTCAACGATCGGATGCCCAGTGAGATCTGAACGCGCCTGGGCCTCGTGAAGTGAATAAAAAGGACCGATTGGTTTCGACGGCCGATCGAAGGCCTCGTCCTGCCTGTCAACGATCACGTGCGTGACAACTCCAACTACCGGTCCGAGTTGTTGATGGTGGGTACTGAGCAGCGCCATTTGGAGCAGGTGCCCAATTAAACCTTGGGTCATTGCTCCCAGCGCAAATAACGGCTGGCCCGGCACCTCAGGGGATCCGGCATGCTGCTGGATGGCCAGGTTTCCCACTTGCGGACCATTTCCATGTGTGATCACCACTCGCCAACCGGCTTCGCGCAGTGCGCACACGGACGCGGCCATTTCTTGACAGTTGGCCAGCATCTCGGAGTAGGTCCCACTCTGCCCCTCACGTGTGATGGCATTTCCTCCCAGCGCAACGACAACCAAAGGTGCCGCTGTGGCGAGTGTCAACGTACATTCCTTTCGGCTCTGGTGCACGTAATGCAACCTTTGGACATGTTTTATCCGACAAAGTCATCACACTATAGTAAATGTAGTGTGATAGTGGAGAATGAGGCGATGAAAATGAATGAAGTGCCCCCAGCGGCCCCTCGGCTTGACGAAGAATTAGCGAACTTGGTTGTCCGATTCACTGAAGCCGAGCGACAACTTTACCCATTGGCCCTTGTTGACGCCGATATTTACGAGCGCTCGGTCCGACTTGTCGGACTACTCGGAAGCTATCTTGAGCAGCAAGTTCATGGGGTCGAAGATTTGACGGGTATTCGTGTTAATGCGCTTGCCCGGCTCCACGGTGTGGCGAGTAGCCAGGGAATTGTCTTAACCAATCTAGATGATCAATTAATAGTGGATGCGGCGCTCGCCCAACGTTACCGGGTATTACTCGCACAGGGTGTTGATGACGAGGCAGGGCTGATCACTGACCGCGCGAGGGCAGCCGGTGAAAAATGGGCGCCCATTCAAACCCCGGACAACGAAACACTCGGATTCGCCATGTCCCATCAATGGGTCGACCTCCATCTGAGCTCTGGGACCAGACTGGTGCGCTCGGTTGATGTGGACCCCGCCACAGGGTCTCCCATTTTCCGGATTCAGGTCTACCCGGGGAGCGAATTAGAGGCTTCGCTGGTGTTGGAAATGAACAATCGCCAAGAATGGCTTGACGAAGCGGAAGCGATGCGCGCTGATATGGGGTAATTATCAAGTTATGGAACGATTTGTCTGTTTCCACTTTCAGACACAAATCTTCTCCTATAATGTGGGGCGTACCGGAGCGACATGTGCATTACAGGCGAGGGGAGAAGCAGTGCTTGACACTATGGATTACGCGAGGGTCTATGAATCCATCGAGGCAGATGGCCGAGTTATCTCAGGCCAACCCGGTTCATGGGACGTCAGCAGCCTGATCATGGACGTGCAGGCCCGTGGTTTGCGGGTCGAGGCAGAGATGGAGCGTCGAACAGGTGGCGCAGGCCCGACAGACGCGGGAATGCTGTGGATCGAAGGCTATCCGGTGACGGCTCCGACAGGGAATTCGACATCTCAGGATTCTCCATATCTACTCAAAGCTGAGGACGACGGTTACGGAATTTACCGTGGGCTGCTTCGCGTAGCGTCGGCACGCGCCGAGCGTAGGCCGCGTTTCTACGATCTCACCACTGCAGATGGGATCTCGTACGAGAAAATCGCACTCCTTCACTTGGATTCACTGGCGAGCACTGTTGTCCAAACATGTGCATATTGGGGTAATGATGACCAATGCACTTTTTGTGGGATCGGCGTATCACTTGACTCTGGGAGGACAATCGTCAAAAAGACTCCGGAGATGCTCGCTGAAGTTGCCGTGGCTGCTAAGAAACTTGATGGCGCTGTTGATGCGACTTTGACAACGGGGAGTTCGCGCGGGGTAGATCGCGGAGCTCGCTATGTGGCAAAATGTGGGCAGGCCGTCAAAGAGGCCAGTGGACTGCCCGTCGAAGTTCAATTTGAGCCCCCATTAAAGCTCGATGTGATCAACGAAGTTGGCGATATGGGGATCGATTCGGTGGGAATACATGTCGAGACTTTTGATCCGCAGGTCCTAGCGCGGGTTGCCCCAGCAAAGGCTGCTAGCGGAATTGAGTCGTACTTTGCTGCGTGGGAACGTGCAGTTGCTGTCTTCGGTGAAGGTCAGGTCTCGACCTATGTCATCCTCGGAATGGGTGAAGACCCCGAAATCACCATAGCCGGCGCGAAGCGAGCTATTGATCTAGGCGTCTATCCGTTTATGGTGCCGCTCAAACCGGTCGCAGGGTCGCTGATGGAAGACTGGGCTTCCCCATCGCGTGAGTACGTTGAACCCATCTATCGCAGAGTGCAGGCGTACATGAGCATGCGTGGGATGGATGCCACTACTGCAAAAGCGGGATGTGCCCGCTGCCAAGCATGCTCTGGGCTTGCCTCACTTGAGCCGCGTAAAAACTCAATGATTCCCTTGCAAATCATTGATCGATAATCCCTTTCTTAAGGATAATTCTTGACTAAGGCTAGTGGACGTCAGTTAGACATCACCAGCATTGTGATTGTTGATGATCGCCAGCGCCGGCGTGGGCATTTTGACATTCGACACGAAGTATTCGTTGATGAGCAAGGAATCTTCACGGAAACGGACGAGGACATTCGCGACAGTGAACCGAACACGATCCACCTGATTGGTCTCATAAATGGGCGGCCCGTGGGGGCGGTCCGCTTGTACCCCCTTGATGTGGGGTGCGAGCAATGGCAGGGGGATCGGCTTGCGGTTCTCAAGGCGCACCGCACTTCTCGCCTTGGTTTTGAACTTGTGCAAGAGGCGGTTGCTCAAGCGTCAGCTAATGGTGGGTTGGTCATGCACGCGCATATCCAATTGCCCAATGTTCGATTCTTCGAGTATCTGGGGTGGCACCTTGAGGGTCCCGTAGAAACGTATGCGGGAATCCCGCATCAGCAGATGGCCATCAATTTAAAAAGAAAATCTTCAAAGTCGGCTTAGTTGCTCGAGGCCAGACGGATCCGCTGCGCACGTGCATTTTCAGTACATCTTTGTAGGTCAATATCAGAGAAAAGGGATGAATTGACAACGAATCAGTTTCGATAAGCCGTGAAGGCTTCCGCAAAATCCACAATTTGGGTGCCGATTCGCGTGAGTGCAGCGTTGGCTGCCGGATCCTCAAGAGTGCCATCTGTATTGAATTGGGTTTCCGCGATGTTGATCGCTGCACCCATGGGAGTCGGCCAACCCCGAAGTGCATGGGTGATGTGCCGCAACTGGTGCAGTGTTGTCACGGACGCCTGCCACCCGTGGGCGACAGCTACGCATCCGACGGCACGTCCATCAAGATAGGGACGCCGATCACCGGAAAGATCCTCGAGGTAGTCGATTGCATTCTTGATCAAACCACTCATCCCACCGTGGTAACCAGGACTGGAAATCAGCACACCATCTGCGTTTCGTATCTGCTCAATCAGGTGAACAGACTCCACTGCACGCTCGGTACATTGGGTGTCGTAAATGGGCATTAACAGGTCAGTCCCGGTGATGAAACTCACCTGAGCTCCGGCATCTTTAGCTGCTTGAGCGGCAATTCGTAGCGCTTTTTCACTTGATGAATTCGGACGCGTTGTTCCGCCGATTGCCACCACTTGAATTGTTTGGGTCACGTGTTCTCCATGTCACTATGGGGGCGGTTCGTTTATTATCTGTTTTCCTTGAGAAAATGCTGCTGCCAGAGGGGATTTTTTCTCAACATTGCGACGAGAGGCCTGACGGGATACACCAATTGGTTTCCCACAGCATTTACGCACCTCATAAGGGTATCCGAGTGGCATGATTCAGATTTTCCAGTGGCAAAATAATTTGTTTATCGCGGGAAAACGTTGAATCTGACACCAAGAAGCCCTGCCACAGAGCAACTAACTCTTTCTAGGTGCTTGGCCTTTGACAGAATCAGTGGGAAAGCGCTCCACAACGGAATCGAACTTGCTCATGGTGGCTTGACCCAGATTAACATCCAATACATCGGCTAACCGGACGAGATACAAGACTATGTCTCCTATTTCTTCTTCCACCCGCTGATGTAATTCCGGTTTCGATGCCAAGCCTTTCGCTTGATCAGCCGGGAGCCATTGAAAAAGTTCGGCTAGTTCACCAATCTCACCCACTAATGCCAATAAAAGTGACTTGGGGTCATGAAACTGCTCCCAGTCGCGATCTCGGGAAAAGTCTCTCATTAATTGACGGAAGTACTCGAAAGAATCCTGATCAGTGGTCTTATCCATAGCGAAGGTTTCCCTTGTTCGTTCGATCCGCAGCGACAACTGAGTTCGCTACTAGCTTGTCTGTACGGCGGGGCCCACCTCGGTAGGCACCGTTGTGGACTGGCCTGAATTATCGATTTTGACGTGCCGCGCGACGCGAGTCGATTCTAACGTTCATCCTCAGCGGGTCATCACGATTTTGCCGCGCATGGATCCATCGATCATCGCCGAGAAACCGTCGCGCGCGGAGTCCATTGGCAATGTGCGATCGATGATCGGGCGGACGCCGGATTCAGCGAGCAGCGCTAAGAGGCGACTGAACTCCTCGCTGGTTCCCATGGTTGATCCGACGACCCGCAGTTGCAGAAAGAAAACCCGGTTCAATTGCGATGGCGGCATCGCACCCGATGTCGCACCGGATACCACAATCGTGCCACCGGGGCGTAGAGACTTCAGGGAGTGATCCCACGTAGCCTCGCCCACCGTTTCAATCACGGCGTCAACCCTGTCCGGGAGGCGCGCCCCCAACTCAAAGGCTTCATCTGCACCGATGGTCGTGGCCCACTCGCCTTTGGCGGTATCGCGCGAGGTCACCCACACCCGCAGTCCCATGGCTTTACCCAGCACGATTGCGGCGGTGGAGACACCACCACCTGCGCCCTGGATCAGAACCGTGTCCCCCGGCTGGGTTCCCGACTTGGTGGACAGCATTCGGTACGCAGTCAAGTAGGCGGTCGGCAAACAGGATGCCTCCTCAAAGCCCATACTTTCCGGCAACGGGATCAGATTGCTGGCTGGAACACGAACCCGCTCGGCGAAGGTGCCCGGGTAGACCTCGCTGAGTAGTGAACGCTTTGGATCCAAGGTTTCGTCACCACGTACCGGTGTACCGATCACCGCATGGACAACCACGCGCGTCCCATCGGGGGCGATGCCGGCGGCATCAGTTCCCAAGATCATCGGGACCTGTTCCGCACGCAGGGCCTGTCCGCGAAGGGCCCACACGTCGTGATGGTTCAGGCTCATCGCCTTGACCTCGACGTCGACCCACTCCTGAGGTGTCGGTTTCGGTTCGACGTCTCCGATCTCTAGGACAGAAAGCGGATCTTCTGGGTTTATGCCGGCGGCGTAGATGGAATACATGCGCTGCAGCCTAGCGGTGGTAACTCTTGTGCATAGGTCGAATCCGGCATATGATCCAACAACCGGCTCATGCTTGACAGCGTCGCTCATACCTCTCCCGTCGCCGGTGCCTTCACAACTGGATCACTGCTACGTCCCGTGCATTCAGTTTTCCGTGATCACCAGCACCGAAGGAACACCATGAGCACAGACGAGTTTTTGTTGCCAGCGCCGGAACGGGTCGCGCATCGCAACGTCAAGGGATTGATCGATCCAGATTCGGTAGTTGTCATTGGTGCCAATGCACGGCGGTCAACGGTAGTTGCTGAGGCAATTGCCGGTCGAAATAAGGCGTTCTTGGTTCATCCTTCTGGGGATTCAATTCTTGGCGAGGACGTCTACACCGGCGTGGCGGAACTACCGGAGAAACCCGAATGCGCGTTCATGCTCGTTGGGCACGAGGTGGTCCTGGAGTTGGTACGTGAAGCACTCGAGTTTGGTATCCGAGCTTTCGTCATTCCTGGGCTCGGCACAGAAGCCGGCCCCCGATCCGCCGAAGTCGTAGCCCAAGTTATCGAACTTGCCGACTCCTACGACGCCGCCATCTTGGGTCCCAACTGTATGGGAATGGCAGTGCCGAATGGCGGCTCACTGTATGTGTCCAGTGTCCCCAAATCTTTTCGTCGCGGCCACGTCTCCGTGATTGCCCAATCCGGATCTATTGCTGACGCGATGTTGAATTGCGGGCCACGAATCGGATTTCGCGCCGTGTTCTCAACCGGATCTGAGGGAAACCGCGATACTGCTGACCTGCTCATGGGGCTCGTTGATGATGACGAGACTAAGGCGATCGGTCTGTTCGTTGAAACCGTCCGGCGGCCAGAAGCTTTCGCCGATGCCCTGCGGTCTTGCGCGGAAGCAGGAAAACCAGTGGTGTGCATGAAAGTAGGACGCTCGCGAATTGCCGCACAGACTGCCCTGGCTCATACCGGCGCAATGGTCGGTTCGAGTATTGCATTCACGAACTTCGTCCACCACCACGGTGGCATCGAAGTGACCGACACTTCAACATTTATGGAGGCGTTGGAGATTCTCGGCCAGCCCAAGTGGCCGTCGGGTATTCGCTTAGGCGCAATCTCCGAGTCTGGTGGTGAATGCGGAATGTTGGCTGATGCCGCGGAGCCCACCGGGTTGGAATTCCCACCGATGCCGTATGAACTCGTGGCGTCATTACAAGAGCGGTTTCCGAATTTCGTGAACCCCCAAAATCCACTAGATGCGTGGATGGTCGATGACACTGAGGTGGTCTTCCCCGAATCGTTAGAGCTTATGGCCCACTCGAGCGAGTTTGATATTTTGCTCGCCCAAGTGGACATCACTCAGTACCGAGGAGATGTGGACAACGAGTGGTGCCTGGCCATCGTCCGTGGCTTGGCGCAGGCCACGAAGGATCGCCGGATCTTTCCGGCAGTTTCCACAGTGCACGTCACTGACCCGCCCCGCCGAATCGCGAACTTCGCCGCTTCCAATGGTGTTGCTTTGCTGCGCGGTACGCGAGCCTCGGTCGAGGCTTTGGCAGCAGTATCGATGTGGCATCCGTTCACCAGTAAAGACCTTGATCCGCACGAAGAAGTGGATCTATCTGACCTACTGAGTCCCGGCGCCCTCAGTGAGCATATTTCCGCCGAGATCATGGAACGCTATGGGATTCCGATGGCCGACCGTCGAATCGCAGAAGGACCCGAAGCGGCGGTCAAAGCGGCACAAGAACTGGGCTTCCCGGTCGTGGTAAAGATGAACGGCCCGGCCCATAAGGCAAGTGTGGGCGGGGTGGCTTTGGGTCTGGATTCGGCCGAAGAAGTGGCCGTTGCCACACAAGCCTTCGGGGGATCGGTACTGGTGGCACAAGAGATCGCCGCGGGCCCAGAAGTCATCTGCGGTATGACTCGCGATCCACAATATGGACCAATTGTGGCTGTGGGTATCGGCGGGCGCTACGCCGAAGCCTTGTCGTTGACCGCATCTTCATTAGCTCCGGTCACCCACGATCAGGCGGTGCGATTAGTGCGCAAAGCACCAGGAATCGCCAAACTCACCACCGAGGAGACATTCGACGCCATCGTGTACACGGTGTTGGTGCTTTCGCGACTCGCGATCGACCACCCGAGCATCATCGAGGCAGATATCAACCCGCTGATTCTCGG